>PKDY01000042.1 GCA_002862755.1 Flavobacteriaceae bacterium | reverse complement strand
AATACTACCTACTCTTTACACAGGGGCATCTAAATATTGAAAACAATTTTCCATAATCAAAGCGGAAATATCACTTGAAATACCACCAAATAGTGTATCTTCTTGCAGAATAATTACACGACCCGTTTTCTTCACGGAATTAAAAATAGTTTCTGTATCTAAGGGTTGTAACGATCTTAAATCTATTAAATCTGCTGAAATATCAGGATTATTTGATAAGGTTTCTAAAGCCCAATGTACTCCTGCACCAAAAGATATAATAGTCACTTCATTTCCTTCTTTTAATACTGCAGCTTTTCCAAAAGGGATGGTATAATAATCTACAGGAACATCTTGATAAATACTCCTATACAATTGCTTGTGTTCAAAATATAACACTGGATTTGGGTCATTAATGGCCGTATTTAAAAGTCCTTTTGCATCATATGGAAAGGCTGGATAAACTACTTTTAATCCTGGCGTTTTGGTAAACCAAGCTTCATTGGTTTGTGAATGAAAAGGACCTGCTTGAGTTCCACCACCACAAGGCATTCTTACTACAACATCTGCTTTTTCATTCCAACGATAATGTTGTTTTGCTAATAAATTTACAATCGGATTAAATCCTGTAGAAACAAAATCCGCAAATTGCATTTCCACAATCGCTTTATATCCGTTGATTGACAAACCATTTGCAGCAGAAACGATGGCACTTTCGCAAATTGGTGTATTTCGAACTCTATCCTTACCAAATTCGGCTACAAAACCTTCTGTAATTTTAAAAGCACCACCATATTCGGCAATATCTTGTCCCATGATTACTAAATTCTCATGTTTCTCCATGGATAGTTTTAATGCACTTGAAATCGCATCAATAACTCTAATATTTTCGGTTACATCAGAATGGAAGAATTGTTCGTGTTCATATGGCTTGTACATATCGTTTAATTCTTCTTCTAAATTTGCTTCTACTTCAGGTTCTAATTGTGTTTTTGCCCAATGTTGATCAATTTCTGCTTTAATGCGCTCTTTAATTAAAGCATCATCCTCTTCATTCATAACAAAAGTCCTAAATAAATAATCTTTAAAATTAGCAATCGGATCTTTTTCTGCCCATAGATCCATTAATTCTTGAGGTACATATTTAGTTCCACTCGCCTCTTCATGACCTCGCATTCTGAAGGTTTTAAATTCCAATAAAACAGGTCTCGGATTTTCAATCATAGATGCTTTTAATTCTGTAATTTTATGAAAAACATCTAAAATATTATTCCCATCTATAATATGACTTTCCATTCCATAACCTACTCCTTTATCTGCTAAATTTTCACAACGATATTGTTCATTTGTAGGTGTCGAAAGTCCATATCCATTATTTTCGATCACAAATAAAACTGGTAAATCCCAAACGGAAGCTATATTTAATGCTTCATGAAAATCTCCTTCTGAAGTAGCACCTTCACCCGTAAAAACAGCTGTAATCTTACCATTTTGCTTCAATTTATTAGCTAAAGCTATTCCGTCTGCAACTCCCATTTGAGGACCTAAATGGGAAATCATTCCTACAATCTTAAATTCTTGTGTACCAAAATGAAAACTTCTGTCTCTACCTTTAGTAAAACCTGTCTTTTTTCCTTGCCATTGTGAAAACAAACGATGCAAAGGAATTTCTCTAGTTGTAAAAACACCTAAGTTACGGTGCATCGGTAAAATATATTCGTCTTTGTCTAAAACCGCAGTAATTCCAACAGAGATTGCTTCTTGACCAATTCCTGAAAACCATTTAGAAACCTTACCCTGACGTAAAAGAATGAGCATCTTTTCTTCAATCATTCTTGGTTTTAAAAGTTTTTTGTACAAATCTATCAATTCGGGATTGCTTAACTCTTTTCTATCAAAGTTCATGGTAATGGGTTTGTAATTATTTGAATTCAAAAATAGGAAAAATAACATTTTCAAATGGAATTGTTATAAAATTTATTTTACCAAAATTTAACAGTATCTCAAAATGTTGATAACTTCCTCATTTTAAATTAAAAATAAATCAATACATTTGTATTTACTTGGGCTAAGCGCCTTTAGATTTATTAACAATAAAGTTTTAGTATGCAACAAATTCCTAGTGTTGACTTACGTGATTTCCTGTCGGATGATCCGGCACGTAAACAAAAATTTGTAAATGAAATCGGAAAAGCCTACGAAGAAATCGGCTTCGTAGCATTAAAAGGTCATTTTTTAGATGACAAATTAGTAGAGGATTTATATGCTGAAGTTAGAAATTTCTTCAATTTACCTCTAGAAACCAAATCAAAATATGAAATTCCTGGTATTGGAGGACAAAGAGGTTATGTATCTTTTGGTAAAGAGCATGCTAAAGGTCGTTCTGCTGGAGATTTAAAAGAATTTTGGCACTTTGGACAATATGTATCAGAAGGGTCAAAATACGAAAATGAATATCCTGATAATGTTCAGGTAACGGAATTACCTAATTTTAACCCGGTTGGAAAACAAGCCTATCAAATGCTTGAAAAGACTGGTATTTATGTTTTAAGAGCTTTAGCCTTATACATTGGTTTAGATGAATTTTATTTTGACAAATACATCAAAGACGGAAATAGTATTTTAAGACCTATTCACTACCCTCCTATTACGGATGAACCAAAAGATGGTGCTGTTAGAGCTGCTGCTCATGGTGACATCAATTTGATTACATTATTAATGGGTGCTCAAGGAAAAGGGTTGCAAGTACAAAACCATAATGGAGAATGGGTAGATGCGATTGCGCAACCTGATGAATTAATGATTAACGTGGGTGATATGTTATCGCGTCATACGAACAATAAATTGAAATCCACAATTCATCAAGTGGTAAATCCACCAAGAGAATTATGGGGAAGTTCGCGATATTCAATTCCTTTTTTCATGCATCCAGTAAGTGATATGAGCTTAAACTGTTTACCGGAATGTATTGATGAAAATAATCCAAAATTATACGAAGATATAACCGCTGGTGAGTTCTTACATGAAAGACTAGTGGAGTTAGGATTAATCAAAAAGTAATCGGAATAGTTCCAAATTATAGAATTCCAAATCCCATTTATTTTGGGGTTTGGTTTTTTCTTTTAGTTTAAAATCTTAGGAACACAGATTTAAGAAATTGAAAAAATTTAAAATCTATTATAATTTTATTGAAAGTAATTACTTTGATTATATAGATTTATTTAATCTTTTTTAATCTGAATTTTAAAATAATGATAGCAATTAATGAAATTTTTCCCTCATCAAGAATTAACAAAATCAATTATAGGTGTTTATTATGATGTTTACAATGAGCTAGGCTACGGATTTCTAGAAAAAGTATATCATAATGCATTAATAATTGAGTTAAAATCTAGAGGATTTGAAATTGAAAGCTATAAAAAAATAAATGTACATTATAAAAATATCATTGTTGGAGAATATATTCCAGATATAATTGTAAATGAATCAGTAATCGTTGAATTGAAATGTGTTGAATATTTAATAGAAACACATGAAAGTCAATTATTGAATTATTTAAAAGCAACAAAGTGTGAAGTTGGATTAATTCTTAATTTTGGAAAAGATCCGCAATTTATAAGAAAAATTTTTACTAATGATTTAAAAAAACATAAGTAAGATTTTTATTATTTCTTAAATATCTCCAATCTGTGATCCAAAATAAATTAAAATGAGTTTAGAAGACCAATTAAAAAAATTATTTCCAGACCATCAACCATCAACCGAAAAAGAAGAAACACCAGAAATTTCAGAACATGAATTGTTTGTTCAAAAAGAACCTATGATTTGTAAATATGAAAAAAGAAAAGGAAAACCAACAACTATTATTGCTGGGTATGAAGGTGAAGAAGAAGACTTTAAATTATTAGCCAAAGAAATCAAAAATAAATTTGCTGTAGGTGGTAGTTTTAAAGATGGAGAAATTATCATACAAGGCGATTATCGCGATAAAATAATGCAATTCCTTCAAAATAAAGGTTTTAAAACAAAACGCGTTGGAGGTTAAAAAAATATAAAGTTGACAATTTATAAAAATTAAATAAGAGCTTGCTTCTCAAGCCCACAATAACATTATGATTAAAAGTTCAGAATTAATATTAAACCCAGATGGTAGTTTATACCATATTAACTTAAAACCAGAAAATATAGCGCATGATATTATTTTTGTGGGCGATCAAGATAGAGTTGCAAAAATAACTTCTCGATTTGACAGTGTAGAATTTACCACTCAAAAAAGAGAGTTTAAAACGCAAACTGGTAGTTACAAAGGAAAGAGATTAACTGTTATTTCAACAGGAATTGGTCCTGATAATATAGACATCGTTTTAAATGAATTGGATGCTTTGGTAAACATTGATTTAGAAACCAGAAAACCAAAAGAAAAGCACACCGCACTTAATATTGTGCGTATTGGAACTTCGGGATCTTTACAAAAAGATATTCCTGTAGATGCATTTGTAATGAGTGAATATGCAATTGGTTTAGACAATATGTTACGATCTTATTTAATAGACACTATTTCAGAATCAGCAATTGAAGAAGCATTTATTGCACAAACCAATTGGGATTTAAAGAAAGGACGTCCCTATGTTATTAAATGCAGTGAGACATTAGCCAATACAATCTCTAGTTCCAAAATGCACAAAGGTTTTACTGGAACAGCAGGTGGTTTTTATGGACCTCAAGGTAGAGTGTTGCGTTTGGCTATTCAAGATCCAGAATTGAATACCAAAATGGATAATTTCAATTTTAATGGTACACGAATGACCAATCTTGAAATGGAAACTGCTGCCATTTATGGTTTAGGAAAGTTATTAGGACATCATTGTTTGTCTTTGAATGCCATCATCGCAAACAGAGCGACAGGTGATTTTAGTCAAAATCCATATGAAGTAGTTGAAAATTTAATTGATTATACCTTAGAAAAATTGGTACAGTAATTTCAAATAGTTTTTCATAGATTGCCTATAATTTTATATATCATACAGTTGTAAATTATAAAATATGAATCTAAAATTAGAAACAGAGCGATTAATTCTTCGTCCATTACATTTAAATGATGCAGACGATATGTTTGCTATGGATAGTAATCCTAAGGTACATCTTTATTTAGGTAACACTCCTTTTACAACAAAAGAAGAAAGCATTGCTTATCTTAAGAATGTTTTGCAACAATATGAACAACATGGAATTGGTCGTTTTGCTATGGTTACTAAAGATGGAAATCGATTTGTGGGTTGGTGCGGATTAAAGTTTATTACAGAAACAGAAAACAATCATTCTCATTTTTATGAAATTGGCTATCGTTTGAAAGAGGAATTTTGGGGTAAAGGATATGCTTATGAGGCGGCTACAAAATGGTATGAATATGCTTTTTCGAATTTAAAAATAAACACATTATATGCTTCAGCACATATTGATAATAAAGGTTCTCGAAGAATTTTGGAAAAAATAGGATTACAATTGAAAAACGAATACCTTTGGAATAAGACCATCCCTTGTGTTTGGTACGCTTCAAAATAAGTCACTATGCTGCAAGAATTGACTACAGAACGATTACTATTAAGACCCTTAATTTCATCAGATACCAAGGCTTTTTTGGATATGCATTCGGGTACCAAAATCAATCGTTTTTTACGAAATCCTATTCTATCCTTAACAGATGCTGAAAATTATCTCGATAAGATTATAACGGAACATCAAAAAAATGGTATTGCACGTTTTGCCGTAATTTTAAAAGAAAATAAGGAATTAATTGGATTCTCTGGGCTAAAATTTAGAACAACAGAAGAAAATGGCTATTCTAGTTTTTATGATTTAGGCTATCGTTTTGCTGAAAAATATTGGAACAAAGGTTATGCCACAGAAGCAGCTAAATTTTGGATTTCGTTCGGTTTACATACTTTAAAATTACACGAAATTCATGCCTGTGCTGACAATAAAAATTCAGCCTCTAATCACCTATTAGAAAAAGTAGGCTTTGAAAGAAGCAATCAATATATGGTTAACAATACCTTACACAATTGGTATAAAATTAAAAAAGATGAATTTGAACCTTAAATTTGAAACAGAACGCTTACTACTTCGTCCTTTAGAGTTATCGGATGGAAAAGCCATGTTTGCTATGGATGCTAATCCATTGGTTCACCAATATCTTTGGAATAAACCTGCAAAAGATATTCAAGAATCTATACAAGTTATTGAATATGTACTACGACAATACAAAGAAAACAATATAGGTCGTTTTGCTACGATTTTAAAAGATACCGGCGAATTTATAGGTTGGACAGGTATAAAATTTGTGAACGATCGTGTTGAAAATGGGAATACTAATTTCTTTGATTATGGTTATCGATTAAACGCTCCTTTTTGGAATAAAGGATATGCAACTGAAGCGACTCTATTTTGGTTGGATTATGGAATGAACCAAATGAATGTTAATGAAATAAATGCATATACTCATGCACAAAATGCAGCTTCCAATCGGGTACTTAGCAAATGTGGTATGCAATTTAGAGAAGATTATCCAGATCCAGAAGGTGTTTTATGGAAATGGTGGCAAATAAAAAACAGTAACAAATAACACAAGCGTATACTAAAAAATATGAAAACAATAAAAATAGCAGGAGTACCCGAACATTTTAATTTACCATGGCATCTCTGTATCGAAAATGGAGAATTTGAAGAAGCAGGAATTGATTTACAATGGACAGACGTTCCTGAAGGAACCGGAAAAATGTGTCAAATGCTTCGGGAAGGTGAAACGGATATTGCTGTCATTTTAACAGAAGGTATCGTTAAAGATATTGTTGCTGGAAATTCTTCTAAAATTGTTCAAGTATATGTAAAAAGTCCTTTAATTTGGGGAATTCATGTTGCTGCAAATGCTTCTTATGAAACGCTATCGGATTTAGAAAATACAACCGCTGCTATTTCAAGATTAGGCTCTGGCTCGCACTTAATGAGTTTTGTTAATGCACAAAAAAATGGTTGGAATACTTCAAATTTACAATTTGAAATCGTACATACTATAGAAGGTGCTGTAACCGCTTTATCATCTGGCACTGCCGATTATTTTATGTGGGAACGCTTTATGACAAAACCTTTAGTTGATAATGGTACTTTTAGAAGAATTGCGGACTGTCCTACTCCATGGCCTTGTTTTGTTATTGCGGTTAGAAATGAAATTCTAGAAAAAGAAATGGCGGTTATTACTCAAATTTTAGAAATTATCAATGCAACCACGGAAGAATTTAAGAGCATTCCAAGCATCGATCGAACATTAGCTTCTAAATACAATCAAAAAATTGAAGACATACAAGAATGGTTGCGTGTTACCCATTGGTCACAAAAACAAATCGATAAAATAACGATAGAGAAAGTTCAAAACCAACTCCATACGTTAAATATTATTGAAAAAATGGCTTCTTATGAAACCATAGTTAAATAATTACTTAATTTTATCGTTTTAATTCTAAATGATAACCCAAAAAACCATTTCTCTTAAACAACTTAAGGAAAAGCTTTCTCTGCCAAAGCCTTGGGATACTATTATCATTTTTTTATTAAACGTCTTAATTACCATACCCGTTTTTTTAATTGCACATCAAAATTTAATTGAACTCAATTGGATTTATAATCTAGACAGAATCTTATTATTTCTACTCATTCTAGTAGTTATTCAGCTATTATTACGGCTTTTAAAAACAATTATCATTATTTGCATTTTTATTTATTTACTCACCTTAATCTATGGTACTTTATTTGGTAATTATGGGTTTGATCGGGTATTTGAAGATTATAAATATATGATTTATTCGATGAGTGAAAATCCAAAACCTCAGGATTTGATTATTTCTAAATTATTACCGTTTCCTAATAAATCTAAAATTATAGATGCAGTAGATTTTACGAATCCAAAAGTGAGAAATTTTGCTTTATATGCTACCACACAACATTTTAAAAATGTACAAGGCTATGCTAAAAACAGAAAATTAATACAATGTTTTGCTGTATTTAAAGAAATTAAAGACAATTGGAACTATGTGAATGATCCTAAAGGGAGAGAATATATTGCATATGCTTCCGAAAGTTTGCAACACTTTTCAGGAGATTGTGATGATCATGCCATTTTAATGTCGGCAAGTATAAAAGCTATTGGTGGAACACCAAGAATAATTCATACTGGTGGTCATTTATACCCCGAAATGCTAATTGGTGACAAAAACAATCTAGAAACGGCTATCTATTTAATTAAGGAAGTACTTTTTAAAGAAGAAGCTAAAAATCAAGAAATTCACTATCATATTGATGAAAGAGGTCAAATTTGGTTGAATTTGGATTATACCGCTAGTTATCCTGGTGGTCCTTTTATGAAAGAAGAAATCTTAGGAGAATTAACTTTTAATTAGTTCATGATTTCTTCATTGGTTTACCAATTTATTTCGGGTTTACCAATGCTTTTCAAATATGCATTCGTTTTACTAAAATGCTTATTTCCAAACCACAAACCTCTATTTGCGCTTAATGGTGATGGATGTCCGGTTTCTAAAATGAAATGTTTGAATCTATCAATTTTTAAACCTTTCTTTTTGGCAAAACCGCCCCATAATAAAAAAACGACGTCCTTTTTCTCATCAGAAATCTTTTTGATTACAGCGTCAGTAAACGTTTCCCATCCTTTATTTTGGTGACTGCCAGCTTGCGATTCTCTTACCGTTAAAGTAGCATTTAAAAGCAATATACCTTGTTTTGCCCAACGTTCTAAATTACCTGTCGCTGGAATGGGCTGTCCTAAATCGTTCTGAATTTCTTTAAAAATATTGATTAAAGAAGGCGGAAATGGAATTCCATCATTTACAGAAAAACACAAACCATTCGCTTGCCCATTACCATGATAAGGATCTTGTCCGATAATAACAATCTTTACATCTTCAAAATGGCACGTATCAAAAGCAGCGAAAATTTGGTTTCCAGGAGGATAACAAGTATGGGATTGATATTCATCTTTTACAAAAGCAATTAATGCCTCAAAATATTCTTTTTCAAATTCATTTTGTAATACGTTCTTCCAAGAATCATGAATTTTAATAGACATAACTTAAAATTTTATCAAAAATAGAAATTTATACTAGAATAGAACGTAAATTTGCAAGTAAAAAAGAGAGCGAGAAGAATGATTTCAGTTACCAATAAGACTTTACAGGATTTAGAATTTCATACAATTTTAGAAACTATTTCCAATAAATGTACTACCGAAATTGGACAGCAAAAAGCACTAGAAATTGTACCATTTAAAGATAAAGAAGCCTTATTGCTGGAGTTAGCACAAACTTCCGAATATGTTGCTTCGTATTCCAACAATAATGCAATTCCAAATCACGGATTTGAATCTATTACAAAAGACTTGCAATTTTTAGGCATAGAAGATAGTTTTTTAGATGCATCCAGTTTTAAAAAAATTGCGCATGTAGCTGAAACTGCCAATACATTATTACTTTTTCTTAGAAAATTTCAAGAATATTATCCGAAATTATATTTTAAATCGAGTACTATTGAAAATACTAAAGAAATAGCAAAACAAATTGATACGGTTTTTGATAAATATGGAGAAATAAAAGACAGTGCTTCTCCAGATTTAGTGAATATTCGTAGAAATATGCAATTGGTTAGAGGTAAAATTAATCAAAGTTTTGGTACTGCTTTAACGCAATATAATGCTTCTGGATATTTAGACGATATTAAAGAAACTGTAGTTGAAAATCGAAGAGTTTTAGCGGTTTTAGCCATGTATCGAAAAAAAGTAAAAGGTTCCGTTTTAGGAAGTTCGAAAACTGGCAGTATTGTTTATATAGAACCTGAAGCTACCTTGCGTTATTCGAGAGAGTTAAGTGATTTAGAACAAGATGAAAGAGAAGAAATTATTCGTATCCTTAAAAAATTAACGAATCAAATAAGACCATATAAAGATTTGTTATTGGAGTACCAAAATTTCTTAGCAGCTGTGGATTTAATTTCGGCTAAAGCCAAATATGCCAATGCAATAAACGCTATTTTACCCAGTATTACTGAAGAAAAGCGCTTGTATTTTAGAGAGGCTTTCCATCCCATTTTATATTTAACCAATAAAGCTAAAAACGAAGTTATTCATCCACAAACCATTGAGTTGGATAACCAAAGTAGAATTATAGTTATTTCTGGGCCCAATGCTGGTGGTAAAACCATTTCACTAAAAACAATCGGCTTGTTGCAATTAATGCTTCAATCCGGAATTTTAATACCCGTACACGAACGTAGTTCTACCTTTTTATTCGATCGTATTTTAACTGATATTGGAGACAACCAATCTATTGAAAATCATTTAAGCACGTATAGTTATCGACTAAAAAACATGAATTACTTCTT
This sequence comes from Flavobacteriaceae bacterium, assembly GCA_002862755.1. Classification (GTDB taxonomy): domain Bacteria; phylum Bacteroidota; class Bacteroidia; order Flavobacteriales; family Flavobacteriaceae; genus Flavobacterium. The sequence goes on along the minus strand of PKDY01000042.1, from coordinate 27,831 downwards.
AAAAAAATGCAATGCTAAAACCTTGTTTTTAATTGATGAATTTGGTACCGGTTCCGATCCAGAATTAGGTGGTGCTTTGGCAGAAACTTTTTTAGAAGAATTTTATGCAAGAGAAGCTTTCGGAATTATTACCACACATTATACGAATTTAAAGATTTTAGCTAACGAATTGCCCTTTGCCACCAATGCAAATATGTTATTTGATGAAAAAACGTTAGAACCGTTATACAAATTGCATTTAGGACAAGCCGGTAGTTCTTTTACATTTGAAGTAGCACAAAAAAACGGAATTCCTTTTGGTTTAATTAATAGAGCCAAAAAGAAAATCGAAGGCAGTAAAGTACGTTTTGACAAAACCATTGCAACCCTTCAGAAGGAACGTTCTAAATTAGAAAAAACGTCACAAAATCTAAAGGAAGAAGAATCAAAAGCGAGAGAAGAAAGCAAAAAAATGGAGAGCATTAATGCTAAGATTCAAGATAAATTAGAACGCTATCAGGAATTGTATGATGCGAACCAACGATTGATTTATTTAGGTCAGCGTTTAGATGATATTTCTGAAAAATATTTCAATAACAAAGACAAAAAAACTTTAATTGGTGATTTTTTAAAGATGGTTGAAATTGAAAACTCTAAACGAAAAAAAATTACTAAAAAAGAGAAGATTGCTAAAGAAAAAGTAGAAAAGAAAATTATTGAAGAAGTAAAAGAAAAAGTAGAAGAAATTAGGATTGAGAAGAAAGAAAAGAAAATAAAAGCACAAAAAATAGAAGCTGAAAAACCTAAAGTAGTTTTAAAAGTAGGTGATCGCGTTCGAATGAATGATGGAAAAGCGATTGGTACAATTGATAAAATTGAAAAAAATAAAGCTACTGTGAATTATGGAATTTTTACTTCTAAAGTAAATTTAGACCAGTTAGAATACATTCAACCAGCATAAATCATTAAAAAAGAAGAATAATGGAAATAGAACACTTACCCAAAGACAAACAAATTATTCTTTTTGATGGAGTTTGCAATTTATGTGAATCTTCTGTACAATTTATAATCAAAAGAGATAAAAACGATGTTTTTCGCTTTGTTGCTATCCAATCTGAATTAGGTCAAAAAATCATTAAACATATTGGTATCGATATCTCAAAAACAGATTCTATTGTTTTGTATATTCCTGGAAAAGCCTATTATTATAAAGCAGAAGCTGCCCTACAAATTGCAAAAAAAATAAAAGGGTTTTATTCTTTATTAGGATATTTCAATTTCATTCCAAATTTTATTAAAAATACGGTTTATGATTATATTGCCAAAAATCGATATAAATGGTATGGCAAGAAAGAAGCTTGCATGATTCCAACACCTGAATTAAAAGCTAAATTTTTATAAATAAAAAACGCTCAATAAAATATATTGAGCGTTTTTCATATTTTTTACAATCGTTAATTTTTGATAATCTTTTTGTCTAGAATTCCTTCAGCCGTTTTAATTTTCATAAAATAAATCCCTGAATTTAAATCGGAGATGTTTAAATTATAATTGGTTACGGAATTTGTGGCCGTTTCTTTGACAATTCTTCCATTAATATCCGTTAATGAGATATTTTCAAATACTACATCATCACTTGAAATTGAAATAATTTCGTTAACAGGATTAGGATAAATTGCAAAATTTGAAGCAAGGAAAGAATCTGTACGTAAATTTGCTCCAGTATATTTGTAAATTCCATCTGTTGTAGATGAAGTAGTAAAACCACCAGCCCAACCAGTAGTACCATTTAAGAATTTAATACTTGTTCTTTGAACACCACTGTCTATTGCTGTCCAAGTTGCACCAAAATCAGTACTGTACCCCGAATTATAAGTAAAAGTTGTATTATTACTAGCCGTTCCAACTAAAGTAGTTGTACCAGGAATAAAACTTAAACTAAGGTAAGGTTGCGTATATGGTACACCTGCACTCCAAGTAGCACCACCATTTGAAGTAGTATACATTGTATAAGTAGCTGAAGCTCCAGAACCATTTCTACCTAATAAAATACCATTATTATCGTCACTGAAAAGAACAGTTCCGCCTACACTTGCTCCAGCAAAATCGGTAATTGGAGTGTTCAATTTAGTCCATGTAACTCCCATATCTGTGGTTCTATATAGTTTACCCAAATTAGTAACAAACCAAAAGGAGTTCCCTGCTGCTACATTTCCACCATTATATCCATATTCGCCAGAAATAATATTTGGCATATTGGCTGGAGGAACTGCTGCCCAAGTTGCACCTCCATCGGTAGTTCTATATACCTCAAAGTCTGTAGCCGTAATTGGATCACCTTGTGTTATCCCAACATTTGCATTAAAAAAATGTACCACATTAAAAAACGAACTTGGATTTGTATATGCAGTAGCATTTTGTTGCGTCCAAGTTGTTCCACCATTAGATGTTTTCCAAACACCTCCCATACCAGCAGTTGGACTTACAGCTCCTACCCATGCAGTCGTTCCATTAACGGGAGAAATATTTGTAATCTCTAAATTTAAATTGCCTACATTAATTATTCCTGCTGTCCATGTTGTACCACCATCTATAGTCCGAGTAAATTCTTGAACATTTGCTCCACCACCACTCCCATCATAACCTAAAGCCCAAACCGTATTTGCGTCTACAATATTAATATCACTTACACCTCTACTTGTAGTAGTAAAGCCAGTTGCTTGTGAAACCCATTGTGCTTGGAAAGTTGCTGAGATTGATAAAAATAAAATAAGTAAATTTTTCTTCATGATTGTTAATATTTAATTGTTTTTAAAGCTGAAAATACAAAAAACTATCCTTTATTAAAATTTATTATTAAAAGTTTAACTTTTTTAAAATAAATTAAATAAAAAGCCAGTGAAGAATAAATTAAACTATTTTAAAATAAAAAGCAGTGCGTAACCCGCACTGCTTTAATATTATATTGTACTAGAAGTAAATTTATATCGATTAATTTTTAATAATTTTTTGAGTATTAATGCCGTTGTCTGATTGTAAAACAACTAAATATACTCCTGATTTTAAATCGGATATATCCATTTTATAATTTTGCATTTCACCCTCAGATATTTTTTTAACGATTCTTCCATTCATATCCGTAAAACTAATTGTATTTACATGAAAATTAGATGGAGATTTAACCGAAATGAAATCATTTACTGGGTTAGGAAATAAAACAATACTTTCCTCAGAAGCAATTGTTTGAAAATCTTCTATACCAAGTAATGACTCAGTACTAACTGCTTTCGCAGTAAAATTATCATATAATGCTGTTGAAGCTACTGCATTACCAGTTCCTGCTGTAACTATAAAATCCACCTCAAAAGGATCCAATCCTGCAGCTGCTCCAGTTACACCTGAATAGAAACCAGGACCTTTCCATATTACGTCACCGGTAGTTTTATTGAATGTAAATCCAACTCTCACCCATGTATTGGCAGCCAATGTTACAGGTGTAGCCGCTAAATTAAAAGAATAATTATTTAACGTTCCTCCATTGTTGTAATACGATAATCCAGAAATTATTTTGGTATCCTGTGCCATTGTTAGACCTCCTAACATTTTTGAACCGTCAGAATTATATAAAACTACTCGCACAGTATTTTTTGAAGTTGTTGCTGGACCTGTAAAAAAATCATACTCTACTTGAATAATATCATTTCCAGATGTTCTTGTTGACCATGCTGCATCTAATCCGTCTTTCCATATGTATCTTGTGTTTGATGCTGTTGAAGATCCCGTAACTTGAAGTACATTCCCATATGCACCTCCTTGGCTTACAATTTGAAAATTTGAGTTGGCCCCAGATGCAGCTACATAAGTATAAAACCCACCTTGACCCGGTGCTGCTCCTGTTAAATCAGTACCTATATTTCCTACTGATAATGTAGTAAAATTTTCAGATTGTAAAGTTTGAGCAGTTATAACATTTAAACTGCTTAAAAATAATACAAGTAAAGTTTTTTTCATATTTAATATTTTTTAAATTTCATAGTAAAAGTAATTTAAAAAACATTACAAAAACTTCATTTAGAACCAATCACATACGATTTATTAAAAAGCTATTTTTACATCAATTAAAAAAATAATTTAATATTATATTTACAATAAATGTTAAAAAACTATTTATTATCTAATGTTTTGCAACAAATAATAATCTGCCATTACCAACGCTGCCATTGCTTCAACAATAGGTACTGCCCTTGGAACGACACAAGGATCATGTCTGCCTTTTCCTTGTAAATTAATGATATCTCCTTCTTTGGTTAAAACATCTTGTTTTTGAATTAAAGTAGCAACTGGTTTAAATGCTACTCTAAAATAAATATCCATTCCATTGCTTATACCTCCTTGAATACCCCCAGATAAATTCGTTTTAGTAGTACCATCTGAATTAAATAAATCATTATGCTGACTTCCTTTCATTTGAGAACCATCAAAACCGCTACCAAATTCAAAACCTTTGACAGCATTTATGGACAACATGGCTTTACCAAGTTCAGCATTCAATTTGTCAAACACTGGCTCTCCTAGACCAATAGGAACATTTTGTATAACACAGGTGATCACACCTCCAACAGTGTCTCCTTGTTTTTTTATTTCCTTGATATAGTTTTCCATTTTTTGAGCCATTTCTAAATCAGGACAGCGAACAGGATTTTTTTCAATATTTAAAAAATCCATTCTTTCATATGATTTATTCAATGAAATTTCTCCTACTGATGAAACAAATGCAGTAATCTTTATGTTTGAAATTACTTGCTTAGCAATTGCACCAGCAACTACTCTACTTGCTGTTTCTCTTGCAGAACTTCTTCCACCTCCTCTATAATCTCTTAGTCCATATTTCTTTTCGTATACATAATCGGCATGACTTGGTCTAAAAGTATCTTTAATATCGGAATAATCTTGAGACTTTTGATTGGTATTCGGAATAATAAACCCTATTGGAGTTCCAGTAGTTTTTCCTTCAAAAATCCCAGATAAAAACTGAACTTCATCTTCTTCTTTGCGTTGGGTAACAATAGCAGACTGTCCAGGTTTTCTTCTTTGCATTTCTACTTTTATAGCCTCAAAATCTAACTCAATTCCAGCTGGACAACCATCAATAACACCTCCAAGTGCTTCTCCGTGAGATTCTCCAAATGTCATTAGTGAAAAAATTTTACCAAATGAATTTCCTGCCATAATGTATACTAATAAGTAGTTACATAGTTGTAACTATTACACTTTTTATTTTTTGATTGTGTGAAAACAAATTTATGTAATATTTATGAGTTTTAGTAAATACTCGAATTACTTTTATTACTAATGCAAAGAAGTTATATTTTCATAGCTATATCATTAAAATTATAAGATATAGATTATTAATTATTAAAAAATTCTATATTTGCTTAAAACCGTAATTATTAATTTATGAAAAACATAATCCCACTTTTTCTAATTGCTACGATTTTATTTTCCTGTTCCAATGATACTGATTCAGCTCAAAGTGAGCCATTTGTATTACCATTTAATAGTAGTAATTATTGGACCTATGACATAACAGATGATACACAAAACAACTCTAGAGATTCATTATATGTAGGAAATGATACCGTTATCAATGGGAAAACCTATAAAAAAATGAAAGCTAAGGATAATGTAGCATTCGGATTTTATTCCAATTCATTAAATAATAACGGTGTAAAAGTAAGTGGTAATAAACTATTACTCTCTGGAACGTTTTCATTAAACAATGATCAAAACCTCCCTTTTAATTTTAGTTTAGTTTTAGATGATTTTATTGCTTTTGATGCAGATGCACCATTAGAAGGAAATCCTTCAACAAGAACTGGTGTTATTCAAGAAATAGTAAATGGCTATCCACTTATTATTAATTATGTTCTAAAGTCAGTTGGAGGGAGTTCTTATCCAACGTACACTTCACCAGATGGAAATACTTATAGTGATGTTAAATCTGGAAAAATTGTTTTAAATATTAAAGTTACTTCAACTCAAGATGTTGGAGGGTTTCCCATAACATTTACAATTTTACAACCACAAGATGTAATTATTTCTGAACAATTTGTGGCAAAAAATATTGGAGTAGTACACACACATACGATATCTCAGTACAATTTGGACAGTCAATTTGCACAAGAGATTAGTAATCAATTAAATATACCCACATCCTATATAGGTAATCAATTTGAGTATTTAGATACTTATGTAGTAAACTAACAAAAATTGCAATTCTGTAACTTATTTTTATAATTTTATAAAAAATAATTCGTTTTAAGTTCTAATTTTGTATTCAACAATTTAATAAATTAAAAAACAAATGAGAAAATTAATTTTAACAGCTTTTATGCTAGTAGGTTTGGCTTTCAGTTCCCAAGCGCAGGACATATCGAAAAATGCATTAGGACTTAGATTAGGAGATAATGATGGTTTTGGTGGGGAGCTTTCTTACCAAAGAGGTTTATCAGACAACAATCGATTAGAGTTCGATTTAGGTTGGAGAAATAGTAATCATATTGATGCTTTTAAATTAGTTGGTTTATACCAATGGGTTTGGAATATTGAAGATGGTTTCAACTGGTATGCAGGTGTTGGTGCTGGAGTTGGTTCATGGAGTATTGATGAAAAATATTACGGTGCTGATGATAGCGGTTCATACATTTTAGCTGCTGGAGACATTGGAATTGAATATAACTTTGATTTCCCATTACAATTATCATTAGATTTCAGACCAGAATTATATTTTGGTGGTGATTATGCTGATTATAGAGATGGTTTTGGACCAGATATCGCATTAGGTATTAGATATAGATTCTAATAATCCATTATACTTACAAAAAAGGAACTCAATGAGTTCCTTTTTTATTTTACAGTATATTTTTTTGCTTTTGGTATAATGGCGATACAAAAAGGATTCGTTAATGCCATGGTTACATTCTCTCCGCTTTTTGGACCAATTTGTTTGGAATAAATTACTATTTCTTCATTGATTTTTTCAACTTTATCAACAGTAATACTATAACCTCCTGTATTTTTTTGACCTAAATACAAAAATAGAATTGCTTTTTCATCAAAATTAACTTTATGAATTTCTGGTAATTGAGAAGTAAGTTCCAATCGTTCTAATTCTTCATTTAAGTCAGTTGTGTTTTCTGCAACTAAGTAGTTAAAATCATTCTTACCTCCATAAGAAGAAGAATGGATAACTTCGAAAGTAGCGTTTCGGTTTTTAGCTGTATTATCTATATTCTTTTCTAATTCTGACTTTGTTTTATTGGAACAACAAGAAGATGCAATCAAAAAAACAAATAACAAGTAACTAACTTTCATTGGCATACGATTTAATAACTTCTTCATAAACATTTTCGTAAAGCGGTAATATTTTTTTTATATCATATTCAGAAGCTTCTTGCAAAGCATTTCTTTTAAACTGATTTAAAACTATATCATCTTTTAAAATTGAAATCGCATTTTTACTCATGTCTTGAACATCACCCACATTACTTAAATAACCGGTAACTCCATCAATATTTACTTCAGGTAAACCACCAGAATTACTAGAAATAACTGGAACACCGCAAGACATAGCTTCTAAAGCCGCTAAACCAAAACTTTCTGTTTCAGACGGTAGTAAAAATAAATCGGTAAAACATAAAATTTTATCAATTTCGTTACTGTTTCCAAAAAAGATAACTTTACTTTGAATACCTAATTCTTGACACAGTGTTTCTGCTTTTTCTTTTTCAGGTCCATCTCCTACCATCATTAACTTGGCAGGTATATGTTTTTGGATTTCAAAAAAGATTTTAACCACATCATCAATCCGTTTTACTTTTCTAAAATTAGAAATATGAGTCACTACTTTTTCATCAGAAGTTGCCATTAAAGAACGATGGCAAGGATCATTTACATCTAATCTTTCTTTATTAATTTCGATAAAATTTGGAATTACCTTAATCTCTTTTTTAATATCAAATAAACGATACGTATCTTCTTTTAAGCTTTTAGAAACACTAGTTACCACATCTGATTTATTAATACTAAAACTAACCGCTGGCTTATAAAAAGGATGATTACCCACTAAAGTTATATCTGTACCATGCAAAGTGGTTACCATTGGAATTCGTATCCCTTCCTCTTCCAACATTTTTTTTGCCATATAACCCGCATAGGCATGAGGAATAGCATAATGCACATGCAATACTTCTATTTTGTGCAATTTTACCATATCTACTAATTTACTCGATAGTGCTAATTCATAAGGTTGGTAATGAAATAAAGGATATTCTGGAACGTGTACTTCGTGATAAAATATATTTTGATTTAAAAGCGCTAAACGCACGGGTTGACTGTAGGTTATAAAATGAATTTGGTGACCTTTTCGAGCCAATTCAAGTCCTAATTCAGTTGCTACTACTCCACTTCCTCCGAAAGTTGGATAACAAACTATGGCTATTTTCATATAGGTTTATTTATTGACATGCACTTCATATTCTAATTTTAATCGTGATAAAAATCAACAATTGTATGAAATGATTTACAGTCTATAAAAGTACTATTATTTTACAAGCCTATTTTTTAAATATTCGTTAAATTATTTAGTAAACGCTTTTTCATAAGTAGCAATCCAGTCTGAAACGGTCATTTTAGTAACCAATTCTCCAATTAAATCATAAGGAATATCTTCTTCTTTTTTGAAGCGCATACAACTTTTACCCATATCTAGTTTTTTACTTGAAAATTGAGGGTAAGCCGCAACAAACCAATCGTACAAATCTTTTTTAGCATAAATTCCCATATGATAAAAATTGATACTATTCTTTTGAGAAGCAAAACTCATAAAAGGCAAAGGCAATTTAGGATTACAATGATAACCAGAAGAATATAGTTCATGAGGTACCACATAACCAATCATTCCATAACTCATTTCTTCTCTAAAGCCATTTGGTAAATTTTTTAAAATAACCGCTCTAAGCTTATTTATGGCTTCTTTTCTTTCCTCAGGAACTTCTTTAATATAGTCGTCAGGAGATTTTGCTGATGATGTCATGACTAATGAATTATAGATTCGTAAATAACTTTTTGAATATTTTCTCTAATATTTTCTTTTGACAGGTAATTTGTAGTTGCTTCAGGATAAGTCCTATTAGATAAAAACACATAAACAATTTCACTATCTGGATCAGCCCATGCCATTGTACCTGTAAAACCTGTATGTCCAAAACTAGTCATAGAAACACAGCCACAAGTGGGACCAGCTTCTCCTAATTGTGGTTTATCAAAACCTAAACCTCTTCTGTTTTTATCTTTACAATAATAACATGTATTAAAAGCATTAAATGTTTTTTCGGAGAAAAATTCTTGGTTGTCGTATTTTCCTTTTTGCAAATACATTTGCATCATTTTAGCAACATCTAATGCATTCGAAAAAAGTCCAGCATGACCAGCAACACCACCTTGCATAGCAGCACCCATATCATGAACATACCCATGAATGGTTTGGTATCTATAATAATTATCCACTTCTGTTGGCACAATTTGATCCACATCAAATTTATGCAATGGATTGTAGGTCATGGTAGTTAATCCCATTTTAGCAAAGTAATTTTCAACTACTAAACTATCTAATTTTTTTCCCGTTTTGCGCTCCAAAAATTCTTTCATCAAAATAAACGAAAAATCACTGTATTTGTATTTTGCTTTTTTCAATAATTCGCTATCTGCAATTCTTTTTATAATAGTATCATTATAATCTTTTCTAATAAAAAGATGCTCTGCAACTTGATAAGGGAATTCTTCAGAATATTTTTTACGATAGATTTCCTTTTTGGGTTTACCCAAAGAATCCAAGGTTTCTTTATAAAATGGAATCCAAGCCTGAAAACGTGCTTGATGCGTAAGCATGTCTAAGAAAGAAGCATTTTCTTTATTACTTCCTTTAAAAACAGGCAACATTTCTTTTAATTTTGTTTTTAAGGTAAGGTTACCTTTATCATACTGAATCATGATATTAGGTAAAGTAGCTAAAATTTTAGTCAACGAAGCAACATCATATAAATCTGTATTCTTCACTTCTAAATCTTTATCATAGGTATGATAACCGAATGATTTTTCATAAACCACTTTTCCTTTTCTGGCAACAATTATTTGCGCTCCAGGAGTCATTTTTTTGGCAATGGCATAGTTGGCAATAGAATCAATTTTAGATAAAATAGTAGAATCCAATCCTACATTTTCTGGAGCGGCATATCCTAAAATATTTAAAGCTTTTGTAGCAATTCCATCATTAATATAAAAATTCTTATTGATAGATACTGGCAATTTACCTTTAGTACCAATAGCACCAAATATAGCTTCTGCAGCAACCGTGCTTGAAAAGTTATTATTTTGATAGGCTAAAATAAATCCTTCATAATCTGAAAACTGATCTAGTTTTAGTAAAGCATAAGGTTTCGTAAAAAAAGTAACCACAACTTTATTTTCTTTAGCAATTTTTTCTAAAATAGCAATTTCATCTTTATCTGGATTATGATTTTTCCATGCACCATCTTCTTTATGAAAACCGATAATAACTTTAGTATATTTTTTCAATTCTTCTAAAGTCTCATCTATTTTCTTAGCATTCACTTCAATTTGATCTACAGCCGTATATTTTCTTAATTCTTCCAAAAAAAAGTCCGAATTTGCATCACCTAATTTTACATAAGCAATTTTTTCTTTCTCCAAATTTTGTATCGGAAAAACAGCATCCTTATTCTTTAAAGTGGTAATAGCATTCTCATATAAAGTATAATTCATTGCATCATACTTCGATTGATTTAAATCTTCATACAAATGCTTTAAATCTATAGGCTTATAATTATTTAACTGTGCTTTATACTTGTATCTCAATATTTTCTTAACTGAATACGCGAGACGTATTTCCGAAATTTTACCCTCTTGAAAAGCTTCCTTAAATTTTTCGATTGCAATAGGAACATTTTCTGCAAAAAGTAAAACATCATTACCTGCTAAAAATGCCTCTAAATCAATATCTCCAGGCTTTTTAAAATTACTCGCTCCTTTCATATTTAAAGCGTCCGTAAAAATAAGACCATCAAATTTTAACTCATTCTTTAAAATATTGGTTACAACATTAAAGGAAATTGAAGTAGGATAACCTTTTCTAGGTTCTATACTTGGAACATCTAAATGTGCAACCATTACACTTGCTAAACCATTCTTAATAAGTTCTCTATAAGGATATAACTCTACAGCATCGAGTCGCTCTTTAGAAAACTTTACAACAGGTAAGGTATGATGAGAATCAGTTTCTGTATCTCCATGACCTGGAAAATGTTTGGCCGTTGCAAAAACTCCTTCACTTTGCAAACCTGTCATTAAAGCAACAGCTGCATTGGTGACATTAATCTTATCTTCACCAAAAGAACGATTGCCTATAATAGGGTTATTTGGATTGGTATTGATATCTACAACAGGAGCAAAATTAAAATGGATCCCCATTCGTTTCGATTGCTCTCCCATTTGCATTCCTAACTTTTCGATTAGTTTAAAATCTTGAATAGCACCCAATGTCATGTTCCAAGGATATCTAAAGGTAGAATCTAATCGCATACTTAAACCCCATTCTGCGTCAATTCCGATAAATAAAGGAACTTTAGATTTAGATTGGTATCGATTGGTTAATTGAGCTTGTCGAACAGGACCTCCTTGAAAAAAGATTAAGCCACCCACATTATATTTTTCTATTAATTCATCAACATCTTTATAATGAGACTCATTTTTATTAGAATAAGCAGCAACCATGAAGAGTTGCCCCACTTTATCTTCAAAACTCATCTGATTATAAATGCTATCCACCCACTTTTCTTGAGGTAAATTTGATTTTTTTTGAGCATAAATAACTGGCGATAAGAAAATTAGAAAAAGTAAATAACGCATTGGAAAATAGTATTAATAAAAAAACATCATTAAGTTGGTTTAATGATGTTTTCAAATATAGTGAAATAATAACAATTTTTTCTTAAATCTTTTATAATGAAATGCAGATTTTAGTGTAAATCTATGTGTTTATCGTGGTATCCTAAAAGGTAAAGAACTCCATCTAGTCCAATACTAGAAATGGCACTTTGTGCATTATCTTTTACCAAAGGTTTGGCATGGAATGCTATTCCTAATCCAGCTAAATTGAGCATCGGTAGATCGTTTGCACCATCACCAACAGCAATGGTTTGATTGATGTCTATTCCTTCTCTTATGGTTAATTCCTGTAAGTATTCTGCTTTTTTATTTCCGTCTACAATTTCACCTATATAGTTTCCAGTTAGTAAACCATCTTTAATTTCTAACTCATTGGCAAATACATAATCAATACCTAATTCTTTTTGAAGATAATGACCAAAATAAGTAAACCCACCTGAAAGGATGGCTGTTTTAAAACCATATTTTTTTAAAGTATCTATAAGTCTTCTAGCCCCTTTAGTGATTGGTAAATTCACAGCGACTTCTTCAAGTACCGTTTCACTTAACCCTTTTAGAAGTTGCATGCGTTGCGTAAAACTTTCTTTAAAATCTATTTCACCTTGCATCGCAGATTCTGTAATTTTTCGAACTTCTTCTCCTACACCAGCTAATTCGGCTAATTCATCGATAACTTCGGTTTGAATTAAAGTGGAATCCATATCAAAACAAACCAAACGTTTGTTTCTTCTGAAAATAGTATCTTCTTGGAAAGCTATATCAAGATCTAGTTCTCTAGAAATTTGCATGAATTTTTCCGTAAATTCAGCTTTATTATGTATGCCACCTCGAATAGACAATTGAATAGAAGCTTTAGGATAGGTATCTTGTTTTACCAATGAAACTCTTCCCGTTAGTCTTTTAATTGCATCAATATTGAGTCCTTTTTCTGATATTACTTTGGTCACTTCAGAAATTTGTTTGGCAGATAATTTTTCACCTAATAAGGTAACAATATAACGATCTTTTCCTTGGAGATCCACCCAATTTTCGTAATCATCAAGTGGTATGGGTTTAAATTTAGCTTTTATTCCTAATTCATAGGATTTAAAAAGTAAATCTTTTAAAACGGCTGCCGATTTTTTACCTGATTCAATTTGAAAAAGTATCCCTAAAGATAAGGTATCATGAATATTGGCTTGACCAATATCTAAAATTTTTGCATCATATTCAGATAAAACAGCAGTTAAAGAAGAGGTTAAACCAGGTTTATCTTGCCCGGATATGTTTAGTAAAAAAATTTCACTTGCCATTAGTGATAATTAATATTTAAAAAAAACGATTATGCCAACTTTCGCTAGCGGGAACCATCCAAAAATCTTCCCATTCTTCAATTGTATTAACCAAATTATTAAATACAATAGTATTAGCAGACACAGCTTTTTCTTTGGCCATTTTTTTAAATTCTATTAATGTTTTGTGTGCAATATGTTCTCCAAGCTTAAAAGTCACATTCATTTTATCTAATAAATCGATTTGATACTTTTGTTCCAAATTTTGAATAAACTGAACCGAAGCATCTATAGAACAACCAGTTGCTGCTTGTACATCTTGATTCACTGCAATGATGATAAATCGATTGTATTCCATTTTAAAGGAAGCTTCTAAACTTTGTCCGTGTGCAGACCAACCCTCTAAAAATTCTTTTGTAGCAGCTTCTATAGCTGTTACTTCATCATCAGACAGCTTTCTATTCGATTGGTAAATCCAAATTCTAGAATGAGGAGGTAATGTGTCAAAAGGTACGTACATTATAACTTAACTAAATCGTTTATTACTTTAAAATTTTCGAATTTATTGGTTTTAGCATTGTACAATAAAGCATCAAAATAAAATACTTTTACTTTATCATTCGCCTTCAAAACTTTATCCAAAATTAAATACGAATTATCAAAACTATTTATTAATAATAATTCATGTGTTTTACCAGAAGGTTCTTTAACTTTAACAAAAAGAAAACCATCTACGTTTGAACTCACAAAACTTCCTTCTAAAATTTCATCCTCATACGTTTCAGCACTTGTATTATCACCAAAATTATCTCCTGTGCTTTCTAATATTTTCATTAAAAGATCAGGACAAACCACCGCAACTTTTTCACCAACGTCTCCACCAATCTCTTCAATTTTAGAAATATAATCTTTCCCATAATGTTTTTCAACATCTGGTTGATATTTATTCACTGCTTCCAAAATGCAAAGTCCTAAAGACAATTCGTAATTTTCTTTCGTCATTTCTTTGCCTTCAGCACATTTACAGGTAACTTCTGCTAATTTTGTTTTTAACTCATCTTTCGTTAATTTTTGAGAGAAAAGAGCCGTTGTAAAAACAAAAAATAATATAAAAAAGGTTGTTTTTTTCATAGAGAGTATCATTTATAAATCTTGAGCGTTTGCAATTAATTCAGCTACATCCATTACTTTCACTTGACTTTCTTTTTCTTTGAATTTAATTCCATCTGTCATCATTGTATTACAAAATGGACAACCTGCAGCTATAATTTCTGGTTGTGTTTCTAAGGCATCCTCTGTACGCTCAATATTAATATCTTTATTTCCTTTTTCAGGTTCTTTAAACATTTGAGCACCACCAGCACCACAACAAAGGCCATTTGCTCTAGAACGCTTCATTTCGACAAGTTCTGCATCTAATTTTTGAATTAAATCTCTCGGTGCTTCGTATACTTGATTGGCTCTTCCTAAATAACAAGGATCGTGAAATGTAATTCTTTTTCCTTTAAACTGTCCGCCTTCAATTGTTAATCTACCATCTTCTAATAATGACTTTAAAAATTGAGTGTGATGCACTACTTCATAAATACCACCTAATTCTGGATATTCATTTTTTAAAGTATTGAAACAATGTGGACATGCGGTTACAATTTTTTTAATTTCATACGCATTCATGACTTCAATATTTGTCATGGCTTGCATTTGGAATAAAAATTCGTTACCTGCTCTTTTAGCTGGATCACCTGTACAACTTTCTTCCGTTCCTAAAACAGCAAATGATATATTGGCTCTATTTAAAATTTTTACAAAAGCTTTGGTAATTTTTTTGGCACGATCATCAAAACTACCCGCACAACCTACCCAAAATAAAACTTCCGGCTGCTTTCCTTCTGCCATCATTTCTGCCATTGTTGGCACAACTATAGTATTATCTGACATATTAAAATTTGATTTGAGATTAAGAATTTGTTACTCAATCTGATTTTCAATTAGTATTTCTAAAGCTAATGATTCAAAACTTGAATCTGCATTTATTAATTTTCGTTCTTCCAATTTAAGCGATCCATTTGATTGTATTGCCATGGAGCGCCGTTATTTTCAATATTAGTCATCATGTTATTTAATTCCATTGGAGCTGCACTTTGTTCCATAACTAAATAACGTCTCATATCCATAATAATAGATAACGGACTAATATTGACAGGACATTCTTCTACACAAGCATTACATGACGTACAAGCCCAAAGCTCTTCAGTGGTAATATAATCGTTTAATAATGTTTTACCATCTTCTACAAAAGTTCCTTTATTCGCATCTATATTTTTACCTACTTCTTCTAAACGATCTCTCGTATCCATCATAATCTTTCTAGGAGATAATTTTTTTCCAGTTTGATTTGCAGGACAAGATGATGTACATCTTCCACATTCTGTACACGTGTAAGCATTTAATAATTGTACCCAATTTAAATCCTGCACATCAGAAGCTCCGAATTTGGCAGGAACAGCATCTGGATTTGCGGGTGCAGCAAATGGATCAGCAGTAGGATCCATCATTAGTTTTACTTCATTGGTTACACTTTCTAAATTATCAAATTGTCCTTGCGGTTTTAGATTCGCAAAATACGTATTTGGGAAAGCCAATAAAATATGCAAATGTTTAGAAAAATATAAATAATTTAAAAACACTAAAATGCCACAAATATGCAACCACCAAGCTGTTCTTTCAATCATAAAAACCACACTATTATCCATTCCATCAAAAATAGGAGCTATTAACTGAGAAATAGGATAACTTCCTGCTTGATGATAATGTGAGAATCCACCAGGAACGTATTGCAAATGAAAATCAGCCGCATTCATGGTTAGGAATAACGTCATTAAAACAACTTCAAAATATAAAATATAATTGGCATCATTTTTAGGAAAACCTTTCATTTCTGGTTTCCAAAAACGTTGCAATTTGATTACATTTCGTCTTAACCAAAATACAATTACCGCTACCAAAACTAAAAAGGCAAGAATTTCAAAAGAGCCAATTAAAAAGTTATAAAAACCTCCTAGAAAAGCAAATACACGATGTGTTCCAAATAAACCATCAATAATAATTTCTAAAACTTCTAAATTGATAATGATAAATCCAACATATACAATAATATGTAAAAAACCTGCAATGGGTCTTTTTACCATTTTGGACTGCCCTAAAGCAATCATCATCATATTTTTCCATCTCGCAGAAGGATTGTCTTTTCGATCTACATCTTGACCCAATTTTATATTGCGAATTAGTTTTTTTACGTTTTTAGCAAAATAACCAATTCCAATAACTAATACGATTGCAAATAATATATTAGGTAAAATACTCATAGGGTTCGTCTTTATTTATTTTGTTCTGAATTTTCTGTTTTATTATCTTTTTCTGGAGCTACATAAGGTTTTTCTTTTTTACCAAAAAGAGAAACATTTACATAACGCGTAGGATGCAATCTTAAATCTTGCAATAATAACTCTAGTTCTTTAGAAGCCTTAGTAAAATTGGTATACATTGCTTCATCATTCATTAATTTACCCATGGTTCCTTTACCACTCTCAATTCCTTTCATGATTTTATCTACACTAGCCAAAGTTTTCTCAAGATTTTTTACCGTTTGTCCTAAATTAGCTTTCGCTAAAGAATCGGACATTACTGCAAAATTAGCTGTGGTTTTATCTAAATTGTCAAACGATTGGCTCAACTTGGTTTTATTTTCAGCTAGTAAACTATTTAAATTTCTAGAAATACCACTAAATTGAGTCATGCTTCTATTCAATTCATTGATACTACTTTTCAAATTATCTTTGGTCTTTTGATCCAAAATTTCATTAAAATTTGCAAATAAGATATTGGCATTATTTAATAAAAGATCAATTTTATCTTTCAAAGGCACCATTTGTTCGGCTAATGCATCTGTGAGTCCAAGTTTAGATCTTGATTGCAAAAAATCACCAGATACAGCTAAATTAGAATCCTCATCATTAGGTATGATGATAATTTCTTTACCTCCTAAAGGTGATGAACCAGATAATTCGGCAACACTAGTTTTTGAAATAGGATAATCTGAAGTAATTGCAATTTCAACTTCTACTTTTTTATTTTCCAAAAAGTGGTACGAATTCACTCTTCCCACATTTACACCTTTTAGCTTTACTATAGAAGAAGGCTCTAAGCCTTCAACAGAATCATAAACTACATATAATTTTTTACTAGAATCGAATAGATTTCTCCCTTTTAAAAAACTATATCCCCAAATAAAAAGTAAAATTGAGGAAATAACTAAAATCGCGGTTTTAATTTCTTTGGTCAGTTTCAAAATACATTATTTTTAACAAAAATAAAACTTTATTTTATTTAATAGCATCAGATAGGTTAATTTTTACTCCATCTTTATAAGCTACTATAAACGCCGATTCAAAACCTTTATTTTTAGCTTCTGTTAATTTATTTTGTGCCAATTCATAACTGTCCTCAGAACCAAAAAGATACTTATAAATTTTACCTGATTGTTCGACATGAACACCATTTAAACCTTTAAAATTAGAAGGAGATGTTGCAATCTTAGTGCTACTTGCAGACAACTGTACTTTAAATTGAATACCATTTTTAACATTTTCAATTATAGCTTGAACAGGATCTTCTTTTACAACAGTTGGAGTTTCCTCTACTTTTACAGTTTCCGTAACAACAGGTTTCGTTCCAGATGATGTCTTATAATATTGTTTTTTATACGAAAAAATAGCATCTGCAATAGCTTTTGCCACTTCATTTTGTCCTTTTTCTGTATTTAAATATTCTCCTTCAACTTTATTAGACAAAAAACCAATTTCTATCAAAACTCCTGGCATATAAGAAGCGTCTAACACCCAAAGTGGTGCTTGTTTTACACCTCTACTCTTTTTACCTAAATTATCTTTGAAATTATCTTCTACAAACGCAGCTAGTTCTATACTTTGATTTAAATACTCTTCTTGTAAAATTTTTAAACCAATTAAAGATTCTGGTCGGTTAGGATCAAAACCTTTATAATTTTCCTTATAATCGTCTTCTAATAAAATTACCGAGTTTTCATTTTTAGCAACTTCTAAATTAGTAGAACTTCTACTTAATCCCATTACAAAAGTTTCGGTCCCAAAAGCGGAATAATTTTTAGCTGCATTACAATGAATCGAGACAAAAAGATTGGCATCTTGTTTATTTGCTTGAATGGCTCTGTCTTTTAATTCAACAAACACATCCGTTTTACGAGAATAGAAAAAATCGAAATCGCTGTCTTTACCCAAATATTCTCCCACTTTCAGAGTTACAGCCAACGCAATTTTCTTTTCAATGTAACCATGATGCACATTTCCATAGTCTTTTCCACCGTGTCCAGCATCTAATACTACTTTAAATTTTGACTTTGACTGTGCCATGACATTTGAAAAAGACAAAAACAAAACAGTGATTACTAACACTTTAAGGTTAAATTTTAATTGGGGTGTATAGCAGGTTTCTTTCCGCATAGTTATAATTTTATTAAAAGCTTATTTTTACAAAAAAATATATGTAAGTTTGACACTTCAAAAAGTAAGCCAAATTTTTACAAAAATACTATTATTAGCGTTGTATACAAAGTTATTTCATATCGTTTTTTTAGCAATTTTTCTAACAATTGGAAATCATGCGCTGTACTCACAAGAAATAAAACCTAAAAAATCCTTTACCAATCAGGATAAGGTTAAAAATGACTCTATTACTACTAGTATTGTTATCGATTCTTCTTTAGTAAAAATTGAGAATCCTCTTGATACCACAAAGAAAACAAACGATACTGTTAAAAAAAAGCCATTATTAGAAGGTGTTGTAACTCGTAAGGCAAAAGATTATGAAAAAGCCAATCAGAAAACAAAAGAATTAACACTTTATAATGAAGCAGAATTATATTATACCGATATTGAATTAAAAGCTGGAATTATCGTTCTCAATTACGAAAAAAATGAAGTATATGCCGGTCGAATAAAAGACAGCTTAGGAAACTATACTCAATATCCTGTTTTCAAACAAGGGAACAACGTAATTGAACCCGATTCAATTCGTTTTAATTTTAAAACCAAAAAAGCGCTTATTTGGAATTCTAGAACCAAACAAGGGGAATTAAATATTAAAGCGGAAGTATCCAAAAGAGAAAACGATTCTGTTATTTTCTTAAAAAATGCTAGAATAACAACTTCAAAAAATATAGATGATCCAGAATATTATTTTGCGGTTTCCAAAGTTAAATTTGTTCCTAAGAAAAAAGTAGTAGTAGGTCCAACTCATTTAGTAATTGTAGATGTTCCTACACCTGTTTTCCTACCTTTTGCTTATTTTCCAATGTCTGAAAAAAGCACTTCAGGATTTATTGTACCTACACCGGGGCAATCCAACCAACAAGGCTATTTCTTACAAAATGGAGGATATTACTTTGCTCTAACAGACTATTATGATTTAGCAGTTTTAGGAGATTATTATACCAATGGTAGTTATGGATTACGATTTGAAAGTAGTTATGCAAAAAGATATAAATTTAATGGTCGCGTCAATTTTAGATTTGAAAATAACATTCAAAGTGAAAAAGGATTACCCGACTATGTAAAATCGAAACAATATAATATTCAGTGGTCACATAGTCAAGATGCAAAAGCAGCAGCTAATTCACGATTTTCTGCTTCTGTAAACTTAGGTAGTAGCCAATATTTTAGGCAATCCGTTAATTTAGCAAATATTGGTTCCAGTTTAAATAACAACTTAAGTTCTTCTGTTTCCTATTCAAAAACATTTCAAACTGTTCCTCAAGTTAACTTATCATTATCTGCGACTCATAATCAAAACACAAATACTGAAGTCATCAATATGACTTTACCAACACTACAAGCTAGTGTGGATCGTATTTTTCCATTTGCTCCAAAAGATGGCGTTAAAAAAGGATTTATCAAAAACATCAATTTTCAATATAACTTAAGAGGTGAAAATAGAATTTCAACAGCTGATTCTTTATTTTTCAAACCTCAAATGTTTAGAGATGCTAAAACAGGTTTTCAACATACCATTCCTATTAGTACGAACTTTAAAGTATTCAAATATTTTAGTGTTACTACTGGTGCCAGTTATAACGAAGTTTGGGCGTTAAACACCATTGAAAAATCATTTAGTTCGACTGAAAACAAAGTCGTTACTGAAGATATAAAAGGATTTGACGCTTTTAGAACCTATAATTTTAGTGCAAGTATAGGAACCACTATTTATGGTACTTTTAATTTTGGTGAAGATAAAAAATTTCAAGCTTTAAGACATGTAATGCGTCCAAGTGTATCGTATGGCTACACGCCTAGTTTTGACCAATATTATGATACTTACGCCATTGATGCAACTGGTAATACCTATCAAGAATACACTCGTTTTGAAGGTGGATTATTTGGAGCACCTGGAAAAAGTTATTCCAATAATTTAGGTTTTTCATTGAGTAACACCTTTGAAGCAAAGGTTAGAGATGATGAAAGTGAAAAAGATGAACCTAAAAAAGTAATGCTTTTAAACAATTTGAATTTTTCAACTAGTTATAATTTGGCCGCAGATTCATTAGCTTGGTCACCTATGCGTGTAAGCGGAGGAACTCAGCTTTTCAAACAAAAAATGAATCTTAATTTTGGAGCTACTTTAGATCCTTATGCAATCGATAATTCTGGCAGGAGAATTGAAAAATACAATATTGATAATGGCGGTAGTTTATTTCGATTAACCAGTGCTAACATGACTATTAATTATGGTTTTTCTAGTGCTGATGGAGATAAAAATGGAAATGGGTCTAGTCAAACAGAACAAAATGGTGGCCGTCAAGATGATTTATTTGGAACTGGTACTAATTTAAATGATAACCGTCAAAGTCTTTTTAATGATGATGGTAAAGAAGAAGACGAGGATCCCCATAGTGAATGGTATAACACTAAATTACCTTGGGATTTGCGCCTAGCCTATTCCGTTACCTATTCTAATAGTAATAGACAAAATGAAATAGCTTCGCATTCCTTAATGGTTTCTGGTAATATCGAATTAGCGCCAAGATGGAAAGTGGGTGCATCCTCTGGATATGATTTTAAACAAAAAGGAATTACTTTTACACAGTTACGTTTTGAGCGCGATTTAGAAAGCTGGAGAATGAGTTTCAATTGGGTTCCTTTTGGTCCTAATACCTATTGGGGTTTCTTTATTGGAATTAGTTCATCTGTATTAAGCGATATTAAATGGGAGAAAAACCAGTTACCAGATCGTGTTTTCAGATAATCGAATATTTATAAAATAAATTTACAAACCAAATGAAAAAAATAATTTTTACTGATAAAGCTCCAGCACCAATTGGTCCATACAACCAAGCTGTTCTATTAGGAAATACTTTATATACTTCAGGACAAATAGCAATAAATCCATCCAGTGGAGAATTGGTTGTAACAGATATTGAAACCGAAACAAAACAAGTAATGGAAAACATGAAAGCCGTACTTGAAGCAGCTGAAATGACCTTTGACCATGTAATTAAAACCAGTATTTTTATCAGTGACATGAATGACTTTGGTAAAATTAATGGTGTTTATGGAAGTTATTTTGATGAAAAAACAGCACCTGCAAGAGAAACAGTTCAAGTGGCTTGTTTACCAAAAAATGTCAATGTTGAAATTTCAATGATTGCGATTAAAGACTAACTATTGTAAGCAATTTCCAATATGATTCCAATTACAAATTTTGATTTTTTAGTTGGTAAATGGTCCGTTCTAAATAAAAGATTGAAAGAGCGCATGAAAGGTGCTACAGAATGGATTGAGTTTACAGCTGAAATGGAAACCAAAAAAATTTTTAATGGTTTAATCGTTATGGATGAAATGAAAACCAATCATTTCGGAGAAAATTTTAATGGTTTAAGCATTCGAATGTTGAATCCTGATATGAATGAGTGGAAAATTTATTGGGCAGACACGTACCATCTTGATCAAATGTTACAAGAGCAAGTGATTGGTAAATTTGAAAATGGTACAGGCGAATTTTTTGGAAAGGATATTTTTGAAGGAAAAGAAATACCACTGCGATTTTCTTGGAAAAAGGAAACAGAAAATACTGCACAATGGGAACAAGCATATTATGATGTTCAAAAAAAGAATGGGAAACCAACTGGATTATGATTTTTACAGCAATCGAATCTTAATTCGATTACAATGCTTTTTCTTTTTACTAAAAACTGAGGTTTTTTAAATATTATCCTATATGAAAACACTGAAGAAAAGCATTTTATATATAATATACACTCTTTTTAGTATCGTCTTTTCATCCTATCTTATCTATTTAAAAATTGGTGGAAGACCAAATTCTAAATTAGCTGGATCATTACACGACTTTATAATTTTAACCGTAGGAACTATCTTGGGTTTAATAGCTGCAACTTTATTTTTCTTGATGAATTATTATTTTGTGTTTAAAAAGAGTGTATCTGGCATACATAAAACCCTATTACAAATTACTTTACTCTTACTCTCTTGTTTAATGGTGCATAAAATACATCAAATTTTAGAATTTGATTTAGATATTCTATAAAATAAAAAATCCCAAGATTTTACTTGGGATTTCTTTATATATAACTAGAATTATCTTATTACGATAAAGCCGCTTTTACTTGATCAGCAGCTTCTTGGAACTGAACAGCCGATAAAATTGGCATTCCTGAATTATCAATTAATTCTTTTGCAATTTCAGCATTCGTTCCTTGTAAACGTACAATAATAGGCACTTTAATTGCATCACCCATATTTTTATAAGCATCTACAACTCCTTGAGCTACTCTATCACAACGTACAATTCCACCAAAGATATTAATCAAAATAGCTTTTACATTTGGATCTTTTAAAATAATACGGAAAGCTGTTTCCACACGTTTTGCATCAGCAGTACCACCAACATCTAAGAAGTTTGCTGGCTCAAAACCTGCATACTTAATTAAATCCATAGTTGCCATTGCAAGACCAGCACCGTTCACCATACATCCTACAGTACCATCAAGATCCACATAATTTAAACCAACTTCTTTAGCTTCAACTTCAATTGGATTTTCTTCACGAATATCTCTCATTTCAGCTAAATCTTTATGACGGAATAATGCATTATCATCTAAATCAACCTTAGCATCTACTGCAATAATTTTATCATCAGACGTTTTTAAAACAGGATTAATTTCAAACATTGAAGCATCAGAACCAATATAAGCTTTGTAAAGAGCGTCAACAAATTTTATCATCTCTTTAAAAGCATTACCTGATAATCCTAAATTAAAAGCAATTCTTCTTGCTTGGAACCCTTGCAAACCTACAGCAGGATCAATCTCTTCAGTAAAAATTAAATGAGGTGTTTTTTCAGCTACTTCTTCAATATCCATTCCTCCTTCAGTAGAATACATAATCATATTTCTACCTTTTCCTCTATTTAATAAAACTGACATATAAAATTCTGAAGTTTCACTTTCACCTGGATAATAAACATCCTCCGCTACTAAAACTTTATGAACTCTTTTACCTGTTGGAGGTGTTTGAGGTGTAATTAAATCCATTCCAATAATTTGACCAGCTAATTCAGCTACTTGATCTAAATTTTTAGCCAATTTAACTCCTCCACCTTTTCCACGACCACCTGCGTGAATTTGAGCTTTAATTACGTGCCAACATGTTCCTGTTTCAGCAGTTAATTGTTTTGCTTTTGCTACAGCTTCTTCAGCGTTATTAGCAACATGCCCACGTTGAATACGCACTCCATAGCTAGCTAATATTTCTTTACCTTGATATTCGTGTAAATTCATAATATAATAGGTTATTTCTTTTTAAAAAGTGCCACAAAAATAACAAACTAATTTTTAATTGGCTAACATTTTTAAGGATAATTTGGAATTCTTTAAAGCTTAAAACTTAATTTAAAAAAAACGATTGTTGTTATATTTATAACTAAATGTTATTTTTTGTTTAATTAACATCATTTTAATTATTTGTACTGCTAAATGCTTTTAATTTGCATAAAAAAAGGGAGATGAAAAATCAAGATTTATTACAATTAGTAGAAGAATTTGGTTCACCATTATATGTTTATGATGCTGCTAAAATTGAATCACAATATAAAAGATTAACGAATGCCTTTTCAAAGGTAGAACAGTTTAAAATTCATTATGCCGTTAAAGCCTTGTCGAATATATCCATTTTAAAAGTTTTAAAAAAATTAGGCTCAGGATTAGATACGGTTTCTATAGAAGAAGTACAGCTAGGTTTACATGCTGGTTTTGACCCACAAGAAATTATGTATACACCTAATGGGGTTTCCTTGGAAGAAATTGAAAAAGTAGCTGAATTGGGTGTTCAAATTAATATAGACAACTTATCCTTCTTGGAGCAATTTGGTACAAAACATCCCAAAACACCAGTTTGTGTTCGTATTAATCCACATGTAATGGCGGGAGGAAATGCTAATATTTCTGTAGGTCATATTGATAGTAAATTTGGCATTTCTATACATCAATTACCTCATTTACTTCGCATTATTGAAAATACAAACATGAATATTAATGGCATTCATATGCATACGGGTTCCGATATATTAGATATAGATGTTTTCTTGTATGCTGCAGAAATTTTATTCGAAACCGCTAAGCACTTTAAAAATTTAGAATTTATAGATTTTGGTAGTGGTTTTAAGGTTCCTTATAAAAAAGATGATATTGAAACCAATGTAGAAGAATTTGGTAAAAAATTAACCAAACGTTTTCTTGCATTTGAAAAAGAATATGGAAAACCATTAACACTTGCTTTTGAACCTGGTAAATTTTTAGTGAGCGAAGCAGGCTATTTTTTGGCTAAGGTAAATGTTGTAAAACAAACAACTTCAACTGTTTTTGCTGGTATAGATAGTGGTTTTAATCATTTAATAAGACCGATGTTATATGGCTCTCAACATTATATTGAAAACATTTCCAATCCAAAAGGGAAAGAACGCTATTATTCGGTAGTTGGTTACATCTGTGAAACCGATACTTTTGCAAATAATAGACGTATTTCTGAAATACATGAAGGTGATATTTTATGTTTTAGAAATGCTGGTGCTTATTGCTTTTCGATGGCATCTAATTATAACTCAAGGGTGAAACCTGCTGAAGTACTTTGGCTAAATGAAAAAGGCCACTTAATTCGTCAAAGAGAAGTATTTGAGGATATTATTCGAAATCAAATAGAAATAGATATTTTAAATGAAACGGTAATTGCATAATAAAAAAAGCTTCTCTTGTGAGAAGCTTTTTTTATTTTACATTAATTGAGTTTGTATACCGTTATTTTCCAGTTTCTACTTATAGGATCAATTGCACCTAATATAGAGGCATTTAAAAGTCTAATTTTAATAGCATTATCAATTACATAACAACTCCAAGTTAAACCACTTTCTATAGCGCCTACAGGAGAACAATTACAAATACTATTTTGAGAAATACCTTGTAAAGGAATTTCCAATTCGTAAGAAGATAAATTAGCAATTGAAGGAAAGTCTAAATTTCCGTCAATCACTAGGCCTTTCATAACGACTTCTCTGGCATTACTTGCATTGGTAAAATATAAATTGGTACCATCATATTCCATAGCACCGGGTTCTGGATTGGAAAGAATAGTTCCAGCTGTTAGTTTTAAAGGTGCTGAATTAGAAGTTCCATCAGATGCTGGTAAATTTAATTTAGCTGATGGATTTAGTGTTCCAATTCCTACATTTCCATTTCCTCTAATAGTAAACGAACCTGAATCAGTAATTTGATTATTTTTAGTCGTATTAATTACGAGTTTTGTTGGTAAACTAGAAGCATTTGGAGTTCCATCCATAAAATAATGAATACCTCCTACTTCTTGCATGCCGTAGCCATTATTAGTTTTAAATAGTAAAGCTCCTATTTCTTGATTCGTGTTGGGTAAAGTAGGGTAATCAACAGTTCCTCCAGTATTATATAAGATTAAATTTGGTGGATTTGAATCAGCACTAGTAATTTGAAAATCATTATCACCAGAACCTTTAAATTCAAATTTTTCTACTGGATTATCCGTACCAATACCAATTTTACCTTCATCAGTAACCACAATCTTAGTTCCATTAGCATTTGCTTGTGTAGAATAAATTAGTGCTTCACCATTTTGATTCACACCCGATTTCCATTCACCCGAACTCAAGGGAAACCAATCTACAGCTTCGCTATCCCAATATAGAAAACCTTTTGAATACACTTTAGCATTTTTAACCACATCGTTACTTAGATAAATTAACATACCATTTTGATTGGAAGATGGATTTACTTCAGCTAAATTAGTCACTCTTGGAATTAATAAACCATCATTTGGGTTAGGGTTTGCTGCATTAGTAGGTTGAATATCCAGTATGGCTGCTGGAGTTGTAGTGTTAATACCCACTTGGGCTTGTAACAATGAGAAATACAATATACTCATTGCACTTAAGTACTTTTTTTTCATGTTTAAAGAGTTTTGTTTGGTTTTTCCCAAATTTAATATTTTGAACTCTCAATTGAAAAAATTAATTGTTAATAAAATCGACGAAAGGTAATTTTTATAGACAAAAAACAAGAAAAGACCCAGAAATTGAATAAAAATTGAAGATTAATCGTACAAAGCATAATGATTTTAACGTTATATTAACATAAAATATAGATTTTATAACATTTTACACTATTATTGTGAAATGAGTAAAAATATTACAAATAAAAATCAACACTCCTATTTTACTTAAAATGTATTAGTTGAATATCGTTATAATGTAAATTATTCTAGTATTTCTTCTAAAATAATGGCTTCGGTTCCATTTGGCAAAGTTGTTTTCAATTTTAATGCTAAACTAGGTGCAATTTGAGTGATTTCTTTTTTATTATAAGATGCACCATGTTTCACTTTCCATCCAAAGAACAACATTGGAACATGAGTATCATAAGCATATGGTGAACCGTGCGTAGTACCTGTCGCTCCGTATTCTAGATATCCTGGTTTTTCTAAAATAACCAATTCTCCATTTTGTTTCGGATCATATCCTTTTGCAATAGCATTTAAATAAATGTCATTACCCGAATTGTTTAAAATTTCAGCATCGGTATATACTCTTCTAACAAAGTCTTGCTTATAAATAAACGCTTTAAAACTAGCTTTTACTTCTTCTATATCTAAATTGCTAGCTTCAATAGTTTCTTTATTAAAAAAAACATTAGAATTCGAATAATTTAAAATCAGATTTTCACCGTATTTTTCTTTAGAATAAGCTTCTAAATCTTGCGTAAACTTTCTTGTATTTACCTGATCTACATTATATTTATTATCTTTAAGATAGGTTACATTCTCAGCACCAGCGTGATCAGCAGTTAAGAATACTAAATAATTATTTTTCCCTATTGTTTTGTCTAAATAAATTAAAAAATCAGCAAGAGTTTGATCTAATCTTAAATAAGTAT
>PKDY01000004.1 GCA_002862755.1 Flavobacteriaceae bacterium | reverse complement strand
TGAGCTAAAAGCTTATCACTACAACCTCAAACCTTCTATTAATAAGCTAAAAGGTATTAATTTGAAGCAAAAAGCGATTCATTAGAACCTCAAAGCTTTTTTATAGTATCTAAAACCTTATAATTATAAGCTTAGAGCTATTCTTTAAAATATAAAGAGGAATCAACTAGATACAATAAAACCACTCTGTTATGGAGTGGTTTCTTATTTATTATTCTAAAGAGCATTTTATTTCCCAATACAGAAAATGAAGTAATTTGTTTAAGTATTGTGTTTATTAGGCTTGGCATACATTCTCATTTTTGCAGTAGCAAATATGCAGCAAAAGCCCAGTAAATAAAGGATATTTAATGGTTAAAGATAGTCAAAAATAAAAATTATTTCCAGATTTCTTTTTGAATGTTAAACTATCTTTATCTACATCAGACAATAATTCATCTTCAATATCAAACATAGGATTATACCAATCAAGTTTTGATTTTGCCCAACTTAGCCACTCTTGAAATTCGGCAGTTTTATTTTCTTGGCTTTCTAAGAAGGTATGATATTCTTTAAATATTGTGAACTTTTTCCAGCGGTGTGCATCATTATAAAACTCAATGAACTTTTTTAATTCATCTGCTTTTATCTGTTGCTTGGCTTGTTCAATCTTTTTAAGTTCTTCATATTTTTGTTGCTCAATTTCTCGTTGCTTTCTTCTATAGTGCATTTGTTGAAATTCACTTTCAATCTTTATTAAGATTTTTTCAATCTGATCTTCTACAAGCAATTTATTTGTATCTGCAAACTCAAATGTTCCAAAACTATGAACTTTAACGGATAATTTACCATTTGCTACCAAATCCCTTGATTTCCATCCATAATCACTTGTAGTATCTACTACATTGCTTTTTTCACGAATATAGATTGACATTTTATCATCATCGTAAGCAACAATGTTAAGTCCTTCATCAGGTAAATCAATTTTATAGCCTAACAACCTAAAGTTTTTAATTAGATTATCTAATATTCTTAATGAGCGTGAAATGTTTTTTGGCGAAACAATTATACTAGGAAAACTTCTATCAGTTTGCACTGTTCCTTTCAATGGACTGTAAGATTCTGAAACCTTTTTCTTCTCAATATTTGCTTGAGTTTTAAAATTATATAGTCAGGCTTACTTAATCTATCTGCTACTTTTAAAATTAAAGAACTATTGTTTTTTATTTTTTCTGCTACAGCATTTTTTATTGGATTGCCTGTATTAGCAATTAGCTTTGAATCCTGAACATTAATTTTAATTTCTTCCTCATTTTCCTTTTTCGGGAGTGGAATTCTTGTAGTTTTTTTATTAAATTGAATTTTTTGCCAATGTCCTATAGGTGGAATTGGGATATTATATTTTTTGCATATTTTCCTTAATCTATTATCAGAAAGTGAATACTCATTTGCTAATGTTATCATTGGTTTAGACCACACTTGTTCATATAATTCTTGTCTAGTTAAGGAAAATGTTTTCATTTTAAGATAGAATGCTGATTAGTTAACCTAATAAATTAAGCTCTATTATTTTAAGTTTAGTCAATTTTTAAAACTTCAAAAAGAAAAAATAGTATTTAAATATTTTCAGAGACTCCAATAATACAAGATGCAATTTTATTATCAATTTCGTCTACTATAACACTATTTTCAATCATTTCATTTAGTAAATTCTCGTTAATATTTATTTTTTTATAATCGAGTTTTAAAGATGAAAAATTTAAAACTGTTTTTTTTCGTTTATTTTTATCTCTTTTGTCATCAATGTAAGGTTGTAATATTTCTATCCATTCTTCTGCTAATCTTTCATAATCTACAGCAATATTTGAATTTGGTTTTAATAGATTTAACATCTCTTTTATAGATTGTCTTAAACTGTTTCCAATGCTCTTATTTTTACCTTCTATTTTTTTAGAAAGAATATATTCCGCTACATCCAATGCTCTTTTCTTTTTAGGAGGTAGTAAATCTCTTTCTTTTTGCTTAAATAAGTTAATAAATCTACGTAATGAATTGTTATCCCATTTTAGTTTATTTGAGTTTTTACTAATATTTTCTCTTAAAGAAATACAAACATCAGGAAAATCAGTATGAATATTATTGTATTTGTCGATAAAATACCATCTTGGACTTTTATTTTTATCTCCTTTTAAGGCTATAAAACACCAACTATTCTCACTTCCGATAAAACTAACTCTTGTTTTAACCTCTGATGAAACATCTTTGAATTCATCATATACCTCTTCTGAAATTAGAGCATTTTTTCCTTCTTTTAGTTCGATTACTGATTGAAAACTATCATGAATGCCAGACCAAGATTCATCTTTATCAATAAAATCTTTATACTCTTTGATAATAGAGTCCGTAGAATCAGTTTTTGAAAAATGTTTTTCTTTTAGAGGTGTAGGAATTTCAAAATTAGAGCCAAATATGTCTTCAACTATATTGTTTGTAAGAATTAATCTACTGTCAGTTTTTAGGGAATATTCTTCCGAATCATCTGGCCAATAAATTTCTATTTCCTTGTGCAAACTATCCATTCTGTCAACTCTACCAATTCTTTGTTCAACTATACGTAAAACACTTGGTAAATCTAATAAAACAATTGAAGAGGCTTTTTGTAAATCAATACTTTCAGACATTTTATCAGAACACAAAGCAATACAGTTTTCATTGGACTGTGATTGCAGGTTGAAAAGTTCCATTACTTTTTTACTATCATTATCTTTCTCACTTCCCGATGCCACCAAGAGTTTTTGATTTGGGTATTTTTCTTCAAAAAGTTTTTTAAAATAATATAAAGTAATTACAGTACTATCGAATGCCAAAATATTTTGATGTTTTTTAGAATTTTTAGCTAACTCTTCAACTTTTCCTAATTCTCTTTGTCCTGAAAGTTTTTTGGTTAAATTACTTATCTTCTTATAGATTTCTAACTCTTGTTTACAAGCATTTATATATTCTTCTTTATTTATTAACCAATTTGGGAACAATTCTTTGTTAAAAAGATTACTTCTTTTTGGTAGTTTGTTACCTTCAACAAGTTCTTCTATTTTTTTAATTTTATCTCCAGTGTGATTAGTTTTTCCTTTAAAATTGAAAAAATCCATAGCCTTTTGTGAGCCTTCAATATGTTCTACTAAAGCAATATGAGATGAGCGTAAGGCAGATCTAATCATGTATGTTGATAATGCTTTGCCTGCACCAATTCTCTTTTTAATATATCCTTCTAGACTTTCTTGTTTAGATATTTCAAATTTAGGTTTATAAAAGCTTGTTAAATAAGTCACACCTTTTAGATTTGAAGTTAATTCATTTATTTGCCTAACAATTTCTTTATCATCTTCTGTCTCTTTTGTTGTGTAGGTTTTTTCTATTTGTTTAGGGAATTTACAATTTTTGTTTAGTTTATTTATATATTTTTCGGGTTCTTTATCAATTTCTTTATTAAGAGTTTTTTTAGTTCTCCGAACAGTAAATTTACTTATAAAGTTTCTCAAATTTTGAATGTCTTCATCGTTGCTTTTCAAGTAAGGTTTATTTATTAGGGTTTTATATCTTTCAAAATCAGTATCACTCAAATTATCAATATCTAATAACTCTATCAATTTTAATAAATCCTCAACTTTTTTACTTATAGGAGTAGCGGTTACTAATATTTTATAATCTGCTCTATTTGATTTGATTAATCCTGTGCGATTAGAAGTAGGAGATAAGTAGTTATGAGCTTCATCTATTGTTAGAATGTTGGCTATGTTCAAATCTTCTGCAATTTTTTTTTTGTTTTTAGCACTGGAATTACTTAGTAAACCCATTGAAATTTGAGAATTATCTATTTTTCTTAATGCTCTAAATTCATCTTCCCATTTAGTGACAACCAAAGGAGGGCATATAATTAAGGAGTTTGTCTTATAATTTTTTCCAATTTCATAGAGCCAGTGTTTTAGGGATAATATTAGCGATGTACATAATTTAGTTTTGCCAGCTCCTGTTGGGTCAGCTATCAGAACATTGGATTGGGTTTGAAGTATAGAAACTGCTTGTGTGATACCTTTCCATTGTGTCGGCCATAATTTTGTTTGTTCAAGTTTTGTTAAAATTGCTTTATAGTCGTTCAGCCAGTTTCCTTCAAGGATTTCTGCAATTGCTCTAGCAATTGCTTCTTCCCAAGTTACCTCTTTAATGAGCTCCATAAGTAACTCTTTCATTTTATCATTGTAGGATATTGAGTCTTCATAATAACTCTCTGAAATTAGTTTTATCGCCTCATATTGTTTTTTTTCTGTTAGACTAGAATTTTTATTTATTCTGATATTTGCTTCTTCTTGATAGTTTAATCCGTTTTTACTAAAATTTGAAGAACCTAATACTGCAGAATTATTACCAACATAGATTTTTGCATGAAGTTTATCTTTATATCTAAATTCTATTTTTTCTTTATCGATTTTGTCAATTAGGTTTATGATAGCTCCACCAAGCATGATTGATAAACCTTTCTTTAACCAATAATCTTTTATTTCTTTATCTAACTTGAGTTTTACGTATTTTTTTCTGCCTCTGATATTAGGTTCAAAACCAATTAAAACTCTCACTTTTTTCAGATTTTGAAAGTCTTTACTGCCGAATAAATCTACAAGATTTGATAGTGAAGTAAAACCCGTAATAATAATATATTCAGAGCTCTCCTCAATATCTTTATAAACAATAGATTCAACTGTTCTGTTGTAAGATTTTAGATTAAGTGGAAATAAAATCTGATCAGGCCACTTATGAATGTCAAAGTCAATAGAGGTCTGAAAATCAGTTGATATGTTGTTGTTTTTATCCAATTAGTTAATTGTATTACTTTTTTTAATATCTATTTCTATACCCATTTGTTCAGCGTATGCTTTTACCATCATTTCTTTTCGCTCTATACTTTTTTGCTTTTGAAAATTAGGAAATTTTTCAAATAACATTTCAGTAAGTTTACTTTTTAATATTGGTTCATCTATTAACTCTATTAACTTGTAATGATACTCTATTTCATTTTTATTACTCGTTTTATTTTTGCTAATAAACTTAATGACCCTATCAATTTTATTTCGAGCAAGTTCTCCTATGTAAACATTGTTTTCAAAAAAGAAATTATCTCCTAAGAGATGATGAATATTAGAGGCAAATGACTTTTTCTTTTCTTTTACATCTTCCGAGTATCCCTTATCATTTATTTTTAAATACATAATATTTGAGTTAGGTATATCAGATAAGATAAATGGAGAATGAGTCACAAAGATTAGATTAATACAGTTAATATTTTTCAAATTCAAATTTCTTATACCTTCAATTAATCGATTGATAAAAACTCTTTGATATTCAGGATGGAAATATAATTCGATTTCTTCTAAAATTACATTTATATATTTATAAGAAATTTTTTGTATATCAGTACTGTTTTTAACGGATTCTAAATTTATTAAATGATAATATATTGCACTAGTAGTGTAAATCTGTTGTTTCTCACCTGAACTTAATGTACTGAATTTAATTTCCTTTTCATTTGATTTAATAGAGTTAAGCTCTATATCAGTTTTAAAAATTGGAGGGGGTAAATAATTTATTATGTTTTCGTTCTTACTAACATTTTTTATATTCTTTGCTAGGCTTTCAATTTCAATTTTACATCCTTTTTTAGAACAATCAAAAGGTATGTGTTTGTTAGCTACAAAATTTAATATTTGTCTAAGTTTAAAAGTTATATGGCTATTATCTTCATTTAGTACTGAAATTAGTCCGTCTAAATTTTTAAAACTTTGAGTGTTAAAATCAAAGTATTTATCATCACTATATTTTTCATACTTATGACAAATACTTATTAATTTATATATTACATAAAGTTTAGAGTATTCCAACAGCTTTTCTTCTAATTCAATTTTGGGATTCTCTTTATAAAAAATATTGAATAATTTGCTCAAAATATCACTTCTAAAATTATTATCGAATTCAGATAAATCTACCCCAAAATCCTCTATTGACTTTTCCTCATAATATTTTAAATCTGATAGTTTAAGTATTAGAAATGTTGCCTCTAAATTATCTCCTAAATTTAAATTAAGCTTTTCATTTGAGTCATATCTAAATAAATTTGCCAATAATCTTTGATATACTAATTCATTTTCTTTATTAATATTTACAATTCCTTTATCTCTCCAAGGATTTAATACAATAGGGGTTTGGTAAGCATCATTTTTATGAAATAATTTTGAAATCCAAGCTCCTTCAATTTCCGAATTAAATGCATATAAAGAATAATTTATTACTTCTGTATAAAAGAATAAACTCATATCCTTGAAGAAAGAATCTTTTGTTTTAGAAATTGACCATTTGCGATTAAAATCTGATTTACTATTATATATTTCGTATTCTATCTTATCAAAATGATTCTCAAATATTTTGAGTTTGAAAATATCATTTTCTATCTTATAAAAGATGTTTATAGCAACTCCTGAAATACCCTCAGTTATGTGGTAATCACTAATAGGGTTATGTTCCTTATATCTGTAAAAGAAATTATTAATTCCTTTTATTAAAAGCTCTACAAGCGTACTCTTACCGCTACCATTTTTCCCTACGATTGCTGAAATATTAATTTTAGGTAAAAAATTATAAGAATATAAATCGAAATCATCAGCAATTAATTCAATAATTTCTTTTCCATTTTCCTCCTTAAATACATAGTTTTTATCAAAAACATAAGGAATATTTTTCTGAAGTATTTTTGAGTGTTCGGACTTGCATGAATCCAATACTTCTAGTGCTATAATTTTAAAACTCATTTTGATTTAATAATTCCTAATTCTATTAAAATATCTTTTTTCATTTTACTTAATGGTCTTCTATTGAATTTTGCCTCTTGAAAGTGAACACCAAAAGCTAATCGATAAACGTCATCTCTATTTAACGTAATTCCTCCTAAAATTTGGCTTTCCAGCATATCAATATAATCTTCAGAATAAGCGTCTTTTATTTTTCTTAAATCTTCAATTTCATCTTCATGCGCTTTGAATATTTCTTCCAACTCAAATGCCTCAATGGATCTTTTAGAAAAATCATCTCCTTCATCCGTAACAATTTTAAATGAAAATTTATTATAATCATTGTGGTCATAACTAAAAGTATATTTAAACTTTTCAAAATGACCTTTATTATACGGATGAAAGTGAGTTGAAAGCAGAAAAGGAGTAGAGCCTTTTACACTACTGTTGCAGACTGAACAGCTAGGTATTAAATTATAAAATGATAAAGCTAATAAAGGATGTTTACTTTTAGGAAACCAATGGTCAAAAGTTGGTCTTG
The DNA here is from genome assembly GCA_002862755.1 of Flavobacteriaceae bacterium. GTDB lineage: Bacteria > Bacteroidota > Bacteroidia > Flavobacteriales > Flavobacteriaceae > Flavobacterium. The sequence goes on along the minus strand of PKDY01000004.1, from coordinate 34,223 downwards.
TAATTTTTTTTCCACTATGATTTATGACTGTTTTTGTATAAACACGATTACAGTAAATACAAGTAGGGATGTCTAATTTTTCAGCTAAATGATATGCATTATAATTTTTAAAGGTTGCATCATCATCGGTTTTTATCCAACTATCATAATTGATTATTTTTCTTAATGATTTCTTTAAGCCTATTGAAGTGAATTTATCTTTAATCTTTTCAAGTTCTTCTGGAGGACCAATCAAAACTGTTCTTAAATTATCTTCATCATTTAAGAACTTAACGATTGAACTTTTTATTCCATTAACTCTATTTATTCTTTTATCAATTTTAATTGGAGGGACTTCTGTAAAAGCCTTTTTACCATTTAGTTTTAACTTAATAAAATAACGCATAATTTTATAATGATTATCTCTTGCCTCTATTATATTTGGAAGATTAATGTCAATATGTTGCATAACTATTTCTTTTTATTTTTTAATAACTCGATTTCTTTATCAATAATCTGATTGTAATAATCATTATCTGGAACTAAATCTGTTATCATTTCGGTTAGTTTTATTTTAATCACTTTTTCATCAATAAGATTAATCACTTTTTTGTAGTATTCAAATTTAGCTTTAAATTCTGGAGAAGATTTTTTTATATCAGATAATTTTTGATTCTCCTTTATCCAATCTATGACATCTTTTATTTTTGATTTTGAAAAATCGCCTATTAAACCATTCTCAACAAAAAAGGAATGAGCCAACAAGTTTGTAATGTTTGCACCGAATGTTTTTTGAATTTTATTTTTGTCTTTATCTGAAATTATAGTACAGTACTTTCCATCCTTTTGTAGAAAGACCACATTATTAATTGGTAAATCAGATAATGTAAGCGGGTCGTGCGTCGTAATTATTATTTGTAATTTAGGTTTTACTTCAAGTGATTCAAAAAAATAAGGAATTGTTTTTAAAACTGCATCAACATATCTTTTTTTCCAAACAGGATGAAATCCCAAATCGGCTTCATCTAACAATAAAATATAATTTTCTTTATCAGGTAAAGATTTACTTTCTTTTATCAAGTTATCCTGAATAAAACTATACAACTTTGAAAAAAAATTAAGTAAGGCATTTTCTCCTGAACTCATATTTCTATCAGTCGGACTAAATGATATAAAACCATCAGTATAATCTCCTTTGTCTATTAATCCTTCACGAGTTGGATAATAATGCAGTAAATTGATAATGATTTTTTTGTGTAAATGTAAAAGCTCTTTTACTTCGTCTAAGTTTAATCTAATACTTTGTTTATTGATATTATCTGGATTGGTCTCTTTCTCAAATAATAAATTCAATTTCTCAAAAAATGGAAAAATTTCATCAAAATCAAAAATTGATTTTTTAAATTTTCCTTTTTCAATATAACTTTCTTTGATAAAATAGAAAAGTAAATCAGTGGCAGAAAATTCTTTGAATCTCTCCATGTGATAAGGATTTTCTATCTTTCCTTCTTCCAGCCAAGTATTCTCTTTTTCCATCTGTTGAATCACAACAGAAACAAATGATTTAATAACAAATCGTTCTAAGAAGTATTTATTTACTAATGCTTGTAGTAAATTCTTATCTAATTTTGAATTTTGGTCTCGGAAAATATGCCAATCTTTACTTTCATTTTCTACTTTTGCTAAAATAAGCTCTAGTATAGGTCTTAAAGGATTTGGAGTGTTATGAAAATCTGGAATTTGAACGTCTCTGAAATGCAGTATTCCTGTTTCAAATTGAGGCAAATCAAAAACTTCTCTAAAAACCAAGTTATCTTTAAAGATTGGTGAACTTAAAAATTCTATTTGTCTTATTGAATTTTTAAACACTAATTCTTTGTGTAAACCAAACTTCCAACCATTTTCATTAGTTCCTTTCTTATCTGTATCTTCTAAATCTAATTTATTAAATTTGTCAAGAGAAATATCATATTTGTCAACCTCATCAAAATTATCATTATATTTTAAATCAAAGTGAGGAGAATAATAAATGCTTTGATAATCTTTCGCATTAATTTTTTCCAATTCTTCATAGCCTTCCAGAATTTGCTCTTCTTTAGAATTAAGAATACGTTTAATTTTAAAATCCGTAAGAATAGCTTTATCTGTATTTTCTTTCTTGTCATCGAGAACTAAATATGCATTACTATTTGAATGCAAAACTTTTGTTTCTCCATTAATTTCAACCATGACTAAAGAAAGACTATGAGACATTGAATAAATATGTTCTACAAATACTTTTCTAATTATGTCTAAAGTAGAAGATTTTCCAACCCCGTTTTGTCCAACAATAGCACTTAGTAAATCTACCTTACAATGACTTTCAGAAATATTAAAAAAGTCAGGGATATATTTTTCATTGATTCTCCGTCTTACTAAAACATCTCTACCTGCTGGTAAAAATGAATATAAGTACTTTCCTCCGAAATTTAATGCTTGTGGTTTGTTTGTTAGGTATTCGTGTTCTTTAAGATATATACTTACTATCATAAATATTTTATTGAATTAATTCTTTAAAAATTAAAAGGAAAGCTGTTTTGTATTCTTCTTTTACAGGTAGAATATTTCCGTCTAATAAAAGTATTTTCTTTTCAAGCGTTTTCTTTAAATCTTGCTCTTTAATGAACCTTTCGTAACCATAATATTCATTAATAGCTTGTAAAATAAGTGAAGTAAATTCTTCCCTTGCTCGATTACCAATAAATTGATGAGGTACTTCTACTAGTGTTTTAAAATTATATCCTATAACTTTTCCTTCTTTAATCGATAAAATTGCAAATAATGCCCTTTCTATCTTGGGAATTAGGTTTAAATAAGTCAAATTATGCCTTAATTTAATATAGAATATAGTTAAAGAAAGGAAATATAGTATTGAATGTCTATCAGGAGATTTATAATTTTCTAATTCCCAATTATATTCATCTTTTAGAAATTTTATATCGTCTTTGGAAGGAATATAACCGCCTTTAAACAATTCTCCAATTTTTGTTGAAATATCGTATAAATTTGATTTATAAACATTTTGTAGTGGACTTAAATTATCATAATTTTTGAGTCTTTCAAAGAAAAGAGCATTTATTGTTTCATAATTAAGTTGGTCTTTATCTATTGCTTTTTGTCTTTCAGTTTTATATTTTTCGTGATGTTTTTGTCTTTCAATTTCCTGTGAGCGTAATTTTTCTTTTTCAAATTCAATTAGTTTCTCTGCTTCATTACGTTTTTTAATTTCTTCTAATCTGATTTTTTCTTGTTTTTCTTTAAACAATTTTTTTGTTTCTTTTCGTGCTGAAATTTTCCTTTCAATATCAGATTTAATCTTATTTTCTGCTTCATCTACATCAAAATAATAAACTTTAAAAGAAGTTTTATCAAAAATTAAATCACTTAGATTTATGTATTTACTTTCCCATTCATATTCAATCTTTTCATCGGTTGCTATAGGTTTTTGATATTGACATAACAAAAACAAATCATTATTAATTTTTGATAAATTAATGGCTTCTTCATTTAAAATAAAGGCATTTCTATTATTTGAATAGAATATATCTTTCTGAGTGAATCGTTGTTTATCTGCCTCGATTTCAAAATTTTTAAAAACCCAAATAATAAAAGTTTTATTTTCTTTATAAAAATGTTGTCTTTCATATATAACATCTAAAAATGTTGTTGCAAGTTGAATTTCAAAAACTAATTTCTTTTCTTTAAATATGGAAGTTATATCGGGCTTTTTCCATTCAAGATAGTTTCTTTCACTTTTATTGACCATTTCTGGTTTAGCGAATGAAACTTCCCCTTTTGAATCTTTATTTAGATTAAGAAAATTAAAAATAAGATTTTTGGTTTCAATATGTAAAATCCCTTCTTGTTGACCATTAAATTTTCCTCTCAAAATATCTTCACGTGATAATTTTGTATCTGTCTTAATTGGGCAGTCACTACTGTCTTTTAAATGTTTGAAATATTTAATTTTCCCATTTATTCCTTTTCCGCCACTTATTTGTACCATTTGACCACAGGTATCACAGATAAGAAAAGGCTCTCTTTTTTTCTTATATGCTTCTTGACATTTTTCTCTATAAGGAAAAACAATATGGTCTTCTAATTCTAAAAATATATTTGCATAAATTGTCAGTCCTGTATCAAGATTTAATACAGATTCGATAGTTCTATTATATTCTGCTTTTTTTTTCAATTATTTATTAGGTCATAATGTTTTTTAAAGTACCCAAGTTTATTTATTGCTATTAAAGATTTTTTTTCTAAGTTATCATTCCAAATATTTTGATAATTGTGATATGCAACATCATAAATATCGCTATTATTTTGTTTCTCCCAAGCGATTCCTATCACAATGGCTGATTTATTGTATAAAAAAGCAGCTACCATACATCTAATTTCTAATTCATTTAACCGATTTGTATCATTATCGAATTTTCCAGATACGAAAACATAAATAATATGGTTAAATGTTGGAGAGAAATAGATTCTTGCCCTAATATTAGTATTGATTACTTCATCCAAATTAGTTATTAATTTTATTCTCTCATATCTCGTTTCTTTAGCCATAATCTCACAAGCTTTCATCATGTTATTCAAAGTTATAGTGTTATAACCATTCTTATTAAAATGATTTTGAGTAAAATGATTAATCATAAAATCCCATTTATAGCTTTCCCTTCTTTCTTTTTTTTCTAGCATATAGAGTTTGCTTTTTTTTAAGCTTTCATATAAGCCTTCATCAAAATGTATATATGTTTTGTCTTGAAAATTAAATTCGTTACATAAATAGAAAGCTAATAAATCTTCTTCTCCATTACCTGTAAAATGTACTTCGGATAATTTAGTTTGTTTCTCTTTTAAATAATAAATAAAGTCAGTTATTGTGTCAAGTTCTGAAATAATAGAATGGAAAGAGACCTCATCCATAATATTTACATATCCATTATTTTCAATTGATTCTGGAATAGGAAACTTGCCTGTTCCTCCAATTACTAATGCTATTTTATAGAAGTTTTTTTCTATTGATAATTCTATTTCTTCCTCTGAACCTTTTAATTTAAATGATGAAGCTGTTTTTAAAAAACGTTCTGCTCCGTTTAGTTGTTTTAATGAATCTTCAATTGCTCGTTTATTCCACCTGCTATAATCTACTACATAATTGCCCGTTAGATTTATGTTAATCTCTTTTACAGAAATTAAAACTATTTCCATACCACAGATAACAATTACATCGCAAAGTTCTTTTCCTTTTTTTCCAACTGGATTTACAAAGCTGAACAAAGAGAAAAAAGAATCTCTGCATAAATTATAAGCCCATTCTTCTGATTTAGTCATCTTTATCTAACCAGTTATCAATTAATATCATTGTTTTGTTATTAGGCTCAAATCTCTCATCAATCTTACCAATGTCAATCATTACAGGGACTTGAGCCGAAAGCCCTGCTAAAATACAAGTTCCAGTAGGAAGTATAGGCAAAGATTCAAATGAAAGTTTATCCAAGTATGAAACAGTTCTTTCCACAGCTTTGATGTCATTGTTGTTAATTAGCCTATGCAGAAAGAAATTGTGTAATTGAGATATAATTGTAGGAGAAATGTCTGAAGGTCTTTGACTTGCAATAGTTAAGAACACTCCAAATTTTCTGCCTTCTTTGATTATTTCTTCAAAAGTTTCAAGTCTATAATCTTTCCAAGTTTCGCTTTCTCTTTCAGATATTGAAGAAAGTATATTGTGAGCTTCATCAATAACAATATTTAAGTATGTTTCAACTCCATTTTTCTTTTCTTGTTCCTTTTCATCTTTTTTTACTTCATATACTTGTTTACATATCAAAAGGGGCAACATTTTCCTCATATCAATATTAACATCTCGGAGAGAAATAACTGTAACATTTTTATCCCAATTTTTGTCTTCAATACTTATTACTTTTTTTAAATCTCCTATTTTTTTTGGAGTTCTTTTTAATAGAGGAGATAAATGTTCAATATTTGAAAAACCACTTATAATTTCATGATAATATTGTAAAATTATCCTAAGTCTTATTTTTGTCAAATAATCAGCTTCAATTTCATCGAATTCAATTTTATCTAAAATTTCGTTTACAAATGGAACAGCATTATTGTCATAATGTGAAATTCCATTATCATCTATAAAATAAAAGACTTTTTGTTTATTGTGAAATTGTAGTTTCTCTCTTATTACATTCAGAATTTCAATTATATTACTGTTAGTTACACAAGTATCAACTTGACTTAATAAGTCGATAATTATATTTGTCTTTAAACTATCATCTTCTTTGTCAATAATCTTTGAAATAGATTGTTTCAAAAATTCTTTTAACTGTTCCGAATCATTTATTTTTTCTTCGAGCCAATCATTCTCAATTGCCCTGTGTAAGAAAGGTTTTTGCGTTTTTTCTGTAGCATCAAGTACTAAAGCCCAAAAATTATGGTCTTTAATGTATTCTTCAGGAATAGGGAATCTATCTTTAGCTACTCTTGTATTTAGGCAATATATATTTTTATAATTTTTATCAATTATAGAGTCATCTTCAATATATTCGCCATTGAAATCAATAAATATAAATTGAGCATTTTTTATAAAATTTTGATGTTTAATAAATTTCAAAAATAACTCTCGGTATATTTTAGCCAAAGTATAGGATTTGCCACTTCCAGTATTTCCAAATATTCCAATATGGCTAGCAAATAAATCATTTACACCAATATTTATTTTTTGTTCATTTTCGTGTGTAAGAGTCCCTAAAAAGAGTGGAGAATCTCCTTTCTTTACAAAATCGTGAACATCATTAAATTCTTCGTTTTCTAATAAGTAACATTCATTATTAATCAAAGGAAGTTCTTTAATTCCTCGTTCAAATCCTTTTTTACTAAAGAAACCAAGTAAACTGACAATTAAAATTCTTTTGATTTTAGATTTCTCACTTTTATAATCTTTATTGGAAATTTGCTTGTCTTCGACAATAAATTCTCCTTCCACTTTACCTATGATTTTTGTGAAACCTTTTGTAATTTTAATATAACTATTAACCGAAATGTTTCTCAAAAGTTCTCCATTGTATAGAAGATGAGAACTATTTTTGGTTTTATCGACCTCAATTTTAACAGTTCTTCCTTCAACAGAAATTACTCTACCGACTTTGAAAATAGAGTCTTTTTGTAAAGCTTCTTTCATACTATTTTTGATTGTCATACTTTTTTAGCTGAATATTATCTAATAGTGGAATAAACAATAATTCATTAATTTTACTTAAATCAAATTTTTCAACAAAATTTAATAATTCAACGTTATGAAAGTTGGTTAAATCAATTTTATCTTGATTTAAGTTTTCAGTGATATCTTTAGCTTCAGTTGTATACGAACAGATAAAAACTTTTAGCGTAGGATTAGATTTTATTGCTCTAAAAGTAATATCCCTAATATGTTCGTCCGCCATTGAAAATCCCATGATAAACAAAACGGAATTTTCTTTTTCTAATTCATTAGCGTAGAGACGCAACATTTCATAGTAAGTTTTATTGAAAGTAGTATCTCTGAACTTGTCTTTTGTAGGATTTACAACTTGTAATTGCTCATAAGCCTTAATGAAATTTTCTGTTGAGGGTATAGGGTCATGTTTCATCGCTTCTTCAATTATTTCTTCTATTGTTAGGTTGGTTTTGGTCTCATCCCATTTCTTGTTACTCATTTCAAGAATTTCTAACAAATCCCCTAATAACTCTACTTCTTCAATTTTAGAAATAACATCTTTCAAAATATCAAGCCCAGCAAATTCTATAATTCCATTTCTTGATTTCCAAGTTACAGAGCCATGAATTTTAAGCAAATTAAAAACAGGAATTTCTGCTATGTTATCATAGTGAAGACTCTTTTGATAAAACGATTTTTTGAAGTTGCTTAACTGAAACTGTTTTTTGAAAATTCCATTAAATCCATCGTTAAAGTGTAGACTTAAGTCTTCAATTATTTTTTCACTGAAAATATCAATGTTCGTAGTAAAGATATTTACCTGTTTATTTACAGTATTACTTCTTCTTTCGTATAAAATTTGATTAATTGTTTTATAGAAATCTTTATAACTGCTGTAAGTTTCAGCTAATTCAGATGGTCTAGAGCAAGTTGAACAAACAGCGTCATTATCATAATTAAAATTTTCAATATCAACATTTCCTTTCATTGCAACTTCAAAATAGCTCTTATAAAGAGAAGCTTTGATATAATCTTTCAATTCATTGCTAATTTCTTTATTTTCTTCGAGTCCTGTCAGCCATGTTTCTATTCCTCCTAATGTTCCCATAAATGGTACAGATAAACCTGAACCAATTAAAAAACTAATATTACAATCTTGAATTATATTTTTAAAATTATCTATCCTATCAATAAAAGGATTTTCTGATACTTTTGTAGATTCCATTTTGTGAGAAATATTTTTTAATTAGATAAGAAATACTAAAAATAGCATAATTAATATTAAAAAGCCGAAAAATAAAATTTTATTTTTCGGCTTATAACTTAGTTAATTAATTATACTATTCCCAAAGTTCACATTTCTTAATAATTACTGATGTTAGCGATAATCCGCCACATTTACCAATAATTTGGACTCTGTCTCCTTTAATTAATTTTGAAAGCTCTTTATTATTTTCATCAGAGAAGTAGCAATTAACTGATTTTAGATAACCGATTTCTAATGACACGTAAGGGGCGTTCGTTATATCTTTTCCGATGCTCCCAACAACACCCTCAATTAATACTTTTTTATCTTTATATAGTTCGTCTGCTGCAACCTCATTTGCTTCGTATGCTTCAAATAGGTCAATAGCATTAATTTCTAAATCGACTTTAGGAACGTATGGATTATTCGGATTAACTTTTTTTACATAAGCAATGTAATCGTTTTTATTTGTTAGATATGGGTAAATATATTCATCTCCACTTCCAATCCAACTCGATAACCCTTTTTTCTTTGCTTCGTAAAGCTGATTTAAGTAATCTTCATTAGTTGGGTCAACCATTACAAAAAAAGGTGTTAAATCAAATTTATTGACCTCAGTTCTGTTCTTGTTATCATCAAACATTACACCATCCTCACCATAAATTTTATATTTCTTCTTGTAGCTATTAAACACTTCAACTATTTCCTTAGGTAATCCGCCATTCATCGGCATGGCTAAAGCTGTAGCTTTAACGACAAAATCCATTTTGTCTTCACCATTAGTTGATGACTCAACATTCTTAGCCGCATCTTCAATGATACCAAAAGTTTTATCGGTTATTGTAGGCAATGAAGAGGATATTGCATTTAGTAATGGTAAATATTCTGTGCTAACTACTTTCTCATCGACTAGTTTTACATAAACAGGATTCTGTTTTAATTCTGAAATATATTTTTCACGCCCAGCTTTTCGCTCATCTGAAAGTTGGTTAATATTCTTATTAACTTCGGATAAATAGTTGCTAAATTGATTTAAACTTGTTTCTTTGCGCTCTTCTTCATTTGATTTGTTCTCATTATTTTTTGGTCTAAGAATTGCTCCTAATATACCCAGAGCCACGATACAAATTAAAGCATACTTAAATTTTTTCATCTTTTTATGTTTTGTATTAATTAAATGTAAATATATAAAAAATGTAGTATTTTAAGGTTACAAAATATTTTGTTTTTGCTCGGAAATTGCAATCATGCTTAATTTATCCGATACTCAAATACAAAAAATTTCAATTGAAACTCCTAAAAGGCTAGGAGAACAGATAGTGGCTTTTCGAAAGCTAAAAGGGTTAAGTCAAACTGAACTAGCTGAACGTGTTGGTAAAGACAGACAATATATTTATAAAATTGAAAAAGCCAAGGTTACTCCGAACATTACTACAATAGCAATAATTGCAACAGCTCTTGAAATAACACTTGCCGAATTATTTGAAAAAATAAAGTAAATTAACATTTGGTTTGATGTCTATCGAAAAGCCTTTTGACACTCATTTGACTAAATAACTTATCGTTTCTAGTTTTGAATCCATTTTCATTTAAATGTTTTGCAATAGAATAAAAGCTTTTCCCAGAGTTTTTCATTAAAACAATCATAGCTGTTGCTTTTCTGTTATTTTCGTTACTGAGAGCGTTATTTTGTCTCACTTTTATACTTGTCTTTCTTGATTTTTCTGATAGGTTCTTTGGACTACCTAATTTAATACCTTTTGTTTTTAATTCTGCTAATGCAACTTTTGTTCTCTGACTAATTCTTTCTCTTTCATCTTGAGCTAAAATAGCCATAATTCCAATTGTGACATTATTAGCAGTTGGCATATCGGCGCATACAAATTGAATTTTAGAATCCCTAAGCGTTAAGATGAATGCCGCATTGCGTGATAACCTATCAAGCTTTGCAATAAGTAAGGTAGCACCAGTAGTTTTACATTGTTCAATTGCCTTGTGCAATTCAGGTCTTTGATTATTTTTTCCGCTTTCAGCTTCTTGATATTCTCCAAGTAAAGTATCATCAGATTTTAAAAAATTTCTGACTGCCGTTTTTTGAGCATCAAGTCCCAATCCTGATTTTTCTTGTTTTCGAGTAGATACTCTATAGTAACTAATATATTCCATTTGTAACTTTTGTTAAAGGGTAGTTTAATAAGTGTTACTAAAAGTTCAAAGTAGTTTGAACTTCCGTTTTACCATCTTTTGAAATATGAATTACATCATATCCTCTGCGAATTAAATCTAAACCAATTAAGTTGTGTCTGTGACATTTTCTATAATCGAGGCACGAACACATTATTACAATTCTAAATTCGATTTCAATGCCACACTCTAAATAGTTGATACCGTTTTGATAGGGAATAGTTTTTCTAATCTTTTCGTAATCTGGAAAACCATCTGTTAGTAAAAGCGGATCTTTTGGCAATCCTCCTAATTCTGTTCCCTTGTGTTTATAGCCTATTCCTGCTTCACTTAAGTGTTCAATCAATCTTTTTTGATTGAATGCAGGTCTGTACCTAGAAAAAGGGGTAGTTCGAACGTCAATAACTGCTTGGATTTGATATTCCTTTAAGATTTGGATAAAATTTGAAATCGAGTGATTTCCATATCCAATAGTGTAAATACTAAAAGTCATATATTTATTGTAAATCTATGCAGAAAGTAACTTTTGACAAAACATAATGCCTTTTTTTAAACTGTTAACGCAACATTTTTTTAAGCCTAATAATTTTTTTATCTAACTTTTCATTTGTCCAATTAGCATATTTATTTACTGTCTTGCTATTAACTTTGGTTTTGAAATTATTTTGTTCTCCATAACCTCGATTTTTCAATTTAACTTTTGATAACCAGATAAGAGCTGCGGTATCTTTATCTATTATGGCTTTTTTATATAATGTACTTTCCAAGTCATCCTTGATTCCTTCTTGAATTTCATAAACTGCTTTTTTATATGTGTCGTCCTTGTAGTTGTTTATCCATCTATAATAAACATCTCTAGTCATAACCATCCCTTTACACATCTGGCTTATATTACCTAATTTTTTATATAAGACGCATAAAGTTTTTTTCTGAAACTTAGTTAGTCCTTTCGTATTTATTGTGGATAAAAATAAATTTTCCTCAATTGTTAATTCAATATTTCGATTTTTTATATCATTACTCATAGATTTATACTTCTTAGTAATTGGTTAGTTTTTAATTTGTGATATAGAATGATATTTCTTTCTTACTTTTTGATTTATTTCATCGATTAAGTTTTTAGTTAACTTCATATTTGAAGTGGATGCGATGTTTATGATATCTTTTTTTCTTCTACTAAAATATTCATTGCGAACATTTTTATTAAATGGTCTGGATGAATCAATCATTTCCTGCACTTTATTAACACCACCTAAATAGTTTATTGCAATGTTTGCTAAATTTTTCATTAAGTCAGCTTTTGATTTTACAGAATCATTAAAGTTTAGTATTATTGGTTCATTTAATTTATCTATTGCTTCATATTCATTAAAAACCACATTAGAAATGTTTTGGTAAGTTTTTGGATGAATTAAGTCTTTAATTCTTAATACTTCTTTAGAGTTTTGTTTTGCTAACCTTTTTAAATATCTATTTTTATATCTACATTCAAATCGTAATAGATTAAGTCCCTTAAATTCATTTGGTACTATTTCTTTCTTATCTCTTATCTCAATTATTTTATCATAAATATTGATTACTCTTGATTTATTAGAATAATACAAAGACGTGTAGTTTAACTCTTTTCTAATATAATATTTAGAATTACCAAAATATCTAAAGTAGTTGCTAGGAGTATGTAAAGCTTCAATAGTAAGTTCACAATCTAATCTTCTTATAATTCCATTTGATACAGAAATTCCGAGTTTCTGTTCAATCAATTTTATAGCATTTAATACTTCATGAAAATTCAATGAATAAATATTATTTCCTTTTAAGAGCTTAGGTAAGCTACATTCAATTATAGTTTTCTCACAAAATTTTTTAATTTTAATACAATCAGAGTATCCAACGGAGTACTTTACTTCTCCAGTTTTACAATCAATAGTATCAGATCTGTTTTGAAGATTATCAATATTTTGATTTTGTAGCTCTATCCAAATTGTATCAACCATAATTGACAAATTCAATCAATAGTTACACCTTATTATATAGAACTATTCAGTTTATTCACTGAATAATTTATAGCTTCATCATTTAACTCTTCATTTGTTGATTGTCTATTGCGCAGTAACCAATTATCTATTTCTTCTTTTTTGAAGAAAATGTTTTTTCCGTTCGGTTTGTAATGAGGAATATCGTTTTTAGATGTCAATTTATACAGGTATAATTTAGACAAACCAGTATAGATTGATACTTCATCAATGTTAAAAATTGGCTTATTGTTTAAAGATTGAGAGGTTAGGAGTTTCTCAATGTTTTCAAGTTTTAATTCAATATTATTTGCTTCCATTATTAAAGATTTTAATTATGGTAACAAAAGTCTATTAAAAGTCAAATTTGATTGGTTAGTATTAGTTAAAGATACTTGTACTAACTTTTTATGTTGTTAATTTCGCTAACTATTTCTTCAATAAAATCCTTTCCTTTATAATTAATGGTAAATGAAGATTTTGATTTTGAAACGGAAAGTTGATTTGCAATAAATTTATTGTTTTTATTGTTTAAAAAATGAATAGATAAAATTTTAAATAAATCTTGATTTTCAAATTTTAATGATGTAAATAAATTTACAAACTCTGTTTCTGTTCCTTTCCATTTAATTTGATTACCATTGTAATTTTCATCAAAATGCTGTTTGAATTCATCTAAGGTTACATCAATTTTATTTGGATATAATTTGTCGTATAAATGATTTATAATTTTATCATTATTTCCAATTCCATAGTTTAGTTTTAAATTTTTTGCTAATAGTCCATTTTTAATTGTATCTAAATATTTGACATATTCTTCACATTTTAAGTAGATATCTTTTTCAGTTACATTTAATCTATTTCTTCCAAGATTTTTTATTTTTTGATTATCAAAATACCATTTAACAAAATCTTCTGTGTTTGGAATTGCTCCAAAATTTTTTTTCAAATAAAAATCGATTCGGTTTACAATTTCTGTAAATTCGTCTCTTATTAGACCTTTATTTTTTTGGATTTTCAACTTTAATTTTTCAATTTCATCATCAGAAATTTCTGGATTAAAATTTCCAAAACCATCATTCGAATAAGTCCCAAATCCTCTTTTGCTTTTTGCCATTTTTAATCAATATTAAAGTATGGAATTACATTTGCAGCATCAATTTTCTTTTGATCAATAATTTTAGCATAAATTTGCGTAGTTCTTATTTCGCTGTGACCTAATAACTTAGAAACAGTAAATAAGTCAGTACCAAGAGTAAGTTGCATTGTTGCAAATGTGTGTCTGGCACAATGAAAAGTTATATTCTTATGAATTCCAGCTTTCAAAACCCATTGAGACAATGCTACATTCATATAAGCACTGTATCTTAATCCAGAAAATACTCTACCAGAATTTTGTATATCATTACCAAGAAGTAATTTGGCTTGCTCATTAATATAATGATATTGTAACCCTTTTGTCTTTTGTTGATGAAAAGTAATTTTCCAATTTTTACCTTCTTTTTTTAATTCTGACCAATCTAATAAATTTATGTCTGACCATCGTAAACCAGTCAAACATGAAAATAGAAATGCTCTTTTTAAAACGTCGTATTTACATTTGGTATTAAAAAGTAGTTTAACTTCCTCTACAGTAAGATATTCTCTTTTAACCTCCACTTCTTTGGGGATAGATACTTTTAGGGAGGGATTAACAACTATCAGTTTTTCATCAACTGCTGTATTGAGAGCTGCTCTTAATTTACAAAAGTAAGATGTAACTGAATTTAAAGATAAATTTTTATCTGAACTAGTTTTAGCTGTTTCAAGTAAGTATTTTTTAAAGCCTTCACAGTATTCCAAATCGACGTTTTCTAATGAAGTATTTTCTCCACTATATTTTATTAAGTGTTTTAAGACGCTATCCCAGTTTCCATAGTTTCCTTTACTAGATAGACGTTCATTCATAAGTTTTCTAAAATATTCTATAAAATTTACTTTTCCTTTATTTTGAGATTTAAAGCCATATTTATTATTGATTAAATCTTTCTCCATTTCAGCTCTTAAGATGTCAACTAATTTTTCAACTTCTTTATTATGTGTTTTTTGAGTTGGAGTCTTTGGATCAATAAATAAATAGTAGTCTAATTTCTTAGTAGTTCTATTAGCTTTAATACTTCCATCAATATTTTTTGTATAGCCTTTGTAAATTTCTATTGATAGATTGAATTTATCACCTTTAGAGTTTTTGCGTTTCCTAATATGTACTTTCATTTGCTACAATTTGTAACAAATATATAAATAAAAGCAAATATGTAGCAAATTAAATCGTTTTTGTAGCAAAAAATAGTAAAATAAAGTCAAAGGTTTTGTTTGTAACTATTTGATTTATTGATGTTTTTTGAATTTTGTTTATATGTTTTTTGACAACTTTACTTTCCAATACAGAAATTAGCAAAAATATTGCCTAGTAATTCGTCATTCGTTACTTCTCCTGTAATTTCACCAAAATAAAACAAGGCTTGTCTGATGTCGATAGCCATTAAATCGGAAGAAATGCCCGAATCTAAGCCCCATTTTACTTTCTGAACTTCTTCTAAGGCTTTTAACAACGAATCGTAATGACGTGTATTGGTTACAATCGTTTCATTATTTCTAAGCGCACCTGTATTTACAAAGGAAAGTAAGGTGTTTTTTAATTCCTCGATACCTATTTTTTGTTTAGCACTAATGGTTATCAGTTTTCTGTTATCGGTTGAAGGTTGGGAATTATCGGTTAATTCGTCTGTAAAAACGGCAATGGCTTCAGGAGTTAATTGGTCCACTTTATTTAAAACAATCACTAATGGTTTTTGTGGGAATTTATTCCTAATTTTAGCTATTTCTACTTTTACATTTGGTAAACTGTTAACCGACAACTGAGAACTATCAATTAAAAGCAAAACCACCTGTGCTTGTTCAATTTTTTCAAATGTTTTTTGGATACCAATGCTTTCCACTACATCTTTGGTTTCACGAATACCTGCGGTGTCTATAAAACGAAATCCAATGCCATTGATAACCAATTCGTCTTCAATCGTATCACGAGTCGTTCCAGCAATATCAGAAACAATCGCACGCTCTTCATTTAACAAGGCATTCAATAAAGTAGATTTTCCCACATTGGGTTCTCCCACAATAGCCACCGGAATTCCATTTTTAATTACATTTCCTACTGCAAAGGAGTCAATCAACCGTTTCAATACAAATTCAATACGGTTTAAGAGTTCGTAAAAAGCAGTACGATCCGCAAATTCTACATCTTCTTCTGAAAAGTCTAATTCCAATTCGATTAAGGAAGCAAAATTTAATAATTCTTCACGCAGTTTCGCAATTTCGTTAGAAAAACCACCACGCATTTGTTGCATCGCAATTTGGTGACTGGCCTCATTGTCGGAAGCAATTAAATCGGCTACGGCTTCTGCTTGAGACAAATCGAGTTTTCCATTTAAAAAAGCACGTAAGGTAAATTCTCCTGCTTGTGCCATTTTAGCTCCTTTACGCAACAACAATTGTATGATTTGTTGCTGAATAAAAGTAGAACCGTGGCAGGAAATTTCGACTACATTTTCACCAGTATAGGAATTGGGTCCTTTAAAAATAGACAGCAAAACCTGATCGTAGGTTTTTCCATTATCTACCACATGACCTAAATGAATAGTATGTGTTTTTTGTTTCCCAATGTCTTTACCAGAAACCGATTGAAATACTTGTGAAGCAATAGTTATAGCTTCTTTTCCCGACAATCGTATAACGGCAATGGCTCCAGCACCTGAAGGTGTGGCAAGGGCAACAATAGTATCTTGAGCAATCATCTTTTATAATTAAAGTGCAAAGATACTGAAAAGATGTGAGTCCTTTGTCTCTAGTCAAAAGTCAAAAGTTAAAAGTAAAAAGTTAAAAGTGGTATTCTACAGCTCTAATCACTAATTCCTAATTTCTAATTCCTAACCCCTAAAAACTTATTTCCTTGCTACAAAAGCATTGCTTTCAAATTTCATTCTGCTGTTCAAACTCCAGTTGTATTCTAAATAAGAGATAGTTGCGGTTTCTTTTATTTTGGTATCCGAATATTTATTTATGTAAGACACAATAGAGGTATTGTTCTTTAGGAAATCAGCAGCAAACCAATCGAATATTTTTGATAACTTAATTTCTTTTCGGTTGATAACATTTTTGCTTGGATCGTTAATAAATGCTTTCGCAGCAGCTTCTAATTGCATTTCAATAGTGTCTCCATAAAAGGGTGTACGGTTAATATTAGGGCAAGAAAGGGAAGCACAGTTAATGGCAAAATGAATTCTTTCGTCTAAGGTGGTACTCAAAATTTCTTTTTCAATATAATTTAACGAAATCAATTGTTCTTTGTAAGGGATGTATCGGTAATCAAAAGAACCGGCAATGTCTTTGATGCTATTAATGGGAAAGTGATCAATAATTAACTTCATAGAATACACATTGTACACATTAATCCAATGCGATAATTTTTGGTTTTTACTCCAATTATCATACACTTCAATGGTTTCAAATCGTTTAATGACTTTCGCTAAATCGGTATGGTTTTCGTAAATGGCATCATAATCGACATAACCTTCCGTAGAGACATATTTGTTTAAAAAGTCTTCGTAAAATTGGTAATTCACATATTGACTAAATGCAAGCGATTGAAACGCAAGCAATACTAAAAGTAACATTTTCTTTTTCATAGGAAATTTTTATTTGTTAGTAAAACTGTTGGTATAGCAATTCTAATTTTTCTTATTTCAAAATTACTAGTATGGTTTCCAAAAAAATGTTAGCTCTGTAACACAAATGGGTTTTAAGAAAATTATAACATTTTGCTACTGAGTACTTTTTGAGTTAGTTTGGAGAAACACTATTATAATGAAGTCGTTGGGTTGAAAAATGTATCTTTGTAGGAAAAGAAAATAGCATCTCCTGATTCTAATTTAGTAAATAATGAAAGTATATACTACTCGAAAAGCTGCCCAAGAAATAGCCCTACAAAAAATTAAGAACACTTTAAATATTTTAAGTATACTTCGCTTTGTATCTGTTGCTATGGCTGTTTATTTCGCTTACGAATGGTATCAAGAATACACTATTTTTTACTTAATACTATTCTTTTTATCGGTAACTGCATTTCTTTTTTTATTACGTTGGTATGACCAAAAAAAAGACAGTAAATTACATAAAGAAGCTATTGTTGCCATTAATGATGACGAAATTGCTTTCTTAAATAATGAAAAAAATCCTTTTGAAGCTGGAGCTGCTTTTAGTAATTCGCATCATGAATATGCCTATGATTTGGATATTTTTGGTCCCAATTCTTTATTTCAAACCTTAAATCGAACCTATACATATATTGGTAAAAAGACTTTGGCTCAAGCCCTGGTAACACAAATTTCAAATGATGAAATTTTAGAGAGGCAAGAAGCTATCAAAGAAATGCGTTCTAAAATAGAGTGGAGGCAAGATTTTATGGCCAATGCTAAAGTAAGTAAGGATGCGGAACAATTTTACAATCAGTTACTCGCTTGGACGAAAAATAATAGTCAACCAGTGTCTAAACTGAACGTATTACTCCTATATGTTTTACCAATAGTTTTTCTAATAAGTAGTTTGGGGTATTATTTTTTGGGAACAAATAATTGGATGTTGTTTGCAACACTTTCTTTTTTTGCAAATTTAGGTTTTGCCGCTACTTTTATACAACGCATTAAAGTCGAAAACACGCATTCCACCGCTATTGATGCAATTGTAAAACAATACAGTTTTATGATTGCGGCTATTGAAAAAGAAACATTTACTTCAAAAAAATGTGTCGATTTACAACAAGAATTGCAAAAGCATAAAAGTAAAGCCAGTCGGTCGTTGTACCAACTTTCCAAATTGTTTTCAGGTTTAGACAGTGTAGCCAATCCTTTAGCCATTCTTTTTTTTAACGGAACTGTTTTATATCACATCCATATTTTTAGAAAGATTATTGCTTGGAAAAACCAACATGCATTACATGTAGCGCGATGGTTGGAAATTATTGGAGAAATGGAAACCTTACAAAGTTTGGCTAATTTTTCCTATAATAATCCTGATTTTTGTTTTCCAATGCTTAACAATGACTATGAAGTTGCATTTACCCATATGTCACATCCACTATTGAAAGTGAATCACAGAGTAAGTAATGATGTTACTTTTCAACCACAATCCTTTATTATTCTAACAGGTTCCAATATGTCTGGGAAAAGTACTTTTTTGAGAAGTTTGGGTATCAATATGGTTTTAGCTCGAATGGGTTCGGTCGTTTGTGCTTCACAGGCTACCATTCACCCGATGTCCATATTAGTTTCCATGCGTTTGTCGGATTCTTTATCGGATAGCGAATCTTATTTTTATGCGGAAATAAAGCGTTTGAAACAAATAATGGATGCTTTGGATAACCAACGTGCTTTTGTGCTGTTAGATGAGATTTTAAGAGGTACTAATTCAGATGATAAACGATCTGGAACCGTCGAAGTCATTCATAAAATGATACAGAAAAAAGCCATTGGAGCCATTGCTACCCATGATATTGAAGTATGTTTAACCGCTGACGAATTTCCAAATCAATTGATTAATAAATGTTTTGAAGTAACGATAGAAAACAACGATTTGCATTTTGATTATGTGCTTCGAGATGGGATTTGTAAAAATAAAAGTGCTACGTTTTTAATGAAGAAAATAGGTGTTATTTAATGATTCTTACATAAAAAAGCTACATCCGCATTGTAATGTAGCTTTTGGGTAATAAAGAAATAATTAATTAAAAAAGTGAAATTATTTTAAAGCTAAGAATTCTTTACTCGCAAATTTAACTTGGCTGTTCAAACTCCAATTGTATTCTAAAAACTGAATTTCAGCGTTTTCTTTGATACGAGTATCAGAATATTTATTGATATAATCTATTACTGTTGCATTATTTTTAAGAAAATCAGCTGCAAACCAATCAAATATTTTAGATAATTTGACTTCTTTTCTACTAATATCGTTTTTGGTTGTATTATTGATAAATTTTTTTGCTGCAACTTCGAGTTGATTCTCTATGGTATCAGCATAAAAAGGCACTCTATTGATATTTGGACAAGATATGGAAGCACAATTGATAGCAAAATGAATGCGTTCGTCTAAAGTTTTACTTAAAATTTCCTTTTCAATATAATTTAGTGAGACCAACTGGTTTTTTAAAGGTATAAAGCGTAAATCAAAAGATTGGGACACATCTCGAATACTATTGATAGGAAAGTTGTCAATAATCAATTTAATTGAATATACATTGTAAATATTAATCCAATGCGATAATTCTTGGTTTTTGCTCCAATTGGAATAGGTTTCTAATTTTTCAAATCGGTCAATAACATTTTTTAAATCTGTGTGGTTTTCATAAATAGCGTCGTAATCGACATAACCTTCTTCAGAGACATATTTCGTGAGAAAATCTTCATAAAATTGGTAATTGATATATTGACTAAAAGCGCTAATTTGAGTTAAAAGAAATACAGATAGTATAATTATTTTTTTCATGATATATAAACTGGATGATTTATTATACTTACGAAAAAAATAGTGTGTTGGTTTTCTAATCGCTTTTAAACAAATAAGTTAACGAGGTGAAAAAATAAAAACCGCAATTCCTTTTCAGTGCATGCGGTTTTTGGGTTAAGGTTGGTTATAGTTATTTTAAAATTAAAATATTTCTAAATTCTAATCTCTGATTTCTAAATTATTAGTTGCTTAACATAACTGGCATAACCAACATCGTTACGGTTTCGCCATCGTCTAAACCATCTACAGGAGTAAGAATTCCTGCACGGTTTGGCATAGACATCTCTAATTGAATTTCATCGCTTGTTAAGTTGTTTAACATCTCAGTTAAGAAGCGAGAGTTAAAACCAATTTGCATATCATCACCTTGATAGTCACAAGTTAATCTTTCATCAGCTTTATTCGAGTAATCAATATCTTCAGCAGAAATATTCAATTCCGTACCAGCAATTTTCAAACGAATTTGATGTGTAGTTTTATTAGCGAAAATAGCCACACGACGCACCGAGCTTAAAAACTGCACTCTATTGATTAATAATTTATTTGGATTTTCTTTAGGAATTACCGCTTCATAATTTGGATATTTCCCATCGATTAAACGACAGGTTAATACATAGTTTTCAAATGAAAAAGTAGCATTCGCATCGTTATATTCAATTTTTACTTCAGCATCTGACGCGGCTAAAATACCTTTTAAAATATTTAAAGGTTTTTTAGGCATAATAAAATCAGCCACTTGAGAAGCTTTTACATCTGTACGCGCATATTTAACTAATTTATGAGCATCTGTAGCAACAAAAATTAATCCATCTGGTGAAAATTGAAAAAACACACCACTCATAACAGGTCTTAAATCGTCATTTCCAGCAGCAAAAATGGTTTTGCTTACCGCAGTAGCTAATACTTCTGCAGGAACAATAGTTGAAGAAGGATCTTCTAAAGCAACCGCTTTTGGAAATTCCTCACCTGGAGCATAAGCGATAGCATATTTACCAGAATTAGAACTAATTTCTACCGTACTGTTTTCTTCAACAGTAAAAGTTAAAGGTTGTTCTGGGAATGTCTTAAGGATGTCTAATAATAACTTTGCTGGTACAGCAACACTACCTTGGCTGGTTGAATCGATTTCTAAACTAGCCGACATAGTTGTTTCTAAATCAGATGCAGAAACAGTAAGTTTACTGTTATCTAATTCAAATAAAAAGTTATCTAAAATGGGTAACGTATTACTACTATTAATAACACTTCCTAATACTTGAAGTTGTTTTAATAAATATGAACTCGAAACTATGAACTTCATTATTTTTTTATTTTAAAACCGTTTATGATTTTAGTTGCACAAATATATTCTAAATTATTAGCAATCACAAAAACATTTTATTAACATCTACTTGCTATATACTTTTTTTCTTAAATAGGTAAAAAGAATGCCAAATATAGCTAAAATTACAATTGGTAATCCGACAGTTATCATTTGTGCCCAAGAATAATTTTGGTATACTGTTTCTTTATTTAATAAAGGTAAGGAAACATCTTTGCTTCTAATGTTGATAAGTCCTGTATCGTCTAATAAATAATTCACGCAATTCATTAGAAATTCTTTGTTTCCATAGAGATTGTTCGTCCATTTGTCAAAACCTAATTCTAAGGGAGCTCCTTTTTCAATTTGATTTTTAATTACATCTCCATCAGAAACAACAATCATTTTATTTTGAGGACTTTCTTTCTTGAAAGTAGCATCTTTAAAAGGTAAGACACGATTGGTATACATCGAATTAAACTGTCCTTCTAAAAGTACAGCTACCGGCATTAATCCTTTACCAGTGTATTCTTCTGGTTTGGTTTCTTCAGTAACGATGTCTAATGAAATTTGAGTAGGAGTTCCTATAGGTTTTGAATATTCTGAACTACTTAAAAGTACTGTTTTTTTAATGTTATTATTTAAGAGTTCAATAGGAGAAGCAAACTCAAATTTAATTCCTTCCATGTTTTTTACCAAAGGATGATTCGTAGAAGGATATACAAAAGGAGAAAATTTCCAGAAATATTGTTGGTATTGTGTATTACTTCCTTGTTGACCTGTTGCTAATTTAATCGGTATCGCTTGTTCGTCTTTTATTAATAAAGGATTAATTCGAATCCCATATTTAAAGAACATTTCGGTTAGATTTAAATCATTGTTCTGTGCTAAAATGCTTCCTGTTTCGTTGTACAAATCTTCATAATTTGCGTGTACATTGTCTAGTAACCAAAGCGTTTTTCCACCCTTCATAATAAATTGATCCAGCACTTGTTTTTCTTCATCGCTAAAAGCTTCTGTAGGTTTTGCAACAATGGCTAAATCATAGTTTTCTAAGGCGGCTAAAGTTTCTTTTGGTTTTGCACTTACTGAATCTAATGTAAAAGGCGCTAGAAAATAGCTTTCGCGAACCGTTTTTAAGAAATCTGCGATATAAATATCTTGCAATTCACCGTTTCCTTTAATAATAGCAATTTTCTTTTGTTTCTCTTTGGTAATTTTATTAAAAGCTTCTGCAAAAGCAAATTCCAAGTGCTGTACCGAACTAATTACTTTTTCTTCAGTGGAAGCACCCATCAAGTTTTTTAACAAGGCTACTTTAGCACCTTTATCTCCGTAACTGGCAACTGCCCATGGGAAAACGACTTCTTGTGTTTGTTTGCCTTTGTCGTCCACAGTAATGTTTAAAGGTTGTAAGCCTCTTTCGTAAAATTGTTTCATTACCGCAACACGCTCTTCTTCTTTCTCAATAGGATTTACAAAATTGATAATGATATTTGGATTATAAGCGGCAAATTCTTCTAATAATTCTCTGGTTTCATTTTGTAAACGTTTGAAATCAGGAGGAAAGTTTCCTTCTAAAAAGACATCAACTATTAAAGGACTATCTACATTTTTAATAATATTCAGCGAAGTTTCTGAAAGTGTATAACGTTTGTCTTCCGTTAAATCAAAACGTTTGAAAAAGTAAAAACTAAGACTATTAATAGCAATTAAAAGGATCAGTATAAGTGCTAATGATTGCAGGTTTTGTTTTTTTGAATTTTTCATTATCCTCTCATTCTTTTTAGTTGGTAAACAGTCATTGCCAAAAATAATACCGTTATGCTGATAAAATAGATTACATCTCTGGTATCAATTACGCCTCGACTCATGCTTCGAAAATGAAAGTCCATACCAATAGCTGCAATTATTCTACTGTTTTCTGCAAAACTGTTCGCTACTCCATCAAAACCAAAATAAAAGATAAAACAGATGAATACCGCTAAAATAAAGGCAATAATTTGGTTGTCCGAAAGTGAGGATGTAAATAGACCAATAGCGGTGTAACCAGCTATTAAAAATAGTAATCCAAAATAAGATCCTAAAGTACTTCCCATATCAATATTTCCAGGAGGATTACCAAAATAAGAAATCATCCATACATAAATATAAGTAGGAAGTAAAGCAATAATAATTAATACAAAAGCACCTAAGAATTTACCATTTACAATTTCCCAAGTGGATAATGGTTTTGTAAAGAGAAGTTCGATAGTACCTTGTTTTTTTTCATCAGAAATACTTCGCATCGTTACGGCTGGAATTAAAAAAATTAAAATCCATGGTGCTAATTTGAAAAACGGACTTAAATCGGCAAATCCCGAATTTAGGATGTTAAATTCGCCATCAAAAACCCATAAAAATAAGCCATTCAGAATTAAAAAAATGGCAATCACCAAATAGCCTATCGGTGATCCAAAAAAAGATTTTATTTCTCTTATAAGTAATGCTTTCATGTTTTTTATATTATCAGAATAGGTAAACTCAAAGACTTTTTCAATTATTTTACTTGCAAATGTACTATATTACTTGAAATACGAATCGACTGTCTTTATTTTAACATTATTATAGCTTAAGGAAGTGATACAACTTTATCGACACTCCATGCTTCTGGTTTATCACTAAATAATATTTTTGTTTCTCCCCAAACTTTTTTAAACAATTCCGAATTTCTATACGCTTCTAGATTTTCTTCGGATTGCCAATAGCTGTAAGTAAAAAAAATACAAGGATTATGTTTATCCTGATACAATTCTAAGAATTGATTGCCTTCAAAATTTCGAATTTTTTCTTTTACCGTATCAAAATTAGCTAGGAAATTTTCAATTTGGTTCTCATGAAAATGCATTTTTACAATTCGTACAAACATTTTTATTCTTTAAAAGTTATCGTTACTACATCTCTAAATTTTAAACCTAATAAAGTAGAGGCAGAACCTACTGTTTTAGGATTACTTTTATATATTGCTATTTCTAAATATTCGTTTTCATTAAAAAGTGCCAAAGCATTCCCTTCAAATGTTTTTAAAGAATATTTGTCTGTATTTTTAAAATCAGAATAATAGCGATGAATGCGTTCTATTTTTTTGGTATGAAACGAAATTGTGTAAGTCCTTTTTAAGGCAATATCTTCAAACATTTTTTTAGAAATATTGGTTACACAATTTCCAAATTGATCAATATATATGATATTTCCTTTAATAGAACTGCCATCTGTAGCAATTACAGGTGTTAATTCATTCACAATTTTTAATTCGTTAATTTCTTTACCAATTACATTTAAAAGTCCACCTCTAGTAATATGGGAAGCTACAGCAACAAAAACATTCATGGGTGTAGGGTTTTCTTGCAAGCGATCGTGAATGGAAATAGCAACCATTTTTTGAGGAATCTTCTTTTGTATTAAGGCACTTAAAATGCCATTATCAGCACAAATAAAATATTGATCTTCCCATTGCATGGCAATATGTTGTGTGCTTTCTGTCTTTTCACTATCAACTCCTATAATATGAATGGTACCTTTTGGAAAGTTTTTATAAGAAGCTGCAATACAATAACTCGCTTCTAAGGTGTTGAATAAATCAATATCATGAGAAATGTCAACAATAGTTGGGTTTTCAATGCTCGAAATTAGCTTACCTTTTAAAGCACCCACAAAATGGTCCTTTAATCCAAAATCGGTAGTAAGCGTAATTATTGACATATTTTTGTTTATAACTTATTAATGATGCTAGCTATGTTTTTCTTAAATTTGAAATCATGCTCTTTTTTACACCCTTTCAAAGAGTAAAAAAGAATCCAAAATCGATAGATTGAAAAACATTTTGTATCCAAAAATGAATACAAAGCTAGCATAATTTTAGTACAACAAAAATAATTTAAAAAGAAAGCATTTGAACGAGAGAAACATTGAATTAGTAGAGATTACACCTAAAGATTTTTGGGGCGCACAAGATGTTCATTTAGAAGCCATTAAAAAATATTATCCCAAATTGAAATTTGTGGCGAGAGGCACTACACTTAAGGTTTATGGAGAGGAAGAAATTTTAGAAGAATTTGAAGCCAAATTTAAGCGTTTAATGCTTCATTTTACTCGATATAACAATATTGATGAAAATGTAGTTGCCCGAGTATTGGAAAGTGACGCTCAAGAAACGCAATATATGCATGATAGAGATAAAATTCTAGTGCATGGTGTAAGTGGAAAGTTGATTAAAGCCATGACGCCCAATCAACAAAAGTTAGTAGAAACTATTGTTAAAAATGATATGGTTTTTGCTATTGGTCCAGCAGGAACTGGTAAAACCTATACTGGAGTTGCCATGGCGGTTAAAGCATTAAAAGAAAAACAAGTTAAGCGTATTATTTTAACAAGGCCAGCAGTTGAAGCAGGAGAGAACCTCGGGTTTTTACCAGGAGATATGAAAGAAAAATTAGATCCTTACATGCAACCTTTGTATGATGCTTTACGCGATATGATTCCTCCAGAAAAACTAGAAGATTATATTTTAAAAGGAATTATTCAAATTGCACCTCTTGCTTTTATGAGAGGACGTACTTTAGATAATGCTTTTGTAATCTTAGATGAAGCACAAAATACAACCCATAGTCAAATGAAAATGTTTTTAACACGTATGGGTAAAAATGCCAAATTTATGATTACAGGTGATCCAGGTCAGGTTGATTTACCAAGAAGAACCATTTCAGGTTTGAAGGAAGCCATTTTAATTTTAAAAGATGTTGAAGGTGTTGGTATAATCTATTTAGATGATAAGGATATTGTACGTCATAAATTAGTTAAAAAGATTATTGATGCCTACAAAAGCATTGAAAACCACGATTAATCATAATATTTACTATTTAAAAGCCAATTATTCAATTAATTGGCTTTTTTTTATATCACAAAATTTTAAGTTTTGGATTGTTTCTATAACGTTTTAGTAAAATTTATCAACACGAAATCGTTTTCGTTAAGGTATTCGTATTTTTTGAATGAAATAAATATGAAATTTATATTAATTTAGATAAAAAATTAAACAAATTTAAATTAAATCGATTTTTTTAATTGATTATTATAACCCACCTATAACAAACGAAAATCTATAATTATTTAACATATGAAACAAACAAATCAACTACGTTTATTGGCTTCTTGCTTGGTGTTTTCTCTTTGTTCTTGTGAACAAGAGGATTCAATAAATCAAAATGAAGAAGATTCCAGAAGTTTTAAAGTCATTGAAGTAACCCATCACGATGGTCGTCCGTTTAGTACAGGAGATGATAAATCCAATTTAAATTCCAAATATGTGGCTAATGCTGGAGGAGGCGTTATGATGCAAGGATTTTATTGGGATGTTCCAGCTGGAGGAACTTGGTGGAATGTAGTAAAAGGAAAAGTAACGGCTTGGGGAAATGCTGGTATTGAATCCATTTGGTTACCACCTGCTTCAAAAGCTCAAAATGGACCTTTTTCTATGGGATATGATCCAACCGATTATTACGATTTTGGAAATTACAATCAAAATGGTACTGTTGAAACCCGTTTTGGTTCTAAGACTGAGTTAACCAGTTTAATTACCGCGGCTCACAATGAAAACATGAAAGTGTATGCAGATATTGTTATCAATCATAATAGTGGAGGACAGTCAGAATATAATCCGTACACAGGAACCAACACTTATACTAAATTTAATGTAGTTTCAGGAAAATTTATCAGAAGTTATAATGATTTCTATAAAAACTCATATGGGAATAACGATGAAGGAAGTTTCGGTGGTTTTCCAGATTTATGTCACGCCAATCCTTATGTACAAGATTGGTTGTGGGGAAGAGCAGATGCTGTTGGAAAATATTATAAAAATACCATGAAATTTGATGGATGGCGTTTTGATTATGTAAAAGGATTTGGACCTTGGGTTGTGAATCAGTGGAATGCTAATGTGGGTGGTTTTTCTGTAGGTGAATATTGGGACGGAAATGCGGCAACATTAGAGTGGTGGTGCGATAATGCCAATAGTTCTGCTTTTGATTTTGCGTGTTATTATAAAATGGATGAAGCTTTCGACGGAAATGATTTAACCAAATTAAGTACTGGTGACATGCTTTGGAAAAGAAGACCTTTTAGAGCAGTAACCTTTGTTTCTAACCATGATACGGATCAAATTTGGAAAAAAACATTGGCTTATGCTTATATATTAACACACGAAGGTTATCCAACTATTTTTTATAGAGATTATGAAGAATGGTTAGACAAAAATAAATTGAATAATTTAATTTGGATTCATAACAACAAAGCAACTGGTAATACTTCCATTTTATATGCAGATAATGATGAATATATCGCAAGAAGAAATGGATATAATGGGAATCCTGGTTTAGTAGTGTATTTAAATAATTCGAATGCTTGGCAAGAAAGATGGATTCAAACCAATTGGGCAAGTACTACAATTAAAGATTATACTGGAAATTCGAGTTGGTATCCAACCACACAAGGCGATAAATGGGTTAAAATTCAATGTCCTCCTAATAGTTATTCTATATGGTCTACATTATAGTTTTTATTTCTTGAGTTATAATTGATTGAAGGTGCTGTGTTTTTTATACAGCATCTTTTTTTTGTTATTGTCTTTCAAATAAACTTTATTTGCAACAATTAAAAAAGATAACATTTTGAAAAGTATACTCATTACCGGTGCCTCAGGCGGTCTTGGTAAACTAACTACTAAATATTTTGCTGAAAACGGATGGAATGTCATTGCAACGATGATTGATATTAATCTAGCCGGCGATTTATTAACATGGCCTAATGTCTTTTGTTATGAATTAGATGTAACATCCACAGTAAGTATAGAAAAAGCAAAACAAGAAATTCTAAGTAAATTTGACACCATAGATGTTATTATTAATAATGCTGGGTTAGGATACAGAAGTTTTGTGGAGCTCTCAGAAGATGCTAAAATCGATACAATTGTAAATGTTAATTTAATTGGTGTAATTAAAGTTTGTAGAGCTTTTATTCCTGTTTTTAGAAAGCAAAGAAAAGGAACTTTTATTAATATTTCTTCAGTAGCTGGATTAGTAAATTTACCTTTAGGGAATTTTTATCATGCTACAAAAAGAGCTGTAGAAAGTTTTTCGGAATGTATGTCTTATGAATTATTAGATTTTAATGTAAGTGTTTGTACAGTCCAATTTGGAAATGCACCTACCGATTTTCAAAAAAATGTTACCGTTTGTGACGATTCGAATATCTCTTCTTATGACCAAATGATGTGTAAAATTAATACCATTTTGCAAAAGAAAACAAAAAAGAATAAGGATTTAACTTCAAGGATTATTCATAAATTATATGATATTGCTGAAAATCCACAAAAAAGTTTCAGAAGATATACAATTGGTTTCGATGCTAATTTTATGCGTTACTTAAGACGATTTTTAGGATATCGCTTATTTAATAAAGTAATTAGAAAAATGGTTTTAAATAAATAGTATATGAAAGATTTTTTTAAATACGAGAAAGGATACATCAATATAGATGCTACCTATTTATATCTAACCCAAACCGGCAATTGGTCAGAAATAGATTCTATTAATGAAAAATCAGCAAAATCTAAAAGTATCAATAGTCGAAAAAAAATAAAAACCTATAGTTTCTATGTCATGTTGTTAGCTTTTTCACTATTGTTATTTTTTAATGTGACCAACGGTAAAAGCGGTAAATCTATGCTTCCAATCGGAATAATTTTATTATTACTTTCTTCTTTCTATTATTTTAGAGCAAGTTCTGGAAAGCAATACAAAATTCCTTTACAAAAGATTAATAAAATGGAATACTCTTTTAAAAGTTTAAAGATTTATTTTACCAATGCAGATGGGAAAGAGGATTTTGAAAGGATAGAAAATATAGATTCTAAAGGGATAACGATTTTAAAAGAGCTAAAGTTTTTAAAATAAAGGTTTTAGCTGTTTTTTGCAATCTTTTTTAAACTATACAAAATGCTAAATGGAATGTCATTTCTTTTAATTCTATAAATTTTTATAAAAATGATGTAAATTTTAATGAGTAAAAATCATTGAAATTTGTACCATAATATTAAAAGAATAAACATTATGAAAAAGTTATTTTTAATTATTGGATTATTAGGATTAAGTCCAATTTTTGCACAAGAAGAAATTGATATTACACCAGATAACTCATGGCTTAAAGCAGGATTAGTTGCGGGTGTTCCAGTTGGAGATGCATCAGATGTGTCTTCTTTTAACTTAGGAGTTGATCTTAGAGGTCAATATTTATTCAACCCAAATTTTGCTATTGGTATCGCTTCAGGGTACACCCATTACTTCGCTAAAGACGATTTTGAAGATTTTGGAGTAATCCCAGTTGCAGGATTTTTACGTTATTATTTTACACCAAGTGGATTGTTTTTTGGTTCTGATTTAGGATATGGATTCCTTTCTAATATTGAAAATAACGATGGAGGGTTATATGTTAATCCTCAAATAGGTTACCACAATAGAGATTGGAATATCTATGCTTTCTACCAAAATACATTTGCAGAAAACGATGTTGATTTACAAACGGTAGGGGTTGGTGTAACGTATAATATTCGTTTCAAATAAGAAGTTACGTAATAAAATAAAAAAAGGGAGAAATAACTTTCTCCCTTTTTTTATTTTGATATTGTTTAGCATTGGGAAACAGTTTACATTTGCACTTCAACAACACAACATTTAATGAATACTATTACACGAACTAATTTCAGTTTCCCAAATCAAAAATCAGTTTATCACGGAAAAGTTAGAGAAGTTTACAATATTAATGATGAACTTCTAGTAATGATAGCTACTGATCGACTTTCAGCTTTTGATGTGGTTATGCCTAAAGGAATTCCTTATAAAGGGCAAATTTTAAACCAGATTGCTACTCGTTTCATGCAATTAACAGAGGATATCGTTCCCAATTGGCTTATTGCAACTCCAGATCCAAATGTAGCTATAGGGTATTTGTGTCAACCTTTTAAAGTAGAAATGGTGATTAGAGGCTATTTATCAGGTCATGCAGCAAGAGAATATGCTGCTGGGAAAAGAGTACTTTGCGGTGTTAATTTACCAGAAGGTTTGAAAGAAAATGATAAATTTCCTGAACCAATAATTACACCTACCACAAAAGCTGATTTTGGAGTACATGATGAGGATATTTCTAGAGAAGCCATTTTAGGAAATGGTATCGTTTCTGAGGAAGATTACCTTGTTTTAGAAAAATATACAAGAGCTTTATTCCAAAGAGGAACAGAAATTGCAGCTTCAAGAGGATTAATCTTAGTAGATACCAAATATGAATTTGGAAAAACCAAAGAAGGTAAAATTGTTTTAATTGATGAAATTCATACACCAGATTCTTCTCGCTACTTTTATTTAGAAGGATATCAAGAAAGACAAGATAATGGAGAATCACAAAAACAATTATCAAAAGAATTTGTGCGTCAATGGTTAATAGCCAATGGTTTTCAAGGAAAAGAAGGTCAACAAATTCCAGAAATGTCTGAAGCTTATATACAATCGGTTTCAGAAAGATATATTGAGCTTTACGAAAATATATTAGGGGAGAAGTTTATTAAAGCCGATATTTCAGACATTCAAAGTAGAATTGAATCAAATGTTTTGCGTTTTTTAGAAAAATAGAATTAAGATTTAGTATAATCAAAAAAAAGCCTTAAATTAAATTTAAGGCTTTTTTAGTTGAATAAAAAGAAGTTGTTTTATAGTACTTTCTCAATTGAAAAATTTGTGGATAATGATGTACCAGTCGAACCACTATTACTTGCTTTTAATTTAGCATCACGGGTTACATTACTATCATAATCTGTAAATATTCTAAAACCATAGGAATGGCCTTGTCTTAGTTGTAAATAATTTGTAATTCCATAACTTTCATTTCTTCCTCCACCCATTCCAGAATTATTATTATCTCTATGCTTGAAAGTTCTTCTTAGAACCCAATTATTAGTCGTGAAATCCCAAAGACCAATT
Source organism: Flavobacteriaceae bacterium (assembly GCA_002862755.1). GTDB lineage: Bacteria > Bacteroidota > Bacteroidia > Flavobacteriales > Flavobacteriaceae > Flavobacterium. Next base: position 2,590 of record PKDY01000004.1, on the reverse strand, counting down.
AATATATCTAAATCTTTAGAGTTATTAGTATAATCTCCAATATCAAAATCCATCGAAACTTTATAATAGCCATCTATGGTTGGAGAATAACGACCTGTAGTTGTGTTATATTCATTCAATAAATCCAAAAGTTCATTTGAAAGAATAATATCTTTAAAGTTGTAATCTAAATTTAAAGATAAATCTTGTGATAAAAAACCTACAAATTTAATACCTGGTGCAGTAGCATTGTTAAAACCAGTTACTAAAGTTCCATCTTCTGTAACGGATACAGGAGTAGTAGCTCCAGTAACGTTAGAAAGACCACGTATTCTTATATTTCCATTAACGTCTAATTGTTGTGTTGGATTAGTAGTTCCAATACCTACTTGTGAAAACGTTAATAAGGGGCAAACTAAAAGTAGAAACAAAATTCTTTTTGAATTCATAATAAAGCATTTGGTTAATAAATTAAATAGTAAAAGTTTCATACTCAATTTGGTAACACAAATCTCAAAATTATTCTTAAAGAAACATAAACAAATCGATAATTAGCTTATAAAAACGGTAAAACATCATTTTTGGTTAATATTTTGCAAAAAAAACAGCCTTTAAGGCTGTTTTTTTTATTTGAAATATGAAAAATTATGATTATTCTCTATTTTTAGCAGACTTTCATATATCAATCGAATCACATTCTCAACATCTTCTCTATGTACCATCTCTACCGTGGTATGCATATATCGTAGAGGTAATGATATTAATGCAGAGGCTACACCACCATTACTATATGCAAAAGCATCAGTGTCTGTTCCTGTTACACGAGAAGTCGCGTGTCTTTGAAATGGAATTTTATTTGCTTCAGCTGTATCAACAATCATTTCTCGAAGAATATTTTGGGTAGCTGGTGCGTACGCAATTACTGGACCTTTGCCCATTTTTAAATCTCCTTCGATTTTTTTATCAATCATTGGAGTAGTAGTGTCATGACAAACGTCGGTCACTATGGCTACATTTGGTTTGAGTGTTTGTGTAATCATTTCTGCCCCACGTAATCCAATTTCTTCTTGAACCGAATTCACAATATATAATCCAAAAGGTAACTTTTTTTTGTTTTCCTTTAGTAAACGAGCTACTTCAGCAATCATAAAGCCGCCCATTCTATTGTCTATAGCCCTACAAATAAATTTGTTTTCATTTAAAATTTCAAAAGCATCTGGATACGTAACGACACACCCCACATGAATGCCTAATTTTTCCACTTCTTCTTTTGTTTCACAACCACAATCAATAAAAATATTATCTATTCTTGCAGCTTCTTCTTTAGATTTATTACGAGTATGAATGGCTGGCCAACCAAAAACACCTTTTACAATTCCTTTTTTTGTGTGAATATGCACTCTCTTTGAAGGCGCAATCATATGATCACTTCCGCCATTTCGAATTACATATATAAATCCATCCTCTGTAATATAATTTACATACCAAGAAATTTCATCGCTATGACCTTCAATAACTACTTTGTATGTGGCTTCTGGATTTATAACACCAACAGCTGTACCATATATATCGGTAATAAAAGTGTCTACATAAGGTTTTAAATAATCCATCCATATCTTTTGACCTTCCGATTCATATCCTGTTGGTGAAGCATTATTCAAATAGTTTTCTAAAAAAGTAAGCGACGCTTTGTTTAATATAGATTTAGAACTCATAAAATATTTATTTTTTTGCTAAATTATAAAATTGGTTTAAGACTTATCTATTATTTAATTATTTTTGAGTATAATTTTAAGCTATGAAAAATTACATTATTTGTTTTTTTATTTTAATAAGTGTGTCTTTAAAAGCACAAGTGCAAGATACTTTACGTATGAATGCGCAAGACTCAACGCTTTTATATTCCATACAATTGGATGAAATTGTGGTCTCAAAAAATGATATCTCAGGCTTAGATGAAGAAAGAAAGAAGTTACTTATATTAAAAAGGAGAGTGTATAAGACCTATCCTTATGCAAAATTAACTTCAGAAAAGTTATTGCAATTGAATGCTACAATGGCAAAACTTCAAACAAAAAAGGAAAAAAAGAAGTATTTTAAAATAGTTGAAAAGTACTTACAAGAAGAATTCGAACCTAAATTAAAAAAGTTATCTAGAAAAGACGGGCAAATTTTAGTCAAACTCATAAATAGACAAACTGGCGAAACTACTTTTGATTTAATCAAAGAATATAAAAGCGGCTGGAAAGCATTTTGGTCAAACAATACGGCTAAACTTTTCGACATTAATATTAAAGAAGAATACAAGCCATATGATAGACTGGAAGATTTTCATATTGAAAGTATCCTAGTTACTGCATTCAGACAAGGAAGTCTGGAAAATCAAGCCCCAGCAAAACCAATTGATTTGACTCAACTAGCAGCAACTTGGAAAGAAAAGATAAAAAAGATGAAAGAAGAGCGCCTAGCAAAAGAAGATAATAATTAAGAGCACGGCTTTGTGATTATAAAGGTGTATGTTCCCGCTTTCCGTTGTATCTTTTTATTTTTAGGGATAAAAAATAAAAAGGATGCCACTACAATCGGGGCTATTAAAGAGGTTTTGTTATTT
>PKDY01000054.1 GCA_002862755.1 Flavobacteriaceae bacterium | reverse complement strand
AAACCCGTGCTCTGTTAGTGCCCTAATCATTAATTTCAAAGCTTCCACTCTTTTGTTTTTATCTGCTGGTAACAGGTAGCGGTTGCCTTTGTGTTCAATACCAAAAGCTGCATAATAGCTGACACTGTTTTCTTTTTTATATTTTTCAGTAATATAACCTTTTACATATGACAAATGCGTATCCATTGTTTTTTCTAAGGCGTCTAAGGTTTGTGTAATTTGTGGTCGCGTAGCACCTTTAGATAATCTAATGGATAATGTGTTGTTGTAACTCGTTGCATCCGCCTGAAATTGTGCAACGGTTAACCATTTTAATGCTAGCCAACTAGAAGCTGCCCATTTTTCACTTACTGTTGTAATAACATTACCAAAGTTAATATCGGCTACTGGAACGTTTCTAGTCTTACTAGGTTTTTCATTTTTGAAATTGTTTGCATTTGTTTCCATAATTACTGTATTTAATTTTAAATTAATGTAATACTATGTTATAATTTGAAATGGTAACAATAACGATGCCAAAAGGCTATTTAAAATTGCCTCAAAAAATTAGAGTAGGATGGTAGAAAGTAGCTACCGTTTCTGTTTGTACAAAATCCTAAGAAAAAACAAGTGTAGTTGCTACTAAAACAGTGCGTTTAGTACAGGTAGCAGGTGTAGTTGGTTGTAAAACACTGCGTTTCGTATAGGTAGCAGCTGTAGTTGCTACTAAAACAGTGCGTTTAGTACAGGTAGCAGGTGTAGTTGGTTGTAAAACACTGCGTTTCGTATAGGTAGCAGCTGTAGTTGATACTAAAACACTGCGTTTGGTGTTGGTAGCAGGTGTAGTCGGTAGTAAAACACTGCGTTTGGAGTAGGTTGCAGGTGTACACTGTGTTGTTACACTTTGTTGAAGAGGAGTGTAGGTTTTGGTAGGTTGTTATATTGCTTGAAATTAGGAGACTTTGTAGGTTAGTATAAGAAAAGGGAATGAAAATACTTGATTTACTGATTGATAGAGTGAGTGTTTTTTTTAATTGGTTCTGGATCTAATATAGTAATTTCAGTAAGTTTTTGAATAATTGTATCTATTTCGGCTATAATTTTTGGATAATTTTCAATTGTAAATTCACCTTGATTTAATGCTTTTTTAATTAGGTCATCTTTTATACCTATTAGACTAATTTTATAACTTTTGTTTATTGTATTATTTTTAGCTAATTCTAATAATGAAGAAAAAGAAATATTTTTTTCTTTTGAAGAGAGTTCTAATTGTAAATTAATTCCAGAACCCCTAGTTATTTTTGTTACGATATTGTTTAGAGTATCATTTTCTTCTTTTAGTAAAAGAAATTTATAGTTTAAAATTAGATTTTTACTATTTACTAAAAATAATTTATCATTTACTTTGTTTATTGGTTGATTTGCAACTAAAAAAACTTTACTGTTTAATTCAAAATCTTCTATTTTTTTTGGTTTTTCTGAATTTACATTTTTTAAATCCAAATCAAGAGTAGAATGTATAATTTCAAAATTTTCATCACTTATGTTTAAATCTAAAAAGTAATTTTTATATAAATCAGATAAAAGATGAATCTTTTTTTCTGTTGCTATTGTTTTAAAGGTATTTTCTAAATCTATTAGTAAAGCTTCTACATCTTTTTTTGTATTATCAATGTCCACTTTTATAAGTTCATTTTCTTTACTTAATCCATCTAATTCTTTTATTCTTTCTTGAATATCTTTATTTAGTTGTTTATTTTCTCTTTTTAGTTGCTCATTATTTTTTTTCAATTCCTCATAAGATTGAGAATAACTAGATATAGAAACAAAAAGTAGTATTATGTAATAGAATTTCATGTTTCGAAGAATTTTTATGATTATTTTCAAAGATATTTCGAAAATGTAAGAGTTACAATGTTTTTCTATAGTAGAATTCTTTTTTTAATATATTTGTATCTATTATAAGCCAAAATTAAAAGTATACGCCATGTTAGTAAAAGTATTCGGTAGTGCCGTTTTCGGTGTCGAAGCTACCACTATTACCGTTGAGGTAAATATTGATAAAGGAATAGGCTACCACTTGGTAGGATTACCTGATTCTGCGATTAAAGAAAGTAGTTATCGCATAGCTGCAGCTCTTAAAAACAACAACTACTCTTTACCTGGAAAAAAGATTACCATTAATATGGCTCCTGCCGATTTGCGTAAGGAAGGTTCTGCCTATGATTTAACCTTAACTGTTGGTATTTTAGCTGCTTCTGGACAAATAAAAACCGATTTAATTACTGATTATATCATTATGGGAGAGCTCTCGCTTGATGGTGGTTTACAACCCATAAAAGGAGCTTTGTCTATCGCTATTAAGGCAAAAGAAGAAGGGTTTAAAGGCGTAATTTTACCCATACAAAATGTAAAAGAAGCGGCAGTTGTAGATGGAATAGAGGTATACGGTGTTGAAAATGTAGTACAGGTGATTGATTTTTTTGATGGAAAAGAAGGTTTGCTGCTGTCATTTACAAAAGAAAATGATAAATTACAGTAGTATATGCAAATTATACAATAATAATTGCAAAATTTCAGATTTTATTTAAGTTAATTAATTCCCTTTTGTTATTATACATATTATGAAAAAAATACATTTAACTATATTCTTTATACTTTTTTTCCCACTTTTAAGAGTAAAATTATTTGATCATTTTTTTAGTTTATTATTATTTGACTTTGAAATAATATTTTATACAATAATTATATTTTTTATTTTAATATTTTCTTTTTTAATTTTTTTATTTAGGTGGATGTATTTTAATTTAAATTTTAGAAAATTATACCCATGCATTATAGGATTTCTTTTAATAATTGGATTTTATTATTTATTAAAAAATAGGATGATTTCTTTATTTAAGAAAATTAATTACTTTTCTTATTATAAGACATTTATCTATTTAAGGAATGATAGAGTGGATCTATAACTTTAATGATAAAGTTTATGTAACATAGTAAGGTAGCCTATTTGCAATAAATTTGTAGCACTTCAATTGAATCTCCTACTCTAAAATATATAAGTTATTTTTATATCAATGAAATATATTTTTGAATCTCAATTTTAAGTTTATTTTTCTAAAGGTATAGATGTGTAATAAAACAATTAAAATGAAAAAAAAGAGTGTAAGTAGACAAATCACTGAAAGTTTGAATAGTTTAGTATCAAACAAAATTAAAGAGGGTAAAAAATATTTATTAGCTAAGGAGATATTTTTTGTTGTTGATGGAGAAGTTTATGAATATGAGTCAAATACTAACGGTTTATACAACCAATCTTATTATAATAGAAATGTAAATATTTGGCTAAAAGCTGCTATGTTTAAACAGGCTTCAAATAAAAGTTTTGGAATGCCCTTTCCTGACAGTAGCCCTTTAGCTAGGGTTATATATATTGGTGAATTTTAAGTTGATTTTATGTCCTATAAAAGCGTTTGATGCCATAAAGACATATTTTGTATTTTAATTTTATGACATTAAGACAGTTAACTCTTTTAATCTGTTTTTTTTACTTTTCATAGTTTTTTTAATAAAAATTAATATTGTGGAATAAATATTGTTTGGATTTTTGTTAAAATTTAAATAATATGAAGTTAAATAATAATGATTTGGCCAATTTTATTAGTAAAATAAAATTGCAGCCATCGAACATGGACAAGTATCGGAATCAACTTAAAAATTTAAAAGAGAATTTAGAAAAAAAAATTTCTGAAGACACAAGTAATGGATTAAAAGTTACTAAATATATTATAGCAGGTTCTTGGAAGAAACATACTATTTTAAAACCAACTGGGGATAATCCAATAGATATTGATTTAGTATTATTTGTGTCTGGTGATAATAATATTCAAAATGATTTAAAAAAATTGTATGATTTTATAATTAGTTATCTAGAAGAAATATATCCACAAAAAGATATTGCAAGAGATGTGGATGCTGAAGGTAATACAAAATCTATTACAATTACTTTTACTGGGACAGGATTACAAGTTGATATTGTTCCAGTAGTTCAATTAGATGAACCAGAAGAATATGTTTGGCAACCAAGTAGAAGAGGTGGAAAAAAATATATAACTAGTATATCTAAACAATTAAGTTTTTCTCAAACTATAAGAAGTAATAATCCTTCTTATACTTCAATTGTTAGAGCTTTAAAATGGTGGAGAAATTATAAAGAACTAAATCCAACAGATTCTCAACCTGGTCTTTCATCATTTGCTATAGAGTTAATAGTTGCTTATTTAGATATTAATTATGGAGTTGAAACAAATATTGAAGAAGGTTTAATTCGCTTTTTTAAGTTCGTAAGTACTAATAAATTTCCAATTATTGAATTTGATGATTCTATAAATTCAGTACCAATAACATTTAGTTCACCAATTTACCTGGCCGACAACACTAATAAAGAAAATAATGTTGTTAAAAGGCTAAATACTTCTGTTTGGAATGAAATTTTTGATGAAGCTGAAGAAGCTTTTGATACTTTAAATATTGCTCAATCAAGGAATAATGAAGGAGATACAATTACAGAATGGAAAACAATTTTTGGACCAACTTTTAATATAAAATAATATGTACGGAACAACTACTAAAACAGGTACTTATACAGTACTAGATATTAGAAAAACATTTGAAGGATGTGAAGCTGATATTAGAACAATTGCTCGAAGAACAGGAAAATGGTCAATGGAATATGTTGACAAGATATTTCATGATATTTTATTATTAGCTGAAGGTGAATATTTATATTCAGTTGATATTGTTTTATTAGACAGGGAAACAGATTATGTTTTTAGAGCTTCAAAGTTTATAATTAATTCCTCTGGTACAGCAACAGAAAGTGAAAGAGCAGGGAAAAATAATGATTGGGTTGACTTACCCAATACTTATTTGTCAGTTATTTTATCATATACTAACAAATGGCATCAGCTTCAACCTGAAACTAAAACAAACTTTTCTAAAAACTTAAAATTATCTTGGGGGCCAACATCAATTGATAATAGTTTTTCGCACTTAAATAAAAATAATGCGCAATTATATGCCAGTAAAGGATATGAATTGCAAAAAACAAATTATAAATAATGGAATCAATATTTGATAATATAGTAGAGTTACCAAGCAAAGTAATATCTGATAGGACAAAGCATTTAATAGGTTTTGAAGATAAATTTCAAAGAATCTATACAAACTTAAAACTTCTTTTAGACCAAGAACAGTTAGCTGTTTGGAGTGAAAAATTTCATAAGGTTCAATTACCAATTATTGAGATGTTAAAAGATAAATATCCTCTAATAATTTTGTCAGGTGATGCAGGTACAGGTAAGACGGTTTCTGCTCAATCTATCGCAGATAGAATGGTAAGGGAATTAAAAAAAGAAGGATTTTTTTTAAAACTCAGTACAAGGGTTAGAGGAGAAGGATTACATGGCCAGATGGGAAATTTAGTTAATGATGCTTTTTCAGAATTAAAAAAGCAAGCTGGAAAAAGAAGAATTGCATTTCTTTTAATTGATGAGGCAGATGCAATTGCTTCTACTCGTTCAACGTTACAAATGCATCAAGAAGAGAAAGCTGCAGTTAATACATTAATTCAAAAAATTGATGAAATAAGGGAATTAAACGGTAGAGCTATATTGTTTATGTCTACTAATAGGTTGCATTTTATCGATGAAGCAATAATAAGAAGAGCAGCAATAGTTTTAGAATTTGAAAGGCCTAATAATGAAGAAAGAAAAGCTTTATTTGAAAAAAGTCTTGAGGGTATAAAATTTACAGAAAAAGAATTAGATTATTTATCTGATATATCTGGTCCTGAAAAAAACGAAGGCCTTGGCTTCTCTTTTTCCGACATTAGATTAAGAATTTTGCCTGAAGCAATAGCTAATTCATTTCCTGATAAAGCATTGACTTACGAAATATTATGTGAAACGATTAAAAATATTAAACCTAGTCCAAAAATTTAATGATAAGATATATTTTTAAACTCTCTTTTGCAACACTATTATTATTCATTGGTGTTTATATTGTTTCAGATAATTTAAAACCTGAATTTATAGGGGCTGGTTGTATATTATTTATGGATATTCTAGTAATTGATATTTCTTATGATTTATGTACAAATTGGAAAAGGATTAAATTAGTGCTTAAATGTAAGTTGTTAGCTATTAGAAAACAACATATAAGATTTTCAATGTCATATTTATATAGAATAAAAATTAATGATAAATATTTATTAGTTAAAAGTTCAAATTTTCCACATTACCAACTAGTAGGTGGTAAGTATAAAAGACTAATTGGAACTCAAAGTTTATTGGAGAACAATTTTGAAGCTAAAGATGACCTCAAACTCGCTACTCATGGTGTAATGAAAGATGATTATGCTCTTTTTATACCTGCTAAAAATGCAATTAAATTTTTAGATTGGTTCAATAAATATAAAGATAGAGAAATTTCACATTGGAGAGAATTTTACGAGGAACTTATAGATGGAAAGGGAAAGCTATTGACTAGAGAAAACTTTCCTTATGTTAATTATAATTATGTTGGAACAATAACTACTCCTGTTAAAAGAACACCAGGATGGGATTGTTATGAAATATTACAATATGACATATTAGATTTAATACCGAATAAAAAACAAAAAGAAGAACTTGAAGCCCTTCTAGAAAAAGGTGATACGGAATATATTAAATGGGCTGATACAAATTTAATTAATTCATTAGGACATTGTAATAGGTCTCAAAAGCAATTATATAAAATTGGTGAGCATACAAAATGGGCATTAAATTTAAAGTGGTCAAAAGATTAATATTCGTTAAAAATATAAAATCTATTCCTTATTTTACAGCATTAATTAGTTTGTCAATAAAATCATTCGGGTTGAAAATAACAAAATATTTTTTTAAGAGTTTTGTACATGAAAAAAACAATTGAAAATTCAGATGAGTTTAAAAAATTTACTGAAGAATATAATGAAAATATAAATTTTTTAAATAGTTTTTCTAACCTTATCTTTTATAATGGAAGAATAATTTCTATTTTTTCAGAAAATCATATGTATTCTGTAAGTACTATTTTAATTGACAATTCAATTAAGACTCTAAATAGTATTAAGTTGTGTTGTTCAATAGGAAGTTTTACAGATGCAAATACTTTACTTAGAAAATTAAGAGATGATTTAATACTTTATGTTTATATTCTTAATGTTATAAATAACAGGAAAGTATTTGTAGAAGAAGATATAAAAAATTTAAAGATTGAAAATCAAGATGATTTTCTTGAATCTTTCTCAAATCTTAGATTTAATGCTGAATTTGACGATAACGAAAGAGCTGTTATAGCATGGTTAGGTAACTCAGTTCTACAGCAATCGGGAAGTGTAAAAAATAGATTAAGCTTTGAGAACTATATGAAGTATTTAAAACAAAATGGAAATATAAATAAAATTTTACAAGATTATAATTTGCAAGTTTACTGGGAAACTCTTAGAAAAAGACTTAATAATTATGTTCATAATAATGGCATTCAGTTTACTTCCCATAATTTGATAAAAGAATTTGATTCACAATTAGAAATTCATTTAAAAAACATAAATATACGAACTTCTTATGTGGTAACTTTTTTTTTAGTTCTAGTAATCATGACTGAATCAGCTTTGATTTCATCAACTGATATGATGGATTATTTGAATTGTGATGAGACCCCACCAGAAGATTGTCAATATGAAATAGCTCCTTTTATACAAAAATTTTTAGATGAAAAAGTAGTTAAAATACATCCTGAACTCAAACAGTTTTTAAGAGATAATAATGGATATGGGATGAAAATAAAATAAATTAAATTAAAATAACTTTTTATATGGAACAGCTTACAGACAAACAGATGAAAACTCGATGGGGTGATATAAAAAAGCAAATAAAAGATAGACAATTATTAGCTTATAAAGTAGGAATTCCTATCGAAAAATGGGATCAATATATTTTTTCAACACCTCCAAATGAAGAGATTAATAGAATTTATAATGCAATTCAAGAAGACAGAATAAATAAGACAAAACGAATAAAGGAATCTTTGTCAAAAATTGTTGGTTATAGAGAGTCAAATGATTTTAGTAAGAAAAGTGGTGTGTCAAATACATATATTAGAGATATTATTGAAGGAAAGAAAACAATGGCAGGCTATGACATAATTAATAGATTAGAATTATTCTTAAATAGTTTTTTAGATGATTTTGAGATATCTATTGAAAATCCTTTAACATTAAAAATTTACTCCCAAGATTATATCGGTGAAATTGCTTCAGAAATAAATCGTATCGCAGATGGTTTAAAACATTATTGTTTTGAATTGAGTGAAATGGCAAGAAAACAAGAAACAAATATTGGATGGAATGGAAAAAGAAACTCTCCTACCAATCAAATTGAAAATTCAATTATACATTTAACGGAGCTAAAAGATAAGATTGATACTTTTTGGAAAGTGTATATTGACAAATTATAATTGAAAAAAGTTTGCTTGATAACAAATTTAAAAATTTTACTGGCCAAAGAAATTGTTTTTGTTGTAAATGGAAAAACTAATAAAAATTTTGGAATGCCTTTTCCTAATAGTAGTCCTTTGGCAAGGGATATATATATTGCTGAATTTTAAATTAATAAGTATACACTTAAGAATGTTCTAATGTACGCTTAGATAAAATTTTATTATTAAATATACAATATCTCTTTTTTACTTTTTTTCTTTACTAATTTAAAATTTACAGGATTATAATCATGAAGATTAGTTTTAATATGTTTCATGTTTTTGCTAAAAAAAAGTATTTCTTTTCCTGCTCTAGAATTATATGCTGAATGATTAAAAGTATACTCTTTTTTAACAAACTCTTTATAAAGAAATTTTATTTTTTCATGATTGTCATATGATACAATCCATTTTATTCCTCTTATTTGTGATATTCTTCTCGCAACCTTTTCATGATCTGAATCATCATAATAATTTAAGTATAATGAATCCGCTTTAAGATAATATGGCGGATCAAAATAGAAGATTATATTATTATTAGTTGATTGATTTTCAATTTTATCTATTAGCGTAATAGCATCGTAATTGAAAACGCTTATTTTGTCCTTTAATTTTGCTATTGATATTATTTTATTTTTAATATCTGATTTATTAAATCGACAATCAATTTTATAATTTCCTTTTTGATTAATACCACCAATAGCTCCTGCATTTATTATTCCTGACCTATTTGTTCTATTTAAAAAGAGTGTTGAAAAGCCAAGCTCTAACAATTCTGCAGATTCTTTATTTTTTTGAATATTTTTTTGTAATCTCCAATTATCAATATTAATGTCAGTTTCATCAATTAAATTACATAGTTCATCTGTGTAATTTAAAATAGAATACCATAAAGCATATATTGAACGATCTTTATCATTTATAGTTATTTCATTTATATAACCTTCAAATAATAAAAATAGAGCAACAGAGGCTCCCCCTGAATACGGTTCTACATAATGTCCATTGATTTTATTTACAGTACACATTTTTGCAATATATGCCGCTAATCTTTTTTTTCCACCAGGATATCTTAAAGGAGAATAAAACATAAACAAAAGATTTTATTAGCAAAATAAAATAAAATAAAAATAATAGGCCAATTTTTACTTAACTATTTTCTTTTTTATTTATCTCTAACCATAGGATCTCAAAAAAACGACTTAGATGATTCCATTTTGATTTTAATTCTCCAGAACTTGGTTCTACTGTTCCTGAATGGACATATTGATGAAATTTTTCAATAGATAGATAACTTTGGTACTTACTGCTAGATGCTACTGTTCTTATACTTTCAAACTCAGATTTTTTATAATTACAATGGGTAATCAAATCTTCAGTTATGACATTTATTTTTTTTGAGATATTATCATTTTGAGAAAATAGATATCCCCCCATATTTTTTAATGCATATTCATCTAAAGAAACCTCTAAAAAAACCCTAAAGAGTACTCCCACAGCATTTGGAACAGATTTGTTTGAATCATCAAGTAATAAATGATCTCTTAATTCTCTATAGATATTATTAATTTTTACAGATGAAATTTTAAGTACTGGTTTCTTATCTATTAATCTATTTCTAGAGTTTTTTGAAGGGTTAGGTTTACTTACTGGTTTTGGAATTGTTGCATCACTAGATGTTTTTATTACAGGTTTATTTTCATTATTAACAGTTGTTTGAGTTGTTTGTCCGTTTTTATCACCTTCTTTATCTTTAATATTATTTTGATTGTTTGTATCATCCTTATCTTTTTTTACGTTACCTAAATTTTGTTTTATTTCAGGAGTTACAATTTCAATTTTAATAGAATTCAAATAATCTTTTATATCCTCAGTAGTTAAACGAGAAATTATTTTATTTTTAAATTCCCTTTTTTGAAGTACATCAGATATTATTTGTTTCAATTTTTCATTAAATAGAGGGTCTTCGCTAATTAATTTTTTATCATCATCAAAATGAAGTTTTAGAATCTCAAATGCAGAGGAATTACCTAATATTCTAAAAAATGAAGTAACAAATCCTCTTCCTAAGATATCATCTTTTTCAGTTTCTTTAATATCTAAATTATTTACAATTTCAAAAAGTTCTTTTTCTAATAAAACTTTCTTTGAATTATTGTCTAATAATATGTATTTAGCATGTCCTCTTTCTATTTGACCCCAAGGCTTTTCATTATTGTTTTTTAAATGCTTTCTTTCTACATATTTAATTACTTTATCAAATTGCATTGACACTATACATTCTAAACTAAAAGAGTCATTTATTGATATTTTTGATTTTAATTGTTCAAAATAAAGTCTTGTTTCTAGATCAGATGTAAGTTTTGGATTAATTAAAAGTTTATAAGCTGTTATTCTTCTATTACCTTCTAACCCAATAAAAGTTTTATTATCATTAAAAACGGCCAGTTTTTCAAATTGAGGTAATTCAAACTCATCAACAATTTCTCTTGCTAAAATTTTTATATCATAATTTGATACATTAAGTAGGTATTCTAATAATTCGTTTTGTGGTTTGTCATAATATTTAGGAGGGAATCTAGGATTTCTTGACCATAAGTTTAAATCAACAACTTTTATTTTTTTCTCTTCGTAAATTTTCTCTATCATGTTATTTATTATATATTATTTGAATTATTATGTTGTTCTACCTTGGGAATATTAAGTGAAATAAACATTTAAATAGATACCTTATTTGCCTTATAAGATATGGTTTCTTCTTTTTCATGTTTCTCAATTTTCTTTATCTACTCTATAAAAAGTTGTTTTACTTATACCTGCTAATCTACATGCTTTATCAATAGGAGTATTTTTATTTTCATATAAATGTTGGGCATAAATATATTTTTCAATTGTGTCTGCTTTAGCTCCTTTAGGTCTACCAAGTAATTTTTTTCGTTTTCTAGCATTAGATAACCCTAATTTAGTTCTTTCACTAATTAAGTTTCTTTCAAATTCCGCTACAGCACCAAAAAGTTGAATAATGAATTTACCATTAGGTGAAGTTGTGTCAAATTCTGGCTCACTTATACTTCTAAATTTAACTCCAATTTCATTAAACTTATCAATCAATTGAATCATGTTCTTGAGTGATCTAAAAATTCTATCAGATTTATAAATGATAACAGTATCACCTTTTCTTAAAACTTCTAGCATTTGATTTAAACCTGGACGATTATCTCTAACTCCACTTGCAAAATCTTTGTAAATCTTTTCACATCCTTCTTTTTCCAATAAGTCTATTTGCGAACTTATATTTTGATTTTCAGTAGAAACCCTTGCATATCCAATTTTCATAATTTAGTAATATAAAATGATAATTTACTAAACTAATAAAAAAAACGGAAAATGTTACTAAAATTTGTTTTTTTATTGATGAATTTCATTAGTATTATAAAACGTTCGTTTTTTGTTACCAAGTGAAATTAATCTAATTTATTATAATTAATAAGATGGGTTAAGAATATTTTCTAAATATGAATTATATTTGGTACAAAAGGAATTGCTAATGAAAAATAGTATTTTACTTAAAGTACCAGATGAGGCACCTAATAGATATTGGTATTTAATTTGGACTGAAAGAATTGAATATCTTAAGAAACACAAAAAAGTAAAAGTTATATTTATAAATAAAGAGAGTTCAAAAAACTATTTAAATGATTTAGATAGAAGATATATTTATACTACTAATTTATCTGTTTCATTTTTATCAGATTTGAGCACAGGGGTAATTTATGATTCTAAGGATAAATGTTTTATTACTCCCGAATTTCAAAAAAATATAAGTTGTCGGGTAACAAATTATCTCTATCCTACAAATAAGCCTTTTCCTTTAAGTAATATTTTATTTCCAGATAAAAAAGAAATTTTTAATGGGTTAAGTTATTATGTATTATTTGGTAAAAGGAAAGATTTAAAATACAATGTTTTGATTTCTCCATATGTTTTAATAAAATATTTTTTACTTAATAGCGATAAATTGATTTTAGATGCAATTAAAGGAGAATTATTAGATGCGTTTAAATTGTCTGATCTAAAATTTTATAAAGACAGAGAGACAGGCGAAAGGATTGTTGAATTACCATATGATAGTTCTAAAATAAAAAAAAATCTTGCTTATATAGTAGCTCCAATACTATTTTTAAAAGGTAAAGTTGGTCTTACTTTTATAAAAAGTATTTATTCTCAAATTTTAAATTCATTTTTGCATCAAAAAAATGAAAATAAAATTGAATCGTATTTGAGACTTGATTGGAGATTTAAAAATTATGAAGTGATTTTTAATGGAGAAGATTTTAATAATGTTATTGACGAATCTGGAAAAGTCAAGAATTATTTTTTGGCTCATAGAATTGTAGATTTTAAATTTAATGATTCTAATCCATTTGTAGTCGATAAAATAATATTAACTGCTTACAATTCTAAGAACTCAACTGAAGACAGAGAAAATCATGATAAAATACCTGTCGAAAGACCGAAAAAGCCTAAAGCTGGATTATTACTTTTAAAGTTAAATCAGGATATTTCAAATTCCAGTAATACAATTCAAAAAACTAGAAAAGTATCGAAGGAAAGTCCATTCAATATTAAAATTGATCATGTAGATAGAGAAGAACAAATTAATGCATATGAAGTCTTACCAATTGGATCAGACAAGTTTATAGATGGATTAGTTAGAGAGACTGAAGAATTTAATAATGAGATTAATGCTATAAGACAAAACATTTATGATGAATTGAAGCTACTGGAGAGTATTAAAAACTTAAATTATTTTATTAATGTTTTAAGTGAACTAGAATCTCTTTCTAAAAAGAATTCGATTTTAATTAATAAAAATATATTTGGAGAAGGCGAAGAAGATTTTTATTATCCATTTTATCCTTCAACTAATAAATATTTAAAAGTAGCGGAAATATTTTATAATAATAGTTATATATATCTAGTTGAATTCGGTAGTGGACTTATAGGAATTTTTACTAGCTATGATTTGAGAAAAATAGAAATTATTGTTTTAAAAAGAATAATAAATAAATTTTTTGATTATAGAAAAGAGTTAGAAGGAAAAAATTATCAAAAAATATTATGGACTTATATTTATGAAAGAAAAGAAGATTTTTTTAATAATGATCATTTAATCATAATTCAAGGCGTAAAGCATGTAAGGAAATTAATTACTAATGATGATAATAATGAAAAAAAGAAAAATGGGGATCAGCATTATCGTATTAAATTATTTAATAAAACAGCCGAAGTTCTACTAAAAAAGATTAATAATATTTCATAAAGATTTCATAAAACCAAAAAGGAAGATGCTTATCATCTTTGCTAAAATCTGAATATCTAATTTTATTCTTCTTACAAAAGGGAATGAAATTATGTTCTATATCATTTAGTAATTCAAATAAATGTGGTAAATTATTACTTCTAAACTCTAAAGAAGTTTCATAAATCATGTTGGTGGTGTAATATTCTTTTGAAATAAGTTTGTATTCTTTTATGAATCCATCTCTTATGCGATTCCATTTTAAAGACCTAGTAGTAATTTTACGAAAAAAAAGAAGTAATATTTTTAAATAAAGGAAAGAATATTGATATGTTTCATTATATCCATTTATTAATAAATTATTAATGTAATTCTGATATATGAAAAGTAGAGAAGAGTTTTCAATAATTTTTATTTGTCTTCTGTAATCATTATTACAATTCCAACATAAATAAAATGGTTTTTCATTGAATTTATTTTTATTTCCAATATCTAACCGATGAAATATTATTGGTGCTTGACAGTTTGAACATTTATCAATTAAATGACATTTACATTCTGTACAAGCAATAGATGTCATTAATCTCCATTCTTTTTTAAAATAAGGTTTTTTTTCTAGACAAGAAGGACATGTTAAAAGCCCAAATCTTTTTCTATTTCTATGATAGATACCTAAATTTGTTAATCCATCGGTATATGAAGGTGATAGTTTGTTTTCAAATAGCTTATTAGAAAAAGAATTTAATTGAAGTTCATTTATTTTTTCAATATTCAAACCAGTGATATTAGAAATTTTTTTTAAGATTTCTACAGGTTGGAATTTATCAACATCTCTTGTCCAGAAATGAGAATTATTTAAATAATAGCTAGTAAAAGACTGAGGTTTTATTTTATGCTCTATAGCTAATCTATAAATCCAACTGGATAATAACTCGTCTTTATATGGAGGTATTAAACCAGGTAGAATTTTATTTTGATTAGTTATCATTTTATCTAAATATCATTTTTTTTCTATCGCTAGGAGATATATAATCTATATTATCTAAAATGTTTTTATTAATTTTTTCAATACCAGTTTCTATTGCTAAAATGGTAGATAGTTCTAAAATTTTAGAGATTTCACCGAGTAAACCTTCACTTTTAATTAGTATAGTATTTGCTAAAGATCTTTCTATTAAGTGTGAAGGTTCTTTTAAAGGTAAAATTTTTTCAAAACTTGCTAATAATCTTAAATATTCTTCATCAAACTGCCATTTTGATAATATTTTAGGTTCAAATCTATTTGCCAATTGAGGATCAGTTTGTATCGCATTAAAAGCTTCTCTAGTACCGGAACATACAATCGAAATCTTTAATTCATTGGATAGATATTTTATAACATTAAGAAAAGTTCTTTGTTTAGAAGTTGTTCCAGCTAATAGATGGTGTATTTCATCAATAATTAAAACTTTTAAGTTTACTTTTTTTAATAAGTGGATTACTCTTTGCTGCCTAGCTTCAATTTTTTCAGAATTTTTGTAAGGAGCAAATAAACCTTCAAGTATTGAATTATAAAATCTTTTTTCATCAGGGTCAGGTGGAGCTTGAACCATTAAAACAGGTAAAATCAATTCTTGAGTATTTTCATCAACAAATGAATTGTTATTTTCCGCAAACTTATTTAATAAAACAGTTTTTCCATTGTTTGAGTCACCAATTAATAACAAGTTTGGCATTCTTAAAGTTTTTGGATAATCCCTAAGATCTTCTAATTTTTTATGAATTTTAATCGCATTAGTATATCCAATCCATTTAAATTTTTTAACTGATAAAATTCTCTCCTTATCAGAGTAATTCAATATGTTTTCTAATGTTTTATCATGTAAATGCTTCATCTTCTATATCATCAAAAGGTTTAATATTCAGTTCGAATAAGTTTTCTTCAATTTCTTCAGAGTTATTGACATAATTTATACTATGTACATTTTCGTTTCTCGAGTCAGATAATCTTGAGGTCTTTTTAATTCTCTTTGTTTCTCTTATTGCTTTTAATTCAATCTCTTCCATCTGTTTATAGGCTTCGAAAATGGAATCTTCATTAATATTAATATTTTGTTTATTAAGATTGGTGACCACTTCATTATATTCCCAAATTGAGATTGGTGGCTTTGATGTATCTCTATATGGTATCTCGAAATAATCATTAATTTCGGGATCATAAAAATATATTTGACTAATATCCCTAGGGTCTCTTTTAAAAATAAATTTTTGTTTTTTGCTGTATTTAGAGCTATCCTCTCTTGAATGAATATACCTTCTCAACACTTCATCATAATAATAAATATGGTCAATTATAACTCCATATTCTTGAATTGTTCTTTCAACAAAAGGCATAAAATCCAACCTAACTCTTCTTTCATTTAAAAGCTTTGGAGGTAATCCTGTTCCAATTTCTCCATTTTTTCCAAAAATTCCTTGTTTAAATTTTTCGATAGGTGACATACATATACTGGAATGATATTTTTTATGGTATACATTAATAGTATATGTTATTAGCCATTTTTCAAATTCATTAATTGTGAGAGAAGCTTTATCAATTGAATTATAATTTTCTCTATCGGAAATTTTTGAAAACGTTGTCCCAGATAAATTATGTATTTCTTTTGAGTATGTTAGAAGTAATCTTTCTATATGTCCTCCCCAATGAGGAGTTGCTACAGGTCTGTGTTCTATATTTATTCCATAGTTCTCACATGCTTTTTTTAACATGTTACCTCTGAACTCTTTTGCGTTGTCCAGATGAATTGTCCTCATACAACCCCAAGACGGCCATTCTCCTTTAATATTATGTTTTTCAATTAACACTTCTTTACTTAGAATTGAGTTAGCAATACAGAGTCCAGTTCCCATTTCTCCTGGTGGATCAAAAGATAAATAGAAGCCTACAACCATTCTACTAAATACGTCAATAGCTAAAGTTAAATAAGGCCTTTTAAAAGCTTTTCTATGCAATTCATCAACTAGAATTATATCTAGTTTAGTATGATCAATTTGAACTACTGAAAGAGGAAAATTAGCACCTGGAAAATTTCCTTTAATGGGTTCAAATTTATCTCTGGATACTTTACTACCATAACGAGATTTAAGAACTTCTTCTTCAGAAATACTTTTTAACCTGTTTCTAATTGTATTCGAATGAGGTAATTTGATATCTAATTCTTTACATTTTATAAAAACTTCCCTAATTACTTTTGTTATTGATTTTTTAGATGGTTTAAGATAAATGTTAGCTATAACATCATTTATAATTGTATCAACTTCTGTATTTAGACGACTTTTATTTTTACCTCCTGATTTTTTTTTACCAGATAAAGATGATATTTGTTTAGTCTCATTGAAAATTTTTATCCATCTGTATAGAGTCGTATAATGAACCTTTTCTTTTAGTGCTATTTCTTTTATTTCTTCAGTTGATTTATTTCCATCAATAATTGGTTTAATCAAATCATATCTATATTTTGCTGTTTCCCATTCTTTATCACTTAATGAAATTAATGGTTTTGTAGAAGTTGTATTTTCTTCTAATGAATTTATTTCATTTATCGGAATTGTATAGATAATATTGTTATCAAGCATTTGAATACTTACTAGATTTATGTCAACAATTTTGATAATGATTGCTGGCTCATCTTTATAAGTAACTTTAACACCTGGCTCAAAATTTATTTTACCCATATTATAGAATTTACAGAAAGTTTTTTAGACAAATCAGTATTAATTAACTTATTTGCAATTAAATACCAAGTTAAGAAAATTATTTCTGCTTTTTTATCATTATCATTAGCACAATTTTCAGCAAGTTCAATAACCTTACACTTTTTTAGTTCATTAATTTTATTCAATATTAAATCAAGATCAAAATTATAGGGTTCAAATGCAGATTCTTCAATATTAATATTCCCGTAAAATGATTTGTATCTAGATAGAAACTTATAATTAAATAATTCAAATTCTTTTTCTATCCTAATAACTTTATCAGTTATAGTTTTAAAATCGAACTTATTTTCCATACAGAAATTTCGTGCTGCATTAAACTTAACTTCAAGTTCTTCTTTTTTTGCAAGTAATGTTGATTCATATTTTATTTCAATCAATTCAACTTTTCCATCAAAGTATTCAACTATAAAGTCTGGAGTATATTTCCTTTTTTTGCCATTTGAATCTTCATAAATTATCTCTAATGGTTGTTCTAAATAAAACTTAACATTAGGATTGAACTCAAGTAAATAAATAAAATCTCTTTCTAAAGAAGATTCAAATTGTATAGATCTATTGATTTGTCCTATATTAACTATACCAGTTAAAGAAGAACTTTTCAATGTAATTTCTCTTACTCTTTTTAGATAATTAGCATTATCTATTGTAAAATTTTTATTTTGAAGAGTAAATTTCTGATTGTTTTTTGCACGAACTACTGTGCTAATTACTTTTTCACCCATTTTTTTTAGTAACTTCTTCTGTTATTAACAGGTGGTAGTTATCCGCAACCAGGTGAAATTTCTTTGGCACATAATGGTGTATTGTTTTTAGATGAATTACCCGAATTTAAACGAGAAGTTTTAGAAGTAATGCGACAACCTTTAGAAGATAGAGAAGTCACTATTTCGAGAGCTAAATTTACCATTACGTATCCGTCTTCCTTTATGCTGGTGGCTAGTATGAATCCTAGTCCGGGTGGTTATTTTAATGATCCCGATGCACCAGTAGCTACAAATCCAGTAGAAATGCAACGTTATTTGAGTAAGATTTCGGGCCCTTTATTGGATCGAATTGATATTCATATTGAAGTAACTCCCGTTCCATTTGAAAAGCTATCTGATACAAGGAAAGCAGAAAGTAGTTCAGAAATTAGAGCAAGAGTCACGCGAGCGAGAACGATTCAAACAGAACGTTTTCAAGAGTATAATCATATACATTATAATGCACAATTGAGTAGTAAATTGATTCGGATGTATTGTGTTTTAGACGAGGTGTCTTTGCAATTGTTAAAAACAGCTATGGAACGATTGAATTTATCGGCAAGAGCTTATGATCGTATTTTAAAGGTTGCTCGGACCATTGCTGATTTAGATGCTTCTGAAAGGATACAATCCCAACATATAGCGGAAGCAATTCAATATCGAAGTTTAGATCGTGAAGGCTGGTTAGGGTGATTTATTTCAAAATGACAATAGACATTTTTGCATACACTAATAATTAGGGACGCAATTTGTTATTTTAAATAAAATTTAAAAGTGTTTAAAATTACTTTTTGGGTTAATAGCAGTAATTTTTTAAGAATCGCTTTAAAGAGCGCAACTTTGTATTTGCGACTTTACTATTTTCTAAAGCGCAGAAAAAGGGATGGGGTAATTACCGAATAGGGTAAATTGTGTTTTGTTTAAGCGGTTTGACGTTGGTGTCTTCTGTGGCAAAAATCCATTACAGTAACATTTACATCTTTTAATTCTGGAGTTAGAATACTTTTTACGCCTTTATAGTTGTTTGTTAATTCTAAACCGCAGCATTTGCATTGGTATTCTTTGATGTATTCAGTTACATTCTTGGTAGTCACTAATTTATGACCAAACACTTTGCACTTAACTTCTTTGGCGAAGTGGAAGCCTTGTAGTAGTATATTCATAATCAGAGTTTTAGTTTATTTTGCTAAAGTAATAAAAAAATCGACAAAAGCAATAAAAAATCCGATAAAATGTATTTTTATACAAAAAAAATACTATTCTTATGTTAAAAATAAGTAGTGAAAATGTTATGAAACCAATAAAGATAGGCGTTGAGGGTTATTTTTAATCCGCTATAATAATTTAAAAATAATTATATTTTTATTGATTCAATTTGTTATTTAGTTGAACAAATGTTAAAAAATAAAGATATTTTAATCAAATTAAGAATTATGATTGATTAAAAAAATGTAAAAATTATTTTTTTTGATGCCTATATATGTATTGAAAAGTATAAAACAGAAGTAATAATGCAATTAGCATCCAAAATATCCCTACAATCTTGCTTGGAATACCGGTTAGGATTGCAATTTGATGGGCATCACTAACTTGGTTCGTTAAAGGAAAAAGTAAATCTTCTTTAATATCAATAATAACATAAACACACGAAGTAATGCCTATAAATTTTAAAAATAAATCATGAAAAAGAGGATGCCCATATTTAAAAGCTACCATCATGAAAAGACCAAATCCTAAAGTAATTGCGGTACCAAATAATTCACCCGATTGCAATACAAAATAAGAAAGCAGTAGTAAAATGATACCTATTATTAAAGTAATATATTTATCTTTTATAGATTTAATTGCGGCTAATAAAATTAAAATACCGCCAATTAAACTTCCTAAATAACCAGCACTAGCTGTCATGAATTGCCCCCAAAAGCCAGCTTGTATTTGATATTCACAATAACCTCCAATTTGAGAATCAATTTGGATTTGAAGAATTTTTCCTCCAAAAAGGATCGCCATTAGTCCATGACTCATTTCATGAAGCATGACCACAAAAAGTTTGATAGGGTAGATAAGTAAAGTATTCCAAAAAACAAAAACAATTAAAAGCATCCCAATTAAATAGAGGATTGTATGGCTTCTGCTTTTGAAATTCATAGTGTTATATTTGTAGATTTAATATTAATTAATGGATGTTTATTTGTTAGAAATTATTCTATTTTTAAAAAGGTTCCCTCTATTGTTGCATTATGGCCAAATTGCCCTGAACAATAACCATTTGTATACATAATAGTTGCAAAATCCTTATAAAACTGTACACGAAAAGAACAATTATCTGAGTCTGGAATTGTGTAAGTGAAATTTGTTCCATCTAGTGTAATAGTGTCTTTATCCACAGTAGCTAAATTTCGTGCAGGATCACTGGTAACACTTTCAATTTCAAAAACAGCTTGATTATCATTTAATTTTTCAATTGAAAAATATCCTTGAGGACCAGCATCGCTAAATCCATAATGGTACTTGCCAAATAGTTGATTTTTATTAGCAATGATACTAGGCGCAATTACTGTGGTATCTTTTTCTGTTAAATCTAAAGTAAAATTCTTTCTTGTTTTGGGTGAAAACCAATCACCAACAAAATGATTTTCGCTTGTAACGGTACCTGTAATAATTCCTGAAATGTTGCCAGAAGATTCAAATTCTAGTAAACGAAACTGATCCTCTTCAAAACTGCCAATAATTTTTATGGGTTGTTTTTCTTGGGTATTTAAATAAATTATTTCACCTACAATAATGTCATTTTCTATTTGGTAATGTAAGTAAATAGGAATTGATTTATTAATATATCCTTTCCAGAATGTTTCAGAAATATTCATTTCTCCTGCTTGCGAAAGAGTTGAAGTAAGGGTGTCTTTTACTACGGTTGGATTTTTATTTTCTTTTTTGGATTGACAAGCGATTCCTAAATACAATGCGGTAATAAATAGAATTATTTTTTTCATGTGTAAATGTTTACCCTAAAAATAACATAATCTTTTTAGGTAGACAAAAAGTCAATCCCATTTATTTTACTCTTTTTTCCAAATGCTTTTGAAAGTAGCCACATTATTTTTTGTTAGATCTTCATTGGCCATAAAAATTTGTCCTGTATTTGTCTTAGGATTAAACTTTAGCACACTTGAAGCTCCTAAATCGGAACCGGTATGTCCGATTTCTCCAGAAGGAAAGTAGAAAATAAAAATTCCGGAATTGGGTTCTTTGGGATTACTATTTTTTGGTTGCCAATGGTTCTCTGAAAATTGCTTTGAAAAAAAAGTTGACCAGCCTTTCTTACTAATTAAAGTCGAATTTCCATTATAGCCTTTAATAAGTTCGATTAAATATAGTGATAAATCTGTAATGGTTGTTTTTAGGCTTCCGTCAGGATAGGTGTCACAAGAGTATTTTGCTAAAGGTGCTTTATTCTCGTCATATAATAGGGCTAATTTTGAGGTATCTATTTCGTCAAAAAACCAACTCGTATTCTTCATTTGTAAAGGAGTGAAAATGTACTCTTTTGTAAATTCATTAAAGGGTTTTCCGCTTGCTTTTTCAAGAACATAAGCCGCTAAAGCTGCTCCAACATTACTATAAGAATAATTTTCTCCAGCTTTGTATTTGCTAAAGAGTTTCTTTTTGGATTTGGATGTTATTACTAAATTTTTATAAAAAAAATCGTGTAAATTATTTTTTGGAACTACATCAAAAGTATAGGAAGCTTCATAGATCGTTTCATCATCTATAATTCCTGAAGTATGTGTAGCTAAATGTCTTAATGTAATAGTATTTGTTCCTTTTGCGTATGGATTACTAATTTCAAAATCGAGATATTCATTAATGTTAGTGTCTAAATCTATAATTCCTCTTTCTTGAGCAATAATAAGGGCAAGACCAATAAAAGTTTTACTAACAGATCCAATGGGTTGAATTGTATTTTTTGCATAATCTATTTTATTTTCTTCATTGGCATAACCAAAAGTAGTACAACTTATAATACTATCTTGATTCACTTTTGAAACCGCGTAACCAATAAAAGAATCATTTTGACAGTAGGAAGATGACGTACTAAATGTCAAAAAAAGAATAATTAGGATGGTTGGAAATCTCATAATACTAAGGATTTCTTATAAGACCTTTTTATTATCATTTTGTTACTTTTTTTTGTTGAAAAAATTCTATAAAAAATAAACCCTTATTATGTTTGTATAATAAGGGTTACTGTTATCTAAATATAGTTGATCAAAAACCATTAACAATTGCTAAGAAATCATCCGCTTTTAAAGAAGCTCCACCAATTAATCCTCCATCTACGTCAGGTTTTGAGAAAATTTCTTTAGCATTATCAGGTTTAACGCTACCACCATATAAAATGGTAAGATTATCAGCGATTTCATTACCATATACTTTTGCAACTAAGTTTCTAATAAAAGCATGCATTTCTTGTGCTTGTTCTGGAGAAGCAGTTTCTCCTGTACCAATTGCCCAAACTGGTTCATAAGCTAGAACGATATTTGCCCAATCCTTTTTCTCAAGATGAAATAAACCATCTCTTAATTGATATTCTACAATATTGAAATGGTTATCTGCTTGTCGGTCTTTTAATTCTTCACCGAAACAAAAAATAACACGCATTTCATGTTTTAAAGCTGTATCTACTTTGTTTGCTAAAAGCGCATCCGATTCATGAAAATAAGCACGTCTTTCACTATGACCTAAAATAACTGTTTTAACATTAATATCTGTTAGCATATGGGCAGCTATTTCACCCGTATAAGCTCCACCTTCAGCTTGATGCATATTTTGAGCAGCTACAGTAATTCCTTTTCCAGCAACTTTGTCTTGTGCAGCTTTTAAGTTAACAAATGTAGGCGCTACAATAATTTCAGCTGGTGTATCTTGTTTTTTGGCTAGTATTTCGTCTAATAAGGCTAGGGTTTCGGTATGCGTTTTATGCATTTTCCAATTCCCAGCTACAATATTTTTTCTCATTGTTTTTAGTTTTAGTATGTAATTTATAAAGTAAAAAAATTATTTTACTTGTTCTTTTAAAGTAGCTATTAATTTTTCATCATCTGCTTCAATAGCTTTGAATAAAGCAATTTTCCCTTCTTTATCTACAATCATGTATCTTGGAATCCAATCTAAATTAATAGAAGACCCAAAAACACCTTTCATTCCATCAGTAGTAAGGAAGTGTTCTCCTTTTACGTCATATTTTTCAATACCTTTTAACCAAGCTTCGTAGTTTTTGTCCATTGAAATAAATAAGTAAGTCACATTAGGGAAATCTTTTTGTAAAGTTTTTACTTTTGGCATTCCTTTAACGCAGTCTGGACACCATGAAGCCCAAACATCAATTAAAACAGTTTTTCCTTTATATTGATCTAAAATCTCTTTAAATGTAATGGTTTCATTCTTGGTTGAAATCATGGTATTGTTTAAAGCATCTTGTTTGAATTCGGTGTCTTGTGCATTTGAACATGAGGTGATGAACAAAGCAAAACTTAATAAAGCGATTATTTTTTTCATTTTTAGATTCATTTTTATAATTCAAAAATAAGGTTTCTGAATTTTATATTTGTTAATTAAAAGTAAAAAACATTTCTTTTGTTAGTCTTGTAACTTTTTTTTGAGAGAACGTTAATATATTGTTATTTGGAAAGGTTTACTGATGGTGTTACCGCATAGATTATCATTATTCGTTTCATCATCGTAATCAGTCAGTATGAGTGTTACATTAAAATCATAGGTTCCTGCTAAAGTGGGTCTACCATCAAGGTATAATTTCGTGCCATCTGGAGTTGCAGTAATTCCAGGAGGTAGATTGCCTTCAATACTAAAATCTTTAATGTAATAATTGTCATCAGGAGCATTTACAATGGTTACTGCCACATAATCTTCATAAAGTTGAGATACGATGCCATTGTTTAAATTTTTTTCTACTATTTGTGGTTCAATTTTTAAAATACAATCCACAATTGATTGACAACTGAAAAAAGTAAAGCAAAATAAGAAAAGTGAAGTCTTTACTACTTTCATTACTTTAAAATCACTTTATCTATATCATTAAAATGTACTTTTTGAACAATAGTTCCTTTTTCTAATACAACGATTCCTGGATTAGCTCTTACAATAGTTTTAAGAGTAGTTGGGTCGCAAAAATAATAGTCAAATGTAAGGTTAAATTGTTTTTGGAAAGCATCTCTTAAATTGATATCAGAAGCAGTTAAACCAATTACTTCATATCCTTTTGCTTTTGCTTTTTGGTTCAATTCTTCTAATTTTTTCATTCCTTTTTCTTTTGATTTATTCAAATCATAGGTAATTAGCAAGACCACTTTAGGTTCTTCCAAAATGGTTTCTACATAATTAGAACCGTCTTTTTCAATGCTGAAATCATGAATAGGAGGTACATATCCTTCTACTATAACTTTGTCTTTTCGGTCTACAAATTCTGCATTTTCAGGAACTTTATTTGCCATTACATCAGCATATGAAATTTCAGTATCTATGCCGTTTATTTTGTAGATAAACACCATTTCATATTCACTTTTTGGAGCTCCTTCTGGAATTTCCATCCCTTTTTGAATATTATTACCCACTTTATATGCTCTAAAATCGATAATAGGAAGATGTTGTAAAACATAATATGCTATTAATAAACATAAGGAATAAGCTGTAAAAACTGTTAAATTTAAAGCCGATTTACCATATAGCGGTTTGATGTACTTTTGATTGAAGAACAGGATTAAAATTAGTGCTGTTAAAATTAAATCTTTAATAAAAGATTCAAATGGAGTTAATTTTAAGGCATCACCAAAACAACCACAATCTTTTACTTTATCAAAATACCAAGAGTAGAAGGTAAGAAAAGTAAAGAATACGATCATTCCTAAGAGACTCCAAACCGTAAATTTAGTCTTAAAGCCAATGAGCAACATCACTCCTAAAACAATTTCAAAAATGACGACAAAACAAGCAATAATTAATGCCATTGGAATTAAAAACTCCATGTTTAATACATTGGCATTAAAATACTCTTCTAATTTATAGGAAAATCCAAGAGGGTCATTTAATTTAATTAGACCAGAAATTATAAATAATATACCTACTAAAACTCGTGCTATTTGTGTAATGATGTTTCTCATAAATGCTTTTTTTCAAAGTTACTTTTTTCAAGAAGTATTACTTGTAAATAAGATGTTAATCAGTTGTTAAAGGTTGTTTATACTGCTTTTCCTAAATGAATCAATGCAAAAACAGAATAATTAATCATATCTTGATAATTGGCATCTATACCTTCTGAAACTAAGGTTTTTCCTTTGTTATCTTCGATTTGTTTTACGCGTAAAAGTTTTTGTAAAATTAAGTCGGTCAAACTGCTTACACGCATGTCTCTCCATGCTTCACCATAATCATGGTTTTTGTCTTCCATTAATTTTTTGGTAAGCGCAATTTTAGAATCATATAATTGTACCGCTTCCTCATAATTTAAATCGGGTTGGGTAGCAATACCTTTGTCAATTTGGATTAAAGCCATAATACAATAATTTATGATTCCAATAAACTCTGAGGTTTCATCTTCATCAATTTTTCGCACTTCATTTTCTTGTAGTCCTCGAATGCGTTGTGCTTTAATAAAAATTTGATCAGTTAAAGAAGGCAAACGTAAAATTCTCCAAGCGGTTCCATAATCTTTTGTTTTTTTGGTAAACAAATCGCGACAAATTGTAATTATGGCATCATATTGTTGTGAAGTATTCTTCATTTATTCGGTATATTTGTATGAAATTTTTTCAAAAATAAAGAATATAGTATTAAGATTGAAGTATTCGAGATAAAGATTTTTTATTTTAAGCATCAATCAATCAATTATAAAGAAGAAATACTTTTATGACTATCAATTGTAGAGGAAAACTAATCGATTTAAGTCGTCCGAAAGTCATGGGAATTTTGAACACGACTCCAGATTCATTTTATGATGGAGGCAAGTATAAAAGTGACCAAGCTATTTTACAACAAGTAGAAAAGATGCTCAAGGAAGGAGCTACTTTTATAGATGTTGGAGCTTACTCCAGTAAACCTAGTGCTGCTTTTGTTTCTGAAGATGAAGAAATCAATCGTTTGTTACCAATAATTGATTTAATTGTAAATCGTTTTCCTGAAATCTTAGTTTCTGTAGATACTTTTAGAAGTGCCGTTGCTGAAGCAGCAGTGTTACATGGAGCCAGTATAATTAATGATATTGCTGCTGGATTTTTAGACGAAAAGATGTTGCCTACTGTTGCCAAGTTACAAGTCCCTTATATTATGATGCATATGAAAGGGACACCTGAAACCATGCAGTCTTTAGCATTTTATGAGAATATTTATAAAGAAGTACTGTATTATTTTTCTGAACGAATAGCTGTTGCTCGAAGTTATGGAATTAATGATATACTAATCGATCCTGGTTTTGGTTTTGCAAAAACATTGGAACATAATTATGAACTGATGCAGCATTTAGATTACTTTCAGCATTTAGATTTGCCAATATTAATTGGTGTTTCCAGAAAATCGATGTTGTATAAGTTATTAGAAACCACTCCAGAGCATGCTTTAAACGGTACTACGGTTTTGAATACGATTGGTTTACAAAAAGGAGCTTCTATTTTGAGAGTCCATGATGTAAAAGAAGCGGTGGAATGTATTACTATTTTGGAACAATTAAAAAAATAACCTAATTATTGAACGGATGAATATCAAACTAACCCTGAAATGTGTTTTTTTACTAGTAATGAGTGCTCTCTTTATGTCTTGTAAAAAAGAAGATGTTTTGCTTCCACAAGCTAATATGTCTGTTATGGAAACCATCACAGATCATTCTCCTATTTATTTGTTTTACAAAGCAAATGCAACCGATACCATTGCTTTAGTGAATGCCAAAAATAGTATTAGTACAACCAATTGGATATTTAACATAGATAAGAGATTGACTCTTGACTTGGTTATTCCAGAAGTGAGAGTGTTACAATCCATGAAAAAAAGAGCCAGTCATACCAATGAAGAAGCTATAAATGTGTTTTCTTATTCTGATAGTATTACTAAGAATTTGGCCTTTTTGCCTTTTACGGATGTCCAATTTAAATACGATAAAGATTTTTCAAAATTTTACATCAAAGATCATGGCGATTTGTATTTGGATTACTTCAATTTAACGGTGAATTTTAATAAGGATAACCAAATTACAGTAGATGGAAATGAAGTAGAACGGGAAGAATTTATTGCTTTTATTAAAGATTTTGCTGATTTTATGAGTGGTGGTAAAACGACCATCATTCATTTGAATTTTGACAAAAGACTTACTTATGGGGAATACATTCAAAATAAAGTAATGGCTTGGCAATTAACATCTGATGCCATTCAATTGTCATCTTATGAATTTGTTTATGATGAAGCACAATTACCAGAATGCGGTTGTAAATTGTAAGATTCAATTTTTATATAAATAAAAAAAGGTATCCAATTTTGGATACCTTTTATGTTATAAATATATTTTATTTGAATTCCGACATTACATCATCAGCTTTTTTCTTGCTTTTTCCATTCGTCGCTTTTTTCTCAAATAATTTGTCAATTTGACTTAAAGTAAACGCTTTAGAAACTCCAGTTACTTCATTGTTTTTATTTTTACTCATGAATTGTACAAAAGTACGATCTAAGTTTTTAGAGTAATGTAACCATACAAATTGGTTTGGTAATTCTAATTTAATGTCTAATAATGGATCTGCATTAAAACCAGAAACAATAATTTCTTGCAATTTTGCGAAATCATTATCTAAATCTTTAAAAGAGAAAGAACGCGTGTTTGTTTCTTCTTCTTTTTCAACGTTTTTGTAGAAGAACGTATATTCTTCTCCTTCATGTTGAATGAACATATCATTTTGACCGATAGATCCTAATCTTACTACAGGAGTGGTTTCAATCACTTTAATTTGGGCAAATGCAATACAATTTGAGATTAATGCAAGGGCAATAATGACTTTTTTCATAACTTTTATCAGTTTGGGTTAAGTGTTATTTATTTTTGCTAAATATATGTTAAAAATTCATACTGACAAAAAATAAATTGTCTAATTTAAAATTTAAAAAAGAATCTTTTTATTCGATGCCTAGTCGGTCAAATTCATTTTGTAGGTTTATTTTTAATTTTTCTTTTGGAAATTTCCCTGCTTTTTCTAATTCTTTAAAAAAATCGATTTTCTTGAGAAAATCAATTTTTTTTTCATATTGATTCATTTCTAAAATCAATTTTTCTACTTTTTTGGCACTAAATTTTTTTAAATACCTTTTCTTCAAATAAAAATAAATTTCTTCCTCAAATACAATAAAATTTTCATCGATTGCTGGATCTAATTTCGATGAATATAGGTTGTTTTTAAGTAATGTATCAATAATTTTGAATTTTATTTTTGTACAGAAAGTGTGAATTTGTTTTTGAGCATCAATAATAGTAAATAAATTATCAATATGCGTTTCTTCTTGTGAATAAGATAGTAAGGTAAACAATAAGAAATAAAAAAATATTTTTTTCATTTTATTGATGATGATAAGGTTCATTTCTTAAAATAGTAAAACCTCTATAAATTTGTTCGATAATAAACAAACGTACCATTTGATGCGAAAAGGTCATTTCTGATAAAGAAACTTTTCCAACCGCTTGTTTGTAAACGGTTTCACTAAAACCATACGGTCCACCAATCACAAATACTAAAGTTTTAATACCTGCATTCATTTTCTTTTGTAAAAACTCAGAAAAACCAACGCTTGAAAATGTTTTTCCATTTTCGTCTAAAAGAATCAAATGATCAGTTGCTGTAATTTTGGAGAGAATCAATTCGCCTTCTTTTTCTTTTTGTTGGGCTTCACTTAAATTCTTTACGTTTTTTATATCGGGAATAATTTCTAAATCAAATTTTATATAAAAACCTAAACGCTTGGTATACTCATCAATTAAAGCTTGTAAGTTTTTATTATCCGTTTTTCCGATGGTTAGTAATTTGATGTTCATTGTTTTTAATCTAATTCCTCATTTATAATATTACATTTTTTGATTTTTAATTTGTCATCATTCATTTCTAATTCTAAGAAGTAATTTAAAAATTTTGCTTTGTTAGAAATTAATTCAGAATCTTCTAGTTTTATTTTTCTTACTCTTAAATTATATTGTAAACTATCAATTTGTTTGAATGTTACAATTTTAAATTCAAATTTATCTTTTTTTGTATCTGTAGATTCATAAAACCATTCTGCTGTTAAGTTTTCTTTAAAAAAGGAATGTTCGATATCTAGAATGTTATTTCTAAACTCATAAATTATAATTTTATTACCTAAAGAATCATGATAAGAATAATCATTATCTAAATTATTTTCATTTTGAATTTCTTCAAAGAAAGAAATTGATTTATAAGCTAAATGAGGTACATAAATATGGTTAATAACAAAAGGGACAATATAAAAGTATCCAATAATACAACCTGAAATTATATAGATAAGAAATAAACTTATTTTCTTATAAAATGGTTTCATAGTTTTATCTTTATATCTATCCTAACTTTTCTTTCAAATATTTACCTGTAACCGAATGCTTATTCATAGCCACTTCTTCGGGTGTGCCAAAAGCAATTAATTCACCGCCATTTTCACCACCTTCCGGACCAATGTCAATGATATAATCGGCACATTTTATCAAATCCAAATTATGTTCAATTACAATAATAGAATGTCCTTTTTCAATTAAGGCTTCAAAGGATTGTAATAATTTTTTGATATCATGAAAATGTAAGCCTGTTGTGGGTTCGTCAAAAACAAATAGAGCTTTGTCTTTAATAGTACCTTTTACTAAAAAGGAAGCCAATTTGATACGTTGAGCTTCACCACCAGACAAGGTAGATGAAGATTGTCCTAATTGCACATAACCTAAACCAACATCTTGTAGGGGTTGTAACTTTTGAGTAATTTTAGTTTGTTTATGAAGATCAAAGAATGCTACTGCATCATCAATTGTCATGGTTAGAATGTCATCGATATTTTTACCTTCAAAAGTAACTTCTAGAATTTCTTTTTTAAATCGTTTTCCATTACAAGTTTCACATTCTAAGTGTACATCTGCCATGAATTGCATTTCAATGGTTACTTCACCGTCTCCTTTACAAGTTTCACAGCGACCTCCATCTACGTTAAATGAAAAATGTTTGGCTTGATAGCCTCTTAATTTGGATAAATTTTGTTTGGAAAATAAATCTCGAATATCATCATAGGCCTTAATGTAAGTCACTGGATTGGAACGCGAACTTCGCCCAATAGGATTTTGATCTACATATTCAATATGCTTAATATTTGCAAAACTGCCATTTATCTCTGTAAATTGTCCGGGTTTTTCACTAACGCCTTCTAATTTCTTTTGAATAGCTGGAAATAAAATTTTCTTAACTAAGGTACTTTTTCCGCTACCTGAAACGCCTGTTATAACCGTTAGACAATCTAATGGGAAAGTAAAATTCTGATTTTTTAGGTTGTTTTCACGAGCTCCAATAATATCGACATGATTCTTAAACTTTCTTCTTTTTTGAGGTACAGCAATTTCTTCTTTGCCATTTAAATATTTGGCTGTTAAAGATTCCGATTGTAAGATTTCTTCATATGTACCTTGAGCCACTAATTCTCCACCAAAAGTACCTGCTTCCGGACCAATATCGATAATCATATCGGCTGCTTTCATGATGTCTTCATCGTGCTCCACTACTATTACAGTATTGCCTAAATCACGAAGGTCTTTCAATACTTCTATTAAACGTTCGGTATCTTTAGGATGTAAACCAATACTTGGCTCATCTAAAATATACATCGAACCCACTAAACTACTTCCTAAAGAGGTAGCCAAATTAATACGTTGCGATTCTCCACCAGAAAGTGAAGCTGAATTTCGGTTTAAAGTCAAATAACTTAAACCCACATTCGCTAAAAAGCCTAAACGATTATTAATTTCAATAAGTAATCGTTTTGCTACTTTAGCATCGTATTCATTAAGTTCAAGTTTTTTGAAAAATTCAATTAGATTTACAATTGGTAAATCTACTAATTCGGTAATGGTATGATTGGCAATCTTAATATTATTCGCTTCTGGTCGCAATCTTTTACCTTTACACAATGTACATTTGGTTTTACCTCTATAACGAGATAATAAAACGCGATTTTGAATTTTATAATTTTTCTCTTCTAATTCGCTGAAGAAATCATGTAAACCGGTAAAGTATTTATTTCCATCCCAAATAAGTTGTTTTTGTTCTTTGGTTAACTCAAAAAAGGATTTATGAATTGGAAAATCGAATTTATAGGCATTGTTTACCAATTGATCGCGGTACCAACTCATACTGTCTCCTCTCCAAGGAAAAATAGCATTTTCATACACTGATAATGCTGTATTCGGAATCACTAAATCTTCATCAATACCAATAATGTTTCCGTAACCTTCACATTTAGG
The DNA here is from genome assembly GCA_002862755.1 of Flavobacteriaceae bacterium. Lineage (GTDB taxonomy): Bacteria > Bacteroidota > Bacteroidia > Flavobacteriales > Flavobacteriaceae > Flavobacterium. Next base: position 12,691 of record PKDY01000054.1, on the reverse strand, counting down.
ACAAGCTCCATAAGGGTTATTAAAGCTGAACAAATGAACATTTGGTTCTAAAAAAGTAATTCCATCCAATTCAAAATTGGAACTATAGTGTAGTCTTTTTTGAGTATCTACTTCTTGTAAATAACACTCTCCTTTACCTTCATAAAAAGCAGTCTGAACGGCATCAGCTAATCGATTGTAGAATTCTTCTTCCTCTTTTACAATAATACGATCAATAATCAAAAATATTTCATTATCTGAGGTCACTTCGAGCGAAGTCGAGAAGTCATCCAAACGAATCATTTCATTATTTACCAAAATACGAGCAAATCCTTGTTGAAGCAATACTTTTAATTTGTCTTCCAATGCTCTTCCTTTTTCCAAGTGAATAGGCGCTAAAAGCAACCATTTCGAATTTAAATCGAAAGTCTTTATTTCTCGAATAACATCGGTAACTGTATCTTTTTTTACTTCTTTTCCTGAAATAGGAGAGTAGGTTTTGCCAATTCGGGCATATAAAAGTTTAAATAATCATATATTTCAGTAGAAGTGCCTACTGTTGAACGTGCATTAGTAGTATTTACTTTTTGTTCAATGGCTATAGCTGGTGCAATTCCTTTGATATATTCTACTTTAGGTTTGTCTAAACGACCTAAAAACTGTCTCGCGTATGAAGATAAACTTTCAACATAACGTCTTTGACCTTCTGCATAAAGGGTATCAAATGCCAAACTAGATTTACCAGATCCAGACAAACCCGTTATAACTACAAGTTTGTTTCTAGGAATAGCGACATCAATATTTTTAAGATTATGCAATTGAGCTCCTTTAATAAGGATGTTTTTTTTAGGCTCTAATTTTGAAAAATCTGTTTTTACCATAATAAAATCTAAAGGAATGCAAAGATAATTAATCTAAAAATAAGTTCCATATGCATTAGCATTTCATTTTAACTAATCGTTTTTTTTTAACTTTTATAGGCCTTAATCCAGTTCTTACACTCAATATTTACCTATACATAACCTATACGAAAGCGTTGTAATTGACTTTAAAATGTTGTGATTCAAATTTATTAATGGCATTAAAATCTTTGTTTTTCAGTGTTTTAGCATGTTTTGCAATAGTTTGTCTTAAAACATATAGTTGTATAGTTTCTATAACACTCATTTTGTTTTTCATGACTTTTTAGTTTATAAATTTAGATATTCTTATTTTTTAACCATTTTAATTGTATAATATGAAAAAAATTACTCTTTTAATTATCTTATTAGGAATTTCGACAGGGTTTTCCCAATCTTTTCCTCTTGATTTTTCAGATCCTTTGGATTTAATGACTGGCTATGATGGTTGTAATGTTACCATTGTTGATGATGCAGGTGATATGGTTGCTCAAGTTGTGGGAGGCGGACAATTATATGATACAGCACAACTAGATTTAGCTCAAAATTTAAATTTAGCAGACGATGCGAATAATACCATTACTTTTAGAATTAAACCTGCTGCTGGTACGACATCAGGAAATCATTTATTGAAATTTGAAGGTGGAGTAGGTGGTCCAGCTACAGTAGAATTACCTTTTACTACTTCTGGAACAACTTGGCAAACTATATCGTTAGATTTTGGAAGTGGTTTAGGGAATTATTCAAAAGTGGTGCTTTTTACCGATTTTAATAACTACGATACAGATACGTATTGGGTGGATGATTTTGCTGGAGGAACCAATGTAGCTCCACCACCACCGTTACCAACACCTTCTGGACCAGCACCAGTTCCTACAGCAAATCCATCAACTGTAGTGAGTATGTATAGTGAGTCGTATCCAAATACGTATCAATATTCTTTTGGAACGGGTTCTGATGTAGATTTAGATTCTGGAACGGGAGTTAACAATGCATTAAAATTAAATTTTGCTGTAGCAGGTTTTGGAGCAGGATATACTGAAACAGATGTAACGAGTGCTCAGTTTGTTCATTTTGATTATTGGACAAGTGACGCCACTACTTTTGGGTTGTATTTGATTTCAAATAGCCCAGTTATGGAATATGTGTATCGTTTACCAGAACAAGAAGCAATTGTTTTAAATACTTGGAAAAGTGTTACCATACCCATGTCCTACTTTACTAATTTAGGATTTAATCCAACTACTTGGTTTCAGTATAAGTTTGATGTGGTAGCGGCTACAGCAGGTACAGTTTATTTTGACAACATTTATTTCACATCTGCAGCTTTAGATGCGGATAATTTTAATGTGCAAAGCTTACAGATGTATCCTAATCCAGCTACTACTTCTATAAATTTTAAATCGAACGAAACAATTACTCAAATTAAGGTGCTTAATCAATTAGGTCAAGTAATTTTAGTAAACACAATAAATGATAATCAATTTTCTATTAATGTTGATGGGTTACAAAAGGGACAGTATTTTGTTACGTTACAATCAGATAATAATTTAATAACAAAGATTTTTATTAAAAATTAATTGTTTTGTAATTTAAAATATGAAAAAGGTGTGCTGTGCATGCCTTTTTTTATATTTTTATAATGTCATACTTTATTTTTAAATGTTTTAATCGACTAATTTATATATTTTGAGATCAAAAATTTTTCTTTTTCTATTTTTTTGCTTTTTGAATAGTTTTTCGCAAGAATTACCGCCTATAGTAAAGTATCCTCAAAGTGCTTATTTAGCTGGGAATCAAAACTGGATGATTACTCAAGACAAAATGCATTCTGTTTTTTTTGCTAATAACGAAGGGTTGTTAGAATTTAATGGTGCCAATTGGATTTTATATCCATCGCCTAATGAGACGATTATTCGTTCAGTTAATGCAATTGATGATAAAATTTTTACAGGTGCCTATATGGAATTTGGTTTTTGGTCTAGAAACCCAAATAACGAATTGGTGTATACCTCATTAAGTTCTAAAGTAAAAAATAAATTAATTGATGATGAACAATTTTGGAACATACTGCATTATGAACAATGGATTATTTTTCAATCTTTTAATAGGATTTATATTTATGATACTAAAACAGAGGAATTTAATATTATTTCTGAAACAGACACGATATTAAAAGCATTTGTAGTTAATAATGCTATTTATTTTCACGTTATAAATAAAGGTTTATTTGAAATTGAAAAAGGAAAAAGCAAACTCATTTCAAATGATCCGATCTTTCTAAACAGTAAGATTGTAAACTTATTTTTTATAAATGAAGAATTATTAGTTCAAACTGAATTTTTAGGGTTTTTCAAATTAAGAGAAGGAAGATTAAATAAGTTTGCAACTGAAGCGGATTCAGAAATTGCATCGAGTAATGTGTATAGTAGTTTGTTGTTATCTGATGGTAGTTTTGCTGTTGGTACGGTATCAAATGGTGTTTTTGTATTAGATGGTAACGGGAAGATTAAATACCATTTAACACAAAATAAAGGATTGAGTAATAATACAGCCTTATCTCTTTTTGAAGATGTAGATAAGAATTTATGGATTGGTCTTGATAATGGTATTAATTGCATTAATTTACAGTCCCCCATAAAAAGCTTTTCTGATGATACTGGAATTTTAGGAACGGTTTATGCTTCTATAGTTCATAAGAATAAGTTGTATGTGGGAACCAACCAAGGTTTGTTTGTTAAAAAATTAAAAGATGATGATTCTTTCCAATTTATTCAAGGAACTAAAGGGCAAGTTTGGTCTTTATTTGCTGAGAAGGACGATTTATTTTGTGCGCATAATGTTGGTACTTTTTTGATAGATGATACTAAAGCGAATCTTTTATATGCTGGTTCAGGAACTTGGAAAATTGAAAAAATACCCAATAGATCCGATTTGTTACTTCAAGGGAACTATATTGGTTTGACTATTTTAAAAAAAGTGAATAATCAATGGATTTTTAGTCACAAAATTAAAGGGTTTGATTACTCATCCAAACATTTTGAATTGACTAAATCGCTAGAAGTTTATATTAGTCATGAATATAAAGGTGTATTTCGACTGCAATTGGATCCAAATTTCACTAAAGCAACTTCTTTTTATACCTATCCTTCTCCTTCAAAAGGTAAAAATTCTTGCTTAATACAATATAATAATAGTATATATTATGCTTACAAAGAGGGGGTTTTTAAATTAAACCCTAAAAACAAGCAATTTGAAAAAGATTTAGTTTTAAGTGCTGTTTTCGAAAAAGACGAATATACCTCAGGGAAACTTATTGTAGATCAATCTAATAAATTATGGTTGTTTACCAAAAATTACATTCATTATTTCTCTCTAAGTAAGTTAAGTAATCAATTGAAAGAAAATGTGATTCCAATTCCAGCTTCATTAACAAATTCTATGCTGGGTTATGAAAATATTACTCAATTATATAATTCTACCTATTTAATTGGAACTACTGATGGTTATTATACGATAAACTTAAATGATCTGACTTTTAAAGATTATAAATTAAAAATAACCAATATTGCTATAAATAAACTTAATGAAAAATTGATTAGTCGCTCTATTGTGGATAACGGACATTTTAAATACAATGAAAATAATATCATTTTTAATTATTCAGTTCCTGAGTATAATAAATATATCAATGCAGAATACCAATTTTTATTAGAAGGTTTTCAGGAAGAATGGAGTGAATGGACTTCAAAAACAAGTTCCAATTTTAAAAACCTATCACCTGGTGATTATACCTTTAAAGTGAGGGCTAAAATTGCAAATTCTAAACCTGATGATATCGTAACTTATCGTTTCACTATTCTAAAACCATGGTATTTTACAAATTTAGCGTTGTTGATTTATGTTTTTATTTTGTTTGTAATTGCAATTTATATTCATAGAAGGTATAAAAGGTATTATATCCAAAAAGAGCAAAAATTAATAGAAGAAAATAATTTATTACTAGAAATTAAGGAGCTTGAAAATGCCCAACAATTAATGAAAATTAAAAATGAGCAATTAGCACAAGATGTAGACAGTAAAAATAGAGAATTGGCTGTTTCAACGATGAGCTTAATTAAAAAAGACGAATTATTGGCTTTGATTAAGGAAGATTTAAAAAATGCACCAGAAATTACAAACAAAAGTGTCAAATCGGTAATTACTACCATTACAAAAAATATAAATAAAGAAGATTCTTGGAATATTTTTAAAGAAGCTTTTGATAATGCTGATAATGATTTTCTTAAAAAGGTAAAACAAGATCATCCTACTCTAACTCCTAATGATCTAAGACTTTGTGCCTATTTAAGATTGAATTTGTCTTCAAAAGAGATTGCTCCTTTGCTTAATATTTCTGTAAGAAGTGTTGAAATTAAAAGGTATCGTTTGCGTAAAAAGATGAATTTAGATCATGAGCAAGGACTAGTAGAGTACATCTTATCTTTCTAATACCTATACAATTAAAATTTTACCTATACATTACCACAACATCAACGTTTTCGTTGTTAATTTTAAGATTTTTTTAAGATTGTGTAATGCTTAAAAATAGGACGATTTTTTATCAATAACGCAATAAAAAGATATTTTTTTTACAGTGTATATTTTTTGTTGAGGTTATTTTAAATTTATTATTAAATCAATCTTTTAATTTTAGCTTTATAAACCGAAACATATTATGAGATCAAATTTTTTACTAATTGCATTTCTATTATTAACAGCTATGGGTTTTGCACAAAACGTAGATGTTTCTGGAAGTGTACTTGATTTAGGTACTGGGGAACCAATACCTAGTGTTAACATCTTTGCTAAAGATTATAAGATTGGAACTTCCACAGATTTTGATGGGAATTTTACTCTTTCTAATGTACCAGTAGGTGTTACTTTAATATTTAGTTATGTGGGATACAATAACTATGAATATAAAGTAACTAAGTCTGAAATCATTAAAATTAGTATGGTTCAAGATTTAAAAGCTTTAGAAGAAGTTGTTGTTATTGGTTATGGAACTAAAGCAAAGAAAGATGTAACAGGTTCTGTAGCAGTAGTTGATACTAAAGTGATTGAAGATTTAAGACCTATTAAAGCAGAACAGGCGCTACAAGGAACTGTTGCTGGGGTGTATGTTTCTGCAGCTTCTGGAGCTCCAGGTGCTGGATTAAATATTAGAATTAGAGGTATTTCTTCAAATGGAGATAATGGACCATTAGTACTTATAGATGGTTATGAAGGTAACATGGAATTATTAAATCCATCTGATATAGAATCTTATACAGTACTTAAGGATGCTCAAGCTTCAGTTTATGGTGCTAAAGGAGCAAATGGAGTTATCTTAATTACTACTAAACAAGGTAAAAAGAATTCTAAAACAAAGATTTCTATCAATTCTTATACAGGATTTCAAGAAACCACTAAAAAATTAAATGTTTTAAATGCTACTGAATATGCGTTGCTTTTAAATGAAAGTTATGCAAATGCGGGCTTAACATTACCTTATCCAAATGTATCTGGATTTGGCGTTGGTACAAATTGGCAAGATGAAGTATTTGAAAGAGCTCCAATCACCAATAATGATATTTCTATTTCAGGAGGTTCTGAAAAAATTACCTATGCTTTTAGTGCTTCAAAAATTAATCAAGAAGGTATTGTTGGTTTAAATAAATCAGGATTTGATAGAGGTACTGTAAGAGTGGCTGTTGGAGTAGATTTATATGATAATTTAAAATTAAAAACCAACTTTATCTATACCGATTTTAACAGACAAGGCTTAAATGAAAACGGCTTAGGTTCTGTTTTATTTAATGCAATTAATGTACCTTCAGTATTTTCAGTATACGATGTTAATGGCAACTATACTTTAGTACCAGCTACACCAGGTTATGGTTTAGAGGTAATTAATCCATTGGCACAAATTCAAAACACTTACAATAGCTATAATCAAGAACGTTTAAACGGATCTATAAGCTTAGAATATAAAGTATTTAGTGATTTAAAAATAACTTCACGTTATGGTTTTCAAAGAGGAAATAGTGTAGGGAAGACTTTTAATATGCTCGTTAACTATGGCGATGGTAAAGTTTTTAATAATGTAAGTCAGAGTAATGTAAATCAAAGTGCAGAAAAATTTAGTAATTTTACTTTTGATGTATTTGCTGAATATCAAAAAACACTTTTTACGGATCATAATTTTAAATTAACCTTAGGGGGTACGTTACATGAAGCCAATGGAGAAGGTTTATTCGCTACTGGTTATGATGTGCCTAATAATTCTTGGGAATATGCAGATATTTCTCTAGCTAATGGTTTACCGTTGGAGCCTGTAAAAACAAATAGTTCGTATAAAGCTACTCCATACAAAAGACCTTCATTGTTTGCTACTTTAGATTATAATTTCAGAGAAAAATATTTATTGTCGTTTATCTTTAGAAGAGATCAATCATCAAGGTTTGGACCAGAATACAGTGTGGCTTATTTCAAATCTATCTTGGGAGGATGGATTATATCTGAAGAAGATTTCTTTAATAAAGATGGAAAAATTAATTTCTTAAAACTAAGAGCTAGTTATGGAACATTAGGAAATGATGCAATTGGTAATGATGCATTTCGTTCCTTATTAAATGGTGAAGCGGAATACATTTTTGATGGAAGTTTAACTACTGGAGTTGCAGTAGGAGGGATTACAAATCCAAATGTTAAATGGGAAACTGACACTAAGTTAGATATTGGATTAGATGCTAAAATGTTTAACAATAAATTAGAAATAACAGCAGATTACTATAATAATACCAGAAAGGATTTATTGATTCCAAATACACCAGTTTCAGGAATTGGAGGTGGTTCAGCACCAGGTTCTGGAAATCCAACTATAAATGCTGGTACTGTTGAAAATAAAGGTTTTGAATTGGCTTTAAACTATAAAGACAATATTAAAGATTTTAACTATGCTGTTGGTTTTAATATTACTACAATCAACAATAAAGTTACAGAAGTTAATAATGGCTCTGGATTTCTTGAAAGAGGCGCTTTTGGTGTAGGACAGCCAGCACCAGCAAGAATGCAGGTAGGACAAACTATTGGAGCGTTTTATGGATATCAAACCGATGGTATTTTTCAAAACCAAGCAGAAGTAAATGCACACCCGTCACAAGTAGCATTAGGTGCCGAAGCGGTTCCTGGGGATATACGTTATAAAGACATCAATGGTGATGGAGTAATTAATTTAGATGATAGAACTTTTATTGGTAAACCAGTTGCCGATTATACTTTAGGATTTAATTTGAATTTAAGCTACAAAAATTTTGATTTTGTAGGTTATTCTTATGCTTCTGTAGGAAATGATATGATTCGTAATTATGAAAGAACGGAAAATAAATTAAATAAATTGAATTATGTTTTAGATAGATGGACAGGTGAAGGAACTTCTAATGAAGTGCCAAGAGTGACAGCCGGAGCTTCTGCAAACAATGTTTTTTCAGATTATTTTGTGGAAGATGCTTCTTTCTTGAGAATTCAAAACATACAATTAGGATATTCTTTACCCTCAAGTTTTATTCAGCATGCTAAATTATCAAAAGTAAGATTATATGCTTCTATAAATAACGTTTATACTTTTACAAAATATAGAGGGTATGATCCTGCAGCTAATAGTGGAGATCCAATTGCTGGGGGAATTGATTATGGTTTTTATCCTACTCCAAGAACTTATATGTTAGGATTAAATGTTACTTTTTAAAAAAATGACTATGAAAAAATATACAGTAAAAATTGGAATTATTCTGACATTAATAGTGTCATTAATTTCAGCATGTTCGGACGAATTTGTAAATGAAGCACCACCTTATTCAATTGATTCGGAAAATTATTTCAATTCAAAAGACGATTATGAAAAAGCATTAATTGGTGCATATGATATATTACAATCGTCTTATGTAAATGTATTATTAGGAGAAATTGCTTCAGATAATACCCTTTCTGGAGGAGAAAGTGCAACGGATGTAATTGGTTTCCAACAAATAGATGAAATGATTCACACTCCAGTAAATTCAAATTTAAAGGATATTTGGAATTGGATGTTTGCGGGAGTTTACAGAGCTAGTTATATTCTAGAATTTAAAGACAAAACCGATTTTGACGGTAAAGAACAAATCATTGCAGAAGCAAGATTTTTAAAAGCATACTATAACTTTGAATTAGTGAAATGGTTTGGTCCAATTCCGATTAAGGAAGATCAAAGATTTAGCACAAGTGATGTAGAAACACTTCCTCGTTCACCTGTTTCTGAGGTGTATGCTAATATTGAAAGTGATTTGTTGTATGCTATCGATAATTTAAGCCCCACGGCAGCTCAACAAGGTAGAGCTACTAAAGGTGCTGCACAAGCTTTGTTAGGAAAAGTATATCTATACCAAAACAAATTTGTAAATGCATCTACTATTTTAGAACAAGTTATTTTAGATGGAAACTATTCTCTAGTTACGGATTATTCAACTCTTTTTGAAAATAATGCAGAAAATGGACCAGAATCTGTTTTTGAAGTGCAATATTTTGATGGTCAAGGTGCAGGATTTGGTTGTTTACAATGTAGTGAAGGAAATGTTGCTGTTGGATTCAATGGAATTAGAAATTATAGTGGACCTTTATTTGATTCAGGATATAGTTTTAATGTCCCAACTCAAGAAGCTTATGATGCTTTTGAAGTTGGAGATAACAGAAGAGACGTTGCTATTTTAAATATAGTAGATTGGGCAGCGAATACGGGTGCTACATATGGTGAAGGTTATAAGCATACTGGTTTTTTCAACCGTAAATACTTACCACGTCAAGGAGATTCAAATGTAGGTGATCAAAACTTAACGAATCCAAATAATTATAGAGCAATTCGTTATGCAGATGTTTTATTGATGGCTGCAGAAGCATTCAACAGAGGAGGAATTGACGATGCTAAAGCAAGATTATATCTAAATACGGTAAGAAGAAGAGCTTTTGGAGATACCAACCATGATATTTCTGCATCAGGTGCAGCTTTAACCGATTTTATTTTAGATGAAAGAAGATTAGAGTTAGTAGGTGAAGGACACCGCTTCTTTGACTTGGTTAGAACAAATAGAGCTGTAGGAACTATTCCAGGATTTACAGCTAATAAAAACGAAGTTTTCCCAATTCCATTTGAAGAAATTCAGTTTTCTAACGGTAATTGGCAACAAAATCCAAATTATTAAAATATACGTATTATGAATAAAATTAAAATAGTAATAGGTCTATTGGTTTTCTCACTTTTTATGGGATGTTCCAAAGATGACGATACTGTAAACTTAGATAGTATTAACACACCTAAAAATATAAGTGCAGTAATGACCATAAAACAAGACAATTCAGGTCTTGTAACTATAGTTCCTAATGGTGAGGGTGTAACCCAATATGAAATTTATTTTGGAGATGCTACTACTACACCTGCTTTAGTAAATCCAGGTGCTTCAGCTCAACATACTTATGCTGAGGGGAATTACCAAGTTAGAATTGTAGGTACCACTTTAGATGGGAAATCATCAGAAGCTACTCAAGATTTAACGGTTTCTTTTGTAGCTCCTGAAAATTTAGAAGTAGAAATTAATTCCATACCAGGTAACAATTTAGGTATTACAGTTTCTGCAACTGCAGATTATGAAACTTTTTTTGAAGTTTATTTTGGAGAAGATCCCAATCAAGTTCCTGTAGTTTTTATGCAAGGTGAAACAGTAACGTTTAACTATGCAACTGTAGGTACTTACACTGTTAGAGTAGTTGCTTTAAGTGGCGGTGTGGCTACAACTGAATATACTGAGGATGTTACCATTACTAATCCAGTCTTATTACCAATTGATTTCGAATCTGCTACATTAGCTTATGATTTTGCAAGTTTTGGCGGAGCCAATACAGTAAAAGTAGCCAATCCAAATATAGATGCGAATAATGGCAGTGCAAATGTAGCTCGATTAACAAAAAATAACGGTTCAGAAGTTTGGGCTGGTTCTTTAATTGAATTAGGTGAGCCTATTGATTTTTCAACCATGCAAAAAATAAAAATGAAATCATGGGCACCACAAGCAGGTATTGTGGTGAAGATGAAATTGGAAAACTTATTGGATTCTAATATTAATGTAGAAGTAGATGCAACTAACACAGTTGCTAACGGATGGGAAGAATTAACATTTGATTTTAGTGGTGTTAATAATGGAAATAACTATCAAAGAATTGTAGTATTCTATGATTTTGGAAACGCTGGAACTGGGGCAAATTATTATTTTGATGATATCGAATTAACTTCTGGAGCTCCGTCTGTACAATTGCCTTTAGATTTTGAATCTACTGTTTTAACCTATTCATTTGATAATTTTGGTGGTGCTGCTACTACAGTTGTAACTAATCCTGACATGTCTGGAATAAATACTTCTGCTACTGTTGGTAAATTGGTTAAAGCAAATGGAGCTGAAGTTTGGGCAGGTTCTTTCATCGAATTAGGTAGCCCAATTAATTTTGCTACGATGCAAAAAATTAAAATGAAAGTTTGGTCACCTCAGGCTGGTATAGTAGTGAAACTGAAATTAGAAAACTTATTGAATGGAGGAACTATAAATACAGAATTAGACGCTACTACTACTCAATCAAATGCTTGGGAAGAACTTACTTATGACTTTACGGGAATAAATAATGCGAATAACTACCAAAGAGTGGTTGTATTCTTTGATTTTGGAAATGCTGGAACTGGAGCATCGTATTATTTTGATGACATACAATTATCCAATTAAAAAACTAGAAAATGAAAAATATAAAAAAATATATCTTATTACTATTAGGACTTACTTTTTTAGTGAGTTGCCAAGAAGAAGATAAAAATATTGGAGATTTAGAAGCTCCAACTAATTTAGTTGTTGAAGCTGTTATTCAAGGACAAGATGCTAATAATCCATATGGAGATGGAACAGGTATTGTAAACTTTAAAGCACATGCAGATAATGCTATTTCTTACAAATATGCTTTTAGCGATGGAAATACTAAAAATGTACCTTCTGGGGAACATGCTTATGCTTTTAGTACAAATGGTATTGTGGAATATACAGTAACTGTTGTGGCTTTTGGTAAAGGAGGAATAAGTACAACTACCACAATGCTACTTACTGTTTTTAGTGATTTCTCAGATGAAGAAGCAGTTGATTTCTTAACTGATGGAACCAGTAAAGAATGGTATTGGTCAGCATCAGAACCAGGTCATTTGGGTGTAGGTCCTAACAGTACAGATGAAACACAAAATTATTTTCCTTTTTGGTATCAAGCTGCTCCTTGGGAAAAAGCAGCAAGCCCAGACAGTAGCTGTTTGTATGATAATGTCTTGACTTTTTCAGTTGTAAATGGACAGTTAAAATTTGTATTAGATAACGGTGGTAAAACATTTTTTAATACGGCTTTTGAAGGAGTTGTAGGAGGAAGTGCTGGAACTGATATGTGTTATGATTATGATGTGTCAGGTGTTAAAAACGTAACTTTAAGCCCTTCTACATCTGTAGTTACTATGAATCCAGATGCAATCACTCAAACTAGAGGTACTTTAATGACTTTTTCTGATAATGGCTTTATGGGATATTATATTGGACAAAGCTCATACGAGATTTTATCTATAACTCGCAATAGAATGGTGGTTAGAGCTATTATGGGGAATGATCCAGGATTAGCATGGTACCATATTTTTACAACCACTAGACCTGTTCAAAACCCAACTACAGATTATACGAATTTAGTTT
>PKDY01000013.1 GCA_002862755.1 Flavobacteriaceae bacterium | reverse complement strand
GCTTTATTTACTAAAGCTTTAAAATCAGAAGAAGAATTATAATCTAAATACTCTCTTACACGGTCAAATACAATTACCGTATCATTCAACGAGTAACCAATTACTGTTAGAATAGCCGCGATAAAAGCTTGATCAATTTCCATATTGAATGGTAAAATTGTGTAGAAGAATGAGAATATTCCTAAAACGATAATTACGTCATGAGCAACAGCAACTACGGCTCCTAAACCAAACTGCCATTTTCTAAACGAAACCATTAAGTATAAGAAAACTACTAAAAGAGACCCTAAAACTGCCCATAAAGAGTTCGTTTTAATATCTTTAGAAATAGTACCAGAAACTTTAGAAGATGACATGATTCCTACTTGTTTTCCTTCATAAAGGTTTACAAATTTATCATAGGTTAAATCAGCAGGAAGGTATTTTTTCAATCCTTTGAATAGCATATTATTTACTTCTTTGTCAACTCCTTCACCTTCTTCATCAACTTTATATTTAGTAGTAATTTTTAACTGATTGTCGTTACCATAAATTTTAGCTTCAGCACTTTCAAAAACAGCTACTAAATCCTTAGTCACTTCTGGAGCTGAAACTGGTTTTTCAAAACGCACTTGATACGTTCTACCTCCAACAAAATCTACTCCATAATTTAAACCTTTAGTAACTAATGAGAATAAACTTAAAACAATTAATATTGTTGAAACGATATAAGCAATTTTACGTTTTCCTAAGAAGTCAAAATTTAAGTTTTTAAACCAATTTTTAGTCACAGAAGTAGAGAAAGCGATTTTCTCATTTCTTGATAAACTCCAGTCCAAGAAAATTCTAGTAATAAATACAGCTGTAACAAGTGATGTTAAAATACCAATTAACAACGTAGTTGCAAAACCTTTAATAGGACCTGTACCTAAAATGAATAATATTAATGCCGTAATGAAAGTAGTAACGTTTGCATCCACAATAGATGACATTGCTCCTTTCCATGTATAAGAATAGTTAACTGCTTCTTCAACAGTTTTTCCAGAATCTAATTCTTCTTTAGCTCTTTCATAGATAATTACGTTAGCATCTACTGCCATACCAATTGTTAAAACGATACCCGCAATACCTGGTAAGGTTAATACCGCACCAAAACTTGCTAAAGCACCAAAAATAAATAAGATATTCACCAATAAAGCTAAATTCGCATAGAAACCAGCTTTACCATAGTAAACTACCATCCATAATAATACTAAAGTAAAACCAATAATAAAAGATAAGAAACCGTTATCTACTGCCTCTTTTCCTAAAGATGGTCCAACTACTTCCGATTGAACAATGTCTGCTTTAGCAGGTAATTTACCCGCACGCAATACGTTTGCTAAGTCTTTTGTTTCTGTTACTGTAAAACTTCCAGAAATTTCAGAACGTCCACCAGTAATAGCTCCTTTACTTACACCAGGTGCTGAATAAACGATATTATCTAAAACAATTGCAATAGCATTACCTTGTTGTGAAACTTTACCCGTTAATTTTTCCCATTCTCTAGAACCTGCTCCATCCATTTGCATCGAAACAGCTGGTTTTCCTAATTGATCAAAAGTATCAGTAGCATCGACGATTACACCTCCACTGATAGGAGCCTTACCGTCTTTACCGTTTCTTTTTAAAGCATATAACTCAACAATTCCAGGTGTTTTTTCGTTTTCTTTACCCCAAACAAATTTCACATTTGAAATTGCGTTTGGTAAAGTCCTCTTTACATCTTTTCTTCTTAAGTATCCTCCAATAGTAGCTGTATCAGAAACTTTAGCATAACCTAAGATTGAAAAACCTTCTTGTTGTGTAACTTGTAATTTATCAAATAAAGGATTTACTTGTACTTTAGTAGAGTCTTCTTTATCTGTTAATAAAGCATCTAAATCAGTAGCCGTAGAATCTTTTTGAGTAGAATCTTGTACAACTTCATTTACTTCTTTAGTAGCTACTTCTGTTTTTTTCAAAATTTCATTAGCAGAAACGAAATAATTGAAAACCTCATCTATTTTATAAGTTTCCCAAAATTCTAATTTAGCAGTACCTTGTAATAAATTTTTAATACGATCTACATCTTTAGCACCTGGTAATTCTACTAAAATTCTACCAGAATTTCCTAACATTTGAATATTTGGTTGCGTTACCCCAAATTGATCGATACGCTTTCTTAATACTCCGAAAGCACTTTCTACAGATTCAGTAACTTTTTGTTTGATGATTGGCTCCACTTGAGCATTCGTCATATCAAATTTAATTACTTCATCTAAATTTCTATTTCCAAAAATATCAACACTAGCTAATTTAAGATTCGCTTTGTTTGCAGCTTCAAAAAAAGCATCGATATAATCTTGATTTCCTCTTTGATTTCTTTTCGCTTCCTCTAAAACTTTTAAAAAGTCTTTATTGGTTGTTTCGTTTGCTAAACCAAATAAAATATCTTTTACAGATATTTGAAGAATTACGTTAAGTCCTCCTTCAAGGTCAAGACCTTTGTTAATTTGATTATTTCTTACTTCATCATACGTATTCCAAAGAAATACTTTTTCTTTACTTTTCGCTAAAGAATCTAGATAAGATACTTCTTTTTGAGTTTGAATTTCTTTTGGAAACTTACTTGCAAAAGTCTTTGCATCTTCCTCAATTCCATTTGCTACGAATGTAAATGATAATTGATAAATACATACCACAGCAAAGATAATTGCGAAAAATTTAATTAGTCCTTTATTCTGCATTACTACTAAAATTAATTATTCTTTTTTTTATAAAAACGGACAAATATATAATTTACAATAGGATTAACCAATTTTATTTCTTAATAAAATTGGTTTTTATTAATATTTTCCTGTTGATAACTAAATATAAAAAAACTGTCAAATACAAATGACAGTTTTATATTCTGATACTGAAAAGATTACAACACTGATTTTAAATCTGCATTCATATTTCTAACAGCATCTGCACTTTTTGCAAACAATGCTTTTTCAGCATCATTTAATTGAACATCTACTATTTCTTCTATACCATTTTTACCAATGATACAAGGCACTCCAATACAGATATCATTTTGGCCATATTCTCCTTCTAATAAAACAGAACATGGAATCATTCTCTTTTGGTCGTTTAAGATACTATCCACTAAATAAGCTACAGATGCACCTGGCGCATACCAAGCAGATGTTCCTAATAAACCTGTTAAAGTAGCACCACCTACCATAGTGGATGCAGCTACTTTATCTAATTCATCTTGAGATAAGAAATTAGAAACTGGCGAACCATTATAAGAAGCCAATCTTGTTAATGGAATCATAGTTGTGTCTCCATGACCACCAATTACCATACCTTGAATGTCGTTTCCGGGTTTTTGTAAAGCTTGTGATAAAAAATATTTAAAACGAGAGCTATCTAAAGCACCTCCCATTCCAATTACTCTGTTTTTTGGTAAACCTGTAGCTTTTAAAGTCAAGTAAGTCATAGTATCCATCGGATTGGAAACCACTACAATAATAGCATTAGGCGAATGTGTTAAGACATTATCAGCCACTGATTTTACAATACCTGCATTAATACCTATTAATTCTTCACGAGTCATTCCAGGTTTTCTTGGGATTCCAGATGTAATTACCACTACATCACTTCCAGCAGTTTTTGAATAATCGTTTGTGCTACCTGATACTTTTGTATTGAAAACTGTTGTTGTAGCACATTGCATGATATCCATAGCTTTACCTTCAGCAAAACCATCTTTGATATCTAATAATACTACTTCACTAGCAATTCCTCTGTACGAAATAACATCGGCACATGTTGCACCTACGTTACCCGCTCCTACTATTGTTACTTTCATTTTATTGTTTTTGATTATTTATAAGTTAAAATTGATATTGTACTCCTATATTGAGATTCGCAAATTTACCAAAAGCAAATGAACTTTGCAATGCTAATTTATGGATATAATATACTCCCGAAATTTCCATTATAGCATTAATTTTGTCTCTTTCGATTCGAGTTAATAGCGCATTAATTGTCTCTTGAACTGCAATAACATTTTCAATACTCCCTTTGGGTCCATTCACTTTATATGAAAAGGTGCTATAATTTAAAATTCCGCTAGCATTTAAATCAAATTTATCAAATGCTTTGGAAAACAAGAAATTAAAATGCCAAGTATCCACAATTCCATTCATTCTATTAATACCTAAATTTCCATAAGCCGTATTAACATCTAAAAAATCAAAACTAACATCGGCATTGGAATAAATTCCAGCTACAGCTAGATGTATATTTTTAGTTTCCCAATTTTTAAAATGCTGACTAATAGCATATTTTAGTCCAGCTCCATATACTTGATAATTTCCTTTTTTTAATTGTGTTTTCAAAGAATAACGACCTAGTAACTCAAATCCATAGGGAAGCGCAAAACTAGCTTGAAAATAAGGATAAATTATAGATTCTTGGTTTACGCCACCAGGAGTTGTAAAACGCACCTCCTCACCGCCTAATTCTCCAATAAGATATTGTTTGTCATTATTACCTAAAGCTGTAGGAACTGTTGCAGTTGTAGCTCCTTCAATTTGAAAAAACTGAAAATCGGAATTTTTGATTTGAAAATCCCTATCCTTTTTAGGCACAAAAAAAATATTAGAATGAACACCAATGTTAAGATGCCATTTTTCTTTCTTTTTAGCCGATAATACCCAACCAGAAGAGGACTGATAAACTGCAGCATCAGTTATCGGTATAATATATTTTTCAGAATAGAAAAGGGCATCTGTTAACAGATACCCTACTTGTTGTAAATCACTAGATGTCTGAGCTGCTATTTTAGTATAAAATAGAGATACAATCAAACATACAATAGTGTTTTTCATTATACATCAATTTTTGCATAAACCGCATTCTTTTCAATGAACTCTCTTCTAGGAGGCACTTCATCTCCCATTAACATCGAAAATACTCTATCAGCTTCAGATAAGCTATCTATTGTTACTTGACGTAAGGTTCTAAAATCTGGATTTAAAGTGGTATCCCACAATTGTTCCGCATTCATCTCTCCAAGACCTTTATAACGTTGAATATTAACTCCACCACCCATTTGTTGCGCTATTCGGTCACGTTGATCGTCATTCCATGCGTACTCTTTTTTATTTCCTTTCTTCACCAAATATAAAGGCGGCGCTGCAATATAAACGTGTCCACCTTCAATAAGTTCTTTCATAAATCTAAAGAAGAAAGTTAAAATTAGTGTAGAAATATGTGATCCATCGACATCGGCATCACACATAATCACTACTTTATGGTAACGTAATTTAGATAAATTTAAAGCTTTGCTATCTTCCTCAGTTCCAACTGTTACTCCTAAAGCTGTAAAAATATTTCGAATCTCTTCGTTTTCAAACACTTTATGTTGCATTGCTTTTTCAACATTAAGAATTTTACCTCTTAATGGCAAAATAGCTTGAAACATTCTATCTCTACCTTGCTTAGCTGTACCACCTGCAGAATCTCCCTCGACAAGGAAAATTTCACATTTTGCTGGATCTTGCTCTGAACAATCCGATAATTTACCTGGTAATCCACCACCGCCCATTACGGTTTTACGCTGTACCATTTCCCTAGCTTTCTTAGCAGCGTGACGAGCTTGAGCTGCTAGAATTACTTTTTGCACAATAATCTTAGCGTCATTAGGGTTTTCTTCCAAATAGTTTTCTAACATTTCTGCAACTGCTTGCGAAACGGGAGAAACTACTTCTCTATTCCCTAATTTTGTTTTGGTTTGACCTTCAAATTGAGGCTCGGCAACCTTTACAGATATAATTGCAGTTAATCCTTCACGGAAGTCATCTCCGGAAATTTCAAATTTTAATTTATCCAATAATCCTGAAGAATCTGCATATTTTTTCAACGTTCTAGTTAATCCCATACGGAAACCTTGCAAATGTGTTCCTCCTTCATGGGTATTAATATTATTTACGTAAGAAAAAATATTTTCCGAATAACTATCATTGTAAATTAAAGCTACTTCAACTGGAATTTCTCCTTTTTCATTTTCCATTGAAATAACATGTCCAATAATTGGCACACGATTTCCATCTAAGAATTTAACAAACTCTTTAAGACCTTCTTTAGAATGAAAAACTTCAGAAATAAAATTACCGTCTTTATCTACATGTCTTTTATCGGTTAACGTAATAGTAATCCCCTTATTTAAGAAAGATAATTCACGCATACGAGCTGCTAGAGTATCGTAGGAATATTCTAAAGTTTGTGTAAAAATAGTACCATCTGGTTTAAAAGTAACCATAGTACCTCTTTTATCTGTAGTTCCAATTTGCTTAACAGGATATAAAGATTTACCTCTTTCATATTCTTGTTCCCAAATTTTTCCTTCTCTAAAAACAGTTGCTTTTAAATGATCTGATAAGGCGTTCACACAAGAAACCCCAACTCCATGAAGTCCTCCAGAAACTTTATAAGAATCTTTATCAAATTTTCCACCTGCACCAATCTTTGTCATTACTACCTCTAAGGCAGAAATTCCTTCCTTTTTATGAATATCAACAGGAATACCACGACCGTTATCCTCTACTGATATAGAATTATCCTCATTAATAGAAACAGATATCGTATCACAATGTCCAGCTAAAGCTTCATCAATTGAGTTATCAACTACTTCATATACTAAATGATGCAATCCTCTAACACCAGTATCACCAATATACATGGAAGGACGCATCCTTACATGCTCCATTCCTTCTAAAGCCTGAATACTGTCGGCTGAATAATTGTTCTTCTTGATTTCTTCGCTCATATTTTAATTCTTAAAACTCATTATATTTAACAGACAAATATAACCATAATCAAAAAAAATTAACTGATAAAGCATTGTTTTTCCCTAGAAGTTATTAACAAATGTTGAAAATTTTCATTTTAAGGCCATTTTAAGCGATTAAAAACAAAAAAACGTCAACGAATACCGTCGACGTTTTAAAAACAAACCATAACCAAGATATTTAAATAATATCTCTGTTCTCAAAAAATAAAAATTATTTCAATTTATTCTTTCTCATTTTGTTAGAAAAAGTTCTTTTATACTTTTACCATTTTTACATAGGCATCGTCATGTACATTTGCTACCGCTCTTCCTGATGGATCATTTAAGTTTTTAAAAGCCTCGTCCCATTCTAAAGCTATTTTAGTACTACACGCAACACTTGCTTCTTGAGGTACGCTTAATGCTGCTGCATCACTTGGGAAATGTTCTGCAAATATGGAACGATAATAATATTCTTCTTTTGAAGTTGGCGTTTGAATAGGGAACTTATATTTCGCATTTGCCAATTGTTCGTCTGTAATTTCATTGGCAACCAACTCTTTTAAAGTATCAATCCAACTATATCCAACTCCATCACTAAACTGTTCTTTTTGTCTCCAAGCCACACTTTCAGGCAGCATGTCTTCAAATGCTTTTCTCAACACCCATTTTTCCATACGTTCTCCATTGATCATTTTATCTTGTGGATTAATTCGCATGGCTACATCCATAAACTCTTTATCTAAAAAAGGAACACGCCCTTCAATTCCCCATGCTGCTAAACTTTTGTTAGCACGCAAACAGTCATACATATGTAATTTACTCAATTTACGAACGGTTTCTTCATGAAATTCTTTTGCATTAGGTGCTTTATGAAAATACAAATAGCCCCCAAACAGCTCGTCAGACCCCTCTCCTGACAAAACCATTTTAATTCCCATCGATTTAATCACACGTGCCATTAAATACATTGGAGTTGAGGCTCTAATGGTAGTTACATCATAGGTTTCAATATTATAAATTACATCTCGAATGGCATCTAGACCTTCTTGAATCGTAAATTTAATTTCATGATGAATGGTTCCCAAATGATTGGCTACTTTTTGAGCTGCTTTTAAATCTGGTGAACCATCTAAACCCACCGCAAAAGAATGTAATTGTGGATACCAAGCATCTGCTTTATCTTCTGATTCAATCCTTTTTTGAGCATACTTTTTAGCAATAGCAGAAGTAATGGAAGAATCTAAACCACCAGAAAGTAAAACCCCATACGGTACATCACTCATTAATTGTCTTTTCACTGCAGCTTCTAAAGCGGTTTTTATGGCCTCAATGCTCGTTGCATTCTCTTTTACTGCTTCATATTCTGTCCATTCTCTATGGTACCATTTCACAAATTCGCCGTCTTTACTAGACATGTAATGTCCTGGTGGAAATAATTCAATTTTGGTACAATATCCTTCCAATGCTTTTAATTCAGAAGCTACATAAAAGGTTCCGTATGGGTCCCAACCAATATATAAAGGAATAATTCCCATGTGATCCCGAGCAATGAAATACTCATCTTTTTCCACATCATAGATAGCAAAACCAAAAATTCCATTCATTTCATCTACAAAATGCACTCCTTTTTCTTTGTATAAAGCTAAAATTACTTCACAATCGCTTTCTGTTAAAAATTCATATTTACCTTCAAATTGCTTGCGTAATTCTCTATGATTGTAGATTTCTCCATTTGCCGCTAAAACTAAACTTTTATCTTTTGTAAATAAAGGTTGCTTTCCAGAAGCTGGATCAACAATAGCCAAACGCTCATGGGCTAAAATAGCTTTATCATTACTATATATTCCGCTCCAATCTGGACCTCTATGACGAATAATTTTTGACATTTCTAAAACTTGAGGTCTTAATACCTCAGCTTTTTGTTTTAAATCGAAAGCACATACAATTCCGCACATTTTATTTCTATTTTATAAAGTTGATACGCTTAAAAGTATACTCTTAAACGCGATTATTATTTCATTGATGAAGCAAATTTGATATATTAACTATAAAAAATAAACCATAAATAGATTAATAACTATAATTTATAACCAAAATTATTTATTTAGTTACAAAAATAAAGTAAAATAGGTATTTTTTATTGCAGTAGATTACAATTTATAAAAAAACCACTCTATAAAGTGGTTTCAGTTTATTCTATCTGTAAGATTTTGTAAGTCGTAGTATTAAATTGGATTGCTTCATTTACTTTCTTACCTATTAATTGTCTTCCTAAAGGCGATTGAGGTGATAAAGCAATTATATCTTTTTCTTCTACTTTTATTTTTGGTAGCGCTTGACTGATAAAGAAAATTAGTGAATTAGTATAAACCAAACTTCCTAAACTAACAACTACATTCTTTTTGAAAATATCAATACTATCTAAAATGGCTTTTTGTTCTAAAGCTTCTTTTACTTTCTGATTTAATTTTTCTTGCTCCAAATGCATCATTGACAAAGCCGTTTCGTGTTTATCTCCTGCAGAACCTTTGGCATCGTTTTGTGCATCTAAAGTTAAATCTGCAATTGTATCTTGCAAGGTTTTTATTTTTTCTAATACTAAACTGAGATAGTATTGATAAACTTTTTCTTTTAGGTTCATGACAATAAAAATATCAATTTTGAAATTATTGAAGTGATTTTTTATAAATGCTCAACATAGCTTCTAAATTTTCAAATCCACCACACTGTCCAAATTCCGAATCATCTTTATCTGTTCCAATAATATAGGTTTGTCTACAACCAAAACAAATTTTAGCAATTCCGACTATTTTGTCTTTATTATAAAAAATTAAAATATCTCTGTAGATGGGTGTGCAAGCCATCGCATAACTTTCATCACATTTTACCTCACTAAAAACCTTGTTTAACACTGGAAAATCAGTGGAATTAATATTCATCTTTTTATAACCAAACTCTAATAAATCATTAATAAAATTTTCTTGATGTAATTTTTCAGGATAATACCCTTCTACAAGTTGCATGTATTTATATAAGTCCGATTGTTCGTCGTTATAATCAGGCTTTTCATAATTAGAAAACAAAATATTTGGATCAATTTGGTTGTAATAATACGCTACTTTATCAAAAGTAAAAAAGGATTTCATTTCTGAATCCTTTTTTAACTCTGTTGTATTTTCTTTAGTAGCATTTATTGTAACACTATTTTCTTTTTTACAAGAAACCAAGGACACAACTAATAGTAATACAATCTGATATTTTACCATATATTAAAAATCGAATTTATAATTTGCGCCTAACACTACTTGAACTCCTTGCACAGGATAGTTTGCCCAACGATTGTATTGTTGGTTTGCTAAATTATTTCCTCTTAAAAAGGCTGTTAATCGTTCGTTATACTTATAACCAATATGCGCGTTCAAATCGAAATAACTATCTAAGGTTACTTCTTGCAATTGGAAATTTGGTGGAAAAACAGCACTTATATCTTGCACAGAAACGCGATCTTTTCGCTCTCCTACAAAGAAAATATTAGCTCCTGCATACCATTTATCTGTAATATCAAAATCCAAGGTTGTTCCAATATTCAACTGTGGTAAATTCCAAGCTTCAGATTGATTATCTGTGGTGTAATTATTATAGGTTCCGTTAATTCCGAAACTGACATGTTTTGAAAAATCGGCTTTAATTTCTCCAAAAATACTTGCTGTTTTTACATTATCATACACTACTTCAAAAGAATTTCCATGAGTATATCCTTCTGTATTTGTGTTACCAAAAACATAAGTATTACTTACAAATAACGGTTTGTAATCTTCATTTTTAATACTTCCTCTCACATTAAAAGCGACTGCATTGGCTAATTTACCTTTTAAACCAACATATACATCGTATTTATTATCGGTGGGTCCTACTAATAATGTTGGAGAAACAAATGGATTTTGGTCCACAAATTCAGCATAGGAATTTTGGTTTAAACCACCTTCAGCACCAGCATAACCCACTAAAATATCACCTACGATTCGATAAGAAGCTTTTACATTTGGATAGACAAATATTTTTCCATCGCTTTCCCCATTAATTTTTCCAGTGGTATAAAAAACACCGACTCCTAAATTAACCGATAAATCATCTTGTTGATATAAAATACTTGGTTTTGTTCCAAAAATAACATGACTGTATTTGATTTCGTCTGCACCTTGAAAATCCTTTTCAAAAGTACCACCTACATAATCTACGATAAAATTGGCTTTAATTTTTTGCTCCATCACATCGATATCAAAATTTGGCTTTACCAAAAAGCGATTCTCACCCGAACCAAAAGCATCAGAAAAACGTTTGAATTGTAAACTTGCTTCACTTAAAAAGCTTTTATCCATCGTTAATTTTCCTCCTAGAGCAATTGTATTGTAGGATTGCTGCGAATCAATAGCTCTAATTTGATCGTCGGTAAAAACAATGTTTTCCGTAGGTAAACCGTACCAATTGTAAATTTGGTTTTTCAGGCCTAAATCTACGTTCCAACTCATGTCTCTTTCCCGAGAACCGTACGTTACATCTAAACTCGTATTATAGTATTTATCGTCTAAAACCACATCTTTAATACCTCCTTGAGAAGACAAATGACGTAGCATTCCACCCACATAACTATTTCTTCCGAAGTTTTCTGTAATAAATAATTCTGCATTAGCCGTAGCATAATTACCAAAACCTAAAGTAGCATAATTTCTATAAATTTTTTCTCTTTCCGATTTGTCAACAGCTGCTGCTTTACCTTTAGAAGGTGTAAAAGTGGATGCTACTGGAAAAGAAAAAATATTGTATTTAATTTCTTCTTTCTGCATGTTATCTTCATCTTCCAAAACAGGAGTTTCTTTCACCTTAAAGGCATCAGAAATTGTAGGTGTATAGGCTTTTACAATATTCACTACTTCCGAACCTATATTTTCGTCTTTTACTTGAGAAAACGAAGCATACGTTAGGAACAAAGCTATAGTTGTTGAAAAATATATTTTGATTTTGCTCATATTTTATATTTTTGAATTGTCTGACTTTGGTTACCCAAAATAAAACAATAGTAGAAACGAATTAATTTGATATTGATGAATTGGTTTTTGATTCTTCAGCTTTAATGATCGCTAATTCTTTTTTAGCTTCTTCAATAACATCTGGATAATCAGTAAAGTTTTTAATAACACTATCTAAAATATAGGTTGCTTGAAAACTATCTTTTAAACCGTAGAAATTCTTAGCCATAATTACTAAACCTTTCGCTCCGTAATATTTATAACCCGAATAATCTTTTGCAATTTTTTGAACGATTGTATTAGACGCTTCAAACTTACCTTCTTTATTTTTAAAGTAAGCATCATAATATAAAGCTTCTGCTGCAAGTTCACCTTTGGCAATTTTTAATAAATCGGCATAGGCTTGTTTTGCTTTTGCTTCATCGTTTGTTTTTATGGCAGCACGTGCAACGATAATTTGCGCATCACTTTTAATTCGATTATCAATCTTATCATTAGCTAATACTTTTTCAGCATAAACCACTGCTTGATTATAGTTCTCTTTCTCATAATACGACTTCATCAAATTCGATTGTGCATAGGTAATATTCTGAGGAAAATCTGCTTCTGATTCTAAACGTTTTAAAACAGGAATAGCCTTGTCATAATTTGCCGCTTTTAAATGCACCTGACATAAACGTGCTAAAGCTTGTTCCGTAAATTCATTTCTCGGCTGATTGATTACATACTCATAATGTTTTATAGTATTGTTTTCTAATCCATCCGCGTAGTATAATTGTGCCAAATAGAAATTGGCTTTTAAAGCATGTAATCCATTTGGAAATTTAGCCACATAATTACTAAAACCTGAAATGGCTTGTTTTGCATTATTCGTTAAGTATTGCTTTTCAGCAGATTCATAGGTTGCATTATCCAAATCAGCATCTGAAACCTCAACAAAGTCTAAGGTTTTTACCCATTGTGAGTATTCATCTACTCTACCATTATCTATATAAATTAAACGCGCAGTAGTAACCGCTTGTAAGGATTCAGGGGAATTTGGGAATTCAGCTGCTACTTTTTTGAATTTTACTAAAGCTGGTTCACTTTTGTTGTTGTTGTAATAAATTAAACCTTGTTTTAAAATAGATTTAGCGACATAAGAACTCGATTTATAGTTCGCAATCAATTTGTCATAAGTTGCAATAGCTTTAGATTCATTTTCAATATTTACATAGGTATTTCCTAATTCATACAAAGCATCATCTGCATATTGTGAATTGGGATAGGTTTTTACAAATTTTTCTAAATCGTCAATTTTTTTATCATTTTTACCAACAAAACCATAGCTAATGCCTTTTTGAAAAGCCGCATAATCGGAATTCACACTTTTCATTTCAATAGCTTTATTGTAGGCTTCCATGGCTGGCCAATATTTCGTAGAAATAAAATTACAATCTCCTAATCTTAGGTAAGCGTCTGATTTTCTAACATTATCATTTTTTACTTCACCAATAAAATTCGTAAAGTAAGTAATGGCATTCTCATATTCTTTTAATTTAAAATAAGCATATGCCAAATTGTAATTTACATTGGTTATTTCAGGAGTTGAAGTGGCTTGACTGTTATTAATAAACTGTTTAAAGCTTAACATCGCTTCATTGTATTGTTCCAAATTGTATTCGGTTTCTGCTTTCCAAAAAGTTGCACGAGCGGTAAACTTAGCCTCTTTATTTTCTGATATGGATTTTTTAAATAAGTCGAATGCTTGTTGGTAATTACTATCTGTATACAACTCCAAACCTCTATAAAACAACACTTTTTGGTAGGCTAATCTATTTTCAGGCGTTTTATTTTTTTCTAACAGACTTAAAGCTTCTTTATAATTTTTTGAAGTAATGTAAGAACTAATTAATAAGTTATTGATTTCTTGCTTATAAGACGTATTTGGATATTTGTTTAAATACGCATTCAACACTTCAGGAACCGATTGATACGGATTACCAATTTCGTAACTTAATTTAGCATAATTTAAAAAAGCATCTTCTTGAATTTTAAGGTCAAAATCCATTTCTGAAGCTGTTTTAAAAGCATTTAATGCTTGTTGTTTTTTATCTGTTTTTAAATAACTTTCTGCTAAATGATAATACGCATTTTGAGCGACAAAGTCATTACCATTGATAATTTTATTAAACTGAGCAATTGCGTTTTCATAATCTTTTTGTTGGTAGTATGCATAACCCAATTGATAATAATCGGTATTATTCCACTTTCCTTTTTTGCCTCTGTAATCTAATAAATAAGGTAGTGCTTTATCATATTGCTTTAAGTTAAAATAACTCTCCCCTATGATTTTAGATAACTCACTTTTTTCGATAGCATTTGATTTTGGCAATTGTTCCAAACCTAAAGTAATGGCTTCTTGAAATTTCCCTAATTTAAAGTTCATATCGGCTTGAAAATAGCCCATTTTTTCCTTGTACTTCTCTTTATCTTGTACTTGGTCAAAATACTGTGTTGCATTTTCATAATCGTCTGTTTCATAAGACATGTAACCTAAATAATATTTGGCCTGGCTACCATAGGTTTTCGAGTTGATTACTTTATTAAAATACTTCGTAGCTTCTGAAGTATTTTTCACCGTAAAATAAACATATCCCTTTTGAAAATTATATTTTTCTAAGTCTTCATAAGACATCGAATTTTCATTTGCTTTATCAAACCATTCTAACGATTTAGCATAACTCCCTTGATCAAAATAATAGTGTGCTACTTCAATATAGGCTTGATTTTGTTTGGTACTTGTAGGATAATCTTCAACGAATTGTTCAATTAAATCATCTGCGCCCATTTGATTTAATCGAATAGCACAATTGGCAATATAGTAGGCGCAATCTGCTTTTATTTCATCATTTGTAACATTGTTTTTAATATTATCAAACAATATTTGAGCCGATTGGTACTGTTTGTCTTTATACAATGCCACCGCTTTATCAAATTCTTTTAAATCGTGTGTGTAGATTGATGATTGTTGCGCCCAAATAGTATGGGTTGCAAAAATTAGAAAGAAAGAAAATTTTAAGATTTTTATCATTTCAATGTTTTTTTTCATAGACTTCAAAGATACTATTATCTGAAAGTATTAACGAAAGATATTAACATATTATTGTAACTATTTTATAAACAAAATGTGAAAGAAAACCTAATTTTTCACTTAATTGACGATAAATTTTGAAAGCGAGTCGTAAGTTCTTACTTTTACAACATTAAATTGTTATAAACCTATGTCGCAAAGCATTCTTTCCTTAAAAGATATTTCAGTTTTTCAAGAAAAAAACCCTGTTTTAACCAATGTTAACTTAGAAGTTAAAAATGGAGAATTCATTTATTTAATTGGTAAAACGGGCTCAGGAAAAAGTAGTTTTTTAAAAACGCTTTATGCAGATTTACCTTTAACTATGGGTGAAGGAACTATTGTAGATTACAATTTAAGAGATTTAAAAGAGCAAGATATTCCTTATTTAAGAAGAAAATTAGGTGTAGTTTTCCAAGATTTTAAATTGTTACCCGATCGTAATGTAAAAGAAAATTTATTGTTTGTTTTAAGAGCAACCGGTTGGACAATTGCTGAGGAAATGAATGTTAAAATTGATGAAGTTTTAGATAAAGTGGGTATGAAAAATTACCAATCTAAAATGCCGCACCAGCTGTCGGGAGGAGAACAACAACGAATTGCGATTGCGAGAGCTTTATTAAACAATCCTGAATTAATTTTAGCAGACGAACCTACTGGAAACTTAGATCCACAAACCAGCGCTGAAGTAATGGATGTTTTAAGAAAAATTAACAGTGCTGGTAAAACAATAATTATGGCGACACATGATTATGCATTATTATTAAAATTTCCATCCAAAACTTTAAAGTTTGATGGTGGACAAATTTTTGAAGTAGTACAAAGAACGGTTTAATGCTATCCATTTTAATACCTATTTATAATTACAATGCTTTACCTTTAGTCAAAGAGTTACAAAAGCAGTGTGTGCTAAATGGAATAGAATATGAAATCATTTGTCAAGATGATGCATCAAAATCAGCTTTAAATAAAATAAATGAAGAAATCAATTTACTTGATAATTGTTTTTTCATTTCTTTAGAAAATAATGTAGCGCACAGGCAAAATAGAAATCTTCTTGCTAAAAAGGCTAAATTTAAATGGCTTCTATTTATTGATGGTGATTCCAAAATTATTCAGTCGAATTACATCCAAAACTATCTTGAGAATTGTATTGGATTTGATGTGATTTATGGTGGGAGACAACATCCGGAAAAATGTCCATCAAAACAACAAAAATTACGCTGGAAATATGGCAAATATATTGAAGATAAAATAGTTTCAAAAAGAAAACTTACTCCTTTCAAATCTTTGCTTTTCAATAATACACTCATTAAAAAGTCTATTTTTGATCGGGTAGAATTTGATAAAGAAATAAAACTGTACGGTCATGATGACACTCAGTTTTCATATGAATTAAGTAAACTTAATGTAAAAATAAACCATATTGACAACCCAATACTTCATGAAGACATAGACAATAATGCCTGTTATTTAAAAAAAGTTGAAGAAAGTTTAAAAAGTGCCTTACTTCTTTATTACAATAAAAAATTAGATTCTAATTTTATTTCTATAGTAAAACTATATGTTTTTTTAAAAAAAACTAAATTAATTTATTTTGTACAGCTTTTTTTTATTCTTTCTAAAAGTTTATTAAAAAGACAAATTTCAAGTAACAATCCCTCTCTTTTTTTATTTAACCTGTATAGAATTGGTTACATTAGCACTTTAAAGATAGGATAATAATAAGCATATTTTAAAGTTGTAGAAATGTCTCAAAAAAGTAGTATATATTCATTTTTAAAAAGGACGGTTAGTCTTTTCATTACCAAAAAAATGCTTTTTAAAATGGAACCCTTTCTGAGAAAATGTTATACGATAAACAAGCACGGTAGTAACCATGAATGTGTCATTTGTGGCTTCCAGTCTAAAGAATGGGTACTACTCGAGAATAAGGATTATTTGTGTCCCAATTGTGGAAGTTTATCAAGAGATCGTAGACTTTGGAACATTATTTCAACAAAATATTTAAAAAACAGCCCTTTCGTTTTAGATTTTTCTCCCTCAAGATCTCTTTATCGAAAGTGGAAAAAACAAAAAAACATTCATTATACAGCTACCGATTTATCGGGTAATTTTATAGCTGATGCAAAATATGATATTACTTCAATTGATAAAGAAGATAATTCTTTTGATTTAATCATTTGTTATCATATTTTGGAACATATTATAGATGATGAAAAAGCAATGTCTGAATTGTATCGTGTTTTAAAACCAAATGGAACCCTACTCATACAAACACCTTTTAAAGAAGGAGAAATTTATGAAGATTACAGCATAACTAAAGAAACTGAACGATTGAAACATTTTGGACAAGAAGACCATGTAAGAATCTATTCTATAAATGGATTAAAAGTTAGATTACAAAATGTAGGGTTCAAAATTGAAATTTTACAATTTCAGGAAGAGGACTATTTTGGGTTTTCAGATAATGAAACGATGCTGATAGTTACTAAATAGTATGCAATAAATCTTCCCACTTTTTCATAATTACCTTACATTCATATTCAAATGAAGTTTTTTTGGCATTTGTTCCCATTTGAATTCTTACTTGATTATTTTCAATGAGTTTTATACAATTTTCAGCAAATTCCTCTTCACTTTTTGCAATCAAACAATAATCAGAATTTACTAAATCTGTCGTTAAATCAAAACATACTATAGGCAAACCAAAAGACATAGCTTCTAAAATAACCATTGAAAAACTTTCATAAAATGAAGGATGAACTAAAAAATCGGAAGTAGCATATTGATATTCTAAATTATTGACAGGATTTAAAACATTCACATGTTTTTTTAAATTTAACTCTTCAATTAAAGGGTTTAAACTATATTTATCATCTATTTCACCATAAATTTCAAGTTGATAATCGGGATAAAGCTTAATCACTTTTTCCCAAATTCTTAAAAGTCTATCCCAACCTTTTTCAGGAAATATTCGTCCTACTGCAATCGCTTTTTTAAATATAATTGAGTCTACATTAGAAGCCGTTTCCTTTTCAATTATTACAACTGGATTAGGTATAATAACTTGTTTCTCATTTAAAATAAATTTAAATTTTAGATGTGAATTAAGTACCACTATCTTATGATATTTGCTTAAAAAATAAGCAATACTTCTATTGGAAAATAAATCTTTCCTCTTACTTCCTAGATAAATAAAATTATCGTTTGTTGCGTGCATTTCATAAATGCTTTTTACTTTACTTGATATAAAAAAAGGAATAAACAAACCTTTAAAACCATTATCCGTAACAATAATTACATGAGGTTTATATTTTTTAATATAAGATCGTATTTGTATAAAAAACCATAGCCATTTAATAATCTTATGCTTTTTTGAAATAAATTTAAACTTAATTAAAGGAGAGAAACTAAAAAATGTCTTTTCAGAAGTATCATTTGATGAAATAATATGTACTTCATGATTCAATTGCTCAACAAAATAGTTGGCTTTTAAAGAAACTACTTTGGCCACACCACCTGAATTTGTAATTCCAGTACTTATATACAAAATTTTCATATTTCTATCTTCATTACTTTGAGCCACTGTTTTCCAATGCTGTTTAAATCAAACTTTTGAACAGATGTTTTTGCATTTGCTTTACAAAATTCATACAGCTCAACATCTAATGCTAATCGTGCCATTGCAGCAGCTAAAGCTCTTTTATTTTGATTCTCCACCAAGAGTCCATTATATTCATGAGTAATTATTTCATTAGGCCCTGAATAACAATCATAAGATACAACTGGAGTTCCAGAATATAGTGATTCTACTAATACATTTGGAAAACCTTCAAAAGCACTACTCATAACTAAAAATTTTGCCTTAGCCATATATTTGTAGGGATTGTCTTGAAAACCAATAAAAAACACCTTATCTTGAATTTGTAGCTTTTGAGCTAATCCTATTAATTTTTGTTTCAATTTACCTTCTCCACAAATTACTAATGGTATATCAATTTCACTTTCATAATAGGCTTCAAGAAGGTGATCAAATTGTTTTACATTTGAATCAATTTGACCAACTGCAAGAATAAAATCATTTTGAAAATCTTCTGAAAGAGTTGCATTAGAAAAAGTGTCTATAACATTTGTATTGATTGTATTGTAGATGGTTTGAACGTTATCAAATGCATACTGTTTTTCAATCAAATCTTTTATAAAATTAGAAACAGTAATGATAGCGAAACTTTTTTTATATATTAATTTGGCCCAGAATTTATTTGATGGAATATAATGATCCAATGCAGCACTATGTATGGTG
Source organism: Flavobacteriaceae bacterium (assembly GCA_002862755.1). GTDB lineage: Bacteria > Bacteroidota > Bacteroidia > Flavobacteriales > Flavobacteriaceae > Flavobacterium. The sequence continues at coordinate 27,568 of PKDY01000013.1, read as the reverse complement.
AATATCGTTCTACTACTATATAATAATCTTGCAATTAAAAATTCTTGAAACGTTTTATTTCTAAATCTAAAATCGATAATAAAATCATATTTCTCTTTAGTAAATATTTTTTTTAAAGCAATTAACCTAGAAATCCTATTAAAAACACCCTTTCCCTCTTTTAATTTTTCGGTTGCTATTACTTTACCTTTGTACTCGTATCCGTATTGATCAATTACTGTTATAATGTGAGTTTCAATACCAAGGTTATACAAAAAAATAGACAAATTAGCCATTACGCGTTCGGCACCTCCTACACCTAATCGATAGCCTACTAAAGCTATTTTATACTTTTTTTGAAATTTCATTCCTAATAGTTACATTTGAGAAAAAAATCATGTTAAATGATCCTTTGGTTACAGTAATTTGCACTTGTTACAACCATGCTCTTTATGTTGAAAGAAGTTTAAATTCTGTAATTAACCAAGATTACAAAAATATTGAATTAATAATTGTTGACAATGCAAGTCAGGACAATTCTGTAACAGTCATTGAAAATTGGCTGCAAAAGTATCCTTCTATTTTATTCATAAAAAACACTATAAATATTGGCAATAACAAATCCTTTAATCAAGCTATTGCCCTTTCAAAAGGAAGCTTTTTAATTGATTTAGCCGCAGATGATGTACTTACAAAAGAAGGAATAACCCATCAAGTTCATACTTTTTTAAAAAATCCGAATGCAGGATTAGTATTTGGAAACGCTACAATAATTGACGAAAATGACAATCTACTCCATTACCATTTTCCTGTTGATACTAATTTAAAAACCATTGACAATTCTATTTTTAACACCAACTATGAAAGCATTCTAAAAGGAGGCAATTGTATGTGTTCGGTAAGTGGTATGTATAAAAGAACGGTTTTTGAAGAGCTAAAGGGATATGATGAAAATTTAGCCTACGAAGATTTAGATTATTGGTTACGAGTTGCGAGAAAACATAAGCTTATTTATATTGATTTGCCCTTAGTAGAAAAAAGATATTTAACGCATTCTCAATTAAGCCATTTTTACAAAAAAAGCGCCTATGAAAAAAGAATCAATACGAGTACTTTTATAATATTAAAAAAAGCTTTTCTAATGAATACTAAAAATAGTGAATACAACGCTTTATTAAAAAGAATACATCATGAATTTATACATAATTTAAAATTAAAAAATATCTCTTTGGTATTTAAGCTAATAATTTTAAAGGTAAAGACGGAGTATAAAATTAGAGTGATGAATTAATTTATGAGAATTACTTACAAATTTTAAAATAATTCATTTTAATAACAAAAAGCTAGCTTTACAGCTAGCTTTTTGTTATTAATCTTAATTTTTAATCATTTTTTTTATGGTTGTTATACCATTAGAAGTCGTTATAGCAACCAAATAAATACCATTTTGATAATTTGCAATATCTAATTCTAGTTTCGTAGCATTCACTTCTGGATTACTGTAAATTATTTTACCATCTAAAGCAGTAATGGTAATATTTTTTACAGTTTCAAGATGAGAAGCAATAGTCAATCTATCTGTAACAGGATTTGGAAACAATCGAATTGTATTATCAAGGCTTGTCTCTTCTTTATATTGTTCCTCTCCCTTCACTGTAGTACTCATTTTGCTTGTAGCACTACAAACTTCAATTAATGCTGTTACTACTGAACCTGCTTTTAGATGAGTGTTAGGCTCAAAAACAATAGAATCTCCTGCTTTCATCGTTACATTTTTACCATCAACTTCATAATTTGAATTTGCTTTTATCCAGTTCTCCGTTTTGTAAACTATCGCATTATTTGTCTCTGGTGTAGACAAGGTTAAATCAGTAGGGCAAGGATTACTAGAACAGCTCGGATCGTTTTCGGGTAAAACTTCAACCGTTAAACTTACTGTATTTGCACAATATCCAGTTGAAGGCGTAAAGGTATATGTTCCATTAGCCATATTATTAAAGGCAGGAGACCAAGTTCCTGTTATACCATTGTTCGATGTAGTTAATAATGGATTTACTGAACTTCCTGCACATATTGGAGCTATTGGATTGAATGTTGGGGTTACTGAAGAGCTAATTATTTTTGTAACCGTTGTAGAACATCCAGAGGCATTAGTAATTGTAAGAGTTATTGTTCCTGGTAATGAACTCCAGTTAATCGTTATATTTGATAGTGTATTAGAACCAATAATTGTTCCACCAGAAACAGACCATAAAGCAGTTTCGCTGTCTAAAAGTTCTGTATAATTATTAGTAATTGTGTTACCCATCAAACAAGCACCATCATTACCCAATATAACTCCAGTAGGATTATTTTCTACAGTAATATTTGTCATTGCTAAAATATTATTAGTGACACCATCCTTTAAAATTACAGTATACGTACCTGGTAAAAAGGTGTGAACAGGGTTTAATTCAGTTGAACTTGAAGAATCTCCAAAATCCCAAAATAATGAATTTGAAACACAAATATTTGGAAAAAATTTATATGTGTTACATCCAGAAGGATAATAACTTATTGTATTATCAAATATTGTAGTTTCTTTAGCATCAATCAAGTTTGGCAAACCTGTACCTGCTGATACATTCACATTCTGATTAAAAACTACTCCATATTCATTAAATTGACAGGTATTTAGATTATTAGTTATTAACTCATTAGGCTTGTGAATTACACCTAAATTCTTTTTACCATTATATGATATATATATTTTATTATCTGGTCCCATTTGTAAAGAGCCAATTGAAAAAGAACTAGCTAATACTTTTTTTGATAAAACGATATCACTTGACAATAAATTATATTGAAGAATTTCAGAATTTAATCGAATTTCGTCAGCAGTAACTATGTATAAAATATTAGAATTTTTACTAAAAGATGCAGAGTAGGCGTATTTTAAATCTAAATTTATAGGATTACTTATTAATCCAGAAAACTTATCAAAATCATACAAAATAGCTTGTCCAAAATATGTCGTTGAAAGAAAAGATCTTTGAGTTGCACTTAATAGTAATTTATTTCCATTTGGGGAAACTTCAATGCTTAATAAATTTGTTGTAATTGATTGAGGTAAACTAAACTCGTTAATAAATGATAATCCTTGATTATTGAGTTTGTAAACCATTAAAAAATATCCTGTACTTTTTAAACCAGTAGTTAAAATCCAATAACCATCACAAGATTTAGCAGCAGTTATACCCTCTCCACCTTCTATACTGTTTCCATTAGTAAGAATATATCCTAAATTTGATGGAAATGTTACTGGAATATCTACATTGGTACTATTTACGCTCACTGTTGAATTATTAACATCTACTAATGTATACCTAATTCCTGTTCTAGAAGTTTGTTCATTCAAACTACTAGCGTTCTTTGTAAATAGATAGTATTGATTTTGATTACTAGGGTTTTTCAAAATTAAAACTCCATCTTTGGCGCTTCTATGCCCACTCAAACTACTATTAATTACTGAATTGTTAACTAACATAATATTTGTCCCATTTGAATGAAATAAAAAATTACCATTAATATCCGAAATATTTGCGCAAGATTCAGCATAATTATGAATTTGAAAATCAGGAGGGAAAAAAGCTTGAGTTACTGGAACACCTGATGAAAAATTTAATCCAGCACTAAATCCAAATCTCCAATTTGATTCTTCATTCAAAATAGGAACACAGTCATCAACGTAAATAATCTTTCTTGAAACCATACTATTAACTCCATCTGAGACAGTTAAACTAACGGTATAAGGTGAATTATTAGCGTTACTGTATGTATGAACTGGGCTCTGTAAAGATGAGATGTTTCCGTCTCCGAAATCCCAAGAATATGTTGTTCCAGATGGATTATTAAGTCCTGTAAAATTAACTTGACCATTATTCGAACAAACATTATAGGAACTTGCAGAAAAAGTTGCAGTAATTGTAGGTAGACAAGTTACACCAGTTGCAGATAAATTTTGCTCTGAAACTAAATTCGCCCTAGATATAACAATTGTATTTATCATCCTATTTTTTTGCCCCTCTGTAAAATGAGACATACAAATTTCATCTACATAATCCATATAATTATTAATGTCATGTGGTAAATTTCCTGGACAATTTCCTATCGAATTTGGACAACCACTATTAGGTAATCCTACTGGTGGAGTATCACAAATAAAATCACCACTACTATCACATGATGAATTTGAGCTAGGACAACCTCCCTCAAATGTATGATACAAACCAAGATAATGTCCAACCTCATGTACTAAAATTTTCCCATTTTCAGAATATGATGCCAGGTTTGTACAATTGCAGGTGGCTATATTTCCAAAAGCGCTTGCTTTCATAACTATTCCATCAAAATTTGTTGATGAATTAGGAAAAGTAGCATAACCTTGTACACTGCCAGAACCTGTACCAACAATATCTCTTACCACAAAAATTTTAAGGTACCTATCGTTTGGATAGTATTGAAATAAATTATTAAGTTGAGATGCTTCAGAATAATCATTATCTGTTAATGCATTTGAAAAATATCTAGAAATTCCGCTAACTGACTGATTTATACCATTCTTTTTTGCTAAACAAAAAGTAATTCCATAATCATAAAAATAATAGTTTAAAATATCGATTTGGCTATTAACTTGAGTATCCGAAATATTTTCTGGTCCATTTGCATGAACAATGAATACGGCTACAGGAATTGTAATAATCGGTTGGCTTGAGGTAAACTTATTATTTACCGAATTATTTCTAATCTTTTCATTTAACAAATCTATTCTTTTCCCTACTTCAGGATTAGATTTAATTAATTCGTTTCTAAATTCATCAGAAAGGCACAATGTTTTTAGATTTTCTTTCTTCTGCCCAAAAACTCCAACTCCAATTAAAAGGAGTAGAAAAATATATAAGTTTCTCATTATTTCTATTTTTAAAATGATTACTTATTTTGAACTAATTCTTTTACTAAAGCTTTTAATTCTTCAATTTCTTGAGCTTGTTTTTTAGAATTTTCTATTTGTTGATCTAATTGTTTTTGTTGATCTATAGTATATAAAGTAAGCTCTTCTATTTTTTCAAGTAATAAACGATTCATTTCTCCAACTTCAATACCGTTCTCTTCCACTTCACAAGCTGAAGGCATATTGGCTAAATGTCCTTTTTCTTGTATCTGTTGTTCTACTTCTTGTAAACTTGGCAATTGATATTCGTTTTTAAATACATAATCTGGCCAAGAACCTTGTACTTGTAATTGTACTTTTAATTCTTCAGCTATTATTTTTCCTGCTACTCCTAATTTAAAATCAGTGGGTACATTTTCTGTACCAATACCCACTTTACCAAATTTATCGATTGCCATTCTTACTTGTGAAACTCCTGAAGGTTGTTCCAATTCAGTAGTTGAAAACTTTATACTTCCAGTACCTTGATTTACAATCAATAAACTTTTCCCATTTGTTGATGTCCCATAGCTATAACCTCTTATAATCGCATCTCCTTCATTAGCATTATTTGAGTAACAGCCTGCACAAGAAGCAACTGCCATTTGAACAAAAGCTTTACCTCTTACTATTTGAATTGTAGCTCCAGCTGCCCAAGATAACTTTGGCTGGACCGTAATTCCTCCTTCAGATTTAATACCCCAATTCATATTTGCATCATCATTTGTAAAATAATCTCCTATCATTAATTTACCCGATTTTATATGCAATTTTTCTTGAGGACTTCCCCCTATCCCAATATTTCCAGTTCTATAAATACTTGAAGTTGTATCAGATGGTCCAGTAAATTGCTGCGCATAAAAAAATGAAGTAAATAAGGCAGTAACTATTAATAAAAGCTTTTTTGTTTTCATGATAATTTGTTTAAAATTTTAAAAACAAAAATATGTTATTTATAATAAATTACTTACTATAAAAAAGAATTATTTATTATGAAATTATTAAAATAAGCTACAAATCAACAAGTTAAATTCCTCACTTACATTTAGCTAAAAAAACTTCAAAATCTCGTATATAATCGTCTTCATCAAAGACATCGGAAGCAACAACCAAACAAACGGAACCAGAAGAAAAATTTTTCAATTCTCTCCAAATTCCATTTTTAATTAAAAGACCTTCATATGGCTTATTTAAAGTAACCTTTTGTTCTTTTTTCCCATCATTTAAGATAACATCAAAACTTCCTGATAACGCAACTAAAAACTCTTGTTGTTGGATATGTGAATGCCCTCCTCGTTCTGCACCACTTGGCACATCGTAGAGATAATATACTCTCTTAATAGGGAAAGGAACCACATCTTTTTCAATGACTGACAAGTTTCCTCTTCTATCTTCAATCTTAGGAATCGAAATCATTTCTATCTTCATGAATCTATATTATTTCTTCAAAAGTACTTATTATAAAAGATTTTCTAACATAAATTTTTATCATACTAAAAATACATTAGAAATTGCAGTTGCAATCCATAGAACTTGTATGAAAATCAAATCTTTTTTAAATAATTATCCAATAAATCTTTTTCACCTTCCCAATCTCTTGTAATGTTTTCTTTTACTAATTGAGCTGGAACACCACCAATTAATATTGCATTTCCGAAAGAAGTATAATCTTTATTACACAAACTATTTGACGCTACCGTACAATAATCCGGAGTATTAGATTTAGATAAAAACGTAACTCTATTACTTATAAAATTATAGTTTCCGATTCTAATAGGTGCTTTTAAAAGGAATTTTTGTTGGGTTACTGTATCCATCATTTCATGAAAATTGGTGTCAATAACCTGACATTCAGAACCCAATCTAGCATACGTTCCAAAAACAATTTCTTGGGTACAAATGATTTTCCCTTTGGAAGCAAGGGATGACATGTCTCCCATTTGTAAAACAGCTTCTTTTGTTACATATACAAAATAATCTTTCCCAAATTGAACATGTCCTTCAAAGATAATGGTTCCTGCTAGCATTATTTCTGCAATACCACTGGAAAGAGTATTCATTTCATAAGGCTTTCCAAAACCAATCATTCCGGTTTGTATGGGAGCATTAATACTTATTTTTCCCGATATATTTTGAAATTTTACGCTACCATAAAATAAAACAGGCATCTTTTTAGCAATAGCAAAAGGAAATTTTTTAAAGTTAAAATAAACCGATTTGATCCAATTTACTTGTAAGACTCTTTTTATTTTTGATACTATTTTCATTTCTTAAATAAATCTTTTAAAACCACTAATTTATTAATTTCATAAAAGGTATAACTACTACTTAAAATTAATAAAATAGTAATCAAATATAAATGAATTTGAGATGACAAGTGCATAATAAAAAGCGCAACTAGTAAAGTGAGAAATTGGGACACAAATAAAACGATATCCTTTTTTTCAAAAAAAGTCATTTGATATCTCTTTTTAGCAATGATATAAACACCTGTTAAATGAAGAAAAAAATAAATTGCAATGGCTATTCCCATACCTTTAAATGCTCCTATTTGATAACCAAAATACAACATTAAAAAATACAAAATATTAAAACCTAATGAAGTTTTCATAAAAACCTTAGAATCGGCTTTTGCAATAAATAAATATCCAATGGAAAAAGAAATCGCCTTAAAAAACATACCTATAACAGCCCATTGTAATAATTGATTTACCTCTAGAAACTCTTTTGAAAACAGAAATTGGATAATAAATTCACCAAAACCAATAAAAAAAATAACTACAGGCACTATTAATAGAGTGGTTACAATGGCTTGTTGTTTTACTGTAATGGCTACTTTGTTATTGTTCTTTTCTAAACTTACTAATCGAGGATAATATTCCAAAGACATGGCGTTAAAAAGAAAACCTACATAGGTATTTAAAATAATATTTGCCACATTAAAAAGCCCAACATTTTCAATACCATCTTGTTTGTTTATTAGGATTTGTAGTGTATAATTGACCAACAAAGGTAAAAAAGACATAATCATTAATAAACTACCAAAATAAATAATTTCCTTTCCTTGTGATACGGCTTCTCTAAAAGTCAAAAGAGCATTCAAAACCTTGATTTTTTTTACAAAAAACCAACCTACTATCATATTGACTAAAGCACTAATTATGATAGCTGGAATGATAAAATCTTTCTTAAAAAAATAAAAAAAAGGAATGGTAAAAAGCAATCCTAGACCGTTAGATAATAAATTGGATTTGGCTAATTTCTTAAAGAGACTTTTGCCTTGTAAAATAGCAATAAAAGCGGTTGCAATTTGCTTAAAAAAAACGGCTAACCCTAAAAAGACAATAAGATACCAGTAGTCATACGTAAAATATAAGTATTTGCTTATGATTGGAGAAAACAAAACAGTTACTAGACATCCTAAAAGACCAGTTAAAAGCGATAATTTTAAAACTACTTGTGCGTTAAAATCGCTGTTTTCCTGACTCGCAATTGCTTTAACAGCACTATTATCTATAGACAAACCAGAAATGGACTTAATTAAATCAACAATGGAATTCAACATTCCAAAAATACCATAGCCTTCTGCTCCAATAAAAATTGATAACAGTTTGTGTTTAACAAATGAAAAGAAAAGATTTATAAATTGCATACTTCCAAAAACAGAAGTTGCCAATAGAATTCTTTTATATGTACTCTTTTCTTCACTCACTTTTAATATTCATTTAAAACTTTAATTATTTTTTGAATTTCTTCTTCTTCTAAAATACCATTTAAAGGAATACTCAATACCTCCTCATGAATTTTTTCAGTTACAGGAAATGATAACTGATTCCATTGGTGCAATGCCTCTTGCTTATGAGGTGCAATCGGATAATGAATCATAGTTTCAATACCTTTTTCTTTTAAATAGGTAACCAATTCCTTTCTGTTTTTGGTTTGAATCACAAACAAATGAAAAACATGATTATTACTTCCATCCCAAAAAGGAAGTTGTATTTTTTTATTTTTTATTTCTCTTAAATAACGCTGGGCTAATTGTCTTCTTTTTTCATTCTCTTTCTCTAAATCAGGTAATTTCACATTCAAAAAAGCAGCTTGTAATTCATCTAATCTTGAATTAGTTCCCAAAATTTCATTCTCATATTTGACTTTCGAACCATAATTACGCATCGAAAAAAGTACCTTAGCCAAAGCTTTATCATTTGTAGTTATAGCACCTGCATCACCTAAGGCTCCTAAATTTTTACCAGGATAAAAACTAAAACCTGCAGCATGACCTAAATTTCCAGCTTTCTTACTTAATATTCCTGAAACAGCGCCATGAGCTTGAGCGGCATCTTCAATAACTAATAATTGCTTTTGTTGCGCAATAGTTTGAATAGCTTCCATGTCAGCTAACTGACCGTATAAATGAACTGCTAAAATGGCTTTCGTTTTAGAAGTTATTTTCTCTTGAATTAAACTAGAGTTTATAGTATAAGTTTCAGCTTTTGGTTCTACTAATACAGGAACTAAATCGGCTTGTAAAACAGCTAATATACTCGCAATATAGGTATTCGAAGGAACCAAAACTTCATCTCCTTTTTGCAATTTACCCAATTGAATATATCCTTTAAAAATAAGGACTAATGCATCTAAACCGTTACCCACACCAATACAATATTTGGTGTCGCAATACTTAGCAAAATTAGTTTCAAACGATTTTACTTCTTCTCCTAATACATACCAACCTCCATCTAGCATTGCTTTCGTTTTGTTAAGAAAAGCTGCTTCATAAGGTTTATTTATTTCATGTAAGTCTAAAAATTTTATCATAACGAAATACAATAGGTATCCTGGTTATACAAACTGCAACCTAGTTCTTCTTTTTGGGTTAATAACCCTGAATTATATCCTTTTTCATTATCTTCTGTACAAGTGCCCATATCAAAGAATTCATAATCCTCTTTGTAACGTTCAATTAAATGAAAATACAAATAATCTAACGCTCTCACTTTTTCTCCTAAATCTGTAGTAGCTCCATATTGCGACTTGATAACATATTTCGTTTTAAAAAGTGTAATACCAGCCACTATTTCATCTTCATAATAGATGTTATATTGTTCTATATTTTCAGGAAAATTTTGACTTAATGTTGTGATTTCTTCTAAACTGTGCACTGGTTTCGCATTGTATTTCGTTTGTAATCTTGGAATTAATACTTCATTCCAAAATTGAGAAAAATTAGATTCTTTTTTAATTTGAAAAGCCAACTTCCCTTTTCGTTTATAATGTTTATACTTACTTTTAGAAATAACGAAATCTCTCTTTAAAGGAATATATAAGTTGAACTCCCGCTTTTTTAAAACAGCTTCTTTTTCTTTAAGAACAAACAAATATTCTTCTGAAGGTAATGCTGTATAAAAACCGAGTATGGGTTTGTAAATGAATTCTTTTATATGTTGATCTTTTAAATATTCCAAAACAGTTTCAAAAAAGCATTTTACTTCTTCATATTTTGCTTGCTTTGGTAACAATAAACCGCCATAAGTTAATCCTTGATGAGAATAAAGAATATCCTGTACTTTATTTGCTGGAAGTATTGCTTTTAAATGCTCTTTCTCATCAAAAACGAGTAAAGAAAAATCTTCAAAACGATCCTTATGATATTCCATAAAATCTCTATGAAATAAAAAAGTAGCATTTTTAGCCTGAGATACAAATGCATTCCATTGGGAATAATAGTCAGTCGTATATTTTTTTACTTGATATTTTTTCAAAAGTCAGGATTAAAGCCGAAAATTACTAATTTTTTAATTCATGTAAGTTGAAAAGGGAACATTTTATTAAATTAATTAGTACCTTAGAAGATAATTTATGTATAAATAGAATCGAGTGCGTCCTAAAAATTACTTTCTTTTTTATCTGTTAGTACTCCTTTTCCCAATCGTTATGAATGGGCAAGATATTACTCTTTATACACAAATAAACGGAAGGTATGATTTTACGTTCATCGGTAACACTATGAATTCGGCTGAAAATAATCCTTCTTCGGTTTTGGTTACGGGCACATCATCTACGGCCACTTTGAATTTAAATCCGACGGACACCGTAATTAAAGCTTTTTTGTATTGGGCAGGAAGTGGTGATGGCGATTTTGATGTGGATCTCAATGGAATTCCAATAAATCCAGATCGAACCTTTTCTCATACGAATGTTTTTCCTGATTTAACGCTCAATTATTTTAGTGCTTTTAAGGATATTACTTCTTTTATTCAAACAACAGGAAATGGTGATTATACCATATCGAATTTGGATATTTCTGCATTTGAATTGGACCATTTTCAAAGAAAAACCAATTTTGCCGGTTGGGCTATCTTAATTGTTTATGAAAACAGTAGTCTTCCTTTAAATCAAATTAATGTGTATGATGGCCTACAAGGAGTTCCTGATAATTTAAGTATTGATTTAACCAATTTATATGTAATTGACAATAACAACGCAACGGCTGGTTTTATCGCTTGGGAAGGTGATGCTTCTTTACCCACTGAAACATTTGCTATTAATGGAACGGTCATTAGTAATGCTTCTAATCCAATTGATAATGTTTTCAATGGAACCAATTCTATAACTGGAGCGACTGATTTATACAATGTGGATTTAGATATTTATGAGATTGAAGACTACATTCAAATTGGGAATACAACTGCTAATATTACTTTATCTTCCTTCCAAGATTTTATAATGATTAACACCGTTGTTACCAAATTAAACAGTCAATTACCTGATGCTACTATAACTATTGACGATTACCAATTAACCTGTAATAATCGTGACATTCCAGTAAGTTTTACGGTATTCAATGTAAATAGTACTGAAATTTTAGCAGCCAACACTCCTATTGCCTTTTATGCGGACGGAATTTTAGTAGGTTCCTCGCAAACGCAAAATCCAATTCCTATTGGTGAAAATGAATCTGGAAGTACAAACCTCACAATTCCGAATACAATTCCTTCCAATTTTACCTTGACAGCTGTTGTAGATGATCAAGGAAATGGTACAGGTATTGTTACAGAATTAGTTGAAACCAATAATGATTACAATACTACTATTACCTTATTTGAATCTCCTAACTTTAATACTTTGCCACCTGTTATAACGTGTAATTTAGGATTAACAAGAGGTGTTTTTGATTTTTCCACCTATGAGGAATTGGTCAAAACAAATGTTTCTCATATCGTTAGTTTTCATGAATCGTACGATGATGCAATACATAATCTTAATCCAATTTTAAATACTACTACTTATGAAGCACTAACCACACCAAAAGAAATTTTTATTCGCATTGAAAACGAAAATAATTGTGTGCGTGTAACTTCTTTTTTACTTCAAGTTGAAAACTGTCCTCCTATCGTTTATAATGCCATTTCTCCCAACAATGATTCGTTTAACGATACCTTTTTTATTGAGGGACTTCGAGATATATTCGTTCATTTCAAACTCGAAATTTACAATCGATGGGGAAAATTACTTTGGACAGGTGACCGTAACAAACCCGATTGGAATGGTTATGTAGAAGAAGGCATTGGTACAAAAATGGCTCCAGATGGAACTTATTATTACATTTTGTATTTAAATGACCCAAGTTATCCAGAACCTTTAAATGGCTACTTATACCTAAGCAAATAGTTACATGTTTTGGGTGTAGAAATTATAATCTTTTAAAAGTGTTCTAATAAAATCTTGATCATTCCCAGATTGATTTTTAATTCCTGTAACAGCAATTACTTTTTCTCTTAGCTTTATTAAAGTACCATAATCTCTATTTCGAACGGCAATCTCAAATGTCTCTTTAATAATTCTTATATCATTATCGGATAATTTAATTACTAATGGATAGGTAGGCACATAATCTTCATTTACTTCTTGTAAAATAGTATGATTAATATTAATATTATTCTTTAACGAAATAACCGATGTACCCGCTCCCATATCTCCTATTCTCTGATTTCTATCATTAAAAATAATCGCAATTAACCCCACTACAGATAAAGGAGGTAGAACTTCAACCAAACGGAACAACCAACGAATAAGGTAATCTCCAAAACCCGCTTGATAGCCATCAATTTTTATCACTTTTAATTTCATGATACGTTTACCAATAGTTCTTCCTTCCCAAATACTTTCCTGAATAAGTGTATAAAAGAAAACGGGTAAATATAAAATAATATAAATGGCTCTTACCGACCAATAATCCATTGAAACAATATAACTTTCTAAACCTGACTTACTTACAATGTAAGACATTACCAAGGAATAGGCTATAATAACCAAAAAATCAAGTATTTGACTTAAAATACGTTCTCCAACAGACGCTGCTGTAAAATTAATTGAAACATTTTGTGTCGTAGTTATAGTTAATTGTGACATATTTTTTTATTTTAGCACCTCATGAGAGAAGTAGCATTTATTAAGCAAAATAAAGAAAAATGGCTTGAATTTGAACAAGCTATTTTTGGTAAAACTAAAAAAAATCCAGATGAATTGGCACATTTATACATTCATTTGGTAAATGATTTGGCTTATGCTCAAACTTACTACTCTAAAAGTAAAACGGTGGTTTATCTAAACTATTTAGCTTCGCAAACCTACCAAAAAATTTATAAAACAAAAAGAGAAGATAGTAATCGTTTCTTATATTTTTTTAAAACAGAAGTTCCGCTTCTTGTCTATGAATATAGAAGGTATATTTTATATGCTTTTATCTTTTTTACAATTTTAACTTCAATTGGTGTAATTTCAACCTTACAAGATGACACTTTTGCGCGACTTGCTTTGACAGACGATTATGTGAATATGTCATTAGAGAACATCAAAGATGGAAATCCTGTAGCCGTTTATAAAAGCGGTAGCGATTGGGGAAGTTATATTGGAATTACTTGGAACAATTTAAAAGTAGGTGCTTTATCTTATTTTACTGGTATTTTTATTGGCTTAGGTACTTTCTACTTTTTGATAGAAAATTGTATTATGCTTGGCGCCTTTCAAACTATGTTTTATAATGAAAATGTATTTTGGGAAAGCGTTAGAGGAATCTGGATTCATGGTTCTATGGAAATTTTTGCAATGATTATAGAAGCAGGTGCTGGTTTTGCATTAGGTGCTAGTATCTTATTTCCAAAGACCTTTTCTCGTTTTAATTCTTTTAAAATTGGGTTTAAAAATACATTTAAAATATTTTTAAGTACTATGCCATTTACAATTATGGCTGGTTTTTTAGAAGGTTATATCACTCGTTATTCAATAGATATGCCTCATTTTTTAAGTGTTGGAATTATTCTTACCACTTTAGGATTAATTAGTTTTTACTATTTAATTTATCCTTTTATCGTACATAAAAAAGTTAAAAAATAATATGTTTCAATTATACAAAAAAAGGGGTTTTAGCGAATTCATAAGCGATACTTTTGCTTTCTTAAAAATAGAAGGGAAAAACTATTTTAAAAATTATTTTATTATCAACGGTCCGTTGTTACTCATTTTGGTAGTATGCATCTATTTTGCTATGAAAGTTTATATGGATGCTCTTTTTTCATCTGTTAATACTCAAAACTTTGGTGAAAACCAACTTTTAAATGATTTAATGAGTAATATTCCCATGTTTATCTTTTTAGGAATAATTTCTTTTTTTGCAATCCTTTTTATCAGTTTTGTGAGCTATTCTTTTCCAATTAGCTATTTAAAATTAATTAGCACTAAAAGTGACATTACTACACAAAGTATTTTTCAAACCATGAAAGTAAAATTAGGTAAGACAATATTGTTTTTTCTAGCTTCTATTTTAGTTTTTCTTCCCATAATAGCCATAACTGTGACACTTCTTATTTTATTAAGTATTATTATAATTGGAATTCCTTTATTAATAATACTAATTCCTGCCCTTTTCAGCTGGATTAAATTAAGTTATTATGATTATATTTCTACCGAAAACGATTATTTAAAATCGGTTGGTAACGGATTTGAACTACTGAAATCAAAATTTTGGCCTATAGTAGGTTCCACAATGATCATGTACCTTATTTATTATATTATATATTCTGTATTTACTATGGTACCTTACTTAATAGGCATATTTGGTATTTTTACAAATATAAATACACAAGTGAATCAGGAAGAAGCGTTTTCTACAATGAGTATAGTTTTTTCTGCTATTTTGGTGATTGCAACTATTACAAATTACACCTTGCAAAATCTTATTTTTATAAATCAAGGTATCATCTATTATAGTCTTACTGATGAAAAAGAAAATATTTCAATCAAAAGTGATATCGATTTAATTGGTTCTGACAGTGAATAAAATACGTTACATATTCTTCCTACTATTTTCCCTTTGCTGTTATTCGCAATCAGTAACCTATTCCGATACCCTTTCGACATCAGAATATGCTTTTACACCTACAATAGACTCGTTACAAAGTGAAGAAAGATATGAAGATTCTTGGGAAATTACTCCCAAACATTTTGATCCAAAATTTAAAGAACGCTATCAATCCAAAGAATATCAATATGAAACTATAATTGACTCTAAAAATCAAACGGCTTGGGATCGCTTTTGGAAAGCCATTAAAGATTTTTTTAGTCGCTTATTTGATTTTAGAGATGTAGATAATACACTCACTGGCTTTGAAATTTTTATGAAAATTATCGCCTTTATCATTATCGGTTTTGTAATTTATTTAATTGTTCGACTAATCATCAATAAAGAAGGACAATGGGTTTTCTCTAAAAATAAAAAGAAAATCATGGTTTCTGAAATGGTAGAAGAAAACATACATACTATAGATTTTAAAGAAATCATTCAGCAGGCAAAAACTAACAAGGAATATCGATTAACCATTCGTTATTATTATTTATGGTTGCTAAAATCGTTATCAGATAAAGAAATTATTGAGTGGGACATTGAAAAAACCAATTCCGATTATCTATACGAAATTCAATCTCCAACACTAAAAGAGAATTTCAAATATTTATCATATATATATGATTATAGTTGGTACGGAGAATTTGAAATTAATGAAACCGATTTTTCTAAAGCTGAAAAAGCTTTTGAAAAAGCAATTGCAAATAAGTAATTATGCCAAAAAGTATTAAAATATATGTCTTCATTCTAGTACTTATTCTAATTGGAATAATTACCATTGACGCAAATAAACCCAGACCCATAAACTGGAACCCTACATTTAGTGTTAAAGATAAAATTCCATTTGGACTATTCGTATTAAATAAAGAAATAGATACATTGTTTCAGTCTCAAAGCATCACTCGTTTTGGTGAAACTCCTTATGAGTTTTTAGATGATCAGTTTTCTTATCAAGATACAACTTACACGACTCAAGGTACTGTTTTATACATTGATGGAATGTCTAATTTAGATGATGAATCGGCACAAGAACTGCTCTATTTTGTCTCTCATGGTAATACTGCTTTTGTAAGTGCCAGTAACTTTCCCATTAAATTTAGAGATACTTTAGATTTTAATTATTCTTACAGCAATATTTTTACAGATTCATTGTATTTATCAACTGATAAAGGAAAAGAATATAGTTATCTTAAAGGAACAGATAATGTTTATTTTAGTCATTTTGACTCCACTCGAACAGCAATTTTAGGGTATCAAAAAACAAAAGACAAGGACAGTTTGGTTAATTTCATCCGAATTCCTCACGTGAATGGTTATTTTTATTTACACACGCAACCGGTTGCATTTACCAATTATTATTTGCTCAAAAAAGACAACTATAAATATGCTGAAGAGGTTCTTTCGTATATTGAAGATCCTAAAATATTTTGGTACTTGGAAGGAACTCGAGATCAAATTAAAGATAAAATGGGGTATATTTTTAGTCAGCCTGCTTTAAATTATGCTTGGAAAATTGCCATCATCAGCCTACTGGTTTTCATGTTCTTTAATGCTAAAAGAAAACAGCGTGTCATTCCTATAGTAGAACCGTTAAAAAATACGACTGTAGATTTTACTAAAACCATAGGAAATTTATATTATCAGGAAGGAAATCATCATGACATTATCTCTAAAAAAATCAAATTCTTTTTAGAAAAAATACGCAATGAATATTTAATTGATACTTTCGATTTAAATGAATCGTTTATCAATCGTTTACATCAAAAAACAGGAAAAAATAAAGTAGAAATTGAAGCTGTAATTCATTTGATAAAAAAATATAGAAATCAGCTAGACAGTTCTGAAAATGATTTAATTGCTTTTAATAAAGCATTAGAAAAACTAAATTTATAAAATAACAAAGGCTTTAATTCTTACATTAAAGTTTCAAAAAATGAAGAATAAGTAAAAGAAACCATATGGAAAATAATTTTGAAAACCCAGAAAACCAAAGTGTAAACGAGCACAACAGTGAATCTCAAATGGAGCAAGCTGCTGAACATACGATGGAACAAACGAATCCTATGGCTAATGAAGCAGCTACTGACGGTCTAAATTTTAAAACGCGTTTGGATTTAGCTCCTTTACAACAAAGTGTAAATCAGGTAAAAGCAGAAATTGCAAAAGTTATTGTGGGACAATCAAAAATGATTGATCAATTATTGGTAGCCATACTTTCAAACGGTCACGTACTTTTAGAAGGAGTTCCTGGTGTTGCCAAAACTATCACTGCCAAATTACTTTCTAGAACTTTAAGTCTCGATTTTAGCCGTATTCAGTTTACACCCGATTTAATGCCATCAGATATTATTGGTACTTCTGTTTTTGATTTAGCTAAAACAACTTTCGAGTTTAAAAAAGGACCTATATTTTCTAACTTTGTACTTATTGACGAAATCAACCGCGCTCCTGCTAAAACGCAAGCTGCCCTTTTCGAAGTAATGGAAGAACGTCAAATTACTGCAGATGGTACTACTTATTCGCTAGACTTACCTTTCTTAGTTATTGCTACACAAAATCCAATAGAACAAGAAGGAACTTACCGTTTACCAGAAGCTCAACTAGATCGTTTCTTATTTAAAATAGATATTGGATATCCAAATCTTCAAGAAGAAATTGCCATTCTGCAAAAAGAAAATGAATTGCAAAACAACGACAAGTTAGCAGCCATTGTTAAAGTTATTGAGAAGAGTAATATACTGCACTTCCAAAGCCTAGTGAAACAAATTTTAATTGAGCCTCATTTAGTAGAATATATCGCTAAAATTGTATTAAACACTAGAGAAAACCCATTCTTATATTTAGGAGCTTCTCCAAGGGCTTCCATAGCTATTTTAAATGCTGCTAAAGGTTTTGCTGCTCTTAAAAACCGTGATTTTGTAACACCAGAAGATATTAAAGAAGCTGCTATTCCTGTGTTACAACACCGTGTCGTAGTTGCTCCAGAACGTGAAATGGAAGGTGTAACGAGTACCGTAATCATCAAACAAATTATCGATTCTGTAGAAATTCCAAGATAATAAAGGCGCATCAATTAGAAAAACATTGTACTAGTATACCATGAAACAATTCCTAAAACAACTGTATCTCAATAATTTCCTTTTTTATTGCCTTATGGGTATCATTACTCTATTTGTTGTTTCGTATTTGTTTCCAAGTCTGTACAATGCGTGTTGGTACCTACTATTTGTCTTATTGGTATTCTTCCTTATTGACATACTATTACTCTTTGCTTTTGGCAACAAAATTGAAGCAACGAGAAGTACTCCTGAAAAATTATCTAATGGTGACGAAAATCCCATAGTAATTAAAATCAAGAACAAATATACTTTTCCCATACAAGCCAAAATTATTGATGAAATACCAACTCAGTTTCAACAACGTAATTTTGAAGTAAAACGAAAAATAAAAGCAGCATCAAACGATGAATACCAATATTTTTTAAGACCTACTGAACGTGGAGAATACTTTTTCGGAAGTGTTAATTTCTATGCGAGTTCTCCACTAGGCTTGGTTGCAAAAAGATATACCTTCAGTAAAGATGAAATGGTGCCTACTTACCCATCTTACATTCAATTGCGCAAGTATGATTTAATGGCTTTTTCCAATCATTTGTTTCAGTACGGTTTGAAAAAAATCAGACGTATTGGCCATACCATGGAATTTGAGCAAATTAAAGAATATGTCCAAGGTGATGATATTCGTACCATTAACTGGAAAGCAACTGCCAAACGCAACCAATTAATGGTGAACCAATTTCAAGATGAAAAATCGCAAAATGTATACATGGTCATCGATAAAGGTCGTGTAATGAAAATGCCTTTTAATGGTCTAAGCTTACTGGATTATGCTATTAATGCAACGTTGGTTTTATCGAATGTAATCATTAAAAAGCAAGACAAAGCGGGTATGTTTGCCTTTTCAAAAAAAGTAGAAAACCGTGTGGTAGCTGAAAAAAGACAAAACCAAATGCAAAACATTATGGAAAGTCTGTACAACATTAAAACCGATTTCTTCGAAAGCGATTACAGTAGACTCTATGTCGACATCAAAAAACATATCAACCACCGCAGTTTGATTATGTTGTATACCAATTTTGAAACCTTAGACGCTTTACACCGTCAATTGCCTTATTTAAAAGGAATTGCCAAAAATCATTTACTAGTAGTTGTCTTTTTTAATAATACCGAACTCAATGATTTAATTGAGAAAAAAGCAGAAACCGTTCAAGAAATTTATGACAAAGTAATTGCTGAAAAATTTGCTTTCGAAAAAAGACTTATTGTAAATGAACTAAGAAAATATGGTATTTATTCGGTATTAACTCAACCCGAAAATCTAACTTTAGATACTATTAATAAATATTTAGAAATTAAAGCGAGAGGGATTTTGTAAAATATAATTTCTTGCAAATTCATTTCTTTTATATCTCTTATTTATTTACCAACTTTAATTACATATTCTATCTGACTTAGAAAGCTCTAATTCACTCTAAATTAAACTTTAAACAAAAAAATATTTAAAAATATTTGCGAAACCAAAAAGTCGCACATATATTTGCAACCAAATAGTTTCGTATTTATTTCCTTTTGAATAAAGTCATAAATTGAAATAAGAAAATAGTAATTTAATCCTTAAAAGACAAACAAATGAGCACATTAAAATTTGATTTTACCGTAGATAAAAAAGCACAAACCGTTTACATTACTAGAGAATTTGACGCGAATTTAAATTTGGTTTGGGATGCTTTCACAAAAGCCGAACTCTTAGATCAATGGGTAGCACCCGCTCCTTTTAAAGCGAAAACAAAATACATGAATTTTACGGAAGGTGGCAAACGCTTCTATGCTATGGTGAGCCCAGACAGTCAAGAAGGTTGGATCATTCAACAATACAAATCCATTACTCCAAAAACCAATTTTCAATTCTTCAACACCTTTGCCGATAAAGATGAAAATCCTGCTCCAACAGGCTCCGATTGGGATTTTACTTTTACAGAAGATGGGGAAAAAACTACAGTGGTAATCACCATTTACAACGAATCTTTAGAACGCATGGAACGAATGATTGAAATGGGCTTCAAAGAAGGTTTCAACGCAAGTTTAACCAACTTAGAACAATTAATCCAATCCTTAAAATAACAAAAGAGTATATCAATCCCATTCCAAACCATCTGTTGCATCAAATCAAACCGATGGTTTTTCTATTTTATCACTTCAAACGCATCATTGTCACTTCGAGCGCAGTCGAGAAGCTATTCTAAACAAAAATAAATCCCCATCCGTCAGTTCGAGTGTTTTTATGGAATACAATGGAATAAAAATGTATCGAGAACGTAAACACCACTTTATTACAATCAAACTTTCTATAAAATCTAACAGATAGTTTTAGAATTATGTCACTGCAACCACACCAGTGTCACTTCGAGCGCAGTCGAGAAGCTTATCTAAAACAATAATTCCCCCCATCCGTCAGTTCGAGTGTTTTTATGGAATGCAATGGAATAAAAATGTATCGAGAACGTAAACACCCGTTTATTACAATCAAACTTTCTATCAAATCTAACCGATGATTTTTCTATTTTTTCACTTCAAACGCACCATTTGTCACTTCGAGCGCAGTCGAGAAGCCATCTTTTTTAATAAATAAATCATCAAAAAAGCAATAGTTTTACATTATCACTTCATCCCGAAGATTTAGAATTTTCGATTATTCCAATAAAACTGCATATTCCAAAAGTTATTTCGTACATTTGATACAATCCCCATTGGAATGAATATTTTTCGACATTCAATTCATCCCCACAATTCAATTACAAGGTTTTTAATAAACAATTCCCTTTTATTAATTATCAACAAAAACAAGTTATATAAAAACAAACCAACTATAAATGAAGCTATACGTAAAATATATGGTAAGCCAACGTTGCAAAATGATGGTAAAAGAAGAGCTAAAAAAATTAGGGATTTGGTATGTCGTTGTGGATTTAGGGGTAATTGAAATTTTAAAAGAAATTACAACAGAACAGCATGACCTGTTAAAAATAAATTTACAAAAATCAGGGCTTGTACTGCTCGATAATAAACGAAGTATTTTAGTCGAAAGTATAAAAAATATAATTGTAGAAATGATTTACTACAATGATGAAAAACTAAATATAAATAACTCCGATTATATCAGTGAAAAATTAGGGTACGACTATACTTACCTTGCTAATGTATTCTCTGAAGTAAAAGGAATTACCATCCAACAATTCATCATTCTCAATAAGATAGAACGAATCAAAGAACTCCTACTCTATGACGAACTTACGTTAACAGAAATAGCGTATCGCTTACATTATAGCAGTGTCGCTCATTTATCCAATCAATTTAAAAAAATGACAGGCCTTACACCCACTTTCTATAAAGGAATAGCCGAAAAACGAAGAGTAAATCTTGAAGACCTGTGAAATGTGTAACCTATTCTTCTACTTGTGTAAGGAAAAGGAACGAAAATAATCCCACCTTTGTAAAGCTGTGAAAATGAATTCACAACGAAAACTATAAAAAAATGGATAATTCTCAAAACAAGAATGCTGACTCTTTCAAAATCTCTGGAAACTGGAGTGAACAATCGAAAGAATTAAAAGGTAAGTTTTCACAACTTACTGATGAAGATTTGAAATTCGAAACGGGAAAAGAAAACGAGCTTCTAAAAAAAATGGAAACACGATTGAATAAAAACCGTGAAGAAGTAATCAACATCATTAAAAAAGGACAAACCCAAAAAACGGTTTAATTCACTTTTAACAAGCATCTAAAGAGGCTGTCTATTTTTTTAGACAGCCTCTTTATTTGTACTACTTAATCCTCAGAGCATAAAACATAAACCTTCCCTTCAAACATTCCAGTGTCACTTCGAGCGCAGTTGAGAAGCCTTATTTAAAAAAACGACCTGTCACTTCGAGCGCAGTCGAGAAGCCTTATTTTAAAAAAGCCCTTGTCACTTCGAGCGCAGTCGAGAAGCTTTTTTATTAATAATATCAGTAAATCAATATATAGCACTATAACTGCAACCACACCAGTGTCACTTCGAGCGCAGTCGAGAAGCTATTCTAAAACAATAATAAATTCACCATCCGTCAGTTCGAGTGTTTTTATGGAATGCAATGGAATAAAAATGTATCGAGAACGTAAACACCCCTCCATTCCTATCAAAAACAATAACACCTCTCTCGTCCCTATCGACCATCAAACCATAATTACCGATTAAAAACTAAAACTGTTAAAACTATGATAATTCTTACAAAATATCCCTAAAAAATAAAATTTGGGAATACAATTTGTTGTCTTTCAAAAAATTTATTAAACAATAGAAAAACATGAAAACAACATCAAAAAAATCGGTAAGTGAAACAGGGCACAACAAAAACATTGCAAATTTTAATACCGCTATCCAAATTCTCGAAGAAATGAACGGGCTCTACAATCCTACAAACCCTGCCATCACACTTACTAACCTTACACCTTTTAAAAACCAACTCACAACCGTAACTAACGAACTCAACAACAAAAAACCAATCTATAAAAATGCCGTAGCACAACGCGAAGAAAGAATCGAAGGGCTTAGTAAATTAATCACTAGAACGTTCAACTTTGCAAAATCTACTAGTATCTCGGAAACCGATAAAGAAAACCTCCTTAGCCAAGCAAAAAAAATACGTGGTGCCTCAAAATCTAAAAATGTAAATCCAGAAACGGCTGAAACAGAAAGTATTTCTACTGCCCAACTCTCCTATGACAGTCGTATCGCAAATCTAGATACTTATATCAATCAGTTGGCTTCTCATACGACCTATATTCCTAACGAAACGGAATTGCAAATCAATAGCCTCCAAACCTACCAACAAGAACTTGTAACTCTTAGTAGCCAAGTGAACGCAGCGGGAAACGCTCTCATTACAGCTCGAAAAAACCGCAACGATATCTTGTATAAAAACGAGACCAATATTATCCAACTCATCAAAGACATCAAAGCTTATCTTAAAGCATTAGGTTCTTCAGCTGAGCCCTATTACAAAGCTATCACTAAACTGAAGTTTAGAAGTATATAAATCAAAAACAAAAAACTACAAAGCAACTACACTTTGTAGTTTTTTTTTAACCCAATACCGCTTCAACTCAAAAACCTAGTGTAAAACTTCAAAAACGCATCGTACTACTTCAAAAACCTATGGTGAAAATGCAAAAACGTATCGTGAATATTCAAAAACGTATCGTGAATATTCAAAAACGTATCGTAACAATTCAAAAAGGTATGGTATAAATTCAAAAAGACATGGTAAAAAAGCAAAAACGCATCGTAAGAATTCAAAAAACTATAGTAAAAGTTCAAAAAGGCATGGTACAAATGCAAAAAGGCATCGTATAAAAGCAGAATAAAATGAAAAACGCACTATAACTGAAACCACTCCAGTGTCACTTCGAGCGCAGTCGAGAAGCTATTTATTTACAATATCAATAAAACCAACATATAACACTATACATTAAAGTAAACCAGTGTCACTTCGAGCGCAGTCGAGAAGCTATTCTAAAAAAATAATAAATCCACCATCCGTCAGTTCGAGTGTTTTTATGGAATGCAATGAAATAAAAATGTATCGAGAACGTAACCACCCCTTTATTACAATCAAACTGTTCTATCAAATCTATGAGATAGTTTTTGAATTATGTCACTTCAACCACAACAGTGTCACTTCGAGCGCAGTCGAGAAGCTTTTGCTAACAAAAAAATTTTGCAAGTATAAAAAGGAAATCTTACATTTAAAAAAACAAAACCAATATGAAAAGAGCATCACTACTCCTACTCCTTTTAGTACTTATTTCCTGCACGTCTAAAAAAGAAAATACCACAGAAACAACTCCAGAAAACAATGTGCAGCAAGATACTGTAAAAGTAACTGAAGAAGTAGTTTCTGAAGAAAATCCAACTACTGAAAATAACGATACCCCTGCAAATGAAATCACAAATGAAGACTACTACATTTGTTATACTGATGATGATGTTGCTACAAGAGTCATTTGGATTCGTTTTACCAAAGATGGAAAAGCACAACAGGTGAAATATAAAGGACAAAAAGAAGCTATTAATTTAGTTTTCGTTAGTGAAGAAACCTCAGAAGGTGGTGCGCATCCTACCATCGAATACAATTATGATGAAATCTACAACGGTACAAAAAATGGTACCTATACCCTTACGCATTCTGGGGTTTGGGATTATGTAACCTATACTCGTGAAAAAGACCAAAAACAATTCCATTTTACCATCAATCATGACGCTGATCCGTATGGAAAAGAACCTTGTTTTTAATTTTTTTTCGTTATAACCAGCAACATACTTATACTCACAAACAAAAACCTTATAAAACCCCAAACCCTCGTTTATGGGGTAAACGAGGGTTAAAATTCTAAAACTTAACTATAAAACAACTAAACTACTAGGTCAATTATGGTAATCTAAAGCAAAAAGGAATCTTTATAGTTACCTTTCTTCTGAATTACATAGTAAAGATACTACGTTCAATTCCTAATAGTTCAAATTTTAGTCAAACCCAAACCATTCCCTAGACCAATAACCTGTTCCTATAGACGAATGGTAAAATAATTAGTAATCCTTTTTTTAAAAGAAAATAGCCAAAAAGTTATATCTGTATTACAAACGTTAAAAAAATCTAAAATTCAAATCGCAATACCAACGTAAACGGTTATTCTTGCTATATTTAGTGCCTTAACTAAACCTAATCAAAAACAATCCTATGAGAATTTGTTCGCTCTTAGTTGTTTTTTTACTATCTTTTATTGGAAACGCTCAAGATTACTTTCCTAAAAATGATGGTGTAAAACAATCCTTTAAAAACCATGTTGCCATTACACATGCAACTATTTATGTGTCTCCCTCACAAAAACTGGAAAATGCCACACTTTTATGTAAAGATGGTAAAATCATTGAAGTAGGAACGAATGTTACACTTCCTAAAAACGCAACAATCATCGATGCTACTGGTAAAACCATTTACCCTTCTTTCATCGATATCTACAGCGAATTTGGTATTGACAAACCGCAACCTGCTCCTAGAAGAGGCTTTGTAACTCAATACGATGCTTCTAGAGAAGGTTACTATTGGAACGACCATATCAAACCAGAATTCAATGCCTATGAAAATTTGAAATATGATGATAAAGCCGCTGGTTCACTTCGTGAAGTTGGCTTTGGAACTGTTCTAAGTCATTCCAATGATGGCATCATTGCAGGAACCGGACTTCTATGGACTTTAAACGATACCGATAATAATTCTAAACGAATTTTAAATACGAAAGTTTCACAACACTTTACTTTCGATAGAAGCAAATTAAGCAATCAAAGTTATCCTTCTTCTTTAATGGGAAGCATGGCTTTAATTCGCCAAGTATACCACGATGCAAAATGGTATGCAACTGGTGCTTCAAAAACGAAAGATTTATCGTTAGAAAGTTTCAATGCCAATAAAAACTTAATTCAAATCTTTAACGCAGGTGATATTTTAAACAAATTAAGAGCGGATAAAATCGGAAAAGAATTTGGTGTAAACTATATCATCAAAGGTAGCGGAGATGAATTTGAAAAAATTGGAGAAATTAAAAAAACAGGTGCAACGTATATCATTCCTTTAGATTTCCCAGAAGCATACGATGTTTCTGATCCTTATTTGGCGCAGCAAGTGAGTTTAAGTGATATGAAATTTTGGAATCAAGCCCCTTTCAACTTAAAAATATTAGCCGAAAACAATATCAATTTTGTGTTGACAGCTAACGATAATAAAAAACCAAAAGACTTCTTAGACAATCTTAGAAAAGCCGTTTTATATGGTTTACCCAAAGAAAAAGCCTTGGCTGCTTTAACAGAAACACCTGCAAAAATTTTAAATCTATCGGATGCATTGGGTGTCTTGAAAAAAGGAGCTTTAGCCAACTTTATTATTGTTTCTGGAGATATTTTCGACGATAAAAGTACCATTCATGAAAATTGGGTACAAGGAAATAGAAATATCTTAGACAAAATGAATGTGGATGATATTCGTGGTACTTATGATTTGGTGTTTAACCAACAAACATTTGAGCTCGCTATCACAGGTGAATTAGACAAGTTAGATGCTAAAATTAGCAAAGACAGTATCAACTACGGAACGAAATTAACCTATAAAGAACCTTGGATTACTTTAGTTATTAAAACGAAAGATACGACTACAACTTCTTTTTATCGCTTAACAGGTATAAAAAACAAAACTACTTTAGAAGGAAAAGCAGTGCTTGAAAATGGTGTAGAAACCGCTTGGACAGCAACTAAAAAAGAAGGTAAAGAAGGTAAAGAAGATAAAAAAGACGATAAGAAAGAAGACAAAAAAGACGATAAAAAAGTTCCAGAAATGGTTCCTGTAACTTATCCAAATATCGCTTATGGAAATACAGCAAAACCAACGCAAGAAACCATTTTGTTTAAAAACGCAACGGTTTGGACGGGTGAAAAAGAAGGAACACTTACAGAAACTGATGTATTAATTCAAAACGGTAAGATTGCGCAAATTGGCAAGAATCTTTCGGTACCAAATGCAAAAATCGTAGATGCAACTGGTAAACATTTAACAGCGGGTATCATTGATGAACACTCGCATATTGCTATTTCTAGAGGTGTGAATGAGGGTGGCCAAAATTCCTCAGCAGAAGTAACAATTGAAGACGTTGTAAATTCAGATGATATTAATATATACCGAAACCTTTCTGGTGGTGTTACTTCAGCGAATCTATTACATGGTTCTGCCAATCCAATTGGGGGTCGTGCAGCATTCATTAAATTAAAATGGGGTTACACTCCAGATGAAATGCTGGTAAAAGATGCTCCTAAATACATCAAATTTGCTTTGGGAGAAAATGTAAAACAATCCAATTGGGGAAGCGGTCGTTTTCCACAAACTAGAATGGGTGTGGAACAAGTATATGAAGATTATTTTTCAAGAGCATTAGAATACAAAAAAGAATGGGCAGAATACAATGCCAACAAAGCAAAAAACAAAGTTGCGCCTCGTTTTGATATTGAGATGGAAGTTTTAGGACAAATCCTAGACAGAAAACGTTTCATTACCTGTCACTCTTATGTACAATCTG
>PKDY01000048.1 GCA_002862755.1 Flavobacteriaceae bacterium | reverse complement strand
CTTACTAAAGAAAAAGATTGGGATTGTGGAACTGGAAACGGTCAGGTAGCTCAAGAATTAGTAACCTCCTTTACAACCGTTTATGCTACCGATATTAGTCAATCACAAATTGATAATGCTTGGCCGTCAAAACAAATCATTTATTCGGTACAACCCGCTGAAAAAACAAATTTTAAAGACAACCTATTTGACTTAATCATTGTAGCACAAGCGATTCATTGGTTTGATTTTGAAAGATTTTATGCTGAAGTACAACGCACTGCAAAAGAAAAAGCTTTATTTGTAGCTTTAGGCTATGGTCGAATTACTATTTCAAAAGAAATTGATGCCCTTATTTCTCATTTTTATACCACTGTAATTGGCAAATATTGGGACAACGAACGAAAATACATTGATGAAAATTACAAAACTATTCCATTTCCATTTGAAGAAATTGCAACGCCACATTTTACCAATACACAACACTGGAGTATGGAACATCTTATTGGTTATTTGAATACTTGGTCTGCTGTAAAACACTACATGAAACAAAATCAGGTAAACCCAATACTTGAATTAGAAACTGAATTAGAAAAAATTTGGGGAACAAAAAAAATGAAAGAAGTTCATTTTCCCATACTTTTGCGTGTAGGTTATGTAAACCAAAAGAGTGGATTAAAATGAAACTATTTCCAGAAAAAGACATAAGCATTTCCTTATCAGAAAATCATGATAACCTGATTGTAAACTTAAAAAAGAATACAATCGATAGTAAACAGTTTACAGGATATTGGGAAGATAAAACGTTTGTTGGTGAAATAGAAACCGATACATTTACCATTCAACTATCTAGTTTCTTTGGCAATTTTTGCATAATAAAAGGACAGATATACCCAAACAAGTTAGCATTACATCTTTGTACGGGTATGAAACTAAAAATATCCTTTACCCTTTATTCAATAACATTTATACTTATCTCAATTGACTTGCTAAATAGAAAAGAATTCGGTATAATATTCGCATTCATATTTATTTTGCTGCTATTTAGGGGCATTTTAGAAATAGGGTTTCGAGTTGCTTCTCCTATAATTTTGAAAAAATTAGTTTACGTTTTGAGAAAGAATTCATAAGATTACGTACAACCTCTTTTAATCTCAAAATCTTATAGAAAAGAATAAAACAATCGTTATACAATATTATTGACTGTAATCTTTTAACTTTGTAACACAACATTTAGTCTCACTTAATGGCATCTACTGTTTTACTTAGCGAAAATTTATCTATCGGTTATACACATAAAAACGAATCTAAAACGATTATTGAAAGTTGCAATATTCAGTTAGAAGCAGGTCAATTAGTAGCACTCATTGGTGCCAACGGTATTGGTAAATCAACACTATTAAAAACACTAACAGGTATTATTCCTCCTTTAAAAGGAGAGATAGTATTACAGGGTAAACCGCTAAAAAATTACAATCCCAACTTATTAGCGCAAGAATTAAGCATTGTTTTAACCGAACATTTGCCACCAAGTAATTTAACGGTTTATGAGATTGTGGCTCTTGGGAGACAACCTTATACCAATTGGTTAGGTACTTTAACAAATGAAGACAAAGAAAAAATTGATCATGCTATTGCATTAACTGGAATAGGCAATTTCATTGACAAAAAACATTATGAAATAAGCGATGGCCAACTACAAAAAGCATTAATCACTAGAGCTTTAGCGCAAGATACCGCTATCATTATTTTAGACGAACCTACAACACATCTCGATTTATTGCATAAAGTTTCCTTAATAAAACTTTTAAAAAAACTTACTCAAGAAACAAATAAAACAATTCTATATTCTACCCATGATATTGATTTAGCCATTCAACTGTGTGATGAAATGATTGTTTTAACACCTAATAAGCTAGTAAAAGATCAGCCTTGTAATTTAATTGAACAAAATGTTTTTAACGAATTGTTTCAAAATGAAGCCATTACTTTCGATAAAACCATAGGCAAGTTTAAAATCGTTTAGCTCTAAAATTATTTTCCATATTTGGTAACCCAAATAACTAAAGTATTTAGTAATTTTATAAAAAATTAATCCATGAAAAAATATATAGTTTTTGTAATTTCCCTTATTAGTTTCTCTATGAATGCTCAATTAAAATCAGTTGCCTATACTGATGGCGGTCAAAAATTAGAAGGCTTTTTTGCTAAAGCAACTGTGGCTAACCCAAAAAACATCGGAGTTATCATCTTACCTGCTTGGATGGGTATCGATGCACATGCTAAAGAGTCTGCTGAAAATTTAGCTGCATTAGGGTATCATGCTTTTGTAGCTGACATTTATGGTGTAGGTAACACCCCTAGTAATACTACTGAAGCAGGAAAATTAGCTGGGTATTTTAAAAACAGTTATAAAGATTACCAAAAAAGAATTCAATTAGCTATTGATCAATTAGTAAAACAAGGTGCAAATCCTGATGAAATTGCAGTTATTGGGTATTGTTTTGGTGGAACAGGAGCTTTAGAAGCTGCAAGAGGTAATTTAAAAGTAAAAGGGGTGGTTTCTTTTCACGGTGGTTTAGGAAAAGACCCAATGCGTCAAACTGAAGCCATCACTCCAAAAGTATTAGTGCTTCATGGAGCTGATGACCCATATGTACCTCAAAAAGAAGTATTAGCTTTCCAAGATGAAATGAAAATTGGAAAAGCAGTTTGGCAAATGAATGTCTATTCGAATGCGGTTCATGCCTTTACACACAAAGATTTAGACACTGATAATAGTAAAGGTGCTGCTTATAATGAATTAGCCGACAAAAGAAGTTGGCAAGCGATGCAAGATTTTTTTACAGAAATTTTCAATTAAAATAAATATTAAAAAAGGTTCACCAAGGTGAACCTTTTTTAATATTTGTATTTTTATACTTCACTATTGTTTTACAAATTTTTGAACACTCGTACCTTCTGGAGAAGCAATAGTAATCATATAAACTCCAGCTACTAAATCAGAAACATTGATTTGAGCTTCAGTAGCGTTAACATAGCTTTGTTTCACCATTCTTCCATTAACATCTACTACAGTTATAGAATTCATCTGTGTATCTTCTGAAGAGATTGTTAATTGGTTTACCACAGGATTAGGATACATACTAAAACCATCTACTGCAAATGCCTTAGAACTTAATGTACTTGTAACCGCTACATCATCTATATTTAATTCATACTCATCCGTAACATCATGATGTCTAAAAGCTACATAAACAGTTTGACCATAAAAAGTAGAAATATCTAATGTTCTTGCCACAAAAACTCCATCGCCTCCATTTTGACCAACAATTTCTGTAAAACTAATTGGAGATGCTAAAAAATCTGTAGTGGTATTTGTAGTAGCCACATAAACAGAGTAATTCTCATCTGGATAATCGGCATCTATACCTCTTGCCAACCAAGACAATTCAATTGTGGTTCCATTAGCATATGATGATAAATCGATTGGATAAGAAATAATCCAGTTATCTGGTGTTAAAGCACCTGAGTTATTGTCATAGGAAGCCGAACGCAAACATGGGTTGCCATCTGGTGTACCATTTTGATCTAAATCATAATCAACCACATCCCAAGTAACTCCATCTCCATCTTCATCTAACGATTGCCAACAAACATAGGCAACTCCAACATTGGTAAAGTCTTCTGTAAATGGTGGTGCCATAGCTGTAGGACAATTCACAACCGTTTCAGTTATTTCAAAATCGAAACCAGCAGCATTCCATTCATCAGTCCATTCAAAAAAATAAACTTCTCCAGGTTGTACCACAAAACTTACTTCAGACAAATAATTACCTGATGCAATATCATCGTTAGATGTAATACAGTTTAAGGCTCCACAGCTTCCAGAATATACATTGATGTAAGTATCATCACTATTAACTACACCATCATTTTGAGATAAATTAGAGGTGATTGTTATAATTCCAGAAATAGCAGATGTATAGGTATACCACTCAGAATACGTAGCTGATCCGTTGCCACACACATCTAGATATGTTCCGTCTATTGCTCCAACAGTAGTAATTCCTGCTGAAGTTGTAACGGCTGTAGCACAGGTGTTTTGTGAATTAGCTAAAAAAATGTTTCCTAAAAGAAACGCAGTAAGTAAAATTTTTTTCATTTTGTATTATTTTATTTACAATAAAAATATAAAAACCAATAAAAAATAAATATATTTTAACACTTATTAACTTTTTTTATCAATTAAACAGATTTTATATTAAAAAAATAAACTTAAATGAATATATATTAGATAAAATAACAATCAAACTACAAAACAATTTGTGAAACTTCTTGAACAACACCCACACGAATTCCTTCCAAATACATTTTTCCTACTCTAACTCGTACCAATCGTAATGTAGGAAAGCCAACAGCCGCTGTCATTTTTCTTACTTGACGAAACTTCCCTTCAGTAACTGTTATGGAAACCCAAGAAGTTGGTCCGTGACGTTCATCTCGTATCTTTTTGCCAGGTCCAATAAATGAAGGAATAGTCTCAATTCGTTTCGCTTTACAAGGCAAGGTTGTATATTTTGAACCATTTACGCCAATTTCTACTCCTTCTTGCAATAGTTGCACTGCTTCATCAGTAACAACACCATCCACTTGAGCATAATATTCTTTCTCAACGGTTTTCCTTCGCACTTGTTCACTCACTTTACCATCTGTAGTAAGCAATAATAAACCTTCCGAATCTTCATCGAGTCTTCCTATTGCCATAGTGCCTTCTGGAAAAGGATACAATTCGCCTAATAACTTCTTTTTTCTTTTCAATTCATAAATAAACTGACTCAAATAGCCATGCGGTTTATGAAGCATAAAATGTTGGTGACTCATTTTTCTAATTTACTGCAAAAATACAGTATTCAATTTATATGAATTCTGATTTTTAAGTTGAATTAATTCCTTAAATTTACAATTGAAATTTCTTAATGTATATGTCACAAATTATTTTAGTATTAGCCGTATTTATCCTCGCATTAGCCATAGGTTTTTACCTTGGCAAATTGCTTTCTAAAACCCAAGCTCAAGCCGAAAAATCGTCCTT
Organism: Flavobacteriaceae bacterium; assembly: GCA_002862755.1. Taxonomy (GTDB): domain Bacteria; phylum Bacteroidota; class Bacteroidia; order Flavobacteriales; family Flavobacteriaceae; genus Flavobacterium. The sequence continues at coordinate 43,462 of PKDY01000048.1, read as the reverse complement.
AGAAGAAAGGGTTTCTGGTTTGCTAAACCAAATGGAACAAGTAAAAAATCAATTGCAAGACGAAAAATTACAATTTGAAAAAACTTTAGCGCAAGTTGCTACTGAAAAAGAGAATCTTCAAAAAGAGAAAGAAGCATTAGCTATTCATTTGGCCAAAAAAGAAAACGATTTTGACAATTTATTAGAACGCAATAAAGAACAGAAACAAGAAGTAAACGAGCTTCAGGAAAAGTTTACCAAAGAATTTGAAAATTTGGCCAATAAAATTTTAGAGGAAAAAACCACAAAGTTTACAGAACAAAATAAAGAAAACTTGAAAATTATCTTGAATCCGTTACAAGAAAAAATCCAACTGTTTGAAAAGAAAGTAGAAGACACCCATAAAGAAAGTATTGATTATCATGCCGCTTTGCGTCAGCAAATTTTAGGTTTGAGAGAAATGAATGATAAAATGTCGAAAGAGACGGTTAATTTGACCAAAGCTTTAAAAGGAGATAGCAAAATGCAAGGAAATTGGGGCGAATTGGTATTAGAACGTGTTTTGGAAAAATCAGGCTTAGAAAAAGGACGTGAATACGAAGTACAACAAAGTTTTACGAGTCAAGAAGGTGGAAGAATTATGCCCGATGTGATTATCAATCTTCCTGATGGCAAAAAAATGGTAATTGACTCTAAAGTTTCTTTAACTGCTTACGAACGTTATGTAAATGAAGAAGATGAAACCGCTAAGAGTATGATTTTAAAAGAACATGTTACTTCGGTAAAAAGACATGTTGACCAATTGAGTGATAAAAACTACCAGGATATTTACCATATTGAAAGTCCCGATTTTGTATTGCTTTTTATTCCAATTGAACCCGCATTTGCATTGGCACTTAATGAAGATAGCACCTTATACAACAAAGCTTTTGAAAAAAACATTGTGATTGTAACACCTGCTACTTTATTAGCAACCCTTCGTACTATTGACAGCATGTGGACCAATCAAAAACAACAAGAAAATGCCATTGAAATTGCACGACAAGCCGGTGCTTTGTATGATAAATTTGAAGGTTTTGTATCTGATTTAATTAAAATTGGCAAAAAAATGGACGAAGCCAAATCGGAATATGGGAACGCCATGAACAAACTAGTTGACGGAAAAGGGAACCTTGTGGTGAGTGTAGAAAAACTTAAAAAAATGGGTGCCAAAGCTAAAAAAGCACTTCCTGAAAGTGTTTTAAAAAGAGCTTCTGAAAATGAAATCAATTCCATCATAGAAAACGAATAAATTATGACAGTCTTTAAAAAAATAGTTTTTTTCAGCATCTTAGTAACGATTCTTACACTGGTTAGCTATATGAGTTACATCTATTATGTTCCTTACAGTGAAGGTGTTCGTTCAGGTGAATTAATAAAAATTAGTAAAAAAGGGTACTTTGTTAAAACTTGGGAAGGAGAAATTAGTCAAGGTATTTCAGGAGCACAAATTTTTAAATTTTCGGTTTTAGACGATCAGCAACCCGTAATTGATAGTTTGAAAAACTTACAAGGAAAATTTGTGAAAGTAGAATATGTAGAACGCTTACGAACCTTTTTTTGGTGGGGAGATACCCGTTATTTTATTACCAAAGTTGAAAAAGAAACTTCTCCTTATTTTAATAATGGTGAATAATGAACCACTATTTTTTAAAATAGCATTTATATCGAGTTATCTTAGATAATAACGGAAATAACCCTTGGGATTTATAAAGAGAATGAATAAGAAAAAAGAATCTAATACTGTTGAAGCTTCAAAAGTTACTTTAAGCGAATTGATGCTTCCTTCACATACTAATTTTAGTGGTAAAATACATGGTGGCTATTTGTTGCAGTTAATGGATCAAATTGCCTTTGCAAGTGCATCTAGATATTCGGGTTGTTATTGTGTTACCGCTTCAGTAGATAAAGTTGACTTTTTAAATCCTATCGAGATTGGGGAATTGGTTACCCTAAAAGCTTCTGTAAATTATGTAGGCAACACCTCTATGGTTGTAGGTATCCGAGTGGTTTCAGAAAATATTCAAACGGGTGTTGTAAAACATTGTAATTCGAGTTATTTTACCATGGTGGCCAAAGATGAATCAGGAAAAACCACTTCGGTACCGCATTTAATTTTATCCGATTTACAAGAAGTAAGACGTTTTTTTGATGCCTTACGACGCATTGAACAAAACAAAAAAAGAATACATCAAGAAAGTTCTTTTGATTATACATCCAAAGCAGCTTTAGATTTACTTAAAAAGTATAATGTAATTATCGATTTACCTTAATGGCTTAATTATTCTTTTTAAGAATAATTTCTTTTCGGTCAAATTGCAAATAACCTTCTTCTTGAAGTTCGTTAATCAAAATATTTAAAGTGGGTCTAGACGTCCCTATTAGAGAAGCAATTTCTCTTTGCGTAAAAGGGTGTTTGATAACGGTATCACCAGAAACTGTATTTTTATAACCATAATCCAAAGCGAGTTCATTCAAGTATTCTTTCAAACGGGTTTTAGTATCTTTAAACAATAACAATTTCAATCTGCGTTCCAATCGTTTCAATCTAAAACCAATAAACTTATAAATTTTCAAGCTGAGTTCGCGGTTTCCTCTAATTAATTCTAGCATTTCATCGGCAGCAATCGGACAAATGGTTGTATTATTTTCAAGTGCCAATGCAAATTCGTTCCTTTTTTCTTCTCCTAGGATTGCTTTCTCACCAAAAATTTCTCCTTTTGATAAAATCGCAGATATGATTTCTTCACCTTCTTCGTTGATGTAACCAATTTTTATCTTACCATTACTGACTAGGTATATTTTATCAGCAGTATCGTCTTCTGTATAAATAATATCGTTTTTTTTGTAATTTTTAGACGAATGACTGTGCCCTGCGTCTTTGTATTTATGCGGACACATGATATTAAACAGGTTGACATCTTCAAAATACCAAATGGAACTCATTAGCAATAATTTTTAGTATATCAAAAATACTGATATTATTACAATAAAAAAATGCTCTAGAGATTCTAAAGCACATTTATCATTTAATTAACGTATTCTTATTGAAATTATAGTTGTTCTCATTTTACACTTTCCAACTTAACGCCATGTATTGGGCAAAAATTCCAATTTCCTTTCATCTCAGCGTGATCCACAGAACATTCTTTGGTTGGCAACAAACTAATTAAAGGTAGTTCATATTTAAACTCTCTATTGGAATGTTTTACTGTAAATTCACCTTTTTGGTATTCATCTATAAGATTTAATCCTTTTTTATCTTTTACTTCAAAAACATAAAAATGCATCCCTTCACCCATTTTACCCATCATACTGCTGAATGTTGGTCTAATTCTGTTTAAAAAAGATAATACTTCAGAGGATAGCTCTTCCTTTTGTAAGGGTACATAACTTTTCCCATTACTATCTATGATAGAAATTTCTTTTTTTAGATTATCATCACTAGTATAACTTATTGTACCATTAAATTTCACATCCATATTTAAAGCACAAATAATTACAAAATCATCAAACACGGTTTGAATTTGATTTATTGCACCAGGTGTAAACTGTTCATTATCTTGAAAAATTACTTTCCAAAAACTAGTCGGTATCCAAAATGATAATGCCATGTTATTTTCATTTTTATCCCATTTTTGAACATCTCTTACATAATCGGTATAATTTACTTTTGCATTAGACTGTCCAAAAATTTGTACCGTTATAAGAAATAATATTGCTAGAATTAGTGCTTTCATTTTTTATTTTAATTAAATTGAGTCTTTGAGCACAAATATAATTGAAATATTAAAAAATACATTTATAATGATTTAAATCATTTTTTTCTATAATTTTAGCTTATTATTTCATTTATAAACAAACGCTGCAACTACTTTTTTTCCTTCATTCTATATAGTAATAATGAGGAAAACCCTTCTACTCCCACTTTTATAATATTTTCATCTAACTTGAAATTACTATCGTGTGGCATGGCAATAATTCCATTATCAAAATTAGAACCACCAATTAAAAAATAAACACCAGGAACTTCCTCTTGAAAATAAGCAAAATCATCGCCTCTACCTCCTGGAATTACACCGTATAAAGGCAGAAATGTAAAATTTTTGTTCGAATTTTTATTTTGAAAAGACATCACTTTTTGAAACAAATCTGAACTATTATTGATATTACCTCTTTCTTGAGAATAAGCAAATTGATTGGACGAAAACATGATTTGGTCTAATTTTTTTCCATAGGATGAAGCTGTTATTTTTTTTCTCAATTGATCAGGAATAGCTTCCATTAAATTAGAGTTACTTGCAGATACATATGCACTAATGGTTACCGTATCTTCTTCAGTATGTAAAACAAATTTGTCCTCAACAGTAATATAATTTTTAAATATAGTATTTTGATTACCAATTCCAATATCGGGTCGTAATAAGTTTTGCATTTGCCAAAACTCACTATCTTGAGCAACAGTTTGTATTTGTGAAAAGCAACTTTTTACATAACTTAATAGTGCTTCTGTATCTTTTATTTTTTTAAAAGTCAAATTAATTTGTTTGTAATCGGCATAGATATAATTGGGTTTCGATGCAATTAGACCAACGGGCATTGGGGAAACATGAGCCCCATAAATTTCGTCAGGCTGAATTACATCAAACAATCCATCGGCTATCATGGTTTTAGCTCCTTTCCAATTTTCTTCTGATGGCTGAAAAATAAAATAAACAGATCCTTCTATTTCATCTTTTTGATTGGCTAAAACTTTCGCTATTCCTAAAGCCATAGTAGTATGCACATCGTGTCCACAAATATGAGCAACAGCACATTCTTGCTCTTCAGTTTTACTTGTATATGTACTTTTACAAATGGCATCCATATCTGCTCTCCAAGCAATACGCTTCCCTTTTTTTCCTCCATTTAAAATCCCAACCACTCCGTAACCACCAATGTTTGTTTTTACTTCCAAACCGAGTTGCTCCAGATAATTTGCTACATATAAAGCCGTTTCTCTTTCTTGTCCGCTTGCTTCAGGATGATTGTATAAATAGTTTCTAATTGCTACTAGTTCATCCAATAATTCTTTAGAAACTGCAATAGATTGTGAAAAGCTTTTTGTGCTTAAGAAAAGAAGTATTATAAGACCTATTAATTGAAAAAGATTATTTTTTTTCATGCTGTTTTTGTTATTAATTTCTAAAACAAAAATACCTGCTTGCCAGCATTAAAGCCTGACACATATGTGACAAAATTTATTTTTTTGCCAAACGTTGTCTAATTCTACTTAAAGATTGTCTTTCTATTCCAAGATATGAAGCTAAATGTGTAAGGCTTATTCGTTGTATAATATCTTGATTTTCTTCCATAAACTTAAGATAGCGTTCTTCAGCGGTGTTGAAAAAGAAGCTTTCCAACCTGTCCGTTAAAATGGTTAAGGTTTTTTCTGCAACAAGTCTACCATATAACTGTCCGCTTTGAAACGTATTATAGCTTTTTTGGATTACTTCATAAGGTAACGACAAAATAACAGTTGGTTCTAAACATTGTATATAGTATTTTGTTTTCAACTGTCTAATGAAAGCTGGATAATCTGCTGCATACTCTTTTTCTTTGATAAATCCAGTTGTAATTTCATTGCCTTTTTGATTGATATAATACCGACGTAAAAGTCCTTTACTTACAAAACCCATATTTGTTTGTACCTCTCCATAATTTAGAAAACAATCCTTTTTCTTGTATTCCATTATTTTTAAATGAGGACGAATGTATTCAATTTCTTCTGATGATGCATACACAAAAGTCTTGAGGTATTCAGAAACAAATTCTTGATAATTTTCGTTCATTTAATCTATTGTTATAAATTATTCTTTTACACTAATAAATAAAAGTGTAGTAAACAGTAAATAGTATTTTTTAGCCCCGATAACAACGGCATCCTTTTTATTTGTTGTTTCATTGAAAATTTACAAGGAGAAACAAATAAAAAGATACAGTGAATAGCGGGAGATGGTACTACTGAAAAACCTATTTTATGCTTCAAAAAAACAAAACATTATTAGTCTTTCAAAGGAATCTCACAGTATTTGTTGTAAATTCTTATTTCTGTAAAATCTTTTCGAGCTCTTACTATATTCGATTGAATAGCTGAATAATCGATGATTTCGTTATCGACTTCTACAATTCCTTTTTCAAAAGGCAGACCAATAATATTCAATTCTATAATTTCATAAGAGGTTGTAAATTTCCCCGATTTAAATTGTTGAATAATTAAAACATCTTCTTTTCCAACCAAATTGAAATTGCGAATGCTATAACGTCCTTTCATGTAATCGTAACCATCTTGACCGTCTTCATATACCATAGAAGATTCTTTACCTAGTTTATAATACACATCGATTTTTAATTCGGTAATTTCTAACTCACCTACATATTGTTGGATTGGATATTTTGGAATAATCGCCCCTTCTTTTACAAAAACAGGCAAGGTATCAATATCGGCATCTACCCATTTTTCTTCGCCACCTTCTATTAATTCATTATTGAAAAAATTGTACCATTTGCCATTCGGAAAATACATTCTTCTTCCTTTGGAATTTGGTTCTACAATAGGACAAACTAAGATACTCTCACCATAGATAAATTCATCATTTCGGAAATACGTTTGTTGATCTTCCTGATCATAAACCACTAACGATTTAATAATAGGCATTCCTTCTTCTATGTATTTCCAGAATGCTGTATATAAATAGGGTAATAATTGGTATCGGATTTCAATAAATTTACGCACAATATCAGTAATATTGGTACCAAAAGCATACGGTTCCTGATCGCCATGATCACCAGAGGAATGGGTTCTACAAAAAGGATGGAACACTCCAAGTTGAATCCACCTTGCATATAATTCACCATTCGGTTGTTCTGCAAAACCTCCAATATCGGAACCAACAAATGAAAAACCAGAAAGGCTCATGCGTTGAGCCTGTGCATTAGCAATTTGTAAATGTTCCCAAGTTGCTACATTATCGCCTGTCCAAGTAGAAGTATAACGTTGCGTACCCGAATAAGCAGCCCGCGTAATTACAAAAGGACGTTTTGGATAGGAAAACTTTTTCAATCCGTGATAAGTAGCGCGAGCCATTTGCATTCCATACACGTTGTGTGCTTTTCTGTGACTACAATTTGAACCGTCGTAGTTATGTCGTACATCGTCTGGGAAAGATTTATTTGGCACATCCATTACGGCTGGCTCATTCATATCGTTCCAAACCCCTTTTACACCAATCTCTTCAATGAGTTCTTTAAAAAGATCGGCCCACCATTCTCTCACTTTTGGATTGGTAAAATCTGGAAAATAACATTCTCCTGGCCAAACTTTTCCTTTTACATAAGGTCCATCAGCACGTTTACAAAAATATTTATTTTCTAAACCTTCTTGAAATACCCAATAATCAGGATCAATTTTTATACCTGGGTCAATAATAACAATGGTTTTAAAGCCGTCTTCTGCTAATTCAGCCACCATTCTTTTAGGATCTGGAAAATAGTCTTTATTCCAAGTGAAACAACGAAAACCATCCATATAATCGATATCGAGGTAAATGGCATCACAAGGGATTTTAAGTTCTCTGAATTTTTGGGTCACTTCTTTTACTTTGGCTTCTGGAAAATAACTCCATTTACATTGATGATATCCTAATGCCCATAAGGGTGGCAAATGTTTAGGACGACCTGTTAAATCAGTATAATTAGCAATTACATCATTCATTTCAGGACCATAAATAAAGTAGTAATTCATTTCGCCACCCATGGCCCAAAAACTGGTTACACTTCTTCTTTCATGGCAAAAATCGAAATAGGTCTTAAAGGTATTATCAAAGAAAATTCCATAAGATTTTTTTGAGTGCAAGCCAATGTAAAACGGAATTGCTTTATAAATAGGATCAGTGTCTTTTCCAAACGCATAGGAATCGGTTACCCAATTTTCAAAACGTTTTCCTTTCAAATTATTTTGACAAGGTTTGTCGCCTAAACCGTAAAAACTCTCACTGGTTTCAGAATGTTTAGACATTTTCACAATATCACCTCCTAATTCATAACTTTCTTCCCAGTGAAATCCTAGTTCGTCCTGACAAATTAAGGTTTTATCTACAGCATCATACAATACTGTTTTTAAATCTTTTTTAGAAATAATGCAGATTATTTTAGAAGTACTAATTTCATAGCTTTCAGTCGTTTCTGTAATCTCTAATTGATTATAACCTCTACTCGCTTGCGATGAAATAGCATAGGAAAAATCTCTACTAAAAGAACCCACAGTTGAAAATCGGAAGCGCAGCACACTATCTCTAAGTACAGTTACTTGTAAGACTACGTTATTCGCTGTATAAAAGTAAATTTTATCAACATCTTTCTTAAAGGAAACAATTTTATCTGGAAAAAGATTCCCTTTATGTTCTAACTCAGTATTTAAAATCATGACTTACTTTTTTTACAATCATTTATTAATATCCTCTAAAATAACAAATTATTTATACTTATATACCGAAATTCCCAAAGGAGGCAAAGAAGTTATGAACGAAAACGTTTGATTATGAAAGAAAAAATGTTCTGTAGTTATTTCATGTTCGTTTATAACATTACTTCCTCCATATTTGGAAGCATCACTATTAAAGATTTCTTCTAAAATTCCTTCTTTACAAACTCCTATTCTATAATTTTGAAGTGGATTGGTTGAAAAATTACAAACCACTACTAATCGATTGCTTTCATCATTCCCTTTCCTATAATAGGATATCACACTATTTTCAGTATCGTCATAACTAATCCATTCAAAACCATCTTGTGTAAAAGGGATTTCATACAACGCTTTATTTTCTTTGTACAACAAGTTCAAATCGGCCATATATTGTTGAAAATGAATATGAGGAAAAAAATCCAATAAATTCCAGTCGAGACTCGATTGAAAATTCCATTCTTCATATTGTGCAATTTCATTTCCCATAAATAGTAATTTTGTTCCAGGATGTGTAAACATATACCCATACAAAACTCTTAAATTGGCAAACCGTTTCCATTCATCTCCAGGCATTCTTCCGAGAATTGATTTTTTCCCGTAAACTACTTCATCATGAGATAATGGTAGCATAAAATTTTCACTAAAAGCATAGGTTAAACTAAAAGTGATTTCATTTTGATGGTACTTTCGATAAATGGTATCTTTATTAAAATAGTGCAAGGTATCGTGCATCCAACCCATCATCCATTTCATACCAAAACCTAAACCACCTATGGAAGTAGGTTTAGAAACCATTGGAAAAGCAGTCGATTCTTCAGCAATAGTTTGCACATCAGGATAATTCCAATATACAGTTTCATTGAGTTCTTTTAAAAAACTTATTGCTTCTAAATTTTCATTTCCACCAAAAATATTGGGTTCCCATTCTCCTTCTTTTCTAGAATAATTCAAATATATCATAGAGGCCACGGCATCAACTCGTAGACCGTCTATGTGATATTGGTCTAACCAAAATAAAGCATTGCTAATTAAAAAAGCACGTACTTCATTTCTTCCATAATTAAAAATAAGACTTTTCCAATCGGGATGGTATCCTTTTTTAAGATCAGGATGTTCATACAAACAAGATCCATCAAATTTACCTAAACCATGTCCGTCTTCAGGAAAATGTGAAGGCACCCAATCAAGAATTACGCCTATCTCTTCTTTGTGAAAAGCATCTACTAAATATTTAAATTCTTCAGGATAGCCTAATCTAGAGGTAGGAGCAAAATAACCCGTAATTTGATAACCCCAAGAAGGATCATAAGGATATTCCATAATCGGCATGAACTCAACGTGAGTGAAATTCATTTTTTTTACATAGCGGACCAATTCATCAGCCAATTCAAAATAAGATAAGGAACGATTTTCTTCCACTTTTCGTTTCCAAGAAGCTAAATGCACTTCATAAACCGAATAAGGTGCTTGTAAATTATTTTTACTCGCTCGTTGTTGCATCCAATTTTGATCGTTCCAAACATGACTATCATCCCAAACGATAGAACCCGTTTTAGGCGGATGTTCACAACGTTTAGCAAACGGATCTGCTTTTTCAATTTTATCAGAACTAAGTTTAGAACGAATCGCATATTTATAAACTGTTCCTTTACCTACATGAGGAATAAATCCTTCCCAAATACCAGACGAATCCCATCGTACTTGTAATGAATGTTCCGCTTCCATCCAATAATTAAAATCTCCTACAACAGAAACACTAGAAGCACTAGGTGCCCAAACAGCGAAATAAGTTCCTTCTTGTCCGTTCAAATGAATCGTATGTGAACCTAATTTTTCATAAAGTCGATAGTGTTTACCTGCTTTAAACAAATCGATATCAAATTCTGTAAAAAAACTATGTGCAAAAACCTTCCCCATATTAAAGTGTAAAGTTGGATGGTATTATAGCTCCTTTTTTAACGATAACAATTCCATCTCTAACGGTATAAGTAGGTGTATCGATATCTTCCAAATGCGGACCACCTTCTATTTTTACATGATCTCCGATACAACAGTTTTTATCTAAAATTGCGTTTTTAATGTAGCAGTTTTTACCAATTCCCATGTTTACAATATTTTCATCCAATATTTCTTCCAAAGCTTGATAAAAATCACTGCCCATCATATAGGTATTTATTACAGTAGAACCACTTTCAATTTTGGATCGAATTCCAATGACAGAATATTCAATTTTCTCAGCATTAATAATACATCCAGAAGCTACAACTGCTTTAAACATTTGTGTCCCTGAAACCTTTGAAGTAGGAAGCATTCGAGCATTCGTATAGATTCTTTTTGAGCGGTTATACAGGTCAAATTCTGGAAAATCATCTGCTAAGCCTAAATTCGCTTTAAAGAAAGATTCAATATTACCTATATCAGTCCAATATCCTTCAAATTGGTAACTTACCACTTTGTTGGTATGTATAGATTGTGGAATGATTTCTTTACCAAAATCAATCGTGTCTGGGTTTTCCATTAATTTAACCAATAGCTCTCTGTTAAAAATATAAATTCCCATCGAGGCTAAATATTCTCTTCCTTCTGCTTCCATTTCTTTACTTACAGCAGATTTCCAATCGGGAAGTAAATCTTTACTTGGTTTTTCAATAAAAGAAGTAATGCTATTGGTTGCATCTGTTTTCATAATACCAAAACCCGTTGCATCTTTGGCATTCACTGGAATAGTTGCTATTGAAATTTCTGCTTTCTTTTCGATATGGTTGTCCAACATTAATTGGAAATCCATTTGATACAATTGGTCACCTGATAAAATTAAAAAATACTCAAAATCATGTTTTAAAAAATGATGCATACTTTGTCTGACAGCGTCTGCCGTACCTTGGAACCATTTTTGACTCATTGGCGTTTGTTCCGCAGCTAATACATCAACAAAAGCAGAGCTAAAAAAACTAAAATGGTAGGTGTTTTTTATATGCCTATTTAAGGAAGCCGAATTAAATTGGGTTAAAACGAAAATGCGTTTAAAATTGGAATTAATACAATTCGAAATAGGCACATCTACTAATCGATATTCACCAGCTATAGGAACTGCTGGTTTAGACCTATTGTCTGTTAAAGGATACAATCGGGAACCTTGTCCACCACCTAAAATAATCGAAACGACTTTTTCTGAAAACATACGTTACTTTTTTAATTTTTTATAGAGTTGTTGGTATTTTCTAGCTGAAGCCAACCAAGAATGGTCAATCTTCATAATTTGATTTCTAATTTGCTTAACAACTAATTGGTTTTCAAAAAGTTGCAAACTTCGATTAATAGCAGTTTCTATCGAAGTAAGACTAACCTCTTCCATTACGATTCCAAAACCGTTAGGCTGGTGATAATCAACAATTGTATCTTTTAAACCACCTACGCTATTTACAATAGGAATAGTTCCATAGCGTAAAGAATACATTTGATTTAAACCACAAGGCTCTACTCTAGAAGGCATCAATAAAAAATCTGCTCCAGCATAAATAATATGTGACAAAGCTTCATTATAACCTGAAACATAGTGATATTTCCCTTTGAAAACAGCATTTAATTGGGTTAATTCGGACTCTATTTTGGGATTCCCAGAACCTAAAATAATAACAGACAACTCCGTTTCAGATAAATAGTTGGAAAAAAATTCTGCAAATAAATCACAACCTTTATCTTCAACAAATCGTCCTATAAATGCAATTAAGGGACGCTCTTTGTCTAAATCATAGTTTTCACACAACCAATTTTTATTGGCACGTTTCCCTGTTATCCAACTTGTTTTTTTATAATTCTTTTTCAGATAACTATCCGTTTCTGGATTCCAAACTTCAGTATCTATTCCATTTAAGATACCCATACATTTTGCAGTTTCGTGTTGCAATAATTGTTCTAAACCATTTGCTTTTAATTTTAATTCTTCCATGTAAGTAGGAGAAACCGTTGTAACTGCCCAAGCACATTTTATTGCGGCAGCCATTGGGTTTATCATTCCATCCCAATCTAACAAACCTACTTTAGAAAAATCAAATTTTGGAAGCCATTCGATAAGGTTATGAGAAAACCAACCTTGATATTGTGCATTGTGAATGGTAAAAACGGTTGGAATCATTTTTAAACTATCAAACTGATAACATTGCGTCATCATAAAAGGGATTAACCCCGTATGATGATCGTGAACATGTATTACTTCAGGTTGAAATTCCCAAGTTGTAATCCATTTTAATGTCGCTATTTGAAAAGCTATAAAACGAAGCGTATCATTTTGTGAATAGACATAATCGGTATATAATAATTCAGGAATTTCAACAAAATAAATAGGAAATCCAATGTCACTTTTAAGCTGTTTAATTGTAAAAAAATATTTTTTCCCGTTTAAAGGCAACTCATCTTCATAAAGTGTCGTGAATTTATGGTTGTGTAGGAATGGCACATTATAAAAAGGCATGATTACTTCCGCCTTTTGATTATTTTGATTCTGGTATTTGGGTAGTGCACCTACCACATCAGCTAAACCACCTACTTTTGCAATAGGAAAACATTCCGCTGCCACATGAATTATTGCCATTTTTTTTTGTTAAATTACAATTTTTTATTCGAAATTGAGTTAAGAAAAAGAAAATAAAAAAGGTGTTTTGCAAACAAAAATCAATTTTTAAAGTCTAAATTTTATCAATTTGTTATTATTCAATTAATTTTTAAAATTTAGGTCATTTTAAACCAAAAACACTTGATTATTTCTAAAGTATTTTACTACAATTTATCAATTCTCAAAAGACTATAAATTAACATTTTACACAATAAATCTATCTAAAATTAACAGAATTGGGCTTTACATTTATAGGAAACAATCTAAAGCGCAAAAACATGAAAAATTTTATTTTATTTCTTAGTTTATTAGGTAGCATTTGCATCTATGCTCAAGTAGGAATTGAAACCACTAATCCAAGCGCTACTTTGGATATTAATGGTGATTTAAGAATTAGAAGTACTACTTTAACAACCAATTTAACAGCGGCAAAGGATTCCATAATTGTAGTTGATAATTTAGGTAATTCAAAACGAGTTTCATCAAAAACAGTGGTTAACAGTTACCTTAAAACGGTTATTAAAGGTCAATTTTCAAGTGGTGCCCTTGTAAATTTGAATCTCTTATCCAATAGAGTAAAAATTCCTTTTGATTTAATTCAATTTGATGCCAATTCAGAATTTAATACAACAACGAATACTTTCACAGCAAAACAAGATGGTATTTATGCAATAAAAATTCAAATCAAATCCAATTCAACAGTAGGTGTGGCAACAAATTTTGGGGTAGCCATAACCAAAAACGGAACAGTTATAAACCGAAACAGCTTTGCTAATATAAGCGTTCTTTCAACGAATGTAACACCGCCTGTAAGACAAGTGGAATCACTTATTGAATTAACAACAGGTGACACCATTATTTTCGAAATTGTAAGTGATTTAGCTTCTGTTTCTATTTTAGGCACCAGTGAAGATTGCTTTTTTACGATTCAGCAGATACGATAAAAAAAGCTCCAATAAAATTGGAGCTTTTTTAAAATTATAAGAGAACTGAATGTTACGCTTTTCCAGCTGCAATTAAATTTAAAGCAGAACCTGCTTTAAACCATTCAATTTGACCTTCATTATAGGTATGATTTGCTAAAATTACATCTTTGGTACCATCAGTGTGAACGAATTCAATAGTTAATGGTTTTCCAGGTGCAAATTCAGTTAAATCTAAGAAGTTAATCGTATCATCTTCTTGAATTTTATCATAATCCGCTTCATTAGCAAATGTTAATCCTAACATACCTTGCTTTTTAAGGTTTGTTTCGTGAATACGAGCGAAAGATTTTACTAAAACTGCTTTCACACCCAAGAAACGCGGTTCCATAGCAGCATGCTCGCGAGAAGAACCTTCTCCATAATTGTGATCTCCTACCACAATTGAAGGAACACCAGCAGCTTTATATGCTCTTTGTACAGCAGGAACTGCATCATAACCTCCTGTCAATTGGTTTTTAACTTTATTGGTTTCTTGATTGTATGCATTTACAGCACCAATTAACATATTATTAGAAATATTATCTAAATGTCCACGGAAACGTAACCAAGGGCCAGCCATTGAAATATGGTCTGTAGTACATTTTCCAAATGCTTTGATTAACAATTTAGCACCCGTAATATTTTGACCATTCCAAGGAGCAAATGGAGCTAATAATTGTAAACGCTCAGATGTAGGAGAAACAACTACTTCAACATTCGAACCATCTTCAGCAGGAGCCTGAAAACCAGCATCTTCAACATCAAAACCTTTATTTGGCAATTCATCCCCTTTTGGAGGATTTAATTTTACTTCTTCTCCTTTATCGTTTACCAATGTATCCGTTAATGGATTGAAATCCAATCTTCCTGAAATAGCTAATGCAGCAACCATTTCTGGAGAAGTTACAAAAGCATGTGTATTGGGATTACCATCAGCACGTTTAGAGAAGTTTCTATTAAACGAGTGAACAATTGTATTTTTTTCTTCTTTATCTGCTCCTTCTCTATCCCATTGCCCAATACATGGTCCACAAGCATTGGTAAACACTTTAGTACCCATTTTCTCGAAAGTTGCAATAATACCATCTCTTTCGATAGTGTAACGAATTTGCTCAGAACCTGGATTAATACCAAATTCAGCTTTTGGAGAAATACCATGAGCAACTGCTTGCTCTACAATTGAAGCAGCACGTGTCATGTCTTCGTAAGATGAATTGGTACAAGAACCAATTAACCCCCATTCTACTTTTATTGGCCAACCATTTGCAGCAGCTTCTTCTTTCATTTTAGAAACTGGTGTTCCTCTATCTGGAGTAAATGGTCCGTTAATATGTGGTTCTAATTCTGACAAGTTGATTTCGATTAATTGATCGAAATATTTCGCAGGATCAGCATATACTTCTTTATCAGCTGTTAAATATGACGCAACTTTGTCTGCTGCTTTCACTACATCCTGACGGTCCGTAGCATTTAAGTAACGACGCATCGAATCGTCGTATCCAAAAGTAGAAGTTGTAGCTCCTATTTCTGCCCCCATATTACAGATTGTACCTTTACCTGTACATGACATAGATTCAGCACCTTCACCAAAATATTCAACAATTGCACCCGTTCCTCCTTTAACTGTAAGAATATCAGCCACTTTAAGAATAACATCTTTAGGAGCAGTCCAACCGTTTAATTTACCCGTTAGTTTTACTCCAATCAATTTTGGAAATTTCAATTCCCAAGACATTCCAGCCATTACATCTACAGCATCAGCTCCACCCACACCAATTGCTAACATACCTAATCCTCCAGCATTTACTGTATGAGAATCTGTACCAATCATCATTCCACCTGGGAATGCATAATTTTCTAAAACAATTTGGTGAATAATTCCAGAACCTGGTTTCCAAAAACCAATTCCATATTTATTAGAAACGGAAGATAAAAAATCGAAAACTTCGCTAGATTGTGATTTTGCTCTTGACAAATCTGCCTCAGCACCAACCTTTGCTTGAATTAAGTGATCACAGTGAACTGTTGTTGGAACAGCTACATTTTTTTTACCTGCATGCATGAATTGTAATAAGGCCATTTGCGCAGTCGCATCTTGACAAGCTACTCTATCTGGTGCGAAATCAACATAATCTTTTCCTCTTGTGTAAGCTTGTGTAGGCATTTTTTCCCACAAATGCGAATATAAAATTTTCTCAGATAATGTAAGTGGACGACCCACAAGCTCACGTGCTTTATCCACACGTTCTGCCATAGTAGCGTACACTTTTTCAATCATTTCAATATCAAAAGCCATACTATTATAATTATTTTTTGTTAGTTTTTAAAAGTGTCACAAATTTAGTGAATCTTAACGAGATTTAAAAATTTTTAATAAAACCTTAATTTCTACTAAATATTATTCTCAATTACGCATTTTTAATGATGAAAATTCAAAAAAAATAATTTTTTACAGTATTTTTTACTAAATTCTTAATTTAAGAAACAAAAATTATTAAATTATCAAAATTACTAAAACGTTATCGTACTACATTTAAGCAAAAAATAAGAATTTGCATCAATTTTTTTTACTTGCATTTTAAAAAATACAATTAAAGATTGCTTTTACGATTATTTATCTCTCAATTGCATCATAGGTTTTTCATAAAAACGATATAAAAAATAAGAAAAAACAACAGTTCCAAAAAAATAGAGCAGCACTACAAAAATAGTAGAAAGTACAAGATACTTATCGTAAAGTAATTTCTTTAGAAGTACAGTAATAATACTATAATGCAATAAATACATACTGTAAGATACTTTACTAATGCCAGTTATAACTTTAGAAATTTTAGAATTAGACTTTTTCCAGTAAATAAAAACAGGCAAGCCCATAGCAAAAGTAAAAGCACAAAATGTAAAGTAAAAAACCCTAAAATATAAAGGCTGTGTATAAATATCAAACCCATATACATTGAACACAACAAATTGTAGAAAATACAAATGTGCCGCAATAATAAACAGATAAACACTATATTTTTTAAGAAACGAACCATAATAATAATGAATCCAAGCTACTAAAAACCCAATTATTATAGCATCAACACGATAAATTACAATTAATTTCAATTGGGTATTCCATTGGTCCATATCATTTATAGAACTATTTAAATAATAGAAATAGCGCACACCATTAAAAAATAATATCAATAAAAGTGTACAAACTAAAAAACTTATCTTTCTATTATAATTCCAAATTTTCCCAACTATAAACAATACTACTGGGGCCAGAATATAAGTAAATTCTTCAACTGACAAACTCCAAGATTCGCTAAAAATAGAAATATGATACGCTGAAAAATTTTGAAGAAAGAAAAAATACCTCTCTATATTTTCAAGAGAATACCCCATATATAGTGCCAGCAGTATATTGAGTAACAACACTAGATAATAAGCAGGCAATGTGCGAAACCATCTTCTTTTTAGAAATACAAAAAGGTCTTTTTTTGTGAAAGTGCTTTCCACATAATTCTTTAATAAAATGGAACCAATAAGAAAACCGCTTAAAACAAAAAACAATTCCACACCTGTAAACCCTAATAAACCGCTTAAAGCGATAATTGAA
Source organism: Flavobacteriaceae bacterium (assembly GCA_002862755.1). Classification (GTDB taxonomy): domain Bacteria; phylum Bacteroidota; class Bacteroidia; order Flavobacteriales; family Flavobacteriaceae; genus Flavobacterium. The sequence continues at coordinate 25,760 of PKDY01000048.1, read as the reverse complement.
GGATCATTAAGATCAATTAAATAATACACATGAGAAAACAACACCAATATAATAGCTAGAGCTCTTACAACATCTAAACCAAAAATTCTTTGCTTGTTTTTCGATTGTATACTCATTTCACTTATTTTTGTTGTTATTCTTTTATAAAATGGTAATAAAATCAAAGATATATAAATATTTAGCCTTTACTTTTATTTTTTCAAGCGTTTTTGGAATTACCGTTTATTCTTTTTTATCTACTCGTCATCAAGCCATACTAAAAACGAAACTGTTGTATACTTTTGGATTGGTTGAAAGCAATTGGAAAGTAGAAAAAAAGCAGAATGAATACAAAATGCACTCTCCAACTTTTTTAATAGATGCAATTTATAAATCTATGGAAGGTCCGAAATCATCTAGATACATTCAACTAAGTCAAGAGAATGATTTGCTTTGGATTACCGGTTTTGAAGTGAAAGCTCTTGATGCTAAAACGAATGAAACTATTTCTAAAGATTTTATTTGTCATATGAATGTCGATTTAAATGATGTGAACTATTACACTCAATGGCACTTAGAAGATCGTATTGGCAAACAATATCCAAGACTCACATCATTATCTAATGGATTTGAAAAATACAACTATCCAGAAGGCTTTGGGATACCCATTAAAGGCAATGAATATCTTTTTATCACTTCTCAAGCATTGAATCATAATTATCCATCCATTTTCAAAAAAATAAAACATGAAATTTTAATTTCACATGAAAAATATGACGGATCACAAAAACCACTATTAAGTAAAACCGCCTATATACAATTACCCTACAATAAAAACAATCCTTTTGAAGAACCCTTAGATCCTGGAACCAATCAATGCATTCCCGTAGAAACAAAAAATCACAGTTACATGGATAAAGAAGGGAATATGCTTTCAGGTCACTGGGTCGTTCCCAAAGGAAAAAATACCTATCGTAGTAATATATCAGAACAATTAGACTTAAAAGATAGTCTTAGGTTGCATTTTTCTGCTATACATGTACATCCTTTTGCAACTTCTATTGCTTTATATGATAGAACTGCTCAAAAAAATGTATTTCATAGCCCGATTTCCAATTATAAAAACAAAACGGGGTTACTTGAAGTTACACCTTTTAGTTCCCAAGCAGGAGTATGGCTTTATAAAAACCATGATTACGAACTCGTTTTAGAAGTTGACAATACCTCTACAACCAATCAAGATATGATGGGAAGCATGTTTTTGTTTTTTTATGATAAAGAATTGGATGAAAAAATAAGCTCCAAACTTCAATTAAGTTTTCTTAAATAACTTTCTACAATAAAACCCAACTTTAACTAAAAACAATAGGAGCAGCCAAACAACTGTCTGGTATAGCAAAGGCATCAACAAGACCAACGGCATTTGGACGAATTTCCCAACACAATTGATTTACCATTTTTCGAATGGCTTTTGTTTTTACAGCTTCCATATATCCTTCCTCTAAATACCAAGCCTTATTTTTTTCAATTACTGAAAGCGCAAATAATTGGGCCAACTGTTTCATAACTGCATGAACTTCTTGATCTTGAACTTTAGAAATATTCTCTTGAAATTGTTCCAATAGTATTCTTTCCAGATAGGCTTGAGCGACTTCAATCATATGATGCTGCACCACATTAAAAGCATCGTAAGGCTCTAGTCCTTCATCGATTAATTTTTTTATACGCTTGGCAGCAGAAGCTAAAATCGTTTTTTCTCGATATTGAAACGCCTGTAAATGAAATTCGAAATCCAATAAATGAGTTGCATCTGTGGTGCGAGTAACAATTGGATTTTTTTCAGTAAGTGCGGTTTTTGCATTTTCAAAAACATAATTAATCATGCCCAAAGAATTCATTTTTCCAAATTCTTTTCTAAACTCTGACAATCTATTTTTAGCCACTAACTGCATTAAAACCGTATTATCACCTTCAAAAGTGGTATAAATTTCAGTATCATTTTTTAAATCGTCTATTCTATTTTCTGACAAATAGCCTTTTCCACCACATGCTTCCCTACATTCTTGTAAAGTATTCGTTGTATTCCAAGTAGAATAGGCTTTTAATCCCGCAGCCAGAGCCTCAATTTCTTGCATTTCCTCTTCCGTTTTCTCTAAAAAACGACGGGTTAAATATTGCAATCCAAAATGCGTGGCATAAATTGTAGCCAAATGCGGAAATAATCTTCTTTGGTGCATGCGATAATTCAAAATAGGTAACTCCGATCCTCCATCTGGACCAAATTGTCTTCTTTGATCTGCATATTTAATCGCAATTGTAATTCCTGATTTCGCAGCTGACAAAGCAGATCTTGGAATACCAATACGTCCCCCTACCAAAGTCCCTAACATCGTAAAAAAACGTCGATTATCACTTGGAATAGGACTTTCAAATACTCCATTTTCATTTACTGAAGCAAATCGATCCAACATATTTTCTTTTGGGATTACCACTTGATCAAAACGAATAGTTCCATTATCAACACCATTTAATCCCATTTTATGACCACAGTCGCCAATAGTAACTCCTTTTACCGCATTTCCCTCACTGTCTCTTAAAGGCACAATAAAAGCATTTACACCATAATCGTGATTATCTATAATCAATTTAGCAAATACAGTAGCCATTTGACCGTGTACAGCAGCATTCCCTATATATTCTTTTTGAGCTTTTGGATGTGGCGTATGAATACTAAAAGTCTTATCTTTATGACTATAAGTAGCAGTTGTTTCTAATCCTTTTACATTGGAGCCATGATGTGTTTCTGTCATTGCGAAACAACCTGGTAAAGTTAAATCACCAATATCTTTTAAATATTTTTCATAATGTTTTTGGGTTCCTAAGGAATAGACACTCATGCCCCATAATCCAAATTGAACTCCAAATTTAATAACCAAACTTAAATCGTGATAACTTAAGGTTTCCATAATCGCAAAATAGGCTTCTATATCATTACCACCTCCATATTCTTTTGGATAGGCTTTATTTCCAAAATTTTCTTTTGCCAAAATTTTACACCAATCATAAACCCTATTGCGGTAAGTAGTAGTATCTAGTCCATATTCATAAGCAAATTCAGGCCTTGAAATTACTGCTTTTACTTTGTTGATAATACCTACTTGATTCCCATCGAGAATAGTAGTAAGCTTAGACACATCAAATTGTGAAAAGGTATTGTTTTTAGAAGTAAAAGTATCAGCTGTCGTTTTAAACGTACTAATTACTTCTTCACTTAAATAGCCCAAATCATTCTCAATTTTCAAAAAATAAGGTTTTAGAGGTATGATTTGTGCTTCATCATCGGAAAGCATTTTGGCCACATCATAACTGGATGCTATGGATGGATTTTTTAAAATAGTGTTACGAATTTCTTCTTTCCACTTATCTATAATTGCACGTGAAGGTGGATTGGATCGATCTATATTCGATAAAAGATATTCTTTTTCATCTTGGCTTAACCAATCTTGATCTTTAATAAAGGTAGCAAGGGTTTGAAACTCTTTTAAAGTTAGTAAATCATCAGACCAAACCAAATAAAAAAGAGGTATAAAAGCTTGTAATTTTGGACTAACCATATCTAAAAAAATTAGAAATTATATGTTACATCTTGTAAATCTCTAATTTACTAAAAATACGAACTAACCCATTTTAATTTTTTATAATATATTGTTAAAACGAAACAAGAAAGATACTTATAATTTTGTTTATAATTAATAATCAAAGTTATCGTATTCTCGAACCATATCTTCTGGGCAATGGTTGACTACCATATTAAAATGAATGACTTTATCCATTGGAATAATATATTTTTCTTCAACAATGGCATCATGATTATATTTCAACTGATACACATCTTTCATTTCACTAGGTTGAATTGAAAAATTAGATTGAATGACAGTATTCTTTTCAGACAAGGTTAGTAAAGTTGCATTAAATATCGTATCATTTGAAGTAACAACTCGATGTAACAATGCTACTTCAGGTTCTAATTGATGGAAAAAATACAAAGCTTCATCAGTAATTACAAAGCTTTCCGTACTTCCATTACAAGGTTTGTAAATTAAAAATTCATCATTTAATTTTTCAATTACTAACCATTCCCTTGGAAAACTAGAAATCTCTTGCTTTTGTAAAGGAAACTTTTTAGTAATCTCCTTCAGAAAATAAGAAAAATTTTCATGTTGAAGATTCGGGTTCCAATTGTAATAGCTTTGAAAAAATTGTGAGGTCTTTGTCGTGTCTATAAACAATTGCTGTTTAGACAAATCCAATCTTTTAGGATTGTTTTTTTCTAAAACAGTATCTATTTCTTCGTAATTTTCATTACTATTAGAGTACTTATCATTTGTTACATAAAGGGTTGTCTTTTCCTTACAAGCCAATAGAACAAGTAATCCCAGTAGGATTATATTTTTAAAAAATTTACACGTAATCATGGAATCAATTACATTTCAAGAGTAATACAAAATTATTATCAGGTAAAGAGGCAGGTTAAGATTTGTTAAATTTAAGACTATTCTCTTTTTTTATCCACCAATTAAAACAACTTTTTAATTATTTCTTCGTCTGAGATTCCTTCAGCATCTGCTTTATAATTTTTAACAATACGATGACGTAAAATACCGGTTGCAACTGCTTGAACATCTTCTATATCGGGAGAGAATTTTCCTTTTAAAGCCGCTTGCGTTTTAGCAGCAAGAATTAAATTTTGCGAGGCTCTTGGACCAGCACCCCAATCGATGTAGGTTTTCACAAAATCATTGGTTAGTGGGTTATCTGGTCTAGTTTTGCTTACTAAAGTAACGGCATATTCGATAACATTATCAGGAACAGGAATCTTACGAATTACATTTTGGAAATCGATAATCTCTGTTGCTGTGAACAAGGAATTCACTTCTGGTTTAAAATCAGTTGTAGTAGCTTTTACCACATTTACTTCTTCTTCAAATGAAGGGTATTCCAACTTAATTGCAAACATGAAACGATCTAACTGAGCTTCAGGTAAAGGATACGTCCCTTCTTGTTCAATAGGGTTTTGTGTCGCCAAAACGAAATAGGGCAAATCTAATTTATAATTATGTCCTGCTACTGTAACCGCTCTTTCTTGCATCGCTTCTAATAAAGCAGCTTGTGTTTTAGGTGGCGTACGATTGATTTCATCCGCCAAAATAATATTTGAAAAAACAGGTCCTTTGATAAATTTAAATTGGCGATTTTCATCTAAAATTTCACTTCCTAAAATATCTGAAGGCATTAAATCTGGTGTAAATTGAATGCGTTTAAACTCTAGTCCTAATGCTTTTGAAATTGTATTAACCATTAAAGTTTTGGCTAAACCAGGTACTCCTATCAACAAAGCATGACCTCCTGCAAAAATACTAAGTACGATTTGATTGATTACTTCATCCTGTCCAACTATAACTTTAGCAATTTCTTGTTTTAACGCTTTTTGTTTTTCTACCAGTTGTTGAATGGTTGCTACATCTGACATATATGGGATACGAATTTAAATGTTATCTTATGGGTTACTAATGTAAGAAAAAATACTTACAATTTTAAAAGACTTTTACAGTTTAGCATTACTAAAACAAAAGCGAACAGCAGGAAACACTAATGCTTTACCTTTACTATTCGCTTTTATTAAAAATATAGTATTATTTTTATTTCTTTAACCAGTTATTAGTAAACTCACATTGCTTGTAATCTTGACTAATTTTTATATAGGTCTCAGCAATTTTTTCTTCTGTCCACTTTCCAATGGTTTTAATTTGTTTGTCACGCAAAGCCAATTCTTTAATTTTAAGATAATCTTGAGCAAAATCGGCTTTATGCTCTTCAGTTCTATTATTTACAGTAATAATTTTATAGAACTTACCTCCTCCTTGTTGATTATCTGATAAAATAGGCTGTGAGATTTCCCCATCTTTTAATGACGAAATCTGACCGTATAAAGCAGGATCCATTTTGGTTAATTCGAAACGAGGCTCTAAAGTTCTTGGGTTTAAAAGCACACCCCCATTGTTTCTGGTTTCTTTTTCATCAGAAGACGATTTAGCTGCATCAGAAAAAGAAATTTCATTATTCATAATTTTAGAACGAATCAATTCAATTTTTTCTTTCGCTTCTTTTAAAGCTTCGTTAGTATACTTTGGTGCAATTAAAATATGTCTTAACTCTACTTCTTGACCTTTAATCTTTTCAACCATAATAATATGGTATCCAAATTCAGTTTCAAAAGGTTCTGAGATTTCTCCTTCATCTAAAGAGAAAGCCACATCTTTAAACTCTTTAACAAAAGGAGTTTTACGATTCATTTTATAAAAACCACCATTTGAGCTTGATCCAGGATCTTCAGAAAACAGAACGGCTTTACTAAAGAAACTAGAACCATCAATCACTTCTTGGCGAATTTGTCTTAATTTATCCACAACTTTTTGTTTCTCTTCTTCTGAAACTACTGGTTTCACCACAATTTGAGCTACTTCCACTTCAGCACCAAATGTTGGGATTTCATCTTGAGGTATTTCTTTAAAGAAGTTGCGTACTTCTTCAGGAGTAATTTCTACACCATCAATAATCTTTTTCTGCATTTGTTCGGTTAACTTATTATTCTTGATGATATCAAAAAAATAAGATCTAAAATCATCTACATTTTTCTTGCGATAAAAAGCGATAACTTTATCTAATGAACCCACTTGTTCGACCATAGCATCGATTTGTTGGTCCATAAAACTATTTACTTCTGCATCAGTAACAATAATACTATCTTGAATGGCTTGATGCGCATATAATTTATCTTCCAATTGTTTTCCAAACAATTCACAACGTGTAATTTGATTGGTATCTACTCCTCTAGCTTTTAATTGTATGTATTCTAAATCGATATCAGAATCTAAAATTACAAAATCTCCTACCACACCCACAACTCCATCTACTTTCTCTTTTGGCGCCTGTGCAAAAACACTAGTCATTGCCATTAATAAAAGCGCTAATGGTGTATTTCTAGTTGTAAACTTCATATTTTTTATTTTTAATCGCATCATTTGTAATATCCTTTTCTATTGTCTTAATTAATTCTAATTTTCTATTATTTATAATTACTTGTTTTATTGTAGGTTTTAAAAATTGTAAAGGAGTAGGACTATCTTTCGGTAAAACCTTGTTGACTTTTACTAACCAAACGGTTGTAGAATCTGGATACTGGTAATTAATTCCATCTTCTAGATATTTTCCTTTATTCTCTAAATTTATAAATGGCAATTTTTGAAAAACTTGATTAACGTCCACCCAAATGGAATCATTAAAAGCATAACTTTTAAATTGTATTGATAAATCCTCCAAATATTTAATATCTTTTTTGGCAAAGGAAGTAAACTTTGCTCTAATATTATCAAACTTTGGATTTTCTTTAACTAAATTAATATAACGCAACTTAACTAATTCAGTAGGGTTTTTAAAAAACTGCTTGTTTTTTTCGTAATATTCTTTTATTTCGGTATCTGTAACAAGGGTATCAATTTTTTTAAAAACCAATTGCTCCACATATCCTTTAGTATATAAATCAATTTTATATTGATTAATTAAGGCTTCGTATTCATTTATCTTTTCTTTAGAAAGATTAATTTCTGCTCCATTAAACAAAAGTTTTTGCGTTGCCCATCGATCCAAATAACTTTTAACAATAGCAATACTATCTTGCTTAGAAGTTCCTTTAGGTACTAAATTTTGAATATCTTTTTTATATAAATAATCATCTCCTACTCTTGCAACTGCCAAGGGTTCTTTTGGCTTTCGAAAGTATTCACAAGAAGTAGTAGTTAAAAGTACAAGTATGATTACTCGAAAAAACTTCATTACTTTTTAAGTTGATTTTTAATTTTTGCAAAGACAGTTTCATCAACTTTTACATTGAATTCCTTTTTCAATTCGCCTACCCAGTTACTTTCCAAATACTGTTGGTAATCGTTAATTAATTTCCCTTTACATTCTGACAATGCTTTAGGTTCAGCTGGTTTTACCTCTTTTACTAAAGCTGTAAAATAATATTCTCCCTTAGAAACGATTGGAGTTACACCTTTCTTTTCAATTTTAAATTCTGGCAAAACATCAAAATCTTCTTCAAAAACGCCAGATTTAACCATGATATTTACTTGGCCTTCTTTATTTAATTTATCTTTAATATAGTCTAATGATTTTCCACTTTTAAGATAACCTTGTGCTTTTTTGATTATTTTGCTATCAGTAGACGATAATAAATCCACATCTACTCTCTTTTTCCACATATAATCATTTTTATGGCTTTGATAAAAAGCTTCTAAACCAACTGTATCTGTTTTCGCTTTAATCCATATTTCTTTTTCCATTAAATCGAAAAGCAACAATCCGTCTCTATACTCATCCATTACATATTTAAAATCTGGGAATTCTTTTTCCAAGTTTGCATCGTAATAAGCTATTAACTTATCATCTAGCCAATTTTCTAAAAGTTGGTCTACTAATTTTGAAGTGGGCTTAACTTTTACACTTCCTTTTTGTTGAGAAACTAAATAGTTTAAAAATTCTTTCGTAGCAATTTTCGAATCATTATTAATAGTAACAAGGGTTTGATCAACCTCATTAGCTTTTTCTGGAATGCTCCAAGTTTGTGTATAATAATCATCCGTAATCCAAGATTTAATTTTGGAAACCATTTTTTCATCAACTTTTATAGGGTATTTTGCTCTTGCTTTTTTAGCCAACGAATTAGTTATAATTAAAGAACGTTCATCTCTACGTATTTTATTTTCCAAATCATAACGCATCTCGTCAAGAGATTGTACTGGATGTTTTTCAATCAATTTTACGATATGCCATCCAAATTTAGATTCAAAAGGAGCCGAAATTTGATTTTTATCTTTTAAAGAAAAAGCAACATCTTCAAATTCTTGAGAGGTTAATTGCCCTGAACCAAAACGTTGTAATATACCTCCATTTACAGCACTTGATTTATCTTCTGAGAATTGTTTTGCTAAAGCCTCAAAACTTTCTCCTTGTTGAATTTTTTGATAAATATCTGTAATGGTTTGCTTTGCTTTTTGTTCCTCCGCAGCTGCTTTATTATTAGGTTTTAAAATCATGATATGAGCCACGGTTACTTCCCCTCTATTTACCCTTTTATCAGTAACTTTTATAATATGATAGCCAAATCGAGTACGGAAAGGTTTAGAAATAGAACCAACTGGTGTTGTAAAAGCAGCATTTTCAAAAGGATACACCATTTTAAAAGCTGTAAAATACCCTAAATCTCCCTTGTTCTCTTTTGCTGATGGATCCTCTGAGTATTTTGCAGCAATTGCATCAAACCCTTCAGAACCCTCTGCTCTAGATTTTAAATTCATAATAGCATTATAAGCTTTTAAAGTGTCTTGAGGGGTTGCACTTTCATCTACTAAAACTAAAATATGAGAAGCTCTTACTTCATTTTTAATTCTTTGATATGCTTCTTCAATAAGACCGTTTGTAACTTTAGAGTCATTCAAATAGTTTTTTGCTAACTGCGTTCTATAGGAATTTAACTCATTGATATACTTACTATCATTTTGCAAACCTAATTTATTTGCTTTTTGAACCTTTAATTTATATCCTAAAAAAAGGTCTAAATATTTATCCAAATCTTTTTGAGAATCATCTTTTACTAGATCTAAGTTTTTGTTGTATACTCGTACAAACTCATCCGTGTAAAAAGGTTGGTCATCTATAGTAAATAATACCTCTTTTTCTTGAGCATACAAAAAGAAAGAAGAATAAAAGCAAATTATAATAAATGCAATGTTTCTCATATGATTTTTATGATTTTTTATTTCTAACCCACAAAAATAATAATTCAAATGTATATACCAACAATATGATTCGCTATTAACAAAAAATTATAAACAAAAAAAACACTCTGTTTTTAAGACACTCAAAAACAACTCAATACGTTTTATTTTACACTTGTGTCAATTAATTTGCAGGACTTAGGAATTCTAATTTAAATTTTACTATTCCAAATATATAACTCCAAAAAGAAGAAAAAAGTACATTAATTCTATAAATAAACACAACAAACAAACAAATTATTAACGTTTAAGATATAAAAACAAAATAGTCTATGGTTATTGCAAAAGGTTATATATTTGCAAAAATTTTTAAAGAATGAGTTTTAAAGACGAAATAAAGAAGAGAAGAACCTTTGGAATTATATCCCATCCCGATGCAGGAAAGACAACTTTAACTGAAAAACTATTACTTTTTGGAGGAGCGATACAAGAAGCAGGTGCGGTAAAAAGCAATAAAATAAAAAAAGGAGCTACTTCAGACTTTATGGAAATAGAACGCCAAAGAGGTATTTCTGTTGCAACGTCTGTACTTGCTTTCAATTATAAAGAAAAAAAAATTAATATACTCGATACACCTGGGCATAAAGATTTTGCTGAAGATACTTTTAGAACTTTAACCGCTGTAGATAGCGTAATTGTTGTAATTGACGTTGCAAAAGGTGTGGAAGAACAAACGGAAAAATTAGTTGAAGTTTGTCGAATGAGAAACATTCCAATGATTGTTTTCATCAATAAATTAGATCGAGAAGGTAAAGATGCGTTCGATTTAATGGATGAAGTAGAACAAAAACTAAAATTACGAGTTACTCCTTTAAGTTATCCAATTGGAATGGGTTATGACTTTCAAGGAATTTATAATATTTGGGAAAAAAACATTAATTTATTTGAAGGAGATAGCAGAAAAAATATTGAAGAAACCATTGCTTTTTCTGATATTGAAAGTAAAGAATTAGAAAAAATTATTGGTGAAAAACCAGCTCAGAAACTACGTGAAGAATTAGAACTTATTAGTGAAGTATATCCAGATTTTAATGAATCCGAATATTTAGCAGGAGAGTTACAACCTGTTTTCTTTGGTTCTGCCTTGAATAATTTTGGAGTACGTGAGTTATTAGATTGTTTTATTGAAATTGCACCTACTCCAAGAGCAAAAGAATCAGACACTCGATTGGTGGAGCCAGACGAAGAAAAGTTTAGTGGTTTTGTGTTTAAAATTCATGCGAATATGGATCCAAAACATAGAGACCGTTTAGCATTTGTTAAAATTGTTTCGGGTACATTTGAAAAAAACAAACCCTATTTACATGTAAGACATGGTAAAAACATAAAGTTTTCGAGTCCGAATGCTTTTTTTGCTGAAAAGAAAGAAATTGTTGACATTTCCTATGCTGGAGATATTGTAGGATTACATGACACGGGAAATTTTAAAATCGGAGACACTCTAACCGAAGGTGAAAAAATGAACTTCAAAGGAATTCCAAGTTTTTCTCCTGAACATTTTAGATACATCAATAATGCTGATCCATTAAAAGCTAAACAATTAGAAAAGGGAATTGATCAATTGATGGATGAAGGAGTTGCCCAGTTGTTTACCTTAGAAATGAATGGTAGAAAAGTTATTGGAACAGTTGGAGCCCTTCAATATGAAGTAATTCAATATCGTTTAGAACACGAATATGGAGCTAAATGTATCTATGAAAATTTCCCAGCACATAAAGCCTGTTGGGTTAAACCCAAAGATCCAAAGAATGAAGAATTCAAAGAATTTAGAAGAGTAAAACAGAAATTTTTAGGACATGACAAATACGGTCAATTGGTATTTTTAGCAGATAGTGAATTTTCTATACAAATGACCAAACAAAAATATCCATCAGTAGAGTTATTTTTCACCTCAGATTTTCGTATTACATAATTTTTTAATATTATTGCAAGATATTGAATGATATTCAATAGTACTGCTAATATATTAACCTATTACAAAATGAAAGTGAAATTTACTACGTTTTTCTTAACCTTATTAATGAGCTTGTTTAGCTTTGTAGGTTTTGCACAATTAGACCCTCCTGCTGATGATGATCCTCCTGCTGCTCCAATTAATTCTAAATTAATTTGGTTAGCTATTACAGGAATTGTATTTGCTGTTATTTATTTTAAAACCAATGTTCAAAAAACAAAAACCATTAAATAATAAAAATAAAAAAAGTTGCTAAAGCAACTTTTTTTATTTTTATGAAATTCTTTATTTACTTCTCTTTTGTTCTCTTGCCAATAAAGTATTTTTCAAAAGCATCGCTATAGTCATTGGACCAACACCTCCAGGAACTGGTGTAATATAAGAAGCCTTTTTAGAAACATTTTCAAAATCTACATCACCTGTAATTTTATACCCTTTTTCAGTTGTTTCGTCAGCAACACGTGTAATACCAACATCTATAATGACAGCATCATCTTTTATCATTTCAGCTTTAAGATAATTTGGAACTCCCAAAGCCGTAATAATAATATCAGCTTGACTCGTAATTTGGTTAATATTTTTAGTATGACTATGCGTCAATGTTACTGTTGAATTACCTGGAAATCCTTTACGCCCCATAAGAATACTCATAGGTCTTCCCACAATATGACTTCTACCTATAACAACAGTATGTTTTCCTTTAGTTTCTACATTATATCTTTCTAATAATTCTAAAATTCCAAAAGGAGTTGCTGGTATAAAAGTAGTCATATCTAAAGCCATCTTACCAAAATTTTCAGGATGAAAACCATCCACATCTTTACTTGGATCAATGGCTAAAATAATTTTCTGAGTATCAATTTGTTTGGGTAACGGTAATTGAACAATGAATCCATCAATAGTATCATCTTCATTTAATTCTTTAATCTTTTTTAGCAATTCCGTTTCTGAAGTAGTACTTGGCATTTTAATTAACGTAGATTCAAAACCTACTCTTTCACAAGATTTTACCTTACTTCCTACATAAGTCAAACTTGCTCCATCATTACCTACAATTATAGCTGCCAAATGCGGAACTTTCTCGCCATTTTCTTTCATCTTTAAAACTTCTGCTGCTATTTCATTTTTAATATCATCAGAAACCTTTTTACCGTCTAATAAATTCATTTTGTTGTTGTTAGTAGTTATTTTATATAAAAAAAGAAGACGCGAAAATTCGCGTCTTTATATTATCTCATCCCTTTCATACCACCCATCATCTTCATTAGATTCTTTCCTCCGCCTCCTTGCATCATCTTCATCATCTTACTCATTTGATCAAATTGCTTCATCAATTGATTTACTTCTTCAATTTTTCTTCCTGATCCTTTTGCAATTCTAGTTTTACGCTTAACATCTATAAGAGAGGGCTTACTTCTTTCAGCAGGTGTCATCGATTGAATAATAGCTTCAATATGTTTAAAAGCATCATCTTCAATTTCAACATCTTTTAAGGCTTTACCTGCACCAGGAATCATACCTACAAGATCTTTCATACTACCCATCTTTTTTATTTGTTGAATTTGAGATAAGAAATCATCAAAACCAAATTCATTTTTAGCAATTTTCTTTTGTAATTTTCTTGCTTCCTCTTCATCGTATTGCTCTTGTGCTCTTTCTACTAAGGAAACCACATCACCCATTCCTAAAATTCGATCAGCCATACGAGAAGGATAGAAAATATCAATCGCATCCATTTTCTCTCCTGTTCCAATGAATTTTATCGGTTTATCAACAACCGATTTAATTGAAATTGCAGCTCCACCACGAGTGTCACCGTCTAATTTTGTTAAAATAACACCATCAAAATTCAATCTATCATTAAAAGCTTTTGCTGTATTTACTGCATCTTGCCCTGTCATAGCATCTACAACGAAAAGTGTCTCCTGAGGTTGTATGGCTTTATGTACATTTGCAATTTCAGTCATCATTTCTTCATCGACTGCTAAACGCCCTGCAGTATCGACAATCACTACATTAAAACCATTTGCTTTGGCATGTTTAATCGCATTTTGAGCAATTGCAACAGGATTTTTATTTTCTGGTTCCGAATAAACTTCTACTCCAATTTGCTCCCCTACTACATGCAACTGATTAATTGCTGCAGGTCGATAGATATCACATGCCACTAATAATGGTTTCTTACCTTTTTTAGTTTTTAAAAAATTAGCTAATTTACCCGAAAAAGTAGTTTTACCAGAACCTTGTAAACCAGACATTAAAATAACGGATGGGTTTCCTGACAAATTAACTCCTGCCGCTTCGCCACCCATTAATTCTGTTAATTCGTCTTTTACTATTTTAACTAATAATTGCCCTGGCTGAAGTGTTGTTAATACATTTTCACCTATTGCTTTATCTTTAACCTTAGATGTAAAATCTTTAGCAATTTTAAAGTTAACATCGGCATCTAAAAGTGCTCTTCTTACTTCTTTTAAAGTATCTGCTACATTAACATCGGTAATTTTTCCGTGTCCTTTTAATATATGAAACGCTTTATCTAATTTATCGGTTAAATTATTAAACATAATAGTATTTGATTTTAATAAGTCGCAAAGATAGTATAAAGTGTAAAAGTTTCAAAGTGAGAAAAGAAACTTGTTTTTATAACTCACAAAATATTCTAAATTAAAAAATATAATAATGAAAAAACCAGTCATAAAGACTGGTTTTCGGGACTTGGGGCAACTAATAAAAAACCAAATTTTAATTCTTCGATAAATACATATAATTATTTCCACCGTTACCTTGACCCACTAACCTTAATTTCACAAAGGTCTCTGAGTATTCAATAACTTTCCATTTTTCTTCTAATTGAATTAGCAAATCACCATCTAATTCTATTTCTAATTTTCTTTCGCTAGCATTTGAATTGATTTCCCAATCTCCATCTAAATCATTTCCATTACCCGCTACATTCATATCTCCATTTGTAAAAAAAGTTAAATTATAACCTTCAAATTCTGTAGTTTGGTCCACATTATTTTTGAAAAAATATGAGATATACCAAGTTCCATCTGTTATAACCGATTCTAATGTTAAGCCCGAAACATTACATTCCATTATCGCTTCTTCAATAACTTCTTCAAACATTTCATTGGAAGTAATCACAATATTTTGACCATTTGAATTTGTAATTGAAATAGGGTAATTAATACCTACATACATGGTGTCTTCCAGATTACTAAAAAACTCAAACAATGCTGCATCACTTTCAATAGTTACTGTTGCTGCAACTTGATTGTTACTATCATACGTATTAATAGTGATTGGATAATTTATGGCAATGCATTCAATTTCATTGAATTCTTCATCCTCATCACAATCTTCTATTACATCTTCTAAAGCATCCGTATCTTCAATTACCTGTGTTTCAAAATTTTGAAATTGTATCGTAATTGGAAAAATAAAATTAACAATATCATCATCTGTAGTAAATGCATCAATTGCATCTTGCACTAATTGATAATCATCAGGATTATCTACTTGTATTTGTTGACCATTTACAATTACTTCAACTGGTAACACTACTGCAAAGCAACTCGAATTATCAAGAATATTATCTCTTGAAGTAGGATTTTGCGCTACTCTTTCCACTAATTTATATAGTGGTGCATCAGCTGTAAGGCTATTTTTATCGTCTTTAATAATTTCATTTTCTTCATTCTGACAAGAAAAAGTAAGCATCAAAAGACAAAGTAGAGATAAAAAGTTACTTTTTTTCATATATCTTTAGAAATCAATTTTTTAAAATTAGATTACAAGGTAAACAAATTAAAGAGAAGTAGCAAAATCAAACTCCATATCATGGTTTGTATGATTATATAGTTTGCCTTCTTTTCTTCGAATGTTTTTTTGTTTATTTGCATGCTCATAATTTAAAAATGTTTAGTTTATTAAGTTTATTTTCATACATTTGTTCGTATATAAAACAGCTAAACTAAATTTTACCCTACCTGTTTTTTTATATTTTTAATGAAAGAAAAAAAAAATATTTGTGAGGAAGTAAATTTTACTGCTTTTTTTAGATTACATGCGCAAGCATTACGCAATTATTTAATTTATAAATTTGGTAACGAAGAGTTAGCAGAAGACATTACTCAAGAAGCTTTTGTAAAACTTTGGCAAAATTGTAAAGATGTTCCTATCGAAAAGGCAAAATCGTATCTTTACACAGTAGCTAATAACGCTTCTTTAAATGTAATATCGCATCAAAAGGTAGTTTTAGAATATTCAAAAAGCAATACCAAATTAGATGTTCATAACGAAAGTCCGGAGCATCTTTTAGAACAAGAAGAATTTAAACAGAAGCTAATAAAAGCTATCCATAATATAAATGAAACGCAACGAGTAGCATTTTTAATGCATCGAATCGATGGAAAAAAATATGCTGAAATTGCTGAAGAACTGAATATCAGTGTCAAAGCAGTTGAAAAAAGAATTCATTTGGCTTTAATAGAAATAAAAAAAGAGATTAAAAATTTTAAGTAGGGTAAAACAACTTTTACTTGTTTCATAATAAAGAATATCCGTATGGAAGATAAATACATATTAGCGGAATGGATGAACAATGATTTGCCCAAAGAAGAATTGGACCAACTCAAACTCGACCCTGATTACTCTATTTACAATAGTATCAGAGAGCATGCTGCTGAATTGAATACAAGAGATTTTGATGAAGATAGTTTATTAAACAAAATAAAACTTAGAAAGAACGATACCGGAAAAGTCATTCAAATGGCTCAAAATTGGTTCTTCAGAGTTGTTGCTTTAATTCTTATTTCACTAGGTGTTTTTATGGTTTACCAAGAAAACACAAATGTGGTAGAATTTGCTAAAAAAGGAGCTAAATCTGCTTTTTTATTGCCCGATCAATCCGAAATTACACTTAATTCAGATTCAGAATTAAAATATAAAGATAGAAATTGGGACAACAATAGAACCTTACATCTAACAGGTGAAGCCTATTTTAAAGTTGCAAAAGGAAAAACTTTTGAAGTAAATACAGCATTAGGTAAAGTAACCGTTTTAGGAACACAATTTAATGTTAAAGCTAGAAACAAACGCTTTGATGTAGTTTGTTTTGAAGGTAGAGTTCAAGTTAACCATAACGATACCACTATTATTTTAACGCAAGGAGAAAAAGTTTCTTTTGAAAATAATGATATAATCATTCAAAAGAAAACCAATGAAACCCTGCCCAGTTGGCTAGAAAATGAATTATTATTTGAACAGGAACAACTTAAAAATATTTTAGAAGAGATTGAGCGACAGTATAATATTTCAATTGGTTACGATCCAAAATCAGCTAACCAATTATTTACAGGAAAAATTCCTACCAACAACATTTCTGTTGCGCTTGAAATTATTGCCACTACTTATCAATTACAACCTATAAAAATTTCAGATTTGCAATATGAATTGATAAAAATGAATGAAATATAGCGTATATCTTTCATACTTATTTTTTATTGCCATTATTCTGAATTCTTTTGCTCAGGATAATGGCAATACTATTGAATTAAAGAAAATTTTAGAAAGTATTTCAACTCAACACAGCATTACTTTCAATTATTTAGAAGAAGATATTATTTCCTTTAAAATAATTCCTCCCAATTCAGAATTAACTCTTACAGAGAAATTAAATTACCTAACCAATCAAACCAGTTTAAAATTTTATTTGGTTACAGAACATTACATTTCTATTGTACCCAATAAAGAAATCAAAATTTGTGGTTATCTTATGGATTCGGAAACCAATGAAGCCATAGAAAATGCTTCCATACATTATACACAAACGAACAGCTTTACCGTTTCAGACGAAAAAGGATATTTTGAAATCACCTACTCTACTTCAAACCCAATAGAAATCAATCATTTAGGCTATAAAAGATTGACATTACAGTTAAACAAAGAACAAGTTAACGACTGTATTACCTATTATTTAGAGCCCAATTCGAGTCAGCTAAAGGAAGTAATTGCACAAGTATATTTAACCAAAGGTATTAGTAAAAAAATTGATGGTTCGTTTGAAATTCAACCTAAAAAATTTTCAATACTTCCAGGTTTAACAGAACCTGATGTCTTTCAAACGATGCAACAAATCCCTGGGATAAATAGTCCAGAAGAAACGGTTTCAAATATAAATGTAAGAGGAGGTTCTCACGACCAAAATTTATTTTTATGGAATGATATTCGACTCTTTCAAACAGGACATTTTTATGGTTTAATTTCTGTTTTAAATCCCAACTTGCCCAATAAAATTAAAATCACAAAAAACGGTACTTCAGCATTGTTTGGAGAAAGTGTTTCGAGCACCGTAAGTATTAACACTGAAAACAACACTTCAAATAACAACAATTCATTTGGTTTAAACTTATTAAATTTTGATTTCAATACTGATTTTAAAATTTCCCCGCAATCTAGCTTAACTATTAGTGGTCGTCGCTCTTATACAGATTTAGTAAGAACTCCAACGTATAAAAATTATTACAAACGTATTTTCCAAAATACTATTGTTTCATCTACTTCCAATGAAAACATACCTTTTTCAACAGATGAGAATTTCTATTTTTACGATGCAACTGCTCAATACAACCATAAATTATCTAGTAAAAATAGTTTTCAAATTAATTTGATAACTATTTCTAATCAATTAGACTTACAACAAAGTAAAATTGAGAATAACACTGCTGTTCAAAAAAACAGTAGCTTAGAACAACAATCTTTTGGAGGAAGTGCTTGGTTTAAAAGGAACTGGAATGCAAAACATACTACAAAAATGACAGTGTATGCTTCTAATTATCAAATCAATTCTAAAAATGAATCTATTAACGGTAACCAAGTATTTCAACAAGAAAACACCGTTCTAGATACTGGCATACGTATTGAAAACCAACATGAAATTAAAGATGCATTCACTCTTAGAGAAGGGTACCAATTTAACGAAATTGGTATTCGTAATAAAGACGCAGTTACCGTTCCAGCCTTTTCCAGAAACATAAAAAATGTTTTACAGAATCACGCATTAATAGCTGAAGGTGATTATATTTCAAAAAATCAAAAATGGAACGCCACTTTGGGGTTGAGATATAGTTATATTTCCACTTTTCAAAAATCAATTGTAGAGCCAAGAATTCGATTTAATTATCAGGTTTCAGAAACCTTATCTTCTCAAATTTTAGCAGAAAAAAAACACCAAACAAGTACACAAGTAATCGATTTACAACAAGATTTTCTTGGAGTAGAAAACAGAAGATGGATACTTGTTAACAATGATGATATTCCAATTATAACCAGTAATCAAGTTTCTTGGGGTTTTACTTTTAAAAAAAACAATTGGTTGGTTTCCATGGATAATTTTTATAAAAAAGTAGACGGAATTACTTCAAGAAGTCAGGGATTTCAAAATCAATTAGAATTTGAAAGAATCTCGGGTAAATATACTATTATTGGTTCCGAAATATTGGTACAGAAACAAATACAAAATTTCACAACTTGGTTAAGCTATACCCTTTCAAGAAACAATTATACTTTTGAAAACTTTGAACCACAAAAATTTCCAAATAATTTTGACATCCAACACAATCTGGAACTAGGTCTGGTTTATAATGCCGATCCTTTTAAAATTGCATTTGGTAGTCGCTGGTTTAGTGGTAGACCTACTACACTTCCATTAACGGATATAATTGTAGATAATGATATTGTGTATAACACACCTAACTCAGATCGTCTTTCCGATTATTTCCAAACTAATCTTTCAGCTGGATACACCTATACTTTCGATAATTTAAACAAATTACAAATGGGAGCCTCTGTGCAAAATATTTTCAATACTAAAAATAATCTGAATCAGTATTATAGAATCAATCAAAACACGAATAGTATTGAAAAAGTAAATACCTATTCTTTAGCGCTAACGCCTAACGCATATATTCGATATTTTTTTTAAAAAACAAGCTACATTCACCTACCTTCTTAAAATTGTTATCATACAAATGAAACATTTAAGTGATTTAGACGACTAATTCAATAAACTTTTAAATCACAAATTATGATTGTAACAACCACTCCTTCTATAGAAGATTATAAAATAATTGAATATTTAGGTATTGTATCTGGAATTGCAGTGAATATGCAAAAAATGAAAATGACATTTAATATGCAAAAATATTATGAAGGTATTAGTGATAGTATTGCAGAAGTGAAACAAAAAGCGTTTTCACAATTAAAAAAGAATGCTGAAAATTTAAATGCAAATGCTATAGTAGGGATAAATGTTGATATGGAATTAACTGCTAGTAATTATGTAACCGTTACCATAACCGGAACTGCTGTATATGTTGCAAAAAAATAAATTTTGGAATTATCCACTATAAACAATAAAAATGCCGTTGTAGTTCAACGGCATTTTTTATTGGTAAATGTTTACGCTTTAATTTTAAACACTTTCCTAAGTATATCTTCCATTAAACACCATTTTGTAATCGAGGATTGCAACAAATTAGCGCCTACAAAAAGGGTAAACCATAACCAATTTTGGTTTACATACATTGCTAAAAGAACACTAAGTATTATGAATGTTCCTGCAATAGCTCTTATTAATCTATTTATCATATTAATTGTGTTTTTCTACAGTTAAAACTGCTGTGTGAATATGTGATACTGTTTCTTGTTTTGAATTAAATTTTGCTACCAAATCAAATAAAGTATCTATATTTTGTTTTTCAACAAATGCAAAGAATACTATAGATTCTGTTTCGTTCATTTCAGAGCCAAACCAATTGGTTTCAACTGCATCTTCTGTACTATCGCGATACCCTTTTACATCGCGATAGGAATAGGACAATACATTTGCTTCTTTCAGCATTTTTTTAACTGTTTTGTCAAACTCCGCAATAACTGTTATAACTACTAATTTCATAGGTTTACTTTTTAATTATTGTTTTCCCATTTTTTTCGCTCGGTGATATAATAAATCAACGGTACAACAAGCAATGTTAGCAAAGTAGAAACAATAGCTCCTGCAACTAAAGAAATGGCTAATCCTTGAAAAATAGGATCAAACAAAATAATCGAAGCACCAATTACTACTGCACCTGTCGTTAATAAAATAGGTGTTGTACGCACGGCTCCTGCTTCAATAATAGCTTGCTTTATTGGAATACCATCATTTAAACGTATTTCAATAAAATCGATTAATAATACCGAATTTCGAACCATAACTCCAGCCAATGCAATCATACCTATAAAGGAAGTAGCGGTAAAGAAAGCTCCCAATAACCAATGTCCTAATACAATCCCAACTAACGATAATGGAATAGCTACCATCATCACCATAGGCGTTTTAAAATTTTGGAACCAACCTACAATAAGCATATAAATGATAATAATTACGACTAAAAAAGCGGCTCCTAAATCACGAAAAACTTCTAACGTAATTTGCCATTCTCCATCCCATTTTACCGTAAAATTACTTTCATCTGAAGGTTGATCCATATACAATTCATCCACTTTATATCCTGAAGGCAATTGCATTTGTTGCAATTTTTCATTCATTCCAAGGATTGCATAAACTGGACTTTCTAAAACGCCAGCCATATCTGCCAAAACGTATACCACTCTTTTTTGATCTTTGCGATAAATCGTATTTTGTAAAGTATCTGTTTTTACTTTTACCAAATCGCCTACTGGTACAATATTTCCTTGATTTCCTTTTATTTTTAAATTTTCAATATCCTGAAGTGAAGTTTTATCAGCATCTGCCAAAGACATAACAATATCTACGGGATCATTAGATCGTTCATCATATAAATTAGATACTGGCATTTCTCTTAACAAATAGGTTAAATTCCCTACCACTTGCTGTGGAGCAATCCCATTTAGCATGGCTTTTTCTCTATCAATTTCCAATTTATATTCTACTTGAGGAGCTTCAACCATCCAATCGGTATCCACTACATCCGAAGTGGTTTCTAAAATTCTCTTAACTTGATGGGCAACTTTAATTTGCTCTTCATAATCTGGACCATAAACCTCAGCTACCAATGTAGATAAAACTGGAGGCCCTGGTGGCACTTCTACAATTTTTACATTGGCTCCATATTTTTTAGCAATTTTTTGGATTTGTGGACGCACTAGTTTTGCAATATCATGACTTTGTAAATCTCGACCCTCTTTGTGCAATAAATTCACTTGAATATCGGCCATATTGCTTCCACCTCGCATATCGTAATGACGTACTAAACCATTAAATGTAATAGGTGCAGACGCTCCAATATAATTTTGATAATTGACTACCTCAGGAATCGTGGTAAGATATTGTGCAATTTCTTTAGTAACTACTGCTGTTCTTTCTAAAGTTGTTCCTTCTGGCATATCGATGACTACTTGGAATTCATTTTTATTATCGAAAGGCAACATTTTTACAGCAACCGATTTGGTAAAGAACATCACTACAGAACCTAATAACAGCAAAATAGTAATTCCAAACATCCGATTTCTTTTTACAGAACTATCTAATAAGGGTTGTTCCAATTTCTTATAGATTTTAAAAATCCAACTAGTTTCTAAACCTTGTTCGTCTTTGTGCTCCTGTTCGTCTTTCTCCTGAAGCAAATGATATCCTAAATAAGGTGTTACCGTTAAAGCAACAAATAAGGACAACAACATGGCTATTGAAGCGCCAATTGGCATCGGACTCATATAAGGCCCCATCATTCCAGATACAAATGCCATAGGTAAAATGGCAGCAATAACGGTAAAAGTTGCTAAAATGGTTGGATTACCTACTTCATTTATGGCATAAATAGCTGCTTGTTTAAAAGGCAAACGCTTCATTTTAAAATGCCTGTGCATGTTTTCAGCAATAATAATACTATCATCTACTACAATTCCTACTACAAAAACCAATGCAAAAAGCGTAATTCTATTTAAAGTATATCCTAATAAATAATAACTGAATAATGTAAGTGCAAAAGTTAAGGGAACCGAAAAGAAAACGACTAAACCACCTCGCCAACCCATTGCTAGCATAACTAAAATCGTAACCGCTAAAATAGCAACACCTAAATGCAATAGCAATTCTCCCACTTTATGGGAAGCTGTTTCTCCATAATTGCGAGACACTTCTACATGAACATCTGTAGGAATTAAATTCTTTCTTAAGGTTTCCACTTTGCTCAAAATCTTATCTGCAATTTGCATGGCATCTGCTCCTTTTACTTTAGCAACAGAAATGGTAACCGCAGGATATTCCGATTTAAATTGACTGTATTTTTCATTCGTTTTTCCGTAACCAAAAGAAACGTAGTTCTTAGGAGTTTGGGGTCCGTCTTGAATGATAGCAACTTGTTTTAAATACACGGGTTTATTTTGGTTCACCCCAATAACTAAATTTTCAACATCTTCAGAAGTTGTTAAAAATTGCCCTGTAGTCACTAAATATTCGGTGTCGTTTTGAACAAAATTTCCAGATTGTGCACTGCCATTATTGGCTTGAATCATTTGCATAATGCTCAAAGCATCCACATTATTTTCAGCCATTTTATCTTTATCCAACACAACTTTTAATTCTCGTTTTCTACCTCCAATTTCTTTGGTAATGGCTACATCTTTTACTTTTTCTATTTCCGAAGTAACTTCTTCCGCAATTTGACGCAATTGAAAATCACTATAATTTTCGCTCCAAAACGTTAACCCTAACATCGGGACATCGTCTATCGAACGTGTTTTAACCATAGGTTGATACACGCCTTGAGGAAACATATCGCGGTGTTTCATCAATTCGTCATATAATTTTACGTAAGAATCTTCACTGTTTTCTCCTACATAAAACTGTACGACTATCATTGCCTGACCGTTCATGGCCATACTATGAATATGCTCTACTCCTTTGATATTTCCAATGATTTTTTCCAAAGGTTTAATTACCCTACTTTCCACTTCTTTAGGGCTAGCACCTGGATAACCCACCATGATGTCTGCCATGGGAACATTGATTTGTGGTTCTTCTTCTCTAGGAATTAAGAACGAACTGTATGAGCCAATTATCATTAAAGCTACCATTAATAAAATGGTTAGTTTCGAATTAATGAAAAAATGGGCTATTTTTCCTGATATACCTTCTTGCATTTTTTTAAGTTTAAAAGTTAGACTTCTTGCCTCTCGACTGCGCTCGAGGTGACAGCTTGAAGTGACAAAACTGTGACGGATTACTTTATACTCACTTTTGCTCCATTATACAACTTCCCTTCTGTAGCCACGATATAAGGTTCATTAGCTGACAATCCTGACAATACTTCCACCTCATTTCCATATTTTTTTCCTATACGTAACCAACGTAAGATGGCAATATCATTATCGCCTAAAGTATACACTCCTGTCAATTGTCCTTCTCTAATCAAAGCCGATTCAGGAATCAAAACAGTATTGGTTTTATTAGCGATTTGTTGCTTTTCTATCGGAAATTGTACATTTACAAACATACCCGACAAAATTTGAACATCTGTTTTTTCTAAATCGATTTTCACCAAGTATTGTCCGCCCGTATTTCTAGCAGACAAACTCACTTCACTAACAGTTCCATTTACTGTGGTTCCTAACGACTTTACTAATACTTTTACTTGCATGCCATTGGTTATAGAAGTAATATCATTTTCAGAAACCATAGCAGTAACTTGTAGTTTTTGAGCACCTTCTATACTGATCAAAGGCATACCTGGATTAGCCATATCACCTTCTTTTACAAAAGAATTGGTAATTATTCCACTAAAAGGAGCGGTAATATTTGCATAAGCAAATTGGGCATTAATCTCATTACGCATTTGTTTCGCTGCATCTAAACCTGCTTTTGCCATTTCATAACGAGCGGTCATATCATCTAATTCTTTTTGAGAAGCACTTTGTTGCGCAAATAAATTTGTAAAACGCTCAAAATCTTTCTTAGCATTGTTATAAGCAGCTGTAGCTTGAATAATTGAAGCATCTACTTGCGCTTTTTTAGCTTGCAAATCGGTGTTATTAATACTAACTAACAATTGGCCTGCTTTCACTTTTTGTCCCACTTTCACAGGTACTTTGGTTACAAATCCCATCATTCTAGTACTCAAATTGGCACTATTTTCGGATTCAATTTTTCCACTTGCTGCCACATAAGCTTGTTTTTCATTACTAGTTTTTCCATATACCATGACTTTTATGGGAGAGGAAGTAGCAGCAGTATTCTTAGTTTCACTTCCACAAGACATTGCGACAAGTGTTACGATTATCATTAACGTTATTTTTTTCATATTTTTATTATTATAGGTGCTCTGTTGGCGGTTATTTACTTTCTGTTATCTCTTCACGTCACTTCGAGTGCGAAGCGTATCGAGAAGTTTTACTTTATATTTTTTGTTCTCGATACATTTTTTATTGCATTGCATTTCATAAAAAACACTCGAACTGACGGATTTATTTCATTAAAAATTGTAAATATTCTTTGGTGAAATTATATTCAAAAACGGCTTGCAATACTTCCAATTCTTTCTGAGCCATTTGTGTTTCTGCTGCGAGTAAATCGGTTGTTTTTTCTAAACCTTGTGCAAAGCGATTTTGACGAATGCGAAAAACTTCCTGAGATTGTTCATAGGCCAATTGGCTTAATTGCAGTTTATTTTCAGCATCCAATAATTGACGATTGGTTTTAGTAACTTCTAAAAGGCTTTGTTTTTTGTAGTGTTCGGTTTCAATTTTGGCTTTATTAAAATCGGCTTTTGCTTTTTGGGTTTTCCCAATATTTTTGTAGCCATCAAATACATCCCAAGACAATTGCGCTCCAAGTAAATAGCCTTTCGCTTGAGTTCCTAAGAATTGACTATCGTATAATTGATAATTTCCAAATGCATTTAAAC
>PKDY01000041.1 GCA_002862755.1 Flavobacteriaceae bacterium | reverse complement strand
AAGTAAAGACTTGAGAATGGAACTTATTAAGACCGAATTAACTGAAATGAAAGAGAAATATGGGGATGAAAGACGTTCTATAATTGAATATTCGGGTGGTGATGTAAGTATTGAGGATTTAATTGCAGACGAGCAAGTTGTGGTTACAATTTCGCATGCAGGTTACATCAAACGTACTTCCTTGACGGAATATAAAACTCAAAATAGAGGAGGAGTTGGACAAAAAAGTGCAGCAACTAGAGATCAAGATTTCTTAGAACATCTATTTGTAGCAACTAATCATCAGTATTTGATGTATTTCACTCAAAAAGGAAAATGCTATTGGATGCGTGTTTTTGAAATTCCAGAAGGAACTAAAGCAAGTAAAGGTAGAGCGATTCAAAATCTAATCAATATTGAACCAGATGATAAAGTGAAAGCTTTCATTTGTACGCAAGATTTAAAAGATGAAGAATACATCAACAGCCATTTTGTCATTATGGCTACCAAAAAAGGTCAGGTTAAGAAAACGCCTTTAGAACAATATTCGAGACCGCGTCAAAATGGTATTAATGCGATTACCATTAAAGAAGACGACGAACTGTTAGAAGCAAAATTGACTACTGGAAACAGTCAGGTATTAATTGCTGTTAAATCAGGTAAGTTAGTGCGTTTTGAAGAAAGCAAAACGAGACCAATGGGAAGAACTGCTTCTGGAGTGAGAGGGATTACTTTAGCTGATGATAAAGATGAGGTAATAGGTATGGTGTCTATTGATCAAAGTCATATTAATGATTCACAAATTTTAGTGGTGACTGAAAATGGTTATGGTAAACGTACCAAATTAGTTGATGATGATGGAGAAGATGTTTACAGAATTACCAACCGAGGAGGAAAAGGAGTTAAGACGTTAAATATTACAGAAAAAACGGGAGCTCTTATTGCTATTAATGCAGTAACAGACGAGGATGATTTAATGATTATTAACAAATCAGGATTGACCATTCGAATGGAAATTTCGGACCTTAGAGTTATGGGAAGAGCCACACAAGGGGTTCGATTAATCAACTTAAAAGGAAATGATTCTATTGCTGCTGTAACTAAGGTTTTACGAGAAGAGGAAGCCGAAATTGATGCAGAAATTGACGAAGCTGAAAATTCTGGTACGGAATTTGATTCAACTGAAACAAATGAATAAATAAATAAAGCCCAAAAGAAATTTTGGGCTTTATAATAAAAATAAACTATAAAAAAGAATTAGAAAAATGAAACAATTATTTTTAGGCTTAACTGCCTTAATTTCAATGACTGCTTTTAGCCAAAAAGAGGAATTAAAAACGCTAAAAAAGCTGTATGGAAAAGAGACGCTTACGACTGAAGAATTAAAAGAATACAAAGAAGCATCTGACAAATTAAATGCGAATGCAGCTTCAGAATCAGATAAAGTATATGCCAAATTGTTCAAAACCATTTATCCTGCTTTAGAATATGATTCAAAAGGTGCTGCTGCAACTTTAACAGATAAAACGAAATTGATGAATCCAGATTTTTTAGCAGAATATGGAATCGTCTTAGATAAAACTATTGCTTTCGAAGAAAAATCAGGAAAAAAGATGCTTTCTGATGCTTTGAAAAAAGAAAAAGATGAATTTAGAGATTTTTTATATGGATCTGCTACTCAATTGTTTAAAGATTCTAGTTATAGAGAAGCGTCATTAATGTTTCATAATTTATATGTTTTTGATCCAAAAAATGAAGGAATCGCCCTCAATAATTCTGCAGAATTAGCTGTTCAGGCTCAAGATTATCTTTTAGCTGAAAAGTTTTATGAAGATTTGAAAGAGAGCGATTATTTAAAAAATGGTTATAATTACTATGCTGTACCAAAAACGAGTTCAGAAGAAATTTTATATCCTAGTAAAGAAGATAGGGACAGACAAGTTCAATTAGGTGTTGCTGACAATCCTAGAGATATGAAAATGTCAGTTAAGAAACCTGATGTTTACAAAATGATTGCAAGATTAGCTTTCCAAAACAAGGATTATCAAAAAACTAAAAAAGCATTAGAAGAAGCAAAACCTTTAAATCCAAATGATGCGGATTTACTTGAAACCGAATTCCAATTGAATTTTACATTAGGATATGACTTTTTAAAAGATGATAGTAAATTAGTAGATGAGATTAATAAGAATGTTGCAAATGTTCAGAAATATGATGAATTAATGGAAAAGAGAAAGAAAACATTTAAAGCTTCTTTGCCTTATCTTGAAAAAGCATATCAATTAAAACCATCGGATAATAATACAAAAATTTTATTGCGTTCTGCTTATGAAATTTTAGATATGAAAGATAAAGCGGCAACAATTAATTAAGAATTGAAATTTTCAATCATATAAATAAAAAGGTCTCAATTTGAGACCTTTTTATTTATATGATTTTCTTAATTACTCTTAATTTATGGGTGTGTCTATTAGTCTCTGCATTGTAAATCCCTAAGTGATCTAGTCTGTCAATTCGTACTTTTCCTGATGCATGTATGATATAATTGTCATCCATCATGATGCCTACATGGATAATATTTCCTTCTTCATTATCAAAAAAAGCTAAATCTCCAGGTTCACTTTCCTCAATAAAACTTAATGCTTCCCCTTGGGTGGCTTGTTCGGATGCATCTCTTAATATTTTATACCCATTCAATTTATAAACCATTTGAGTAAAACCAGAGCAGTCAATACCAAAAGGTGTTTTTCCTCCCCATAGATAAGGAGCGTTTAAATACATGAACGCAGTCTTTACTAAATTCGATTTGTCTTTAACACCACAAATTTTTATTCCTTCAAAAGAATAATTTTCAGTATTAATTTGTTCGTTATCTAGAAAAGAAAGACAGCTGCCTAAAGGTATTGGAATTAATTGATTTTTTGGAGTAGAAATATATTCTATTAAATCTCCATTTAAAACCATTGGTGATTCTTCAATAGAATGAAACTGTTTTTCAGTAATAGTTTGAAATTGTTTGTTGTCAATCCAACCAATATAGTTGTCAAAAGCAGTCTCTATTTTTACCCATTTATCTAATTGTTCAATAATTGTAAAATGGTCTCCAAAAAGGAGTTGAGAAACCTGTTCGCTTCTGTCTGAGGGTTCTAATCGAAGAGGGATAATAGCTAGATTACAAATTCCAAACATTGATTTGCTAGTAAAATGAAATAAATTATGAGTTAGACAAATCTACAATTCCTAACTCATAATTCATAATTTAAATTTAAGCTCTTTCAATTACAATAGCAGAAGCACCACCACCACCATTACAAATTGCAGCAGCACCTAATTTTCCATTGTTTTGTTCTAATACATTGATTAATGTAACTATGATTCGAGCTCCAGAACACCCTAAAGGATGACCTAAAGATACTGCTCCACCGTTAACATTTATTTTATCTTCTTTTAAGCCTAAAATTTTAGCATTGGCTAAACCAACTACTGAAAAGGCTTCATTAAATTCAAAATAATCAATCGCGTCAATAGTTACACCAGCTTTGTCTAAAGCAATAGGAAGCGCTTTTGCAGGAGCAGTAGTAAACCATTTTGGTTCTTGTGCAGCATCTGCATACGATTTAATGTAAGCAAGAGGTTTTAATCCTAAAGCATTCGCTTTTTCTTCACTCATTAATATTAATGCAGCAGCTCCATCGTTAATAGTTGATGCATTAGCAGCTGTAACAGTTCCTTCTTTTGTGAAAACCGCTGATAAACTAGGGATTTTATCTAATTTTACATTGGTATATTCTTCGTCTTTTGAAACAATTATAGCATCGCCACGTCTTTGAGGTACTTCAACAGGAACAATTTCAGTATTAAATTTACCAGCATCCCAAGCAGCTGCAGAACGTTGGTAGGATTGAATAGCAAACTGATCTTGCGCTTCTCTAGAAATATTATGTTCCGTAGCGCATAAATCGGCACATACACCCATAGCATTATTATCATAAGCATCGGTAAGACCGTCTTTTTGCATGCCGTCTACTAAGGTTGTAGGGCCAAATTTCACACCGTTTCTCATGTGTACATAATGCGGAATTAAGCTCATGTTTTCCATTCCACCTGCAACAACTACTTCAGCATCTCCACACATTATCGCTTGCGCACCTTGCATCACTGCTTTCATGCCACTAGCACAAACTTTATTAACCGTTGTACAAGGAACAGTATCTGGAATTCCAGCATAAATGGCAGCTTGTCTAGCAGGAGCTTGTCCATTTCCAGCCTGAACCACATTTCCCATTAATACTTCATCCACTTCTTTTGGGTCTAAATTAATTTTATCTAAAGCTCCTTTTATTGCAGTTGCTCCTAACTTTGTAGCTGGTACAGTAGATAAGGCGCCCATAAAGCTACCAATAGGAGTTCTTACTGCAGCAACTATAACAACTTTTTTCATGATATGGTTTTTTTTAATTGAATTGCGAATTTACTATTTTTATTGATAAAAATTGCATTTTTTATAATTTTGAGTTGTAAAAAAATGAGCTTTACAAAGAATATGAAACTAGTTTGAAAAAATATTTTTTTTGTATCTATTTGAATTTTAGTTGTTTTTGAAAAAAATGTAAAAAAAATACAAAAAAAACCACATAAATGTTGTAAATTAAGATAGGAAGATATACATTTGCAACCGCAAAAAAGGTCAGTTCTTTGTAAGATTATTGGAGAGGTGCCGGAGTGGTAACGGAGCAGATTGCTAATCTGTCATCGGGTAACCGATGCCAGGGTTCGAGTCCCTGTCTCTCCGCTTTTTTTGTTTTCGGGGTGTAGCGTAGCCCGGTTATCGCGCCTGCTTTGGGAGCAGGAGGTCGCAGGTTCGAATCCTGCCACCCCGACTAAAAAAATAATGGTCTCGTAGCTCAGCTGGATAGAGCAACTGCCTTCTAAGCAGTAGGTCTCAGGTTCGAATCCTGACGGGATCACAAAAAGCCTAGCAATCGCTAGGCTTTTTGTTAATTTATAAGTCATATTTCTTTACTCAATACACTCTAAGTTTTCAATAAAATAAAGACTGGGTTTTACTCTTTCATTTAAAATTTCTGATTGCAATTCATCTGAAATAATATAATCTTTAGATTCACCTGTATAATGTACACGCATCACGGTTATCCTTGATTTTTTCAGGGACTCGTAATTGGGTTTGGTAAATAAGAAATAAGCATTTAATATTCGAATATTGCTTTTTTCAGAATCAATATAAGTTAAATTAGAACAAACATCTTCTACAGCGCTAATTAAACTAATGATTTTTCCGTCTTCTAATTGAAGAATAACTTTTGATTTGTTGTTAAAGCATCTAACGGGAATGAAATCCTGACTTTTTTGAATTTGTTGAAATTCTAAAGTAGGTATACCATTGTTATTGATTAATTTAAATTGAATGAATTCTTTGGAGTTACCAAAGACTTTTTCATACATTAATTTTCCATTGGTCGCTTTAATGTAGGTTGAGTCTGTTTTTTCTTCAAAATCAAAAATACAATCTTTTTTTTGACTGAAGTGGAGTAGTGGTAAACATAAAAAAAAATAAAGAATTCTTTTCATTGGGATTAAATTTTTGAACAGAGCAAAACTATTTTATTATTTTGAATATCTGTAGTAAAAAAAGCAAAAACTGAACCACCATCTCTAATTTTATATTTTTTTCTTATTTCATCTACTTTTATAGGGAAATTTCGAGTAGTAATATTCATTTTTTTATCTTGAAGATGGGTTTTAATTTCTTTTTTTTGAAATGGAATTATGAAATCGATTTGAAATGACCTACCTGGAAATGTTTTAACAAAATCTGATGTATACAGATGCGAATGTGGGTGTAATTTATCGATTTCAAATAGTTGAGAAATAGCATTAAAGTTTCCGGATTTTAAAATAGCAGCATTAGGCTCATATAAATATTTTTTTGGAAGTGCATAGGTTGGTTGGTAAATTTCGTTCAAAGACGTTGTAACAATATTGATATCGTTTTTTTCGATATTTATTGCGTTAATATGGATTTCTCCAGTGTATTCTTTTTCAATTTCCCATAGCAATTCTTTCACTTCATTTTCTAGTGCTACAATATGTACTTTTTTTACAAATTGTAGTTCAATTAAAGCGGAGTGAATGTCTAATAAAGGTGCAGTTTTGATTAAAATATGATTGGAATAATTGAAATATTTGGGTAACAATATAGGAACATTGGGTTCGCAATCGTTTAATAAAAAAACTTTTCCTTTAGAATCATTTCTTCGAGAAGGATCTACATATATCCAACTGAAGCTACGGTCTAATTTTTCTAAAATAGCACTACTTTCACCTATATGAAACGTACAATTTTTGATTTTTAATTGCTTGAAATTATGGCTTACAATTTGAGATAAATCGGGATTGATTTCGCAATGAATTACTTCAGTAAAGACTTTGGAAAAATAAAAATCATCTACTCCAAATCCTCCAGATAAATCTATTAAACTTTCTCCAGAAATAAGTGAAGCTTTGTATGATGCTGTTTTTTCAGAAGAAGTTTGCTCAATAGAAACTTTGGAAGGATATAAGATTCTTGTCGCTTTAAACCAAGTAGGTAATTTTAGTTTTGCTTTCTGTTTGGCTACAATTTGATTAATGATGAGTATGTAGTCTATATCAAAATTGTTTTTTTGTAATGCTAATTGATTGGTATCGCTATCTAAATTAGTATTGATAAAATTTTGAATATCTTCGTTTAATAAGATTTCTAAAGGATTATTCATTAAATATCTTTCGTTAAGGCTTTGATGATTCTATTATCAGGTAAAAATTCTTTTCCAATTACTTTTAAAGCCGTATAAGTAGGAACTGCGATTATCATTCCAGTAATACCAAATAAAATTCCAGCGCAAATGATGACTAAGAAAATTTCTAATGGGTGTGATTTGGTGCTTTTAGAAAAAATAATAGGCTGACTCAAATTATTATCAATTAATTGAACCACAAGCATTCCACAAATGACATATAAGGTGTTTGGTAGGGTAGTGTGAATAAAATCGGTACCAATACCGCTAATCATAATTAGAAGTGAGGCTACAATCATTCCTAATAGGGGACCTAAATATGGTATAATGTTTAGAACGGCACACAATAGAGCAATTATAAAAGCATTTTGAACTCCAAAAATTAAAAATATAATAAGGTAAAGTATTAAAATAATGAATAATTGCAATAACAAACCTATGAAATAGCGAGAAAGCAAATGTTGGATTTTCTCCATTGAGGTCAGGATTTTTAATTTGTGATTTCTAGGAAGCACAAATTTAAAAATACGAAAGGCTTGCTCTTTTTCTTTCAATAAAAAGAAGGAAATGAAAAGAACAGAGGCAAGTCCCATTCCAAAATTACCTACCGTATTGATAATTCCATTGAAAATATCAGGAATAAAATTGAAATTAATTTTTGAAGATAGGGAAGATGAATCAAATAGTTGTTTTAGATTGATATGGTGTGATTCCAAATAAACACTTATATTGGTAGTCATATCATTAAAACTAGTTTCTAGGGAATTGATATCTAATAACGAAAGATTCTCTCCTTGCGATAAAATTAGAGGAACAAATAATAAGATAAAGCAAATGATGAGTAAAAGAAAAAAAAGCAAAGTTGTAATTACGGCTAAAGTATTTCCAAATTTTAATTTGTTTTTTAGAAATTGAACTAAAGGATTAGCAATTAATGAAAAGACAACTGATATGATTAAATAAACGATTACAGTAGCTATTTTGTATAAAAGAAATAAAACAATACTTATTCCAATCAGTATAAAAACTGTGCGTAATAATCCAATAGAAAGTTCTTTTGATGTCATGAACCAAAAATAAAAAAAACTCGCTAATTACTAGCGAGTTTTAAAATAAAATATTTTTTGTTTCTTATCTGAAAGAAGCTCTTGAACCTCCTACGTTAAAGATAGCTAGCATTCTGCTTTTTTGATCATTTGAGAACATGTACATTCCTCTATCATCTGTATAATCCATATAGTTCATATACATTTCTAATGGTGTTCCAGAACAAGTAGATCTGTGGCCTACTGGTGGTACTCCATAATTAGCTGTATTGTGAGTTGGAGTATCGGCTACTAAATCAGAACCACAAGTTGCGTCTCCCCAAATGTGACGTAAGTTCATCCAGTGACCCACTTCGTGAGTTGCTGTTCTACCTAAGTTGAATGGATAGGTTGCAGTTCCTGTTGTTCCAGTGTATTTAGAATCTAAAACAACTCCGTCAGTTGCAGATGAACCACCAGGGAATTGTGCATAACCTAAAATTCCACCACCAATTGTACATACCCAAATGTTTAATTTAGTAGTTGGTGAAGTTGGATCAATACCACCTCTTTTAGATTTTTTCATGGCATCTCTTGTTCCCCAAGAAGATTTTGATGTTGATTTTCTGTTAATTGCATCTAACACAAAACGAATTCCAACATTAGCACGTACACTTGAATAAGGATTGTTTGCTGTGTTGAAGTCTGAGTTTTGTGCGTTAAAATCTTTATTTAACACATCAATTTGAGATTGTAACTGAGCTGTAGAAATATTTTCAGCAGATGTACGGTACAATACATTAAATACAACAGGTATTTCCATAACGCCATTTACGATTCTACCTTGACTAATCATTTCCGCAGTTTTAACCTCAATGTCTTTCATTCTTTGAGCTAATCCTGGGTCTTCTTTTAATTGCCATTGTAAAACTTCATCAGATGCACAACCTCTGTGTGCTGTTACTGAAGCTTCTGGTGTTTCTGTTACGGAGTTATCTTCGTTATTACAAGAAAATAAAAGCATAGCTGCTGTAACTGTTAAAAAAATTTTTTTCATAATGTAAATTGTTTGGTTGTTAATATATTTACATTGCAATTATATAACATTAAATATTAATAATGTTATTTTTTTATATAAAATTTTTACATATTTTTTGTAAAAACTGTTAATAAGAGTAATTATATGTAATTTAAAGTCTTATTTTTAAAGGGTTTTACGAATTCTGTAATTTGAATAAAAAGTTAATAAAATGCTAAAAAAAGATTATTTAAATGTCTTTTTTTTGAATTGTCTTTTATTTTGACGGATAATTTTTTTAAGAAAAATAATACATTTTTAGAACTCATTTGCTGAATATATTCTTGATTTATTTGTTTCGAAAAGAATAGTAATTAATTAAAATAAAAAAGCCATCAAATTTTTGATGGCTTTTAAATGATATTTATTTTGTTTTTATCTAAAAGAAGCTCTTGAACCACCTACGTTAAAGATAGCTAACATTCTGCTTTTTTGACCATTTGAGAACATGTACATTCCTCTGTCGTCTGTATAATCCATATAGTTCATATACATTTCTAAAGGTGTTCCAGAACAAGTTGATCTATGACCTACAGCAGGAACTCCATAATTTGCAGTGTTGTGAGTTGGTGTATCAGAAACTAAATCTGAACCACAAGTAGCATCACCCCAAATGTGACGTAAGTTCATCCAGTGACCCACTTCGTGAGTAGCTGTTCTACCTAAGTTGAATGGATAAGTAGCTGTACCAGTTGTACCAAAATATTTAGAATCGATAACAACTCCATCTGTAGCAGATGATCCACCAGGAAATTGTGCATATCCTAAAATTCCACCACCAATTGTTGCTACCCAAAGGTTTAATTTAGTAGTTGGTGAAGTAGGAGCCATACCTCCATTAGCTGTTTTTTTACAAGCATCATTAGTACCCCAAGATGTTTTAGTAGTTGATTTTCTGTAAATCGCATCTAACACAAAACGAATGCCTACATTAGCACGTACACTAGAATAAGGGTTGTTAGCTGTGTTAAAATCTGAGTTTTGCGCATTAAAATCTTTATTTAATACATCAATTTGAGATTGAATTTGAGATTGAGAAATATTTTCAGCTGAAGTTCTGTATAAAACGTTAACTACTACTGGAATTTCTATTACTCCGTTTACGATTCTTCCTTGAGAAATAGCTTCAGCAGTTTGAACCTCAATGTCTTTCATTCTTTGTGCTAATCCTGGATCTTCTTTAAGTTGTCTTTGTAAAACTTCTTCAGAAGCACACCCTCTGTGAGCAGCAGCTGCAAGTTCTTTAGAAGTTGCTTCTCCATCAACGTTCTTGTCTTCATTTTGACAAGAAAAACCTAAAATTAGCACAGACGCTAATACAACGATTTTTTTCATAATTATTTGTTTGTTAAGTGTTAAGGTTATGTTATTTTTATAACAGCACAATATTATGTCAAAAAAAGTTTCGTTTTTCAAAAATATTTAATGTAGGGATATTGTTTTCTAAAAAAGATTTCTATATAATTGCAAAATCCTCAATTATACTATTAAACTTTTGAGTATGTTTTAAAGGTTTTAGTATTTGAATGCGTAATTAACAATGTTAGCGCCCATTTTTAGGGCTTTTTCTCTCACTTCTTTAGGGTCATTGTGAATTTCAGGATTTTCCCAGCCATCACCTAAGTCGCATTCGTAAGTATATAAAAGAACTAATCTGTTTTCGATAAAGATTCCGAATGCTTGAGGTTTTTTATTATCGTGCTCATGAATTTTTGGTAAACCATTTGGAAAAGAGTAAGGACCTTGAAAAATAGCATGAGATATAGGAATTTCTTCTAAAGCTTTTTGTGGAAAAAGTTTGTTGATTTCTTTTCGAATATATTCATCCATACCATAATTGTCATCGATATGCAGAAAACCTCCAGAAATAAGGTAATTTCTTAAATTTTCAATTTCGTTAGCCGAAAAAATAACATTTCCATGTCCCGTCATATGTATAAAAGGATAGGTGAAAATCTCAGAACTGTTGGCTTCAACTGTAGCAATTTTGGGTGTAATTTTTGTGTTGATGTTTTGATTACAAAACTGAACTAGATTCGGTAATGAAGTAGGGTTTGCATACCAATCACCACCACCAGAATATTTTAAAACTGCTATTTCTTGAGCATAACTTAAGTTAAAGAGAAGAAGTACTATAAATAAATATCGCTTCATATTATTCGTTTATTAAGGCTACAGTATGACAAGCCACTACAGCAGCGGTTTCTGTTCGTAATCTAGTATTTCCTAAGGTTACTGGAATGAAATTTTTCGATATTGCTAAATCTATTTCTTGAGATGAAAAATCACCTTCAGGACCAATTAAAATTAAAACATTTTCATTTCTAATTACAATGTCTTTAAACGCTTTTCTATCTTGTTCTTCACAATGTGCGATACATTTTAATTGTGTATGATTTTGTGATAAGAAGTCGGAAAAACGAATAGGTTCGTTAATTTTTGGTATATAATATTGTAAAGATTGCTTCATAGCCGCTTGGATTATTTTTTCAGCTCGATCTGTTTTAAAAACTTTTCGTTCCGAGTGTTCACAAATAATTGGTGTTATCTCATCAATGCCTATTTCGGTTGCTTTTTCCAAAAACCATTCAAAACGATCGTTCATTTTAGTTGGAGCCACTGCAATATGGAGTTTGTATTTTTTGGCTTCAAAAAATTGTACTTCTGTTATTGCAATTTGACACTTTTTATCCGATGCGAGCGTAATTTCACCTGTAAAAAGAAATCCATTTCCATTAGATAACTGAATGGTATCACCTTCTTTTTTTCTTAGAACTTTAACAATATGTTTACTTTCTTCTTTATCAAAAGTAAATAGTGTATTACTTTTTTGTATGTCTGGATTATAAAATAATTGCATATTAGAATTCTATTCGTGCTTTAGAAACAATGTCATTGGTATTAAAATTATTTTCAAGATAGTTATAATATCCTACAATTCCAATCATGGCAGCGTTATCCGTTGTGTATTCAAATTTTGGAATATAAGTTTTCCATCCCCATTTATTTTCGGTTTCTTTTAGAGTTTTACGAATACCACTATTTGCTGAAACACCTCCACCAATAGCAATTTGCTTTATTCCAGTTTGTTGTACTGCTAATTTTAGTTTGTCTATTAAAATATTGATAATAGTATGCTGGATAGATGCACAGATGTCATTTCTATTTTCTTCAATAAAATTTGGGTTTTCTGCTAAATTTTTTTGAATAAAATAAAGAATTTGAGTTTTTAAACCACTAAAACTAAAATCCAAGCCGTCCACTTTTGGTTTAGTAAATCTAAAAGCTTTCGGGTTTCCTTCTTGAGCATATTTATCAATTAAAGGTCCACCTGGATAGGGTAAGCCTAATATTTTTGCTGATTTATCAAAAGCTTCCCCAACAGCATCATCTGTGGTTTCTCCTATAATTTTTAAATCGAAAAAACTATTTACTTGAACAATTTGGGTATGACCACCACTTATGGTTAAAGCTAGGAAGGGAAAATTTGGCTTATCAAAATTCTCTTCATCAATAAAATGCGCTAAAATATGTGCTTTCATATGGTTCACCGCAATGAGAGGGATTTGTAAAGCCATACTCATAGATTTGGCAAAGGAACCACCTACTAATAAAGATCCCATTAACCCAGGACCTTGAGTGAAAGCAATACAATTTAGATCATTTTTAGTAATGTTTGCTTTTTTTAGAGCTACATCTACAACAGGAACAATATTTTGCTGATGTGCTCTAGAAGCAAGTTCAGGAACTACACCGCCATATTCTTCATGAATGGCTTGTCTGGCAACAATATTTGATAGTACTTTATCGTTGCATAGTATAGCAGCTGAAGTGTCATCACAAGAACTTTCAATAGCAAGAGTATATATGTTTTTTTTCATCTTAAAAAGGGCATGAAATTTGCATAAGGTCAATTGTAATTATCTTACAAAAATGATTATTTTTGTAGATTATTCCATAGTTTTTCTTTTTCGTGACAAATTTAAACAATTTATAGTATCAAAAAATTTAAAAAAATATTCCTCAGAACAATTCTGTTTTTACTGATTTTTATATTGGTATCTGGGATACTTTTGTCTTTACCGTTTGTACAAACTGCTTTAGGTAGGTACGCTACCAATCAAGTCAACAAGGAATTTGGTACTGATATATTTATTGATAAGGTTACACTAACTGCTTTTGGTTCTGTAAAATTAAAAGGGGTATTGGTTAGAGATCATCATAAAGATACACTTTTTTTTATTAAAAGATTAAACACCTCTCTTTTAAGTGTAAAAGAATTATACAATAACGGTCATCCGTATTTAGGGGCTGCTATTTTGGATGAACTCACGTTTAATTTAAAACAGTACAAAGGAGAAGACTTTACGAATATTGATAAATTCATTGAATCTTTCGATGATGGTAAGCCTTCGACAGGTAAATTTAGAATGAAGGCTACTGAATTGACTTTAGTCAATAGTAAATTAACCTATGTAAATGAAAATTTGCAACAGCCCAAAATTTTAGACTTTACTCAGTTAAATGGAAATATCAAAGATTTTTATATTAAAGGTTCCGATGTAACTACTTTTATTGAAACCTTAAACTTTAAAGATCATAGAGGTCTTTTTGTAAAAAACTTAACTGCAGCATTTACCTATACAAAAAAGAATATTTTATTAGAACAGTTATCCTTGCTTACCCAAGAATCTTCTTTAAAAGGAAAAGTAGAACTAAGATACAAACGAACTGATTTTGCTGATTTTAACAATAAAGTAATTTTTGATGTTCAGATGGATGAGGCGATGATTGCTTCAAACGACTTAAATTATTTTTATAATGAATTTGGGAAAGATAATGTTTTTGATATTGATACGCATTTGATAGGAACGTTAAATAATTTCACCACTCAAAATTTACATCTTAGAGATAGTAATGATTCGAATATATCTGGTACGGTTCAATTTAAAAACTTATTCAATAGGGAAGAGTCTTTTTATATTAAAGGAGAATTTAAAAAAATTAATTCTAATTATTACAATCTAACGGCCATTTTACCTAATATTTTAGGTAATAGTTTGCCGTCTTCTTTAGTGAAGTTGGGAAATGTAAATTTAGTAGGTGATGTTGAATTAACTTCAGATTATATCAATTCAGATGTTGCTATTAATTCTGTTTTAGGTACCATTATAACCAATTTATCTATCCAAGATTTATCTAACATCGACAATGCTACTTATCAAGGAAATGTCACTTTAAATGATTTTAATTTAGGAACTTTTATTAATGAGCCAGAAATTGGTAAAGTAACCCTTAATTTAGATGTCGAAGGTCAGGGATTTAATGAAAAATATTTGAATACAAATGTAAAAGGGAAAGTCGATCAGTTTTACTATAATCACTATAATTATACAAATATTACTGTAGATGGTAAAATGAAAATGCCTTATTTTAAAGGATATTTTAATAGTAACGATCCTAATCTACGTATGGATTTTGATGGCTTGGTCGATTTAAGTTCCAAAGTAAAGAATTATAATTTTAAAGCCAATGTAGATTATGCAGATCTACATGCTTTACAATTTTCTAAAATAGATTCCACTTCTATTTTTAAAGGAAAAGTTGAATTTTTAGCGAAAGGAAATACCTTAGATGATTTAGAGGGCGAACTTCAAGTTGAAAATGTATCGTATCAAAATGATAGAGATAGTTATTATTTTGAAGATTTTCAATTGAATTCGAGTTTTGACAAAGACCGTGTGCGCACAATAACCATTAATTCGAATGATATTATCAGTGGAAAAGTAGTAGGGAAATTTAAAATAAACGAAGTTAGAAAAATTGTAGAAAATGCTGTTGGTAGTTTGTATGCCAATTATTCTCCAAACAAACTTCAAAAAGGGCAGTTTTTAGATTTTAATTTCACTATTTATAATAAAATCGTTGACATTTTTGTACCTGAAGTTTCCATATCTGAAAACACCAAAATTAGAGGTAAAATTAATGCCGATTTGGGAAAATTTGAATTTGATTTTTCTTCCCCAAGTGTTTTGGCCTTTGGTAATTATTTTAAAAAGATAAAAATTGATATTGATAATAAGAATCCGTTATATAATACCTACATTGAAATGGATTCTATTCGTACGAAAAATTATAAAATATCAGATTTTAATTTGATTAATTTAACCATGAATGATACGCTTTTTGTGCGTTCTGAATTTAAGGGAGGAGCTAAATTAGAAGATAATTTTTCATTAAATATTTATCATACTATTGACGAAAATAAGCAATCAGTAATTGGTTTCAAGAAATCGGAAGTTAATTTCAAAGATTATTTATGGTTTATTAATGAAGAAGAGAATAACGATAATAAGATTATTTTTGATAAAAAATTCAAAGATTTTAAATTTCAAAAAATAAGATTATCGCATAACAATCAGAACATGGATTTTTATGGGGAAATGAAAGATTCTACCTATAAAGACTTCAATTTAACCTTTAATGATGTTGATTTAGACAAAGTCACACCTTCTTTAGATAGTATTTCGTTAGATGGAAAATTGAATGGTTTTATTAAATTTCAACAAGATAAAAATTACTATAAGCCGCTTTCTAATGTTCATATTGATAGTTTAAAAATAAACACCTATCCTGTTGGAGATATGTATTTATTAGTGGAAGGGAATGATGCGTTTAATGAATTTGATATTGATTCTTACATTGTTCAGAAAGGAACTGAGCGATTTAATCTAAACGGAACCTTAAAGTATCGAAACAATCAATCCACATTGGATATGGAAGCTATTTTTAGTCGCTTCGATTTGGCTCCTTTTGGTTCTTTAATAGGAAATGTAATTACAGATGTGCGTGGCGATGCAACAGGTAGTGCAACCATTAGAGGATTGGTTACAGATCCTGAAGTAGATGGTCGTTTGTATTTGAATGATGCGGGTTTAAAAGCACCTTATTTAAATGTGGATTATGACTTTGAGAAGAACGCAATTGTCGATATAACTGAAAAAGAGTTTCTTTTTCGAAATATTGTCATTACCGATACGCAATTTGATACGAAAGGTGTGTTAAGAGGTTCTGTAAAACATGATAAATTTTCAGATTGGGAATTGGATTTAGAAGTGCGTACAAATAACCTCTTAGCTTTAAATACGAAAGACTCTGAAGATGCGTATTATTATGGTACCGCTTTTTTAAATGGATCAGCAAGAATTAGTGGAAGAATAGAATCGTTATTGGTTACAGTAACTGGAGAATCTGAAAAAGGAACTTCCATTAAAATTCCAGTTCGTGATGCAGAAGATGTTGGTAAAAAACCGTATTATACATTTATTAAAGAAGAAGATCTGCGTTCCAATAAAAATAATAGCATTGGTAATAATAAATACAATGGTTTAGAACTGAGTCTGGATTTTGACATAGATACCGATGCTTGGATTGAGGTGATTTTAGATCGCGAGTCGGGACATTCTATGAAAGGGAATGGATATGGTTCGATGCGAATGGAAATTAATACTTTAGGAAAGTTTTTAATGTATGGTGACTTTCAAGTGCAAGAAGGAGAATATAATTTCAAAAAAGCGGGTTTAATTGATAAAAAGTTTGTGGTTAAAAAGGGTAGTACGATTCGCTGGGAAGGTGACCCACTAGGAGCAATTTTAAATTTGGAAGCGATTTATAAAACCCAAGCCAATCCATCTGTTTTAATTGAAAGTTCCTCTTTTAATACGAATCGAAAATTGCCTACTGAAGTTTCTATCGTTATTAATGGTAGTTTAAGCAATCCTGAACCCGATTTTAATATCAATTTCCCAACAGTAAGTAGTGTTTTTAAAAGTGAAATCGATTATCGTTTACAGA
The DNA here is from genome assembly GCA_002862755.1 of Flavobacteriaceae bacterium. Taxonomy (GTDB): domain Bacteria; phylum Bacteroidota; class Bacteroidia; order Flavobacteriales; family Flavobacteriaceae; genus Flavobacterium. Next base: position 36,423 of record PKDY01000041.1, on the reverse strand, counting down.
ATAAAGATGTGCGTCAAAATCAAGCATTTGCCTTATTAGCATTTGGTTCTTTTACTACACCTGAAAACGCGGGAAGTGTAGCTTATGGTTCTCTATTTGAAAAAGCGAGTTCTTTATTTAATGATATTATTTCCGATGAGGATTCTAAATTGCAAGTAGGTGTGAATTATGATCAAGCAGATAGAATCAATCAAATATCAGGTCGTGTAGGGTTAACATTAAGTACTCAAATTAACGATAAGATTTCGATTAATGGAAAAGTTGGAGTTCCAGTTGGAGGTGTAACAGAATCGGTATTAGTTGGAGATGTGGAAGTACAATTACAATTAAATGAAGACGGTTCTTTACGTGCTAGAGTATTCAACAGAGAAAATGATATTAATTATAATATAGGTGAAGGAATTGGGTATACACAAGGTTTAGGACTTAGTTATTCCTTAGATTTTGATACATTTGGAGAAATGTTTCGAAAAATATTCACTAAAAATAAAGATAAAAACGCTACTTCATCTTCTAATGACGACATACCTGATTCAGAAGAATTATGGGATAAGTATTACTACATTAGAAAAAATAAAGAAATAGAAGAAGAAAAAGAAAAGAATAAGGAATTAGAAAATGTTCCTGAAATAGAGTAATTCTTCAATTTTTATATTAAAAAACAAAAAGTTATTAACGAAAACGATTGAATTTTAGTATAAAATTTAATATTTGATAAAAATAGCCAAATATTCCATTTTCCTTTTTTAAATTTACGATAAATAATAAAAATAATGTTGCCAAATATTAAGAAAATAGGTGTGCTTACCTCTGGAGGAGATTCACCAGGAATGAATGCTGCCATTCGTTCAGTGGTAAGAACTTGTGCTTATCATAATGTAGAATGTATTGGTATTTACAGAGGATACCAAGGAATGATTGAAGGTGATTTTAAAGAAATGGGACCTCGTTCGGTAAACAACATCGTTAACAAAGGCGGAACCATTTTAAAGTCGGCTCGTTCTAAAGAATTCATGACAATAGAAGGCAGAAAGAAAGCCTATGAAAATTTAAAAAATGCAGGAGTAGAAGCTTTAGTAGTAATTGGAGGAGATGGTTCTTTTACTGGAGCAGAGGTATTCAATAAAGAATATGGTTTTCCAGTAATGGGAATTCCAGGAACTATTGATAACGACATCTTTGGAACGAGTCATACATTAGGTTATGATACAGCTTTAAATACTGTGGTAGAAGTTATTGATAAAATTAGAGATACTGCTATTTCGCATAACCGATTGTTTTTTGTGGAAGTAATGGGAAGAGATGCAGGTCATATCGCTTTAAACTCAGGAATTGGAGCTGGAGCGGAGGAGATTTTAATTCCAGAAGAAGATCTAGGATTAGATCGCTTATTAGAATCCTTAAAAAGAAGTAAAGAATCTGGGAAATCTTCTAGTATAGTAGTTGTCGCTGAAGGCGATAAAATAGGTAAAACTGTTTTTGAATTAAAGGATTATGTGGAAGAGAACATGCCTGAATATGATGTTAGGGTATCGGTTTTAGGACACATGCAAAGAGGCGGATCTCCTTCTTGTTTTGATCGTGTATTAGCTTCAAGATTAGGAGTGAAAGCTGTAGAATCTATTTTAGAAGGTAAGTCAAACTTCATGGTTGGATTACTTAATGATAAAGTGGCATTAACACCTTTAGAACAAGCCATTAAAGGACATACTGAAATAGATAAAGAATTACTTCGTGTATCGGATATTATGTCTACTTAAAATAAGCAACAAATTAAACCAAAAAATAACGTATTTAAATTAAGAGTAAAAAATGTCAAAAGTAAAATTAGGAATTAACGGATTCGGTAGAATCGGTAGAATTGTTTTTAGAGAATCATTTAATAGAGATAATATAGAAGTTGTAGCCATTAACGATTTGTTAGATGTAGAGCATTTAGCTTATTTGTTAAAATATGACTCCGTTCATGGTCGTTTTAATGGAAAAGTTGAAGTGAAAGACGGTCAATTATATGTAAACGATAAATTTATTCGTGTTACAGCTGAAAGAGATCCAAAATTAATTCAATGGGATGATGCAAAGGTAGATGTGGATGTTGTGGCTGAATGTACGGGTATTTTTACCACTTTAGAAACGGCTCAAGCACATATAGATGGTGGTGCTAAAAAAGTAGTTATTTCAGCGCCTTCTGCAGACGCTCCTATGTTTGTAATGGGAGTAAACCATACAGAAGTAAAAGCTACAGATACTATTGTTTCTAATGCTTCTTGTACGACAAACTGTTTGGCTCCTTTAGCAAAAGTGATTCATGATAATTTTGGAATTGTAGAAGGATTAATGACTACAGTTCATGCTTCAACGGCTACACAAATGGTAGCTGATGGCCCTTCTAGAAAAGACTGGAGAGGTGGACGCGCAGCTTCAGTAAATATTATTCCATCTTCTACAGGTGCTGCAAAAGCGGTTGGAAAAGTAATTCCAGCTTTAAATGGAAAACTTACAGGAATGTCTTTCCGTGTGCCTACAGTGGATGTTTCAGTTGTAGATTTAACAGTTAAATTGGCAAAAGAAACCACTTATGAAGAAATTTTGAAAGTACTTAAAAATGCTTCTGAAACTTCAATGAAAGGAATTTTAGGATATACAGAAGATGATGTAGTTTCTCAAGATTTTGTAGGTGATACTAGAACATCGGTTGTAGATGCTAAAGCAGGAATTGGGTTAAACTCGACTTTCTTTAAATTGGTTTCTTGGTACGATAATGAATATGGATATTCTTCTAAATTATTAGATTTATCAGTACACGTTATGTCTGTAAAATAATAGTATAATAAAATCCTGCATTACCTTTTGTAGTGCAGGATTTTTTATCTCATTGTAGGGCTACTATTAATCACCAAATACTTGTATTTGGATTTTTAACCAACCATACTAACCAAAACAAAATGAAATTACTTGTAGATAGTGGCTCCACTAAAGCCGATTGGATAGCTATAGATGATAACGGAAAAGTTATTTTTACTACCCAATCTTTAGGATTAAATCCTGAAGTATTGAGCAAAGAAGAAATTATTGCTCGTTTAGAAGATAAATTTGATATTTCTCATAATAAAGCAAAAGCATCTAATCTCTATTTTTATGGTGCTGGATGTGGTACTGATAGAATGAAAAACTTCTTGGCATCTGTATTTGAAGAATATTTTACAAATGCGAAAGTAACCGTTCATGAAGATACCTATGCAGCAGTATATGCAACCACTCCTAAAAATGAAAAAGCTATTGTTTGTATCTTAGGTACGGGCTCTAACTGTAGTTATTTTGACGGAAAAGTGTTGCATCAAAAAGTACAATCTTTAGGTTATATTGCTATGGATGATTGTAGTGGCAATCGTTTTGGTAGACATTTGATTAGAGGGTATTATTTCAATAAAATGCCTCAGGATATGGCAAAAGATTTTGAAAAGACCTTTAATGTAGATCCAGATTTTATCAAGAATAAATTGTATAAAGAACCCAATCCAAATGCGTATTTAGCTACGTTTGCCAAATTTTTAATTAAGCATAAAGACAGTGATTTTTGTAAGCGATATATAAAGGAAGAATTAGAGGCTTTTATTGAAAATTATATTATGCAATTTGAAAACTATAAAGAAGTTCCCGTACATTTTGTAGGTTCAATCGCTTTTTATTTAAGAGAAGAATTGAGTGAAAAACTGCAACAATATGATATTCAGGTGGGTAATATCCTTAGAAGACCAATAGATGGTTTAATTGCGTATCATATTTTAAATAAATAATACGAATCCCGATTCTTCGGGATTTTTTATATTTGTTCCATGACTAAGAAATTTGAAATTGCGATTATCGCACATGATGGAAAAAAAGCAGATATGGTTCAGTTTGTAAATAAAAATAAAGCCATTTTACAAGCTGAAAACATTACGATAATTGCCACAGGAACAACGGGTGGAAAGGTAGCAACTATTGGTATAAAAGTAAAAAAAATGCTTTCCGGACCGTTAGGAGGTGATGCACAAATTGCGGCTAGAGTGGCAGAAGGAAAGACCAAAATGGTTTTGTTCTTTAAAGATCCAAATTCGAGTCATCCTCACGAACCCGATATTTCGATGCTCATTCGAATTTGTGATGTGCATAATGTGCCATTAGCTACGAATGAAGCCACCGCACAGTTGTTATTATATGGTTTGGATGAATTGAAATAAATTATGTTGTAATGGGAAATTCTTCGAGAATTTTCCATTTTTCATTTCCAGTTTGTTCAATTAAAGCAAGTTTATGGAAATCAATACTACTTGGAAATGCTTTAGATTGTATAACTTCAAAAATTGGGTCTGTGCACGTTCCATTTCTAGGGTGAATGAGTGTAATATGAGGGATATGTTTTTTTAGATTATTTTTTTGCAAAATATTTTTTCGTAAAGCTTCAAAATCGCTATTCGTTTCATTTCCTGCAATAAAAACACCTTTCCCTTCAGAAAAGCGTTCGGGTGAATTAAAAAGAATTGATACAGGTTTGTGCCAATGTACATTATGACAATTTCGGATTATTTCTTCTAGATTATCTTCTATTTCGTCTTCTCTACAAAGGGTGACATGTGCTTTAATTAATTCAAATTGCTTTGGATTATAAGTCGCTCTTATTTCTTCAATAATTTGATTTTGTTCGGTTAAAAATAAGGTTAATTGTCTTCTGACTACATTCATGAACCAACGGTTTTGTACTTAGAAAAATAATCCAAAACCATTTGGTGTAAATCCTCAAAATTGATTTGTAACGCATTCGCAGAAATGCAAATAGGAGAGCCATAGGATTTATAGTTCATTTGCATGGTTTTTTTCTTCAAAATTTGCGTTTGTCTATTGATATAGCTTTCTGGATTTTTCGTTAGAATTAATACAAATTTTTGGTTCACTACTGTTGTAGTAGTAATGTCAACAACATCGTCCCAAAGAATTATTCCACTTGAAATACCGCTCGAATTATCGATTATACCTTCTGAGGAAAGGGTTAAGCCAATAGGGTTTCCTTTCATTTTTTTGAGTATAACGATAGCAATAGCACCAAAAAATAAAATGCTTACTGCGCCTACAATTGTAACTAAAACAGGACTTCTTAAAGGACCATGACTCAATTGTTCCGGTTGAAGTATAAACCATATTCCTAAGAATACAAATAAAAGGCTACCTGCTAATGATAAAAGCATTTTTTTCTTACTTAATCGGATTTCTTTTTTTTGTTCCATTTTTTTATTTTTAAAGATAAATTAATTTTAAAAGTAGAGGCAATTTCCAAAATGAAATTGCCTCTTGTCGTATCAAGTTATTTATGACTTACTTTTTCAAATTTTTAGCTAAAAATCCTAAAGTAGCTTCATACATATCAATCGAATTTTCTTCCTTATGAAATCCGTGACCTTCATCGTATTTTACCATATAAGGCACTTCAAAGCCTTTGGCTCTTAAACCCGTTACAATTTGATCGGATTCTGCAATATTCACACGAGGGTCATTCGCACCTTGAATCACAAATAAAGGTTTTTTAATTTTGTCAATTTGGAAAACTGGAGATACTTCTTTAGCAATAGCGGCTTCTTTTGGGTCTTCTAAATCATACCAAATTTCTTTTACAATTTCTTTATAAGGTTTCCAATATTCTGGGAACGAATCGAAGAAAGTGAAAATGTTAGAAACTCCAACATAGTTTACACCGCAAGCATATAAATCGGGTGTTTTTACTAATCCCATTAAGGTTGCATAACCACCGTGGCTACCACCATAAATGGCAATTTTATCTTTGTCTACCCAACCTTGTTTAATTGCATAAGCTACGCCATCTTCTACATCGTCCATTAATTGTCTACCAATTTGCTTGAAACCAGCACGTAAAAAGTCTTTTCCATAACCACCAGAAATTCTGAAGTTTACTTGTAAAGTAGCATAACCACGACTTGCAAATAATTGAGTTTCTGGATTAAAACCCCAAGAATCTCTTACTCCTTGCGGACCACCATGAGGATTTACAATTAAAGGTACTTTTTTACCTTGTAAAGCTTCTTTGGGTAGCGTAATGTATCCATAAATCGTTTTTCCATCTCTACTAGTAAATTTAATAGGTCTCATTTCTGCCATATCTGCTTCTTTAAGCTGTGGCATTAAATCGTATAAAAGTTTGAATTTTTTAGTTTTAGCATCGTATTGATAATAGGTACCATATAATTTATCACTTTGAACAATAACTAAAAATTGTGTTTCATTATCATCTTTATCTACAATATAGGCTTCTTTATTGGGAAATTCTTTTTCCATTAAGCCATAGATTTCTTTGTATAATTTACTTACAGGGATAATCTCGTTTTTTTCTCCTTCATACGAAAAATTATCAATTTCGTAGTTTCTTTTACGAGATAAGTTCAAACCGCTCACATCAAATGTTGGGTTGGAAAAAACTTCTTTAATTATTTTTTTGGTAGCCAAATCGTATAAAACAATTCGAGTCTTGTCACTATCTAAATTGGTAAGTACATACGCTTCATCTTTGTTTTTTGAAGCATAATTGAAACTGATAATTCCAAAGGTATCATCCCAATTTGTAGTAGTGTGCAATTTGATTTCTCCTGTTTTATTGTCTTTGTAATACAATTGATTTTGTACGCCATTTACTAGTTTACTGTACCCTCTAAGATTTCCATCTTTGTCAAATTCATATCCTTGAATAGGGTTGGCAATATCTTCATTTTTATACAATTGCTCTAAAGCTCCTGTAACAATATTCAATTTGAAAGGTTCAAAAACTTGTTTGTTGTTTTTGTTCATCAAAACGATAATGTAATCTTTTTGTTCTTTTAAAATATTTTGAATACTTGCTTGAACTCCATCAAAAGGGGTAAGGTCTTTCAAATTTGTACCATCTAAATTTACGGCATAAATGTGATAATTTTCATCACCGCCTTTATCCATTGCAAAAAATAAGCGTTCGTCATTGATCCAACCATAACCACGAACCAATTCTTCTTTTTCTTCAATGGCTCTTTGTACCTTTCCAGTAGACAATTCTTTTACGTAAATATGACGTTTGTTGTTCTCGTCTTTTTCTCGATACGACATGTATTTACCGTTTGGAGATAATTGGAAACCAGAAGCTTTTGGTCTCGCAAAATAATCAGATACAGAATATTTATAATTGCCTTTGTCGTATGATTTTAATTGTTCTAATTCTTCCTTAGACGAAGGTAAATCAGTGTTTCCAGGTAGTTTACTTTCAAAAGAAGTTAGTGTTAGCGGTAAGTTCATACCGGCTTGGTGAAATTCACCTATAATTTCTTTATTTTTTAATTCTCCTTTGAATTCAATGCCTAATGCAGCAGCTTTTAAAGTAATTTGATTGTTGTTGACTTCTGTTTTATCAATTGGCACTCCAGATGCACCTTGCATCGGTACATCCATAGTAGTCGTGTAATTGTTGTCTTTTTGTGCCATATGAAAAATAACTTCTAGTTTCATTCCTTGCACATCTAGTGTTCCTTTCCAATCTCCAACAAACTGTTGGGCTTGTGTGGTAATACTCATAAGTAGTAAAATAATTAGATTTTTTGTTTTCATGTCTTAACGTTTTAGTTGTAGAAAATCATTTATTTTTGATTTCTTTTTGATAGTGATTGATGATGTATAAAGAAGATACTCTAGAAATAATCCTCTTTATTCATAAGACAAGATTTAACAAAAATTGTTACATGTTCGTTTTTAATTTTATTTTTTTAACTTAAAGTGTTGGCTTTTATATAGTTTTGTAATTCTATTTTTAACTGTTTCTCAAATTTCCATCTGAGTATTGAACAAATAAAAAAGAAAAAAGTGGGTCTAGCACCTCTCATAAAAGGTACATACTTAAAATTATAGTAAATGCTTTTTTCTTGAATAACAATTGTGATTTCTACAGTTTCTTGGATATGCCTTGGGATGATAATTTTCAAACCATCAGTTCTTTTGTAGGCTTTCCATTTTAACACTCTAATTGTTTTTAAGGCAATTTTTTTATTTTCATTTATACTTAATGAAGTGTCTAGTCTTCTAAAATTATCATCATTCCATTGGGAATAAATTAATAAGGGAATAATAAAAAAAAAAATGAAATAAATATAATTTGTATGAAAATAATCAGGTAAATTAAATAGGATTATATTTAAAATGGAATAAATTAAAAAAATATTCAGAAGTGTTCCAAAAATTACTTCAAACCAATATCCTGATTCTCTATTACATCTCATTTATAAAGTATTTGGTAAATATAGTCCATTTCTAAAACAAAACAACCTCAATGTTAGTATTGAGGCTGTTTAATGCTTATTTTAAAAACTTATTTTCTTTTTTCAATCCATTCTCGTGCATTTACAAAAGCTTCTATCCATGGAGAAACTTGATCGTTTCTGTCTTTTGGATAATGTGCCCAGTTCCAAGGGAATGTTGAACGCTCAATATGTGGCATCATAACTAAATGTCTTCCTGTATTGTCACATAACATAGCCGCATTATAATCGGAACCATTTGGATTAGCTGGATAGCCTTCGTAACTATATTTTGCCACAATATTGTATTGGTCTTCATTGTAAGGTAAATTGAATTTCCCTTCTCCATGTGAAATCCAAACACCTAAGGTGCTTCCTGCTAAGGTTTTTAACATCACCGAATTGTTTTCTTGTATGGTTACGGAAGTAAAGCCACTTTCGTGTTTATGCGATTCATTGTGTAGCATTTTACCATGAACTTCATGCTCTGGATGAATTAATTCTAATTCCATCATTAATTGGCAACCATTACAAATTCCAACGGATAAAGTGTCTTCACGTTTAAAGAAGTTTTTCAAAGCAGTATTGGCTTTTTCATTGTATAAAAAGGCTCCGGCCCAACCTTTAGCGCTTCCTAAAACGTCAGAATTTGAAAAGCCTCCAACTGCACCAATAAATTGAATATCTTCTAAAGTTTCACGACCCGAAATTAAATCGGTCATGTGTACGTCTTTTACATCAAAACCTGCTAAATACATCGCATTTGCCATTTCACGTTCCGAATTACTTCCTTTTTCACGAATTACCGCTGCTTTTGGCTTCTCGTCTCTCGACTCCGTTCGAGATGACAAGCTCGAGATGACAGGAGCTAATCCTGTAAAATGACTTGGGAAAGTATACTGTAAAGGTTGGTTTGCAAAGTTTTCAAAACGCTCTAACGATTTTCCGTTTTTAGTTTGTTTTTGATCGAGTAGGAAAGAGGTTTCAAACCACATTTCTCTATATTTGTTGATATCGAAAGTCAGATGTCCAAGTTCTAAAGTTCCTTTGTTAGAAACTTTTCCTAATTTAAAAATTTCTATACCTTCCATTGCTTTTTCAAAAGCAGTATCTTCATTGGCTTGTAAAACAATTCCAATATTTTCCGAGAACAGTACTTTTACAACATCAGTTTCGTTTAACGAACTCAAATTTAATGTAGCGCCTAAATGAATATCGGCAAAACACATTTCTAATAAAGTCGTAATCAAACCACCACTTCCAATATCGTGACCCGCTGCAATAGTATTGGCTTTAATGGCTTCTTGAATAGCATTGAAAGCCTTTTTAAAGAATGCACTATCTTTAATGGTTGGAGTTTCAGAACCAATCTTATTTTGTGTTTGCGCAAATGAACTTCCACCTAATTTAAAAGTATCTTGTGATAAATTAATATAGTATACAGAACCTTTCTCTTTTTGAAATACAGGTTCTACTACTTTAGTGATGTCGTTACAATTCCCAACAGCAGAAATAATAACAGTACCAGGAGCAATAACTTCATCGTTTGGATATTTCTGTTTCATTGAAAGCGAATCTTTACCCGTTGGAATATTAATTCCTAATTCAATTGCAAATTGTGAACACGCTTCCACAGCTTCATATAAACGCGCATCTTCTCCTTCATTTTTACAAGGCCACATCCAATTGGCAGACAAAGAAACACTTTTTAAATTGTCTTTTAAAGGCGCAAAAACGATGTTAGATAAAGCTTCAGCTATTGCATTTCTACTTCCTGCTTTTGAATCAATAATAGCAGCAATAGGAGCGTGACCTATTGAAGTTGCAATTCCTTCTTTTCCATTGTAATCTAAGGCCATTACACCAACGTTATTTAACGGTAATTGTAAGGGGCCTGCACATTGTTGTTTAGCAACTTTTCCACCCACACAACGATCCACTTTATTGGTTAACCAATCTTTACAAGCTACGGCTTCTAACTTTAAGATTTCCTCAAGGTAAGTAGATATGTTTTCTTGCGAATACTCGATTTCAGTATAGTTTCTTTTTACAGTTGAATCGGTCATGATGGTTTTTGGTGAACTTCCGAAGAAATCCTCTAAAGCATAATCCATTGGTTTGGCACCTGTAGTTTTGCTTTCAAAAGTAAAACGATGATCACCTGTTACATCACCAACTTGATACATTGGAGCACGCTCTCTTTCCGCAATGCGTTCCAAAGTGTCTATATTTTCTTTTCCAATAACCAATCCCATTCTTTCCTGAGATTCATTACCAATAATTTCTTTAGCTGATAGGGTTGGATCTCCAACTGGTAATAGGTCTAAATCGATTAAACCACCAGTTTCTTCTACTAATTCTGATAAGCAGTTTAAGTGACCACCAGCACCATGATCATGAATAGAAACAATTGGGTTATTATCACTTTCTACTAAACCACGAATAGCATTGGCTGCTCTTTTTTGCATTTCTGGATTAGAACGTTGAATGGCATTTAATTCAATTCCTGAACTAAAAGCACCAGTGTCTGCTGAAGAAACAGCTGCACCACCCATTCCAATTCTATAATTTTCGCCTCCTAAAATGACAATTTTATCACCTGTTTGCGGTTTCTTTTTAATAGCTTGATCTAGTTTTCCATAACCAATTCCACCCGCTTGCATAATGACTTTGTCATAACCTAATTTACGCGCTTCTTCTTCATGTTCAAAAGTCAATATAGAACCTGTGATTAAAGGTTGACCAAACTTATTTCCGAAGTCAGAAGCTCCATTAGAAGCTTTAATCAAAATATCCATTGGTGTTTGATACAACCATTTTCTTTCAGCCATTCCGTTTTCATAACTTCTGTTATTGGTTAAACGAGAATAAGACGTCATATAAACAGCTGTTCCTGCTAAAGGAATAGAACCTTGGCCACCTGCCAATCGGTCACGAATTTCTCCTCCCGAACCTGTAGCTGCACCATTGAAAGGTTCTACAGTAGTAGGGAAATTATGAGTTTCGGCTTTTAAAGAAAGTACGGATTCAAACTCTTTTTTCTCATAAAAATCGGGTTTGTCTGCCGATTTAGGTGCAAATTGTTCCGTTTTTGGTCCTTTAATAAAAGCAACATTATCTTTATAGGCTGAAACAATATCATTCGGATTTTCAGCAGAGGTTTTTTTGATTAATTTGAATAAAGAGGTTTCTTTTTCCAATCCATCAATAATAAAGGTACCGTTAAAAATTTTGTGACGACAATGTTCCGAATTTGCTTGAGAAAAGGCAAATACCTCCGAATCGGTTAATTTTCTACCTATTTTTAGGGATAAATTATTTAAATATTCAATTTCTTCATCATTTAAAGCTAAACCTTCAGTTTGATTGTATTGTGCAATATCATCAATTTCTAAAATTGGTTCTGGTTGAATGTTGATGGTATAAATAGTTTGATTTAAGCCCTCATATTTTTGAGATAACATGGGGTCAAAATCAGTAAAATTGGCACTAACTCTTTGGAATTCTTCAATTCGTAGAATGCCATTGATACCCATATTTTGAGTGATTTCTACCGCATTGGTACTCCAAGGTGTAATCATAGTTGCTCTTGGTCCAACAAAAAAATCCGCAAGTACGGATTTTTCTATTTTATGGGTGTTGCCAAAAAGCCAATTTAATTTTGAAATGTTTTCTGCCGAAAGTTCGTTTTGCGTTTGTACCGCAAAAACAGTGTTACTTTCGTTTCCGAAGAAATGAATCATTGTGTTGTATTGTTTTATTCTTCGGTGTTCCTTATATCTTAGGTTCACCTCAGGTGTTGTTGTTGCAAATTTATTTTAAAAAAACTGAAGTTCAAAGTATAATTTTACCAACTTAATAACAAAAAAACCTATCATTTGTTAATGATAGGTTTTGAACTTTTTGAACTTAAAATTATTCTACAATAATACGCATCATTTTATGTGTGTTTACATTCGAAATCGTTACGTAATAAATTCCTTTTTGAAGATTGTCGATTTGCAATTGATTTTGTTTTTCAACCGATTTTTGAAATATTTTTTGACCTAAAGTCGAATAAATTTCAACTAAAAATACAGCACTGTTTGTATTGAAATCAATGGTAAAAGTACCTTTGTTAGGATTTGGATAGGCTTTAATATCGATTACATTTTCATTATCAGCATTTTCTTCTGACATTCTATTTCCCAAGCCATTGCAAGTATTAGTCGTGTAAACATCCCAATCGGAGCTGCTATAAGTGGTTTTAGGAGCTGTAGCTGTAGCTTTTCTTCTCAAGGTTACATCCGCAGCGAAATTGGCTGAACCACCATTAAAATTACCTATGATATCAATTAATACTCCATTTTTAAATAAACCTACAGCATCGTTTCCATTAAAAGTTAGTACGGTTGAACTTGTAGATAAATTGGCATTCGAAGTACTGTAACAAGTAGAAGAGATAGAACTGTTTACAATAACAAATTTTCCATTATCAGCTAAAGTTCCAGATAAAGTTAAAGCAGCACTCCATGAACCAGCACCATTTGTTTGTTTTTTTAACGAATAGCTAGATAAATTTTTTGATGCACCTGTTTCGTTTTTGATTTCTAAGGCTTTATTATTTGAAGACCCTTCTATATATTCTGATAAATACAAATCGCTTCTAGTAGTTGTACTTCCACCACCAGTTGAACCACCACCAGATGTTCCGCCCCAAATTGCATTTACATAGTTAGGGTTATCAATAAAAGGATTTCTATTACCTTGTCTAGCATAGATAGCATTGTTTCTTTCAATTTCTCTTGCACTTACAGGGTCTTGTGCATGCCATGCTAAAAGCATATTTAGGAAAGCAGTTGTGAAAACTTGATTACTCGTTCTATTGAACATATCATAACTATAATTGGCTACTGTATTTTCATAACGTGTTGCAAAATAAAAATACATTCTAGCAATATCGCCTTTAAAAGCGTCTACTGGTTCAAAGACAGTTCCTGTATAGCCCGATACTGCACTTGTGCCTAATTTACTTCCGTTTCTTGTTGTTCTTGAAGCTGTAGCTACTTTTCCATGTGGATAATTAGAACGAATTCCGTTTACATAACCATCTGTAGGAGTAATGAAATGGGCATCTGAAACCATAGGAGAAGAAGAATTAAAAACCGATTGTGGAATCATATGTTCTCTATTATAACAACTACCTTCTCCTGAATAAGTACCACATTGATTGGTTCCATAACTATAGTTGTATGGGTCTTTACCATTTTGAACTTCTGAGTACAAATCAAAAATAGTATTATCATTTTCATTTTGATGATCTCTATCTGATGTACTGTAGGTTGTCCATAAACCACTGTAACCTCTATCGGTATGGTTTTTAATAATGTTGTATAATTGGGTTTTTAGCGTATAACCAGAACCAGTTGCTGAAGAATAATAACCACTTGGTACTTGGGCATGAGAAAGGAATGCAATAAAAATTGCAAAAAATAATACGTTAGTTTTTTTCATTGTTTGTTGTGTGTTAGTTACTTAGCAAATCTAAATACAAAAAACAAATCTAAAATTAACGTATTATTAATTTATTAACAGAGTTATTAATAATTTCTTAATATTGAAAAATAGTTTAATTTCTATTTTCTTTTTAAAATAGCCTCCATACTTTTGAATTCCTTTCCATCATAGTCTGTATCAAACATTTCCATTTTTTGGGTGTTTTTATCTATATAGGTAAAGATTTCTTTTATTTTTTTCTCTTTTCGGGTTAAGGGATCAACTGTTTTACCTTCTAAGTTGATGGATTTAGTGTCGCTATTAAAATGACCTTTCATCACTAAAATACCTGTACCCATATTATCAATCCAAGTAGAGATGTATTCTTGACTTGTATTGTCATAAGCCAAAGTGCTTTTGCCTTCAAAAGGAACTCCCATCATAGTGCCTTTATGTGTAGATTCTTGATATCTACCACCTAAAATCATTTTATTTTCAACTCTAAAAGTTGCTTTTACGGGTTCACTTTTACGGGTAGCCCAAATGGTTAAATCTTCTTCCCAAACACCATTATCATTTGCCATGATTTCATGAGTCTTAGTAGGGGTCATGTGTTTTTCCCTTGCTTTACTTACAGTTGCAGAATCTGGTGGTAATTCATTTTGTACAACAACTTCTGGTATTTCTAAATTGTATTCTCCATCGGCTTTAGGTGTAATATCTTTACAAGAATAGAAGCATGAAAAGATAAGTAACAGTGGTAAAATTGCTCTCATAATGATAGTTATTAGGGTTGTTTAACCAAATATACTAAAAAAAACGATAGCTATTAACATATGTTTAACAATTTGTATAAAAAAACGTTAAATATATTATTTATTAAGAAAAATTATACTAATTATTAAATTGATAAGCACCTATGTCAGGATTGGAATTAGGCGGTGTAGGTCTCGTTTGCCCTAAAATATCATTAAAATTCGGACTAAGATTTTGACCATTATTTATGGCTGCCGAAGTTTCTTCAATCTTCATATTGTTTTCAGTTGGTTCAATAAACTTAGGATTATTGGTAGATGAATTCGTAGCAATTAAACAAGCATCATATCTTGAACCTGAGAATTGGTACAAAGGATTATTGGTAAACTGATTGCTCGTATCGTTAAATCGAATCAAACAATTATTGAATTGATAATTAAAGTTGGCATCTATTCCTTCTTTTTCAAAGACTAAAGCATAATTGTTGGAACCATATAGAATACAATTTGTAAAGGTAGCATTGATTAATGCAAATTCCGGAGCACCGTTATAGTCATCAATATATACTGCGCTTTGACTTGGAGAAGACCAATAATTTCCAAAAGTACAATGTGTAAATTGATAGTTTCCACCAAATGTACAAGCAATTCCTGCCTCTCCACAATTATTGGTAACCATATTGTTTCCAGAAATATAACCTGTACGTGCTAAAAGTCCTACGTTACTACAATTGTAAATTTGGACATTGTTTATGGTTAGATTTTCTGATCCTTCATTGCCTGTTGCTAATAGTCCAACTGTAGCATTTTTTATTGTTGTGTAGTCTAATGAACTGTTCAAACTGCCTAAAGTAAACCAAATCGTTCCCCATTGACCTGGAATTTCTGAGAATTCGGGCTCTAAACGATCTCCTTCAAAAATAACTTCATTTTCTAAACTTTCTGTTGTTGATAAAGCGCCATTAACTTGTAATGAGGCATCATCAGCTACAATTAATCCCGATTCAGCATGAAAATGAATCCGTGCACCTGCGTCCACTATAAGTGTTTTTGCATTTGGTACAACAGCATAGCCATATATAACATAGGGTTTTGTATTTGTCCAATGTAATTCATCTCCATTAATAGGGTCTGTTTCAGATAAAATACTAGCTTTAATCGTTATTGGGTTTCCTTCTTCATCCATACCTAAACTAATATTTTCATAAGTATAAGTATTATCGGGGTTTTGCGTTCTTTCAGGATAGATAAAGTAAGCATCTTGAATTAAGGTAACCAATTCAACTTTTTGGAAATTGCCATCCGTTCCAAATTGAATTTGATCGGTATATAAAAAATCGGTTGGGTTTGCATCAGCTACATCTGAAGTAACTGAGACGAAAACATATAAGCTATCATTGGCTAATAATTCCACATTTTCAAATACTTTACCAGGCATTCCGTCTACCATTAATCGGTAATTCGAATTTTCGCCTTTTCCTAACTGTATTTTTGGAATAGCTATGTTTATATCTGTATTGTTGTATACTTTTAAAGTGTAGGTACTGGAACCAATATTGGTAAAAACAGTATCTAAATATATGGTGTCTTTTGAGAATAAAAGATTACCTACATTGGGTTCAAAATCAAAATCATTTCTACAAGAAAATAAAGTCACAAATAATACTATGAATAGATAACAATAGTTTTTCATCGAATCGAAGATATTAGCATTTTTTTTGATTTGTAAATGTACTATTTTTAAAACAATAACGAAATTAATCTTGTTTTCTTATGCTACTTAAAAAAGGATAAATTCGTATTTTTGTAGAAATTACATATTATGTTTAATAAAGAAGAAATACTTAAAGTTTGTACAAAATTATCTCAAAACACGTTAATGCAAACTTTAGAAATAGAATATATTGATGCAGGTGAAGATTTTTTAAAAGCTAAAATGCCAGTTAACCCAAGAGTACACCAACCTATGGGATTGCTTCATGGTGGTGCTTCAGTTGCGCTAGCAGAAAGTGTTGGTAGTGCCGCTTCTATTATGTTTACAGATCCAGAAAAATTTGAAGTAAGAGGTATTGAAATTAGTGCCAATCATTTAAAGAGTAAGAGAGAAGGTACTGTGTTTGCTACTGCAAGAATTATTCACAAGGGAAGAAGTATTCATTTATGGGAAATAAAGATTGTAGATGAAAATGATGCTTTAATCTCTTTATGTAAATTAACCAATATGGTTTTGCCAAGAAGAAAAATGTAATGCAAGAAATTATTACTAAAGCAAAAAGTAATTATGAAGAAAAAAAACCTTTTGTGCTTTTTGCAAATCCCAATCATTCTATTTTACAGGCTTATTTTCAAAAAGACACGGTTTTACATGCTTTTGAAATTCAGGAAGGATTTGTGTTTTCAGCGTTTAACTCAAAGGATTCATTTATCATTCCTTATGAAAAAAGCGAAGCATATACATGTGAAATTCAACCTTTATTTTTAGATACTAAAAGTGCTGAAATGGAATCTTTTCCTATAAGTGAAAATAGTTATTTTGAAAGATTAGTTGAACAAGCAGTACAAAGTATCAACCAAAATGAATTTTCAAAAGTGGTTCTTTCTAGAAAAGTATCTTATGACGCAGATGTTGATTTTATAAGCTCTTATTTGCATTTAGTTTCTAGCTATGTTTCGGCTTTTCGTTATCTTTTCTATCATCCAAAAATTGGAATGTGGATGGGTGCTTCACCCGAACAATTAGTCCAAATTAACGGAAATGAATTGCAAACCGTAGCTTTGGCAGGAACCCAACTTTACCAAGAAAATTTAATTTGGGAAGAGAAAGAAAAACAAGAACAACAATTTGTTACCGATTATATCATTGGTAAATTAAATCCCTTAGTGGAAAAAATCAATGTGTCTTTACCATTTACCGTTCAAGCGGGTCGTTTAGCACACATTAAAACAATTATTGATGCTCAATTAAAGAATTCGCAAAAAGCAATAGAGGCGGTAAAAGTTTTACATCCCACTCCTGCAGTTTGTGGTTTGCCCAAAGAACCAGCGTTAGCATTCATTTTGGCAAATGAAAACTATGACAGAAAATTTTATTCTGGTTTTTTAGGGGAATGGAATAGAGAGAAAAGCAATTTATTTGTAAATTTAAGATGCGCAGAAATTGAAGAAAATACCATTCATTTTTATGTAGGTTGTGGTATTACTAAAGATAGTATTCCAGAGAAAGAATTTGTAGAGACTGAAAATAAATTAGGGACTATTCAAAGAATAATTAAGTTAAAAGTTAAAAGTTAAAAGTTAAAAGTTAAAAGTTAAAAGTGTAGTTTTTACTCACTATAATATAATTGAAAAATAGAAATATGAAATTAGATATTTTAGCTTTTGGGGCACATCCTGATGACGTAGAATTAGGTTGTTCTGGAACTATTGCAAAAGAAATTTCACTTGGAAAAAAAGTAGGAATTATCGATTTAACCCGAGGTGAATTAGGTACTAGAGGCTCGGCTGAAACTAGAGATAAAGAAGCGCAAGAAGCAGCAAAGATTTTAGGTGTATCGATAAGAGAAAATCTAGGTTTCAGAGATGGGTTTTTTGTTAATGACGAATCCCATCAATTAGAAATCATAAAAATGATTCGTAAATACCAACCCGAAATCGTTTTGTGCAATGCTATCGATGATAGACATATCGATCATGGAAAAGGAAGTAAATTAGTGAGTGACGCTTGTTTTTTGTCGGGTTTAATTAAGATTGAAACACAACTAGAAGGAGTTATTCAAAAAGCTTGGAGACCCAAAGTGGTATATCATTATATTCAATGGAAAAATATTGAGCCTGATTTTGCGGTTGATATTACAGGATTTATAGATACTAAAATGGGAAGTGTATTGGCTTATGGAACCCAATTTTATGACCCTAATTCCAAAGAGCCGGTTACGCCAATTACCTCAAAAAACTTTTTAGATTCGATAAAATATAGAGCACAAGACCTTGGAAGACTTATTGGTGTTGAATATGCTGAAGGATTTACGGTAGAAAGATATTTGGCAGTCAATAGTTTAGGAGATTTAATATAAAAAAGTTTAATTTTTTTTTGTCAGATTTGAGGAAACTACTATATTTGCACTCGCAAATGAGGCTAGGCTTATTCTCAATTCAAAATAAGAAGGGTTAAGGTTTCAAAAGCATAACAAACGGTGATTGTAGCTCAGTTGGTTAGAGCGTCGGATTGTGGTTCCGAAGGTCGCGGGTTCGAGACCCGTCTTTCACCCTAAATTGCAAAAGTGTTGAAGTAGTTCAACACTTTTTTTAGTTTATAGCAATTTGTATAATCATTACAACTCCTATAAGTAAGATTAAAACTAAAGAGGTCTGTTTGAATCGTTCTTGCGGTATAAATTGTAAAATGTATTTTCCAATATAAGTACCAATTAATCCAATAACAAGTAAAAAAGGAACATAGATTAAATCGTGTTGGTGTATGAACCCGTTTTTGAAATAAACAATAGTTCGAGTAAAATCAATAGCAAAATCAATAGCTGCTGAGGTAGCAATAAAAACGGTTTTTTCTAAATTAAAAGCGGCCATTGTGATACCTCTAATGGCGCCACCAGTTCCTAACAAGCCTGCTGTAAAACCAGATAAAGCTCCTCCAGCAATGGATTGTTTGGGTTCGGGTTGAATGACTAATTCTTTTTTTATTAGAAACAGTAAACTAAAAGCTATTAAAAAAACAGCTAAAATGATTTTTAAGATATAGGAATCTAGATAATTGGATAAGATACCTCCAATAATGACAAAAAGAACAGAAGGAACACCAATGTATAATAATAATTTTTTGTCCAGGCCTTTTCGGAAAAGTGCCATTTTACTGATATTACTTGACAAGTGAAAAATAGCGGTTAAACCTAATACGGTTTGGAAATCAAAGAAAAAACTGGATAGCGGTACAAAAAAGACGGAAGAACCAAAACCACCTATGGTTCCAATAATCTCTGCTAGTAGTGCAAAAAACAAAAAGAGATAACTGATTCGATCAAACATAGCTTCTTTTTTTCAAATATATATAAAAAAAAACTCCTAAATAGTAGGAGTTTTTAAGGTGTTTTTTAGGATTGCACTATTATAATTTGTGCATGTTTTGTGAAAGCGTCTCAATAAATTTGCTAATAGGACCTTTTACCATCATAGCCATCATAGGATTAAAATCTCCTTCAAAATATAACTGTACTTCTGTTTTATTTGCATCTAATGCATTCAAATTACCTGTTAATGTAAAAGGCAATTTACTCGATGCTGCTCCTAAAACAATTTTAGAATGAGGTGTAGCTTCTTTTTTTACTAATTTAATTTCGGGCATTCCTTTCAATCCAAATTCAAAACAATTTTCATCAATTACTTCAAATTTTGCAATGTTTTCTGGCATTAATTTTTCAAAATTCTTAACGTCAGTCAAGGCATTAAAGATATATTCAGCCGATTTGTCAACTACTACTTTTGTACTCTCTAAATTCATTATTTGGTATTTTATTTTAACTATTTGTATTCCAGTTTGCTGGATTTTTTCTCCATTCTTGTAAAGTAGCAATTTCTTCTTGATCCACGTATTTTCGGTTTACGGCTTCATGAATTAAATTTTCATAATTGCTTAACGTATATAAAGTTACATTGGCATCCTTAAAACGTTCTACCGAAAGATCAAATCCATAGGTAAAAATAGCAGCCATTCCTTTAATATTCGCACCTTCATTACGCAATGCTTCGACTGCTTGTAAACTACTTCCTCCAGTACTAATTAAATCTTCAACAACTACTACATTTTGCCCTTTTTCTAAGAAACCTTCCACTTGATTTTGTCTTCCGTGTTTTTTGGGTTCTGGACGAACATAAACAAAAGGGAGACCTAAAGCTTCAGCAACGAGTATTCCCACGCCAATTGCTCCTGTTGCTACTCCTGCAATAACATCAGGTTTGCCAAATTTTTCTTCAATATTTTTAGCAAATTCGTCTCTTATAAAGTTTCTAATTGCTGGAAATGAGAGGATTATTCGGTTGTCACAATAAATAGGAGATTGCCATCCTGAAGCCCATGTAAAAGGATTTTTAGAATTTAATTTAATTGCGTTTATTTGTAAAAGCAATTCGGCAGTTTTTTCGGCTGTGTTGGTATTAAAAATCATATTGCAAATGTATAAAGTTTTTGTAAACGATAAGGCACTTTTTTTGACAAATGAAGTTCAAAAAGAGACAAATTTTAAAATTTTTTTGTTAGAAAGCATTGATATTAAAAAGCTCATCATAAAACTTTTTCAAAATAAAATTGAAAATGCCTTTTTATATCATCCAGATGAAAAGCTGATAATGAAAACTTTGAAAGCAAAAATTCCTGTGGTTAAAGCAGGCGGTGGTTTAGTTTATAATGAAGAAGGGAAAGTTTTATTTATCTACAGGAATGGAAAATGGGATTTACCAAAAGGAGGAACGGAAAAGAACGAAACAATGGAAGAAACCGCCATGAGAGAAGTGGAAGAGGAAACAGGGGTTTCGGGTTTATCAATTTCTAAGAAACTTCAGAAAACGTATCATGTATTTAAAAGAAACGGAAGATATAAACTCAAACAAACGTATTGGTACGAAATGAAATCTACTTTTAAAGGAACACCTCAAGGTCAAGAAGACGAAGGAATTGAAAAAGTGGTTTGGGTTTCCCCGAAAGAAATTCCACAGCTTTTAGAAAATTCTTACGAAAATATCAAATTACTATTTGAATAGAAAACTCTTTAATTTTTTGATCCATATTTATATTCTGTAAACTTTCACTAAAATCGTGTAAGACGTTTCTGTACTGTTTTTTGGACATTTGTATAAACATTAAAAAACAATTGACATGGAAACGAAAAAAAACATCGAAATTTTAAACGAATTAATTTCATTTTTAGAAGACGGTAGAGTAGGTTATACCAATGCTGCCGAAAACTGCGAAGACAGTAAATTGAAAACAGAATTCTTAGGAATTGCAAGAGACCGTTCTTTAATGGTGGTGCAATTACAAGATGAAGTAAACCGATTAGGAAAATCTACTGATGCTACAGATGGCCCTTTAGGTGCCATTCACAGAGCATGGATTGATTTTAAAGCAATGGTAACAGGTCATGATAATGAAGCCATTATTGAAGCCTGTTTAACTGGAGAAAATGCAGCTCAAGAAAAATTTAAAGAGGCATTAAAAGAAAAAAGTTTAACTCCAGAATTATTTGCTATTATTTCGGCTCAATTATTATCGATTGAAAAAGCAATGGCTAAAATTAAAGCCTATAAAAATATTTCTGTATAAACTACATGCACAACTATCAATTGAAAAAGGCTTGCCTCGGCAAGCCTTTTTTATTTTTTTAAGTATTTTTAAATTGATTTATTTAATTCTATAGATTGGATATTGTAAATGCGCTTTTTCATAATATTCGGAATTTCTGTAAATCCAATCTAATTGCGCTTCTCCACTTGCAGCAAAATCTTTATCCATCATTTTTTTTGCATCAAATTCAGCTTTTAATTTGGCACTTTTATCCAACAATTCTTTGGCTAAATCTTCAAACACATAGGCGGAAAAATATTCTTTTTGTTGCAAAATAGCATCGAAGAAATTCCAATTGAAATAGCTATCAACTGCTTCTGGTTCTAATGTTTCTAACAAGTATTTTATCCCTTCTTGTTGAGTATTAATTAAAAAATCGCCTTTTTTGAATGACCTCTTTTCAGCACTTTTAGTTACAAAAGTATTGTAATGACCATAATGTCCTTCATAAGGTCTTTTGGAGGTTTCATAAGATGCAATGGTATAACTTTCGACTAGAATAATGGTGTCATTTTCAATAGAGCGCATGGCAATGTCGTTCAATTTCAACAACTCTAAAATAGGCCATTCCGATTTTGGAACGACATAATAGGAAGGAATTGTAGTTTCTTTAGTCGCTTTATAATCGTTATAAAAATTAATTTTTTTTGTAAACGGTTGTTTTCGATCATAATAAAGTCTGTTTTTACCAGTTACTTCACTGGTTTTATAATTGTCTTGATAGCCTTTGAACTCCATTTTGGTAACTTTTGAAGAATCCAATTCCCATTGTAAAGGATACTTCATGCCTATCATATAATTTTTAAGATTTTCTGCTTTTAATTTCTTAATTTTTAAAAAGTTTTTGTCTACATAAGTAATGGTACTCAACATGTATTCATACGTAACTGCAACACGATCTTTGTAAGGTTTTAGCATATGTGTTTCTGGAACCGACCCTAACGTATTGAACAATGTGGTATAACCAGTAGCATATCTTGGTGAATCCATAAATTGAGAAAAACCACCATCAGGTGTGTCTCCATGAATGTTTACATAAGGAGTGCTTTCAATCTTTTTCTTTTTTAAATCTTTCATGATTTCTGGATGCATTTCATTTTTGTAAAACTCTCCCAGTTTTCCACCTAAGCGTTGATGTTGTGTCGCAATACAAGTAAAAGTGTATTGGTAATCGGCACCGTTAGAAACATGATTGTCTATAAACATATCGGGATTTACTTCGTGAAAAATTTCTTGAAAACTTCTAGAATTTCTAGAATCCGATTTGATAAAATCTCTATTCAAATCAAAATTTCTTGCATTTCCTCTAAAACCATATGCTTCCGGACCGTTTTGATTGGCTCTTGAATGGGAATTTCTATTTAAACTTCCCCCTATATTATAAATGGGAATGGCTACAATAATCGTGTTTTTAGGAACTTTTATTTTGGCTGTAGCCAAATCACGAAATAGCATCATGGTGGCATCAATTCCGTCTGGTTCTCCTGGATGAATGCCGTTGTTGATTAAAATAACGCCTTTATTCTGACTGTAATCAAAATTTTTATTTTCTGAAAAAGTGATTATGTGTAAAGGTTCTCCAGCATCGGTTAAACCCATGGCATCCATTTGAATGGTTTGAAACTGATTGGCTAATTGTGTATAATACGCAATACATTCTTCATAAGTGGTAGTTTGATTTCCGTTTCCTTTTTCAAAAGGGGTTTTAAGGTCTTGGGAAAAAACAATAGAGGAAAAGAGTAAGAGTAGTGTTAGTTTTTTCATGTAGGTTGTTTTAGTTTTCTCAAATGTAATAAAAAAAGAAACAGCTATTAAATGCCTATCAAAATTCGTAATTCAAAATTCTAAAACTATCTTTGCCAAATGAATCACAATTCTTTATCTGATACGCTACTTTTGAATTTAGGAATTCAAGAGTTAAATGACATGCAAGAAGCGGCTCAAACAGCTATCTTGAATGATCCTAATGTGTTGTTACTTTCACCAACAGGATCGGGAAAAACACTAGCTTTTTTATTACCAATATACCAAATGTTAGAAGTTGATAAAAAAGGAGTACAAGCTTTAATTTTAGTCCCTTCTCGTGAGTTAGGATTGCAAATCGAACAGGTTTGGAAAAAAATGAATACGGCTTTTAAAGCCAATGTTTGTTATGGCGGACATTCGTTTGAAACCGAATTGAAAAATTTGAGTGCACCACCTGCGTTGCTCATTGGTACACCAGGAAGAATTGCCGATCATCTAGATAAAGAAAGTTTTGATACGAAGAACATACAAACCTTTGTATTAGATGAATTTGATAAATCGTTACAGTTAGGCTTTCATGAAGATATGTCTTATATTATCAAACGATTGCCCAAAATTAACAAGCGTATTTTAGTGTCTGCAACTGCTGCAGTGGAAATACCAAAGTTTACAGGCGTAAATTATCCAACCATACTCGATTTTACGGAAGAAGAAAAAACAAATGAGAATTTAACTACTCGTATCGTTGTATCGCCTTCTAAAGATAAAGTAGAAACACTCTTCCAATTAATTTGCTCCTTACAATCGGAAGCAGCAATTATTTTTTGCAATCATAGAGAAGCAGTCGAAAGGGTGTATGATTGGTTAACAAAAAAAGGAATTATAGCAACTTTCTATCATGGTGGTTTAAATCAGGAGGAACGTGAAAGGGCTTTAATTCAATTTCGAAATAAAAGCGTTTCCTATTTAATTACTACCGATTTAGGAGCTCGTGGTTTGGATATTCCAGAAATGAACCACGTGGTTCATTATCATTTACCAGTAAAAGAAGAAGATTTTATTCACAGAAATGGGCGAACCGCTCGTATGTTGGCTACCGGTACGGCATATGTTTTGGTTACTGAAGCTGAGAAAAAAGTAGACTATTTTGATTATGATGGTTTTGTTTTGGATGTCTCCAAAGCGAAAAAGTTACCAGAAGCACCTCTTTTTCAAACTTTGTATATAAGTGGTGGTAAGAAGAATAAATTGAATAAAGTAGATATTGTTGGTTTTTTATCTCAAAAAGCAAATTTGAGCAAAGAGGATATTGGATTAATTGAAGTCAAAGATTTTATTTCTTTTGCAGCGATTCGTTCTCATAAAGTACAACCCACTTTAATTAAAATTAAAGACCAAAAGATAAAAGGGAAAAAGTACAAAATTGAAGTAGCCAGATCAGTTGTGAAAAGAGAGTAGGAAAGAGGAAAGAGGAAATATGTTATTCTACTTTTGTCTACGTCAGTTCGAGTGTTTTTTATGAAATGAAATGGAATAAAAAATGTATCGAGAACTCTTAAAATAATAATTTATCAATACAAGCACATTTAAATTGAAACCTGAAATTTGTCCTTTATGTCATGCAACTGCTACGGTTTTTTGTACCAAACCCAAACATCTGTTTTATAAATGCTTTCAGTGTGAAGGTATTTTCAGACCCCAACATACTTATTTTGATAGTCAAGCAGAAAAGCAACATTATGAGCAGCATGAAAATGATGTAAATGATATAGGGTACCAAAAATTTGTAAGTCCGATAGTTGAAGCAATTGTAACTGATTTTTCAACAACACATAAAGGTTTGGATTTTGGTTCCGGAACTGGACCCGTTATTACAAAATTACTCACTGAAAAAGGTTATTCGGTTGTAAATTATGATCTTTTTTTTGAAAATATTCCAGAACGTCTTACACAGCAATATGATTTTATTTCCTGTTGTGAAGTGATGGAACATTTTCACCACCCTTTGAAAGAGTTTGAATTATTGCATTCTATGTTATTCCCTCAAGGAAAATTATATTGTAAAACCGAAGTATATCGCAATCAAACGCCTTTTGAAAATTGGTATTACAAAAATGATTTAACGCATGTGTTTATCTATCAAGAAGCTACGTTACATTGGTTACAAAAGAAACTACAATTCAAAAGAGTAGAGATAAGAGATAAAATTATAGTTTTTGAAAAATAAAATTAGATACTTCTTCGCCTTATAGAAAAGAGGGTATAAACTTATTTTCTGATGATTACTCTATCATTTAGAATTCCAGAATCTGTTTGAATTTTTAAAAAATATACACCTTCGTTTAATTCGCTTAAATCGATATGATTTTTTGATACTGTATTTATTTTTTTTACTAAACTCCCTACATGATCAAAAACTGTAATTTGATTGATAGTTGCGTCCTTAATAGTATACGCTAGTTTTCCATTTGTAGGGTTTGGAAAAAGTAAAAATTGGATTTTATTACTTTCAAATTGAGTGGCTGACAAATACATTTCAGATGTGGTTTGATTATCTGTATTAGCATAATAATCACAAGTAACTTGAGAACTTGAAAGAATGATATGAACGTTGATGATATAATTCCCTTCTGTGGTAATTGGAATAAAAAAATCATTATCAAAATAGAGTATGGGTAATGTATTATCAAACCAATAACAAACATCTAAATCAATTACATCTCCATTAATAGTATAACTGTTGCTTAAATAACCCGAACCAGTTCCAGAAACTGTTTTAACATTTACATTAATTCCTCCAGTTACTGTTCTAGTAGTTAAATCAGTAATTAAAATGTTTTGACTAAAGGAAGTAAGAGTTGCAATAAAAAAAGATAAAAGAAGTATAATTTTTTTCATAATGGAACTATTAAAAAAGAAAATCAAATGTAAAGAAAATGCAGAACAAATGCTTGATAAAGTTTATTTTGTTTACTTCTGTATATTCCTTTACTAATTTAGTATGTAAAGAAAAAAATGTACAACTAATTTATTTTCCTGGAACCACTTTATACGTTGGATCTTTCAAAATATTAACATCAATAATCGCGGCTGCATTTTTAAGTAGTTCCACACAGTCGTTGCTTAAATGTTTTAAATGAACAGTTTTTCCAACAGCTGCATAACGTTCCGTAATTTTATTTACCGCATCAATCGCACTCATATCGGTAATTCTACTTTCAGCAAAATCGATAATCACTTCGGTTGGGTCGTTTTGAACATCAAATTTTTCAGCAAAAGCGGTAGTAGAACCAAAAAATAAAGGTCCGTACAACTCATAATGTTTCACACCAGCTTCATCTACATATTTACGCGCACGAATGCGTTTGGCACTTTCCCAAGCAAAAACTAAAGCAGAAATAATTACTCCAATTAAAACTGCTAAAGCTAAATTATGTAAGAATATAGTTATTAAGGTTACAACTAACATGACAAAAATATCGGGTTTTGGCATTTTTGTAAACGCTTTAAAACTGGCCCATTCAAATGTTCCAATGGCAACCATAATCATCACTCCAGTTAAAGCAGCCATCGGTAATAATTCGATTACAGGAGCACCCACTAAAATGATTATCAAAATAGTTAATGCAGCAATAATTCCAGATAATCTCGCTCTTGAACCCGATGATAAGTTGACCAAAGTTTGTGCAATCATAGGACAACCACCCATGCCAAAGAAAAACCCATTGACAATATTAGCAGTACCTTGTGCGAGACATTCTCTATTA
Organism: Flavobacteriaceae bacterium; assembly: GCA_002862755.1. Taxonomy (GTDB): domain Bacteria; phylum Bacteroidota; class Bacteroidia; order Flavobacteriales; family Flavobacteriaceae; genus Flavobacterium. The sequence continues at coordinate 9,026 of PKDY01000041.1, read as the reverse complement.
CTGTTTCCTTTGGTACCTGTAATTTCATCTACTAAATTTAAGGTTAAAAGACCTTCCGTTAAACCTACTGCAGCCATAATTAAACCATAAGGAAGGATAATTAGTAAGGTTTCAAACGTAAAAGGAATTTGAGGAATATGAAAAGGAGGTAAGCTACCACTTACAGATGCAATATCCATCACTTGTTTGGTATCGATATTAAAAAGTAATACAATTCCAAAAACAATTAGAATAGCAACTAATGAGGCAGGAATTGCTTTTGTGATTTTTGGAAAAAGTAAGATAATAGCAATGGTTAAAGCTACTAATCCAGCCATTATAAATAAAGGAGTTCCGGTCAACCATTCCGATTGTCCGTTTACCAAAGTTTTAAATTGTTCTAACTGAGAAAGGAAAATGATAACGGCTAACCCATTTACAAAGCCATACATTACAGGTTGTGGTACCAAACGGATGAATTTTCCTAATTTTAGTAATCCTACAATGATTTGTATGACACCAGCAATAGCAACCGCACCAAAAACATATTCTAAGCCGTGGGTTTTCATTAAAGCAATCAATACAATTACCGTTGCACCTGCACCACCCGAAATTAAACCAGGACGACCACCAAAAATAGCAGTTATGATTCCCATAATAAAAGCACCATATAAACCTACAAGAGGAGGAAAGCCAGCTAGAATTGCGAAAGATAAAGATTCGGGAATCATGGTCATAGCAACCGTTAAACCTGCTAATACTTCCGTTTTATAGTCTACTTTTTGTTTGAAATCGAATAAATTGAGTACTTTTTGCATGCTAATTTTTGGCTTTTAGAATAAAAATGCAAAAGTAGTACTTCAAATGAAAGAAACCTAACCCTTTTTTTAGCTTTGTACCAAACTTAATTCCTAGTAAACCTAATTAAGTTATGCTTAAACCAAACTTAATTCATAATAAGCCTAATTAAGTTATGCTTAAACCAAACTTAATTCGTAGTAAACCAAATTAAATTATGCTTAAACCAAGCTTAATTCGTAGTAAACCAAATTAAATTATGTTTAAACCAAACTTAATTCATAATAATCCTAATTAAGTTATGCTTGAACCAAACTTAATTTGTAGTAAGCCTAATTTATTATTTATTAGCCATTACCGCTTCTGGAACCAATCGGGTAATATCACCACCATTTCGTAACACATCACGAACAATACTCGATGAAATATAGGAAGTGCGTGCAGCAGTTAATAAGAATACGGTTTCAATTCTGGACAAACTTCTATTGGTATGTGCAATTGCCTTTTCAAATTCGAAATCGGCTGGATTGCGAAGTCCTCTCAAAATGAAATCGGCCTTTTCTTTTTTACATAAATCGATAGTCAATCCTTGATAGGTAATTACTTTTACTTTGGGTTCGTCTTTGAAGGTTTCTTCAATAAATTTTTTACGTTCTTCTAGGGTGAACATGTATTTTTTTTCAGCATTTACACCAATGGCTACAATCACTTCATCAAATAAGGAAACACCTCTTTTGATAATGTCATAATGACCATTAGTTATGGGATCAAACGATCCGGGAAAAATAGCTCTTTTCATTCTTTTATTTTTAATGCTTCCATAATATTGATAATATCTTTACTGGAATAATCACCAATGATGTATTTATACGCTCCTTGACTATTAATAATGAGTAAGCCAATACAATTGCCTTTTTTATCAAAAAAGTTTTTTAAAAAATAATGCCCCACATCATCATAATGCGTTGTAAAATCAAGGATAGGTTTTGCTGCTAATTTATCTTCGTAAACGTAAATATTTCTGATGTTTGTAAGATCGATTTTGCCATATACTTTATCGGTTAACCAAGTATAGGTTTTATCTAATTCTTCATAATTTTCGTAAGGACAATAGTCTTGTGGATAACGATAATTAATAATTAGAAAAGTTTCATCTTTCCAATTGTATTCATAACGAATGGAATTCATTTGGTTTTTTGGAATGATTGCGTCTTGAGCAAAACCCAGTTGCACAAAAAACATCAGAAATACTACTATTTTTTTCATGATTTATTTATTTTCTTTCGATATCGAAAATTTCTTTTTCATCAAACATTTTTTGAATGTCTTGTTTTGAAAAACTATACATATCAATGTAATTTTCTTCTTTATCAATATTATCTAAATCCGATTTTTTGTTGGTTTGTAATTGGTTTACAAAAACATAAATACTGTCTTGGGTTACTTTTTCAATTTTAAGAGTAGAATAGTAGCCTGCATCTCCATTTACATGATACACATCACCTTTAGTTGGATTGACAATAAACTCGGCATTGTCTGTGTCATTTTGGTAGGAAAAATACATTCCCATTAGAGTTAAAGCAGCAACAATAAAAAGACCGCTAAAGAACCAAACTGGTGTTTTTACACCTGCTTTTTCTTTTTCATTTTCATATTTATTTTGAATTGCTTCTGGTAACTCTTTCACCTCAAAGGTGCGTTTACAAGTATTACATTCTGTTACCCCAATTTTACTAATTGGAAAGAAAGGAATCCAATACACATGAGCATATTTACCGTATACGCTATAGGTCATGGAAGTTTCGTTTTCACAGTTAGGACATTTTACATTTTTGATTTGTCCGTTGTGGATGTTTTTGGCTCTGGTTCCGTAAAAAATCATATAAAAAAATTAAAGTTGGTTCTATTGTACTACTTCTTCAATGGCATTTTCAAAAAGTTCCGCTAGCGATATTCCTGCTTCACGTGCTTGTTGAGGCAAAATACTTTCATTGGTTAAACCCGGAACCGTATTCATTTCTAACATATGTGGTTCTCCATTGACTAAGATAAATTCGCTACGAGAAAAACCTTTCATTTTTAATACTTCATATGCTTTTTTTGCAACTGCTTCTACTTTTTCTTGTACTTCTTTGGATAATCGGGCTGGCGTAATTTCTTGAGATTTACCTAAATATTTAGCTTCGTAATCAAAAAAGTCATTTTCAGAAACAATTTCGGTAATGGGTAATACTTTTGTTTCTCCTTTATAACTAATCACACCTACTGAAACTTCAGTTCCGTCTAAAAAACGTTCAATAATTACTTCATTGTCTTCTTTAAAAGCTGTTTCTATAGCGGGTAAAAAATCCGTTTTAGCATGAACTTTGGTAATACCAAAACTAGATCCCGATTTATTTGGTTTTACAAAACAAGGCAAACCTACTTTTTCTAAAATGGTATCTACAGGAATGTCATCCCCTAAATTTAGATAATGAGAAGTAGCTGTTTTAATGCCATAAGGTTTTAAAACCGATAGGGTGTCCCTTTTGTTAAATGTTAAAGCGGCTTGATAATAATCACAAGAAGTTTGAGGAAGCTGTAATAATTCAAAATAGGCTTGTAGTAAACCATCTTCACCGGGTGTACCATGAATGGCATTGAATACCACATCAAAAATCACTTTGGAACCGTTAACAGTAATCGAAAAATCACTTTTATCGATTGGATATTCGCTAGCATCATCAGCAACATACACCCATTTATCCTTTAAAATATGAACGCGATACCCTTTGTATTTTAATGGATTTAAATTTTGGTAAACGACATTACCGCTTGTAAGAGAGATTTTATATTCGCTTGAATAACCGCCCATGATGATGGCAACATTTTTCATATAATTCCGTTAATAAGTAAACAAAATTACATTATTTATTTATAACTCTAAATCTTTTCTATTTTATATCTTTGTCAAAATTCAAATTTATGAGCATTAAAAAATTCTTAACCAGTAAAACATTTTTTATTCAGTTAGCGATTGCCTTTGGTATTATTATCGTTTTAGGTTTTGCATTACTTACATTTTTAGATTTTAAAACCAATCATGGAGAAGAAATACCAGTACCAGATTTATCTAAAATGCAAGTAACTATTGCGGATGAAAAATTAAAAGAAATGGGTTTAGAATTGTTGTTATTAGACACGGTTGATTTTAGGAAAGATATGCCTCCTTTCTCTATAGTAGAACAAAGCCCGAAAGCTGGAACTACAGTAAAAGATGGTAGAAAAATCTATGTTAAATTGAACTCAGGAGGTTTTACCGATATTAAATTACCTGATTTTTATGAGAAAACGTACCGTCAAATTAGTGCTAATTTAAAATCATTAGGATTAAAAGAAGGGAAAATTACTTACAAGAAAAACATGGCTAAGGATGTGGTTTTAGGTTTAACTCAAAATGGTAAAACACTAAAAGTAGGAGATAAAGTAAAGAAAAATTCTGTTGTGGACTTTATTTTAGGAGATGGGAAAGAGGTTTTTGATGCTTCCGATATCATTTTAGAATCTGAAGAAAATCAGTTACCAGAAGAATTTAAAGAAGGAGAATAAATGACAGATTATACCGTTTCAAACGATGATTTGGAAGACGATTTACACGAGCATCATCGTTTTGTAATTGCTAAAGGGCAACAAGCCTTACGTATTGATAAGTTCTTAATGAATGCACTTGAAAATACGACAAGAAGCAAAATTCAAAAAGCAGCCGATTCTGGTGCTATTTTTGTGAATGACATTCCCGTTAAATCCAATTATAAAGTAAAACCAGACGATGTAGTGCGTGTGATGCTTGAACATCCACCTTACGAACACCTTTTAAAAGGTGAAAATATTCCTTTAGATATAGTTTATGAAGACGATCAGTTGATTGTAATCAACAAACCTGCTGGAATGGTAGTGCATCCTGGTCATGGCAATTATTCAGGAACGTTAGTGAATGCTTTGGCGTATCATTTTGATAATTTACCCATGAACAGTTCAGAACGCCCTGGTTTGGTACATCGAATTGATAAAGATACTTCAGGTTTATTAGTGGTTGCCAAAACCGAATTGGCAATGGATTATTTGACCAAACAATTTGCTGCTAAAACATCAGAAAGAGAATATGTAGCCTTAGTTTGGGGAGACATTCAAGAAGAAGAAGGTACTATTGAAGGAAATATTGATAGACACGTTTCCAATAGAATGCAAATGGCAGTTTATCCTGATGGAGAAAGAGGAAAACCAGCCGTAACGCACTTTAAAGTTTTGGAACGTTTTGGGTATGTTACTTTAATTTCGTGCCGATTAGAAACAGGAAGAACGCATCAAATAAGAGTGCATATGAAACACATTGGGCACACCTTATTTAATGATGAACGTTATGGAGGTGATGTAATTTTGAAAGGAACTACATTTACCAAATACAAGCAATTTGTAGACAATTGTTTTAAAGTATTACCAAGACAAGCTTTACATGCTAAAACTTTAGGGTTTGAACACCCTATTACAAAAGAATTTTTACGTTTTAATACAGCCATTCCTCAAGATATGGTAGATTGTATTGAAAAATGGAGAGTATATAGTAAAGCACAAAGTTATACGGAAGAAGAATAAAATAAAAGGATTAGTATCTCGCTAATCCTTTTTTTGAAAATAATATAAGAATCCATAAAATTAATCTAGCGATAATTATTTTTGATAGCAATTGTAAACCAAAACTTACTCTTTTTCGTACATTTGAAAAACAATAAAAAAGTACTATGAAAATTGTTATTTCGCCTGCAAAATCCTTAGATTTTGAAACCAAATTACCTACCAATCAATTTACCCAATCTGATTTTTTATCCAAGTCGGAAACCATTCATAAAACTTTAAAAAAGAAAAAACCAAAACAGTTGATGGATTTAATGTCTATCTCTGAAAAGTTAGCTGAATTAAATTGGCAACGCAATCAAGATTGGCAAACTCCTTTTACAACTGAAAATGCACGCCCAGCAGTGTATGCTTTTAACGGAGATGTATATGTAGGTTTGGATGCTTATACCATTCCTGTAGATCAATTAGAAGTTTTACAAGATAAATTGCGCATTCTTTCTGGACTATATGGAGTTTTAAAACCATTGGATTTAATACAACCCTATCGTTTAGAAATGGGTACTTCTTTAGCAATTGGTGCTAAGAAAAATTTATATGAATTTTGGAAGAAACCAATTACTGATGCTTTAAATAAAGAATTGAGTAAAGGAGAATTGTTTTTAAATTTAGCCAGTAACGAGTATTTTAGTGCGGTGGATACTAAAGCCTTAAAAGTGCCTGTAATTACTCCTGAATTTAAAGATTACAAAGATGGTAAATTAAAAATGATAAGTTTTTTTGCTAAAAAAGCAAGAGGTTTAATGGTGCGTTACATCATTGATACTAAAGCGGAAACCATTGATGATTTGAAAAAATTTAATTATGAAGGTTATGCTTTTGATGCCAATTTAAGCAAAGGAAATAAATTAGTTTTTACGAGGTAATTGATAAGCACGTTTTCTACTTTTTGATGCTATTATAAGGTTAAGCGGAAAAATAGTTAAGAGAAGTATATTTCCTAAACCTACTGAATAATCTTGAAGGGGAATTAATATATATAGTAATCCAATTAAAAAATATAAAAGGCTGATAAGTAAATTAAGAGTTCTTATAATAAATTTATTTTCAAATAATTGAAAGCTAATTGTAGATAGAAAAATAAGAAAATAAAAATATAAAGATTGTTCATCCGAATAAATAAAATTGGGCATCCAATGCAATGCTTCGTTTTCAGATCTTGATGAATAAGAGTATGAGAAAGGCACAAAAAAGAGTAGCAATACTATTGCATTAAGTACTGTACTATATTTGTTGTTGTTTATATACGATATAATGCTATTAATCATTTTGAGGATGTGTTTTAATAATTGTAGATGATAAATCTAAAATTAAAGTTAACTATATAGTTTTATAAAGCGCCTTATATATCATATTGTTTTTCTTTTTTCAATTAATACTATAAGAATAACACCTATAGTATAACAAAGTAAATCAATCCAAGAGAAAGATGTTCCCAAAACCGTTCGTGCTATTGCATACTTTTGTAGACCTAATTTTTCAACTATATGGATGTACTGTAGGAATTCGATAGTAAAGGAAAATAGTAATACAACTACAGCAGTTGCTTTTACAGAGAATGTAAAAAAGGATTGAATAAAACAATAAAGTAATAGTACTACGAGTACATCACCCATATAAGGACGGATGAAGTCATCGTGGATATAAAGCGCAATACCTACTTCAATTAAGAAGAGTAGGATAGTAGTTATAAAGTAGTGTTTTTTAAATAGAAACATACTAGCGATTTGAATATACTCTCAAAGATACAGAATAGAAGCTATTAGAAATAAAAAAAGTCCAAGTAAGCACTTGGACTTTTTTTAGAGTATAAAAACATTAATGCATGGCTTCACTAATATCTACTTTATTTTTATTGTTTTTGATTAAAAGAATAACGGGTACACAAATTAAGAATAGAATACCTAAATATAGGAAGATATCCATATATGATAAAACGGTACTTTGCTTCATGACACTCATATTTAAAACCTGATGTGCTTTAGCTAAAGCTTCGTTACTACTAAAACCTTTCGACATAAATCCCATTTGTAATTGATGGATTCGATCTTGTACCTGAACTTTAGTAACATCTATATTAGAAATTAAATTTACTCTATGTTCCTGACTAAAACGGGCAATAAAAGTGGTTATAATGGCAATACCAAATGAACCTCCTAATTGGCGAAGCATTCCAGTAAATGCAGCTCCTTCACCAATACTTTTTCCTTTAAGAGTGGATAATGATAGTGTAGTAATAGGAACAAAGAGTAATCCTAAACCTAAACCTCTCACAATTAAAGGCCAATACATATAATTTTCAGCTGTATCTGGCGTCATGATAGTATACATCCAAAAAGTAAAAACAAAGAACATTAGAAAACCTAAAGCCACTAAATATTTTTGAGGAACCCCTTTTTGTAATAATTGACCAATAATCGGCATCATAAAAGCAGTCATTAATGAGCTAGGAATTAAAAGTAATCCTGCATCTGTAGCAGTCCAACCTAATATGGATTGTGTATATATAGGTATAATAAAGGTAGAACCATATAAACCAAATCCCATAATAAAACTAAGAATGGTTCCGATTTTTAAATTGGTATCTTTTAAAACTTTCAGGTTAACAATTGGATATTCATAAGTTAGTTCGCGCCAAATAAAGAAAAATAAACTTAAGAAACTGATTAAACTTAACGTAATTATAGTAGTGTTATTAAACCAATCATCTTGCTGTCCATGCTCTAAAACATATTGCAATGAGCCTATAAAACCGGCCAATGTGAGTATGCCATACCAATCTACCTGTTTACTGCTTAATTTTTCACCATATTTAGGGCTCTTCACATAGGTCAAAGTTAATAAGGTAGCTATAATTCCGATAGGAATATTAATATAGAAAATATAAGGCCAAGAATAAGTGTCAACCAAGTAACCTCCTAATGGTGGTCCTAACGTAGGTCCAACAATTACCCCCATTCCATAAATAGCCTGAGCCATTCCTCTTTTAGCAACCGGATAACTTTCTGTAATGATAGTTTGAGAAGTTACTAGCAAGGCGCCACCACCAAGACCTTGTATAAATCGGAAAGCAATTAATTCCCAAATTCCTGAGGCATTTCCACATAAAAAAGAAGCTGTGGTAAAAATAATAATAGAAGCAGCAAAATAGTTTCTACGTCCAAATTGTTGTGACAACCAGCTCGTCATTGGAATTACAATAACATTGGCAATTGCATAAGCAGTAATTACCCATGCTACGTCTGTTAATGTAGCTCCTAAACTTCCACGCATGTCATTTAAGGCTACGTTTACAATAGTAGTATCTACAATTTCTAAAAGTGCACATAATACTGCTGTTATGGTAATAATCACACGATTAAAACCATATTCAACGAGGCTATCTTCGTGTGTATTTGTTGTGCTTGTACTCATGATTATTTAAGATGTACATCAACTTCTACATTCATACCAGAACGAAGTGATTTTACTTTCTCTTTATTATTAGCTTCAGTTAATGATATTTTTACGGGTAATCTTTGTACCGTTTTTACGAAATTTCCTGTTGCATTATCAGGAGGTAATAATGAAAAACGAGA
>PKDY01000005.1 GCA_002862755.1 Flavobacteriaceae bacterium | reverse complement strand
GGGGGCCCTGCGGGGATCGGGCCCTCCCCTGGGCCCTCCCCTGGGCCCTCCGGGGGCCCTGTCGGGGCCCCAACAAATACGTAATAAAAAAATCCAGTGTCCTAAAACATGAAATATCTCAAATTGAATTATTGTTATGAGAAAACGCATACTTTTATCTTAACTTGTTTTGGTTCGAATTGCCCTAATCAATTGCCTGTAATTACATGGAATGCTCCATCAAGCACTACTATATATCAAAGTTCTTTTCAAACAGTCCCAATTTCAGTTTCTGCAACAGATGCTGATGGAACGATAGCAAATGTTTCTATTACTATAAATGGAAGCACACATACGATGACAGCTGGTGGAAATAATACATATAGTTATAACTTTTTACCAACGGCTTATCAAGCTTATCCAATCGTTATCAAAGCAACGGATAATGTTTCGGGTCAAACCACTTTAAATAAGACGATTACAATAGCTACCACTTCGAATAATCGATTTATTCCTTTACCAAATAAAGTAGTTCTAGGTTATGCGCATTCTTGGGAAAATGCGGAAGCTACTTTCTTGTATTTCAATCAAATGGTTGGGAAGAAATTTAATGTAGTGGCCTACGCTTTTATTGAAACAGTGAACAGAGATGGTTATACACCTGTTTTAACTACAAATGATAATCGTTATGTAACGAACGGGGTTTTCGATAGACAATTGCTTAAAAATGATATTCAGGCCTTACGAAATAGTGGTGTGCCTGTAATTGTTTCTATTGGAGGACAAAATGGACATGTGGTTTTGCAAACAGTTGCACAAAAAAATACGTTTGTAAATGGATTAAAAGCCATAATAGATGAATTTCAATTTGATGGTGTAGATATCGATTTTGAAGGTGGTTCTATGGATTTTGGTGCTGCAGGATTAACAGATTTTTCTTATACAGGAATTTCAGCTTACCCAAGATTGAAAAATGTGGTCGATGCATTTAAAGAACTAAAACAACATTACGGACCTGGATTTATTCTTACTGCTGCGCCAGAAACTTTTTATGTCCAAGTAGGGTATCAAAGTTATGCTGGAACAGCTGGATCCTTTCTACCTGTTCTACATAATCTAAGAAATGAAATGGACTTGTTAATGGTACAATTGTATAATTCTGGACCTGTAGGTGGATTAGATAATCAAAATTATTTTTCAGCTACACCTAACTTTGTTACTTCTATGACCGATATGCTTCTAAAAGGATTTAATGTAGGAACAACTGGTTTCCATTTTGATGCATTACCTCCTTCTAAAGTAGTTGTTGCGTTACCCGCTTGTCAACGTGCTGCTGGAACAGGATATTTAGCTCCTTCTGAGGTTGTTAAAGCATTAGATTATTTGCGTTATGGAACTAACTTTTCTGGACGTACTTATACGATGCAACCAGGGGGTCCTTATCCAGGCTTAAGAGGAGTAATGACTTGGTCTGTAAATTGGGATGCAGCGGCTAGTTGTGCATCGAGCTATGGTTTCTCTGAAACATTAGGAAATTATTTCAATGGCTCTCCAATAGTTTCAAATCGTGTAAATAATGATGTGAAAGGATTTATTGTTGAAAATAAATTAACCATTCAAGCAAAAACAGCTTTAATTAAGCAAGTGAATGTTTATAATCTATTAGGACAATTAATTAAGCAACAAAATTTTGATGCAAATACCAATACTGTAGAAGTATTTGATGATTATTTCAATAATAAACAAATATTCATCATAAAAGTTGTTGATAAAGAAGAAATTATAACCGAATTAAAAATATATTAGTTTTTTAAAATTGATATGGTTGTTAATAACCCCTTCCTATTAAAATTAGGTAGGGGTTTTTTAAATAAAATACCTATTTATCTATCATTTTTAATTATTTTTTCAACTCAGGTGTTAATTTTTTAGTTAGTATTTGTTTATTAATAAAAAAAAATGTTAAATTTGACCCATTAACAATAAAAATTATAGGCTTATACAATAAAATTACTTTTTAAAATTTCGAACCCAAATTAATTTAAAAGGTATTGTTATGGCTAATAATTTAATCTCAGATGCTGTTCTGGTTAAAAATTATATTGAAGGAGACGAGTCTGCCTTAAGTATATTAATCGAAAGGCACCAATCCAAAATTTACGGATTTATTTATACAAAGATTCAAGATCGAGACATTTGTGATGATGTCTTTCAAGATACTTTTATTAAAGTAATTAAAACATTAAAATCGAAATCGTATAATGAAGAAGGAAAATTTCTTCCTTGGGTAATGCGTATTGCTCATAATCTAATTATCGATTATTTTAGAAAGTCTAAAAAAATGCCCATGCAACGAGATAACGAAGAGTATTCGGTTTTCTCTTATTTAACAGATACAAATTTGAATGTAGAAGATCAAATCATATTAAATCAAGTGGAATATGATTTGTCTAGGCTGATTGATGAATTACCTGAAGACCAAAAAGAAGTACTTCAAATGCGTATTTATCAAGACTTAAGTTTTAAAGAAATTGCAGACGCAACAGGAGTAAGTATTAATACTGCTTTAGGAAGAATGCGTTATGCATTAATGAACTTGAGAAAAGTAATTGAAAAAAATCAAATTATTTTAACGAATTAATACTAAATTTTTTTTTTTGTCGTTATTAAATTATTAAATAATAAATTTTTTATTGATGGCAAAACTTTACTCAAAACAAAAATTAGCAGGACAAAGTATGTTACCTAAAAAAGAGACAATTGCGTTTATACTTAATTACTCCAAAGCATTAAGTATTAAAAAAATAGGTAAAATGTCTTTTGAAATTATTGCTAATTAAAAAAGGAATGCTTCATAATCAATTTATGAAGCATTCTTTTTTAAATACGAATCAATAACCGACTTTCTACCAATAGTTTTGGTAATAATATCTTTTTCTAAATCCCAACCTCGAGCTGGTGAGTATTCTCGTCCATACCAAATAATTTGTAAGTGTAAATCATTCCAGGTTTCTTCAGGAAAGATTCGTTTGGCATCTTTTTCAGTTTGTTGTACATTTTTACCATTGCTTAAATTCCAACGGTACATCAATCGATGGATATGCGTATCTACAGGAAATGCGGGAACACCAAATGCTTGACTCATCACAACACTAGCCGTTTTATGTCCTACAGCTGGTAAACTTTCGAGCGCTTCAAAACTTTGTGGCACTTCACCATTATACTTTTCAATTAAAATTTCAGATAGACCATGAATACCCTTAGATTTCATTGGAGATAATCCACAAGGTCTTATAATAGCTGCAATTTCTTCAATACTCATTTTTACCATGTCATAAGGGTTATCCGCTTTGGCAAATAATAAAGGTGTAATCTGGTTTACTCTAACATCGGTACATTGTGCAGAAAGTAAAACAGCAACTAATAAAGTATAAGGATCTTTATGGTCTAATGGGATGGGTATTTCAGGATATAATTCGTTTAACTTATTTATAACAAATGTTACTTTTTCGTTTTTAGTCATTTTTGTAATTTTATAATCTCATATAACTTTATGACAAAGTTAAACTTTTAACACAGTAAATTAAACAAAAAATGACAACATTAAAAAAAGGAGATAAGGCTCCTAATTTTTCAGGAATAGACCAAGATGGTAAAAAACATACATTAAAAGATTATGAAGGTAAAAAACTAGTTGTTTTCTTTTATCCAAAAGCAAGTACTCCTGGTTGTACAGCAGAAGCTTGTGATTTAAGAGATAATTTTGAACGTTTTAAATCTAATAACTATGCTTTGTTAGGAGTAAGTGCCGATAGTACTAAAGCACAGCTTAAATTTATTGAAAAAAACGAATTGCCTTTTCCTTTGCTTGCAGATGAAGATAAATCGGTAATTCAAGCGTTCGGTGTTTGGGGACCAAAAAAATTTATGGGTAGAGAATATGATGGTATTCACAGAACGACTTTTGTAATCAATGAAAAGGGAATTATTGAAGAAGTAATCGATAAAGTGAAAACAAAAGAACACGCCAATCAAATTTTAGGAGAATAAACAATACTTAAAAAAAAGCTGTCAAAAACAATTTTGACAGCTTTTTTTGTATAATCTACAATTATTTACTCGTTTGAGTCAGCGATTCATTAGGTTGGTAACCAAATAAACGATGCTTCTTAATTAATTCTGCATTTCCTTCAGGTAACATGTCTTCCCAACCTTCTTCACCATTTCCAATCATTTTTAATACCTGTCTCGAGAAGATATCTAGATTTTTTTCTTCAAAATCTGTAATGTCAACTACTTTACCATTAAACTTAAAGAATTTATACAATTCTTTCATTCTTGGATGTACTTTTAAGTTTTCGGAATTGATTAAATTACCTTCGTCATCTTTCATTGGATACAAATATACTTTTAAATCACGGTAGAAAAGTTTACCGAAAGCTTCCAAGATTCCTCCTGATAAATGGCGATAATATTTCTCATCAAAAATATCGACTAAATTATTAACACCCATTGCTAATCCCATTCTCGCTTTCGTATAATTTGAGAAATATTCTACTACTTTATAATATTCTTGGAAATTAGAAATCATTACAGTTTGACCTAATGAACACAATAATTCTGCTCGGTCTAAGAAATCTCTTTCATCAATTTCTCCTTCTGCTTTTAAATTGGACAATGTAATTTCAAAAACGACAAAAGTATTTTCAATATCCACTTTTTTCTCTTCTATAAACATATTATACGATTTCATATACATGTTCATATTTACTTTGGTAACGGGTCTAAAACTACCTCTTAAAGCTAAAATATTTTTTTTGTAAAGTACAGCTGCTGGTAAGATATTGTTTCCATCTGGACCAAACATAACGGCATCTGTCATTCCATTTTTAACCAACTGTAAACTCATCAAACGATTGTCAACTTCAGCAAAACGAGGTCCTGAAAAATTTATGGTGTCAATTTCTAATTGGTCTTTATCCAAATGATCGTATAAATAACGAAGCAATTTTTTAGGACTTTCGTATTTGTAGAAAGCACCATAAATTAAGTTAACTCCTAAAATACCAAGAGTTTCTTGTTGTAGTTTTGCATCCGTTTCTTTAAAACGGATGTGTAATGTAATTTCATTATACTCTTCATCTGGTTCTACTTGGTATTTAATACCAACCCAACCATGTCCTTTATATTGCTTCGCAAAATCAATTGTAGCTACAGTATTCGCATAACTAAAAAAGATTTTATTAGGATGTTTATCTCTTTTTAAACGCTCTTCGATAAGTTGTGTCTCATGAGCCAACATTCTTTTTAGACGGCTTTCAGTTACATATCTACCATCTGGTTCAACGCCATAAATCGCATCACTAAAATCTTTATCATAGGCAGACATTGCTTTTGCAATAGTACCTGAAGAAGCACCTGCTCTAAAAAAATGACGCACGGTTTCTTGACCAGCACCAATTTCTGCAAAGGTTCCATATATGCTTTCATTCAGGTTAATACGTAAAGCTTTGTCTTTAATAGAAGGTATTTGTTCTATAACTTTATCACCTCTCACTTTAATATCTGTAACAATACTTTTCATTCAATTTATCTTTAGGATAATAGCAGTTGAAATTTCTAATACTGCAAAGTTAATTAAAATGATAAAAACTACTGCATTTATTATTATTTTTGTAGCATATGAGTACGATTAAAGTTTATTTTTTAGGAACAGGTACTTCGCAAGGAATTCCTGTAATAGGAAGTAACCATTCGGTTTGTCTAAGTAATGATAGTAAAGACAAAAGATTACGTGTTTCTGTTTGGATTTATTCGGAGGATTTTTCTATCGTAATAGATTGTGGCCCCGATTTTAGACAACAAATGTTAACTTCTAAATGCAATTATTTAGATGCATTGTTATTCACTCATGAACATGCCGATCATACTGCAGGTTTAGACGATATTCGCCCTTTTTATTTTAAACAAGGACCTATTCCACTATATGCACATAAAAGAGTACTAGAAAATTTAGAAAAACGATTTGATTATATTTTTGTAAACGAAAATAAATATCCTGGTGCTCCTTCTGTAACACAAATGGAAGTGAAAGAAAACGAAGGTTTTAAAATTAAAAACCAATGGATAGAACCTATTAATGCTTCTCATGGAAATTTGCAGGTTTTTGGTTATCAAATAGAAGGATTTGTATATTTAACAGATGTTAAAACGGTTGCAGTAGCCGAAATAAATAAAATTAAAAACTGTAAAGTTTTGGTTATAAATTGTTTACGAGAAGAGCCACATCATTCTCATTTTAATTTAGAAGAAGCCTTAGATTTTATATCTTTGGTTCAACCAAATAGAACCTATTTAACACATATTAGTCACCTTTTTGGTTTTCATGAAGAAATTCAGAAAAAATTGCCCGAAAATGTATTTGTAGCTTACGATAATTTAGAAATTTTAATTTAACCCAATGAAAAACACATTCTTATACCTTTTTATTCTTTCTCTTTTACTTAATATTTTTCAATATGTAAATTCTAATAAAATATTAGATGCCAAAGAAAAAGAAGTCCAACTTACAAAAGAACGATTAAAAATAGCAAGAGATTCTATTTCTATTGTGGGTTACAACGACTATTTTGATATTGAAAAAGATCAGGATGCACAAGACTATTATTATTCTAAAAATTTAGATTATTTAAAAGTGATGCAAAAAGTAAATGAAGATATTCAAGAATTAAATACAAAACCAAATGGTAACCCTTTAATTCCTTACGAACCAATAGATGGAAAAAACTTTATTATCAATAAAGCAAAAGTGTTAAATCATCGATGGATTATTGCAGAATTTTCGAATACCCAACTTTGGGGACAAGTTTTAATAAAATATTTTCATAATGAAGATAAACCTACCGATTTTGAAACTGTAGAAACCATTCTTTATGAAAAACAAAAAATGGAATAAATGAAAAGCTCTTTAGGGAGCTTTTTTTATTGCAAACGAATCTCTATTTTTGCAACACACAACTACTTCAATTTTTATGTATAAATTACTCATTCGACCGATACTATTTCTGTTTGACCCAGAAAAAGTGCATTATTTTACCTTTTCATGTATTCGTTTCTTTCATAAAATAGGTTTTGGACCCTTTTTTAAATCTTTATATACTGTTTCTAATAAAGAATTAGAAACCGATGTCTTTGGTTTAAAGTTTAAAAATCCGGTTGGTTTAGCAGCTGGTTTTGATAAAGATGCAAAATTGTATAATGAGTTATCGAACTTCGGATTTGGATTTATCGAGATAGGAACATTAACACCTAAAGGACAAGAAGGAAACCCTAAGAAAAGGTTGTTTCGCTTACAAGAAGATCAAGCCATTATTAATCGAATGGGATTCAATAACGGAGGAGTTTTAGAAGCAGTTGAAAGACTGAAAAAAAACAAAGGAGTTTTAATTGGAGGCAATATTGGTAAAAATAAAATAACGCCTAATGAAGAGGCTGTTAGGGATTATGAAATTAGTTTTGATGCGCTTTTTCCATATGTTGATTATTTTGTAGTAAATGTAAGTTCGCCAAATACGCCTAATTTAAGAGCTTTGCAAGATAAAGAGCCTTTAACAGCTTTGTTACTAAAATTACAAAATAAAAATGCAAGTAAACCCAAACAGAAACCTATATTACTAAAAATTGCTCCTGATTTAACTGACGAACAATTGTTAGACATTATTACTATTGTAAATGAGTCAAAAATTGCAGGAGTTATTGCAACTAATACTACCATTTCAAGAGAAGGATTACAATCAGAAAATAAAAATGAAATGGGTGGTCTATCTGGAAAACCATTAACTAGAAGAAGTACGGAAGTCATTCGTTTTCTTTCAGAAAAAAGCAATCAATCCTTTCCAATTATTGGTGTAGGAGGTATACATTCTGTTCAAGATGCTTTGGAAAAATTAGAGGCTGGAGCTAGTTTAATACAATTATATACTGGTTTTATTTATGAAGGGCCTAAATTAGTACGTGATATCAACAAAGCAATTTTAAAAGCTAAAACGATTTCGTAAAATAGAATTCTTTCCTATCTTTGGCTACCCATGAAACACGTCAAAATAATAGAATGTCCTAGAGATGCCATGCAAGGTATCAAAGCTTTTATTCCTACAGAAAAAAAAGTGCAATACATACAGGCTCTTTTGCGAGTAGGTTTTGATACCATTGATTTTGGAAGTTTTGTTTCTCCCAAAGCAATTCCGCAAATGCAAGACACGGCTGCTGTTTTAGCGCAATTAGATTTGTCTGCGACTACTAGTAAATTGTTAGCCATAATTGCAAATACAAAAGGTGCTGAATTAGCCGCTGTACATCCCGAAATTAATTATTTAGGGTTTCCCTTTTCTATTTCGGAGAATTTTCAAATGAGAAATACGCATAAAACCATTGCGGAATCTATTGTAACCCTTCAAGAAATTTTAGAAATAGCTGATCAATCCAAAAAAGAAGTAGTAACCTATATTTCTATGGGCTTTGGAAATCCATATGGAGATCCTTGGAATGTAGATATAGTAGGAGAATGGACCGAAAGATTAGCTAAAATGGGCGTTAAAATTCTTTCGCTTTCGGATACTGTAGGTAGTTCAACTCCAGAAGTTATAGACTATTTATTCTCTAATCTAATTTCAAAATATCCTGATATAGAATTTGGAGCTCATTTGCATACTACTCCAGATTCATGGTTTGAAAAAATTGATGCAGCCTATCAAGCTGGTTGTACGCGTTTTGATGGTGCAATTAAAGGTTTTGGAGGATGCCCAATGGCTAAAGATGATCTTACGGGTAATATGCCTACCGAAAAAATGTTGTCCTATTTTACAGCAAAAAAAATTGATACGAATTGCCATGCCATCAGTTTTGAAAGTGCTTATAATGAATCATTAAAAATATTTGATTATTATCATTAATAGTTTGTAATGAATACCTTTTTACATTATTTGGGTTGGTATACGGTTGCTATTCCTTTTATTCTAGGAATTTTAGTGTTACTTGTTTTTAGTTTTATGTACTGTAAAGTAAAAGGTCCTAATACATTCATAGCTGGTTTTTTATTTTATTTACCAATGCTTAGCGCGATTATTTTAGGTATTTTGTTATTCTATACCACTTTTTTTTGGATTACTTTTACCTTGTATTTTCTTATTTTAATCGTAGTAAATTTAACTTCTTTTAAAGTGTTGGCAGAAGCATTAGAAGACAAAACAGCATTAGGTGTAACCATGTTTTCGGGTTTAGTAAGTATGTACATCTTTGTTTTCTGTTTTCTAGTCAAACTTATTATCGATTTGTTTTAAGTATTTAAATTTATTTTAATTTATTCTAAATAAAACTTTGGACTTTCCGTTTTAGTTTTTATTTTTGCAGCGTTAAATTATTTTAAATAAATCTAAATAAATAATGAGAACTATCTCTTTTTCTAAATTTGTTGTATTATTTTTAGGTATTGGTCTAGTATCGTGTTCAAGTGATGATAACGGAAGTACTACTGATTCTTTAAATGTTCCTGAAACGTATGAATTTAATAGAAACGATCAATCTACAGTGGATTTCAGCGGACAATCCAATCGTTTACTAATGCTTACTGAAATAGGAAATTATATTAAAAATCAAGGAGTAGCTGGTAATGTGGTAGACGTAACGGTGCTTAACAATATGTATGCAAACGAAAATAATCCGTTTTCAACTACTGAAATGAATACTTCTGGAAAAGAATTAAAAGATAAAACTGCAGCATCAAGAGATTATTTTGTGAATCTTGGTGGTGGAGGTTCAACTTTAGAGCAAGCTGAAGTACGCACTTTTTTTGAGTCTCAATTTTCTGATGCAAACGCTGCGAGTCAAGGTAGTAATGCTGCTGCAAATGTAGCTGGAAAATATCAAGATGGAACTTCGATTAGATTATTTGCAGCAAACGGATTGGAACCACAGCAAGTACTTTTAAAAGGGTTAATGGGAGCTTGTTTTATGGATCAAATCGTAAATAATTATTTAAGTACTGCTGTTTTAGATGAGGCCAATAACAAAATAAACAACAGTAATAAGTTATTGGAATCGGGTAAAAATTATACTAAAATGGAACATTTATGGGATGAAGCTTATGGTTACATATATGGTGCAGATGGAGGAAAGTTTTGGGATAGCTATATCAATCAGGTAAATGCAGATGTTGATTTTAATACGGTTAAAGCTGAAATTGAATTGGCTTTTAGAAAAGGTAGAGCAGCTATTGTTGCAAACAATTATACGGTTAGAGATGAACAAATTGCAATTATTAAAACAAAATTAGCTTTAGTGCCTGCAGTTAGAGCTGTATTCTATTTGAAAGAAGGAAAAGCTAAATTAATTACAGATAATGGAGCTAAAGCATTTCATGCGTTATCAGAAGCATATGGATTTATTATGGCTTTACGATATACGAATAATCCTTCCACTAATGCACCTTATTTTTCTAAAGCAGAAGTAAATACTATTTTAAGTGATTTAACTGCAGGAACCAATGGCTTATGGGATGTGGATTACTTAAATACAAAATTAGATGAATTAGCAACAACTATTGCAACTCGTTTTAATTTTACAGTGGCTCAAGCTGAAATCGTTAACTAAAAATTAGTATTTGCTTAATGAATAAAACTTCTAATTTGGTTTATTTTTGCACACCAATTAAAAGGATTTAAAATCAAAATATTTAAAATATAGTTTTAATGAAAAATAAAATTTTAGGATGTTTCTCTTTACTTTTTTTAATCGCTTGTTCTAGTGATTCCTCTAGTAATGAAACCAATAATGATAATTTTAATAGAACAGAATTATTAACCAATTGGGCCGATAATATTATTATCCCAAGGTATGAAAATTATCAAGCTAAAGTAGTACTATTGAATACGAAAGTAAGTACTTTTGTTAGTACTCCAGACCAAACTAATTTAGACGAAGTAAGAATTGCTTGGTTAGAGGCTTATAAAGCGTATCAATATGTAGGTATGTTTTCCATTGGTAAAGCCGAATTAATCAACTTAAATAGTACTGTTAATATTTATCCTACTAACCAAGCAGGAATTCAAACTAATATTACTAATGGAGGTTATAATTTTGCGTTATTATCTCAATATGATAAACAAGGTTTACCTGCTATCGATTATATGATTAATGGTTTGGCAAATACAGATGCTGAAATTATAGCTTTCTATGATACAAACACGGACGCAACAAAATACAAGCAGTATCTTTCTGATTTGACAAACCAATTAAATGTGAATATCGATGCAGTAGTAACAGATTGGAATGGTACCTACCGAAATACTTTTATCAGTAGTAATGGAAATTCAGTAAGTAGTAGTACTAATAAAATGGTAAACAGTTTTATAAAATACTATGAAAAAGATATCCGTTTAGGTAAAGTGGGCTACCCTTGTGGTGCATTTGTAAATGATGGAAATAAATATCCAGAAATTGTAGAAGCTTATTTTAAGAACGATGTTTCAAAATTGTTATTGGAAGAATCTATTAAAGCTTCTCAAGATTTCTTTAATGGTAAATATTTTAACGCAACTACGGAAGGATCTAGTTTAAAGTCATATTTAGATTACTTAAATACAAAAAGGGATGGACAAAATCTTAGCGCCATTATTAATAATCAGTTTCAGACTATTTTAACAGTAAATAATCCTATAGATAACAGTTATTCAAATCAAATTAATTCTAATAATGTAAAAATGGTAGAATTATATGATGCATTGCAATTAAATATTGTGTACTTGAAATTAGACATGATGCAAGCATTGAATATTACTGTGGATTATGTAGATAATGACGGAGATTAATTGTGCTTTAATTTGATACAAACGTATTTAAATAAAAAATCAGATACTGTAACGCTAGCTTTTTTTAGGCTGGCGTTTGGTTTAATGATGCTTTTTAGTATTATTCGATTTACAGCTTATGGTTGGATCGATAAAATGTATATCCAGCCCAAATTTCACTTCACTTATTATGGTTTTGAATGGGTAAAACCTTTGGGCAATTTTACATATATTTTATTTTTTATATGTGGATTGGCCGCACTATTTATCGCTATAGGTTATCGCTATAAATTAGCGATTACGGTTTTCTTTTTGAGTTTTACCTATATCGAATTAATGGATAAAACGACTTACCTGAATCATTATTACTTTATTTCTGTAGTTAGTTTTATTCTTATTTTTTTGCCTGCCAATGCGAATTATTCAGTAGATGCTCTACAAAATGAAAAGATAAAAAGCCTACAAATTCCTACTTGGAATATAGATGTTTTAAAAGTAATGTTAACCATCGTATATTTCTATGCTGGTTTAGCAAAACTAAATTCAGATTGGCTACTAGAAGCCATGCCACTAAAAATTTGGTTACCCAATCAATCGAATACTCCAATTATAGGGAACTGGTTTCATAAGGAATGGGTACAATACGCTTTTAGCTGGTTTGGTGCTCTATATGATTTAATCATTCCTTTTTTACTGTGGAACAAGAAAACGAGAAATATTGCCTTTATTTTTGTAGTGGTCTTTCATGTGTTAACCAAAGTTTTATTTCCTATAGGGGTTTTTCCCTATGTAATGATTATTAGTACACTTATTTTCTTCAGCGCTGGGTTTCATAAAAGAATAATGAATCTTATCTTTGCCCCGTTTAAAAGTAAGCTAACGGTTTTTGAAATACCAAATGACTTAATTGAAACAATGAAGCCATCTAAATATAATTTAAAAATGTGTTTTTTAGCACTATTTATGGCTTTTCAGTTGGTTTTTCCCTTCCGTTATTTGTTATATCCTGATGAGTTGTTTTGGACAGAAGAAGGATTTCGATTTTCTTGGAGAGTGATGTTAATGGAGAAAGCTGGTTATGCCCAATTTTATGTTACAGATGCAAAAACAAAACAAAAAAAAGCAATCGATACAACACGTTTTTTAACTCCTTTTCAGGAAAAACAAATGGCTTTTCAACCTGATTTTATTTTAGAGTTTGCTCATTTTTTACACGATTATTACGAAAAAACAGGTGTAAATGACCCTATAGTAACTGTAGATAGCTATGTAGCTCTAAACGGAAGACTAAGTCAAAGATACCTCGATCCAAATATAGATTTAGCTAAAGAATATGAATCATTCCAACACAAAACGTGGATTTTACCATTTAACGATGTTATCAAAGGTTTTTAGTACGGTATTATTTTTTTGTATTACGTTATCTTTTGCCCAAAAAAGTGTAAAAGGAATTGTAACCAATAGTTTGAATAAGCCACTCGAAAATGTAGAAATATATAATAAAACAACTTATCAATATACACGTAGTACTTCTAATGGTACCTTCGAAATTACTTCGTTAGTTGAAGGAAATAATACCATCGTTTTCTTTTTACAAGGTTATCAAATTGAAGAAGTAACCGTTCAACCTAACGCTAATACTCTTCAAATTATATTAAAAGAATTAGCTACAGCACTTTCTGAGGTGGTTATTATTAAAGAAAAAGAAAAGCAATTTGCACTCAATAAATTAAAAGATATTGAAGAAACCGCTATTTACGCAGGTAAAAAAACAGAAGTTATTTCCCTAGATAAAATTACGGCTAATAAAGCTACAAATAATCCACGACAAGTGTATGCACAAGTCGTAGGATTGACTATTAATGAAAGTAACGACGGTGGATTGCAATTGTCTATTGGAGGAAGAGGGTTAAACCCCAATCGAACGTCTAATTTTAATACGAGACAAAATGATTATGATATAAGCGCAGATGTTTTGGGTTATCCAGAAAGTTATTATGCAACACCTACAGAAGCCTTAGAATCGATTCAAATTGTAAGGGGAGCAGCTTCTTTACAATATGGTACGCAGTTTGGCGGTATGGTTAATTTTAAAATAAAAAAACCAACCTCAAAGCCCATCGAAGTCATCACGAGAAATACTATAGGTTCTTATAATTTGTTTACCAATTTTACAAGTGTAAGTGGAACACATGGTAAATTCAGCTATTATACGTATTACAACTATAAGACTGGTGACGGTTTTAGACCCAACTCACAGTTTGATTCTAAATCCTATTTTGCGAATTTAAATTACCAATTTTCAGCAAATACCTCCTTACATTTAGATTATACCTATTTTGATTATTTAGCGCAACAACCAGGTGGTTTAACCGATGTTATGTTTGAGGAAGATCCAAAACAAAGTAACAGAAGTAGAAATTGGTTTGATGTGAATTGGAATTTGTATGCTTTGAGATTTAAACATCATTTTCAACATGATGCCGATTTTTCCTTACAATTATTCGGCTTAAACGCTTCCCGAAAAGCTTTAGGATATCGTTCGAATCGAGTTTCAAGTAGCGATGTCGAAGGTACTGAGCGCGATTTAATTATTGGTGACTTTGTCAATTGGGGTGCAGAAGCGCGTTATCTAAAAAAATATGATTTCTTTGGAAAACGAAACGCTTTTTTATTGGGTGCTAAATATTATCAAGCTAAAAATTCAGGTCTTCAAGGTCCTGGAAGCTCGGGAAGTGATGCTAATTTTAATCTTGCAACCGATGAATTTCCAAATTATGCCAATCAATCGGATTATACTTTTCCCAATTTGAATGTCTCTGTTTTTGGAGAAAACATCTTTAAAATTACTGATGCCTTTTCTCTTACTCCAGGATTTCGATATGAAAATATTAAGACCCAAGCCAATGGGTATTATAGAAAAATCATAACTGATTTAGCAGGTAATATTTTATTGGATACTTCTGTTAATGAGGAAAATGTAAAGGAAAGACAATTTTTCCTTTTCGGGATTGGAGCAAGCTACAAAATGAAAAATGGATTAGAATGGTATGGGAATGTTTCTCAAAATTATCGTTCGGTAACGTTTAACGACATTCGTACTACATCACCTAGTTTTGAAATTAATCCTAATATTACAGATGAAAAAGGCTATACTTCTGATATAGGTTTAAGAGGAAAAATTAGAGATGTTGTTTCTTTTGATGCAAGTGTATATGCTTTGTATTATCAGGATAAAATTGGCGAACAAAGAATAGAAAGTCCCACAAGAGCCGCTGTAGATGTACGTTACAGAGATAATCTAGGAACTGCTTTAACATACGGTTTTGAATCGTTACTAGATTGGAATATTAGTAAAACTTTTTTTAGAGACAATGAAAACTTTATATGGACTGCCTTTTCCAACTTTGCTCTAACAGATTCTCAATATGTGGAATCAAAAGTTGAAACAATTAAAGGAAATAAAGTAGAATTTGTTCCCAATTATAATGTAAAGTTAGGAACCGGTATTGGTTATAAAAACTTCTTGTCTAGTGTACAATTTTCTTATGTTTCTTCACAATTTACTGATGCTTTAAATATTAAAACCAATTCAGATGATGATACGTATGGTATTTTTGGTGAAATTCCTACTTATTATGTTTTGGATGTGTCTACTTCTTACAAATGGAAACAACTTAAATTTGAAGCCGGAATTAACAATGTCTTAAATTCATGGTATTTCACAAAAAGAGCTACAGGTTATCCAGGACCAGGAATTATACCTTCTGAACCTAGAGTGTTTTATGCAACTATAGAATTTAAGTTTTAGTAATTCTCTAATAATATATAATCTAAATAATCACCAAATTCCATGAAACCTATTGTTATTATTGTGAGTGCTTTTTTATTAGTGCAAGGTATATTTGCTCAAGAAAGAGAAGCAAAAATTATCTTTTTAGACAGTACTTCTATAAAAGGTTATGGTGAAATAAAAAAGGATAAAATATATTTTAGAGTCGACCAAAAAAGCGAAAGGACCGAATGGGATTCTGAAATGGTATCTGGAATTGTTTTTGAAGGTTATGGTTTTTCAGAAGTATATGAATATGTTCCAATTAAAAATAAAAAGAATCCCGTTTTAATGGAAGTAATTGAAAGAGGAAATGTTAGTCTATATAAGAATCCTACTTATGGCTATCTCTCTAATTTAATTATAAATTCTAATCCTTCTCCAAATTTTCAAATGAACAATGATTTAAAAACTTTTCCAAATAATGGATTAATTAATCATAACTACAGAAAATTCAAAGAAACTAGTAAACTTTCTTACACTGAATCCTATTATGTCAAAAGAGATAACGAAAATGTGGCTATAAATCTAGCAGATCGATTTAAAAAAACGGCTCCTGAATATTTTTCAGATTGTCCTGCTTTACTAGAGAAAATTAAAACCAAAGAATTAGATGTCGATACCATTCCAGATATCGTGTTCTATTATAATGATTATTGTAACGATTACTTTGATAAATAATCATCTACTAACATTCAAAAAGGTACTATAATTCTCATTACACATTAAATTATCATTAAATGCTTAAAAATAACTTTGTTTTTATTTGTATTAAATCTAAATAATAATAATTTTGCAGAGATTATTAATAACATACTAAGTACATGTAGTCCTCATTTAGAATTAGGGTATCCTAAAGTAAAAGTAAACTGCATTTTTCTTACTATAAAATATTTAAACCCATGAAAAAAGTTCGTTTTTTTAAGCCATTATTACTACTTACTACAATTGCTTTAGCTTTTAACTCTTGTCAGGATGATGATGAAGCCATTCAAAGAATATCTAAAACAGAAGTGATTCAAAATTATGCTGAAATTGTACATGCTAATTATTTGCAAGCGTATAATGATGCAGTAGCTCTTGAAACTGCAATAACGAATTTCACTACAGCACCTTCGCAAACGTTGTTCAATCAAGCGAAAATGGCTTGGCAAACAGCAAGAGAAAGTTATGGAACTACGGAAGCTTTTCGTTTTATTGATGGACCTATCGATGACGCAAATGGTCCAGAAGCATTGTTAAATTCCTGGCCAATGGATGAAAACTATGTGGATTATGTTGATGGAGCACCTAATGCAGGTATTATCAATAATACAGCAATGTATCCAAATCTTACAAAACAATTATTGGTAAGCTTAAATGCTGTTGACGAATCAAATGAAACCAATATTAGTGTGGGGTATCATGCTATCGAATTCCTTTTATGGGGACAAGATTTGACAGCTCCTTCAGCTAATTTACCTGGGCAAAGACCTTATACTGATTTTGTTGACGCTGGTACTGCTGCCAATCAAGATAGAAGAAGAGCATATTTAAACATTTGTGCAGACTTACTTACCGATCATTTATCGTATTTGGTGGACCAATGGAAGCCAAACGGAACGTATAGAAACTATTTTTTGAATTTAGATGAGAACGAAGCTATTAAAAAAATGTTTACTGGGGCTATTGTTTTAGTTTATTCTGAATTGGCTATCGAAAGAGTTAATGTTGCTTTATACAATCAAGATCAAGAAGACGAACATTCTTGTTTTAGTGACAATACCCACAGAGACATTCGTCAAAATTTACAAGGTGCAATCAATGTGTATCAAGGAGATTATGGAACTATTTCGGGTGTTTCATTAGAAAATTTAGTAAGGGAAAGTAATTTCAATTTAGCAAACGAAGTAAATGAAGCTATCGCAGATGCTAAATTAAAAACAAATGCGACACTAATCCCTTTTGATATGGCAATCCAAGACGGACCTACGGCTACAGAAGGGGCAAAAGTAAAAGCCGCTGTAGAAGCCATGCAATTAATGGGGTCTAATTTAAAAGCAGCTGCAGAAAGTTTAGGTATAACAATTCAATAATAAAATCAAATAAAAGTAAACATGAAAAAATCTTTATTATTACTATGTCTATTATTTTTAAATTTATGGAATCCAATCTTTTCTCAATGTCAAATAGATTACATGTATGTTAATTCTAGTTCTCAAGAAATAACAGATCCAGTTTGCGGAGTGGATGCAAGATTTAAAGTTATAATAAGTGTTGATCCAGTTTTAATTCAGAATGCGACTACATTTAGAATGGATGTATATGACCCATTGGGTAATTTAATTAAAAATTGGGGACCCACTAATAAGTCAAAAGGGATAAACTCTAATGGAGAATTTGTTTATAATAATATTGCTCAAAGTATAAATGGAAGCAGTATTCCTTTAGAAACTACAACAGGAAGACCAGCTTACATAAATGTAAAGTATACATTTAATGATATTGATAATAATGTTGTATTAGTATGCAATAAAAAAATTTTTACATGTTTAGAAGATTTAGATTTAGATGGTATTCCTAATGATTCTGATAATTGTCCTGAACATTTGAACCCTAATCAATTAGATTCTGATAATGATGGAATTGGTGACAAATGTGATCCAGATAGAGACGGAGACGGAATACTAAATTCTAATGATAATTGTCCAGATACATATAATCCAAATCAAATAGATGTTGATAACGATGGTATTGGAGATATATGTGATTCTGTAATTGGAAAACCTGATTTAACAATTAATAAAAACAATGTATTTATATATAGCCAGTGCTCAGACTGTAATGCAAATTTAGACTTATTAGGAAATAAGAGACACATTTTGGCAAAAGAAGGAGGAACATTAAATATTAATTCAATTATAATCGAAAACATCGGAGTAGCTGCTTCTACTTCATCTAATTTAAAATTTTATTTATCTTCTGATTCAAATATTAGTTCAGATGATTATTATTTTAGTAGTTATGATATCGCTTTTAACTCAATTCCGGCAAATAATTATTTGTTAAGACAACAATCTGTTTTTGGATCTGATATTCCAACTAATAAAGCCTATGGGAATTACTATATATTAATTGTTATTGATAAAAATAATTCTGTTAACGAATCAAATGAGAATAATAATTTGATTTCAATACCAATAACTTATAGACAAAGTAATTTTGGAAGAAGCACGATAATCAATAGTGAAAGAGGAACAGATAGTATTAATAATGAGTATGCAATCATAATTTATAATTTTCAGGGTGAAAAAAAGTATGAAACTAGAGTTAATTCTTTAAAAGAAGAAAACGATTATATTAATAGTTTACCAAGCAGTTTATATTTAATAAGATATGCTAATGGTAACAATAGAAAAGTTTTTGTTTCAAAAAAATAATTTATGGTTAGGAAAGGATTTTTAATTTTTCTTTTTTTAGTATGCGGTTGTAAAGCAGATGATTTTGAAGACTACCAACTCATTCCTGAAGAAGATGAACAATATTCTGGTGGAAAAAATGGAACTTCTTTTAATACTTCGGGAGAAGCTTTTGGTTTCTTCTCGTTTAGCTTAACATTTGAACAACAAACTGATTTTGGAATTGGAAATTCTTTTTTTAGACAAAATTGGGTAGCTGCACCAGCAAGTGCCTCTGCTCGAGATGGTTTAGGACCTTTTTACAATGCCATTTCATGCTCGAGTTGCCATTTTAAAGACGGTAGAGGAAGACCTCCTATGTATAATGGAGAATTAGGCACGGGCTTATTGTTGCGTTTGAATTTACCTCAAACTGATGCACATGGAGGGTATTTGCCTGAAACAACTTATGGGAATCAATTACAAGATGTAGCTATTCTAGGTCAGGATAAAGAAGGTGAATATACGATTTCGTATCAGTATTCTTATGAAACCTATGCCGATGGAACGCAAGTAGAATTGAGAAAACCTATCTATACTATTGTAAATCTGAATTATGGTGGCTTATCGGGTTCGGTAAGTGTTTCTCCTAGAATTGCCAATCAAATGGTCGGAATGGGATTACTTGAAGCAATTCCTGAAGCCACTTTGCTAGGCTATCAAGATCTTTCAGATGCGAATGGTGATGGTATTTCTGGGAAAGCAAATTATGTATTTGATGTGGCTTCTCAAACGACAAAAATGGGTAGATTTGGTTGGAAAGCCAATCAACCGAATGTGAAACAACAAGTAGCGGGTGCTTTCTCTGGTGATATCGGGATAACTTCTTCTTTATTTCCAAATGAAAATATTCCTACGGGTTACAATGGTGCTTCTATTCCAAATGGTGGTACACCTGAAATTACGGATGAAACCTTAGATAAAGTGGTCTTGTATTCGAGTTCTTTATCGGTACCAGCCAGACGAAATTATGAGTCCCAAACCGTTTTGGAAGGAAAAGAAATTTTTAATAGTATCGATTGTGCCAAATGTCATATACCCAAAATGACAACGAGTAGTACCTATTATATTGAAGCTTTTCGCAATCAAATTATTCGCCCGTATACCGATTTGTTATTACATGATATGGGACCTGAATTAGCAGATAACGCTCCTGATTATTTAGCAGATGGGAACGAATGGAAAACACCACCATTATGGGGCATTGGTTTGATACCAACCGTAAACAACCATACCTATTTATTACACGATGGTAGAGCCAGAAATGTGGAAGAAGCGATTTTATGGCATGGAGGAGAAGCAGCTACTGCGAAATCCAATTTTAAAAATTTAAGTCAAGCCGAACGCCAAAAAGTAATTGACTTTATCAATTCTTTATAAAATACAAACTTAAAACCGCTTATATAAGTCGTTTTACATAAAAGAGTCGTAGCTGTTTTGTTAGTTCAGCTACGGCTTTTTTTATTGGCTAACGTGAATTTAAATGATACCTGACTGAAAGACCTTTGTAAAGAAAAAAGTATAGTGGAGGTTGACTCTTTAAAAAAAATGTAACTTTATATGCTAAACTAAAAATAGATACATATGAAACTAGGTGCTTTTTCCATCAGTCTTGCTGTGAAAGATATTCATAAATCCAAAGCCTTTTACGAAAAATTAGGATTTACTTACAAAGGAGGTAACATCGATCAAAACTGGATTGTCTTAAAAAATGAAAATGCGGTTATCGGACTTTTTCAAGGGATGTTTGATCACAACATCATGACCTTTAATCCAGGTTGGGATGGCAATGCGCAACCAATCGATTCTTTTGACGATGTTAGGGAAATCCAAAAACAATTACAAGAATCCGATATTGAATTAACCCGTCAAGCGGATGCTACTACTCAAGGTCCAGAATACATTACCTTAACCGATCCTGATGGGAATGCCATTTTAATTGACCAACATCGATAGCAAGTATATCCCAATTAGTACAATATTTTTTTTACGTTCCATAACCTAAAATTTTAACGCAAGAACCTAAAATTTTACGTTGGTAGACGTAAAATTTTACCCCAGAGACGTAAAATTTTAGGTTGGTGGACGTAAAATTTTACCCTAGAGACCTAAAATTTTAGGTTAGTAGACGTAAAATTTTACCCTAAAGACCTAAAATTTTAGGTTCTTCCCTTGCTATAGCTGGGTTTGTTGTTTTTTAGCCTGTTAAATTTTTGATGCTTACTAGTATTAATTTCTAACTGTTCATAAAAGAAAAAGAAAAAAGATTGTATTTTACGAGGCAAGAAAAAGTAGGAGAGCGTTTTAAAGAAAATATTTTTTATGTACCGTTTGATGTAGATACATATAAATAAAAAAGTAAGGCTGTTCCAATACGAGTGGTATTATTATGGCGTAATCTCGTATTTTGTAACAGCCTTTACTAACATGAACCCCTTGTCCAATTAATAAGAGGGCGTATGCACTCTTAATTTTTCAATTTCTAAATGATGCAATTGCACGGCTAATTCTTGTCGGATACCCGCATAATCTGGATCATAAGCTAAATTGGTATATTCTGATGGATCGTTTTCTAAATCATACAATTCATATTGCTGGTAATATGCGCCAAAAGCATCAAAATAATAGGCATATTTCCATTTTTCAGTACGAATGCATCGAATGCGATTCGCTGCTTTTACAATGTTCCAATTGCTATTGGAACCCGCTTTAATATCATCATAGGTAAATAAAATACTATCCTGAACCGCTTTGTCTTCTTCAATAATCGGTAATAAACTGTTTCCTGCCAAACCTGTTGGTGCATTGGAAACATTTGCAGCTTCTAAGAGCGTCGGCATGATGTCAACCAAGGTTGCTAAACTCATGGAGTTTTTCTTTTCCGCTCCTTCAAACAAAATAGGATTGGAAATGACTAAGGGAATGCGTAAGGCTTCTTCATAAGCCACAAATGTTTTCTGACGCAAACCACCGTGTGCCAAGCCCATTTCACCATGATCGGAAGTAAAGGTCACCAAAGCCGAATCTGCTAAACGCTTGCCGTTTTCATCTTTTTTGTACAACTCGTCTACAAAACGACCAATTTCTTTATCGACTTCCGTTAAAAGAGACGCGTAGAAATTCACATAATTCAATTTGTCTTCTTCAGAGATAATTTCGCCCAAACTCACAGCCATATTCAATTTAATCTGTTCTTGAGCCATCGGTTTTTTGTTCAATAATAAGTTTTCATCTTCGGTATCGGGTAAACCAATGTCTCTCTTTAACCAACTATCCGGATGATACCCACAAGTTCCAGCCGTTTTTGGATACGCCAACACATCATGCGGATTTACCAATGAAAGAATTAATAAATACGGTTTGTGGTCTCCTTTTTTACGTCTTTCCTTTACTTCTTGTAAATATTGAATGGCTTCAGCCGTATAGCGTGCATCATGATTCGCATAACCTCCTCCAAAATTCAGTGGATTCACATCTTCACCTGCATCAGGAGCAATCCACCCCATAGCACCGTATAACGAAATATCGGCTGCGGTTAAACTCTCATAATTGGTTTTTGTCCCTGTTGGTGCTACTCCTTTGCTCATATGCCATTTCCCACGGTATTGCACATCATAACCGTCTGCCCAAAACGTATTCATTAAATTAGGCAAAGAAGTATCTAAAGTTGGTTCTTGAGGCGAAAGCAAGCCACCTTCTGTCAATGTTTGTGTTACCCCATGTTTCGCAGGATAAATCCCGGTGAACAAAGTCGTACGACTGGGCGAACACATACAGGTATTACAAAACGCCCGATCAAAACTAAAGCCGTTTTCCTTTAAAAAGGTTAGGGTTTTTAGGTTTTCCTTTTCCCATCCAGGAGGAAAATGTTGGGTTGCACGTTGTTCGTCTGTGATGATCAGAATTAAATCTGGTTTCTCGGTAATTTCTTGTAGTTTTTGTTTAAAGTTCATCATGTATTGAAATTAAGTGTTTGTTGTATGCTATTTTCTTGTAGCTAAGTTCCGTTAAATTAGGTTTTGGAACTAGGGTAGAATTACCTGTTTTGAAGATTAGGTAGTTTATGAAAGGGTTAGGCAAGAAAAAGTCTTGTTTTTATATAAAGCCCTTTTGATGATTTGTAACCAATAATTGTTATTTTTGATCATCAAAAAAAGTCTGACTTTATCAGGCCTATACAACAAGTTAGCGGTAATATAACATCAACATCGCCTTCAAATGGATGGAACAAAAAAAATAAATTATTTTTATATCGACGAATCTGGAAGCATATCAAATAATCAATCTATTTTTATTCATGGATGCGTAAAAACAGATTCTCCACATACTATTTCAGATGCCTTAGATAAAATCAAGTCTGATTGGAGACGTTTATTATATTATTCTAAACTAAAAGAAAAAATATCTAAAGAAGGATTTCATGCAGTCGAAAATAACCTAGATATGAAAGCAGATGTTTATAAAATACTACCACTTTTAGATTATAGAGCATATTTCGTAATTACAAATAAAAACAGTGATTACTTTAAAAATATCATGATCGGAAAAGATGAATCAGATTTTTTCGCCCTATCACTAAAAAAACTTTTGCACGACAGAATTATTTCAACAAATGAAGACGAAAATATTTTTTATTTTGAAACTATAAAACTTAGTAAAAAAAGTCTAAAGCAAGTAATCGAAAATTTATTTAGTCAATATCCTGGCTATAACTACAAATATGAAATTGTTGGCAAAGAGGAAGAAAACTTAGGTATTGTTGATTATTTAAACTACTTATTTTTTCATATATTTGGTGACAAGAAACCCGATGAGAAGCCAATGCCTAGAATGCTAATGAATTTGGATTTAGTGTGTCCTAAAATTGCTTCTATTAATTTTTTACATAAAAGTATTTTTTTAAGTAGAAAAAAGAAAGTTGACTTTCAAGTTACATTGGAAAATATATCAAATAATTACTAGTGGGTTGTCAGATAAATTTTGAATATGATTTCGTATTCGATTATATTGCATCACAATCTATCTTATTCTGGCACCCACTTTTTATATTAATATGGAACATACTGAAATTATTATCATAGAAGATTTAGCTAACTATTTAAGATGCGACTTAAAATTTTTAGAAAAAGCAATTCAAGATGAATTTTTCGTTAGGGATACTAAAGTATCTGAAGAAATTGTAAAAACAATTTCAATTCCAGCAATTTCAATTGCTGTAACAAAGTATTACATCAAGAAAAAAGGTAAGAAAGGTGGTTTTAGAATAGTTCATCAAGCTTGGTCACACCAACTTGAAAGTTCGCTTAAAATATTAAACAATAATCTTAACAAGATATTTATTCCGTTTGATTTTATTCATGGATTTGTAAAAGGAAAAAATATAAAAACAAATGCAAACTCACATTTAGCAAAGAAAATAATATTGTCAGTTGATATTAAAAACTACTTTGAATCTATTTCAAAAGAAATGATAATATCAAATCTTGTCCGAATCGGTTTTACCAAAAATGCTTCATCATGGATAGCAAGTATAACAACGATAGAGGGTTTTTTAGTACAAGGATTCTGTACAAGTCCAACAATAGCAAATATTGTAACTCATGAATTGGATGAAAAATTAAAAAAACTATGTGGAGACGATATTGAGTATACTAGGTATGCAGATGATTTATATTTTTCGTCGCAAAATGTTGAAATCCCATTAGATAAGATTACTAAAATAATCGAAGACTATGGCTTTGAGCTTAACGACAAAAAAACAAAGTGGATGAAAAGAGGTCATCAACAATTTGTTACTGGTTTAACTACTTTTGACTCAACAACTGCAAGAATTTCAAAAAAAAGAAAAAGGAATATTAGACTCGAGATTTATTATTTAAACAAATTCGGATATAAAAAACACATTAAAAATAAATTAATAAAATCTGGAGAAAAAGTTAAAGACCCAGATTTTAAGTATAAGGTATTAAATGAAATAGATGCTACAAGAGATAAACTATATGGATGGCTTCATTTCATAAAGGCTATTGAACCTGAATTTTCTTCAAAATATTATTCAAGACTAAAGAAAGCAAAACAATAATATACTACCGCTAACAGCGGTTTGGCACAATAGCTATTTTTATCTTAGCTACACGCCTATTTTCCGCAAGGAAATATTATCTTAGCAAGAAAATAACCGTTCCACGCAGCCGCTACTGCGCCAAGCCGCGAAACGTTAGCTGTCAGTCTAAAAAAACCGAATAAATGTCATATTTTCAATCAATGAGAGATATGGTTCCGTATGTTGACCCAACAAATATCTTAACCTTTTTCTCAAAAGAACCATTCAAGCACCTTCAATCTATAGATATGCAAAAAGGTGTCGCTTATGAATGTCCAGACTTTAGTTTGTTTGATTATATGCAGAAAGTTGTACCAAAAAAGTATGCATATAGTAATGAATTTAATGGCAAGTATCATAATGCCCTTTTGAAAATAGCACAGAAATTAGTGAACGAAGGATTACTAAGTCCAGTCGGAGAAAACAGTGGAATTTATCAAAAATATAGATCAAATGGTGGTATAAGTGATGAACTTTTGGATTATGGATATTATGATTTCCTAATATTTGGTTTTCCTGAAATTAAAAATCATTTTGAAGAAGCTGTTAGACCAATTGTACTCAAAGAAATTACTACAAAAGATGAATCAATCGGAACATCTTTTGCAATACTTTATAATTATGAAAAACAATATCTAATTACTGCAAGACATTGCTTACCAGAAAATAATATAATTGCATTTGAGCCATTTCTACCAAATGAAAAAACAACTCCAATAAATATTTTCATACCTAAAGATGATAAAATTGATATTGCTATATTAGAATTTTCAGACAAACTACTTTTAAGCAATAAATTCTTTAAAATCGATAAGCCTTATTTATTAGATAATGTTATGACTGTTGGTTATCCTCCAATACAAGGTGTAAAAGATGCTGTACAAATATCATCTACAGGAGAAATAACTGCAATTACTGAAACATATTGGCATAAAGAAGAACAAATATTGATAAGTTCTAGAGTTAAAGGAGGAAATAGCGGAAGTCCAGTTATAAATAATTGTGGCTATGTTGTTGGAATATTAACAAATACTTTAATTGACCCTAAAGATAATTCTAAACCTGATGAACTTGGGTTTGGTTTGGCACTATCCTCAATGACACTTATAAATTTATTGGAATCAATAAATGGAAAAGGTGAAATGGAATTCAAAAAAATGAAAATTAAAGAAGAAAAGAACGGTTTTTCCGTTACCGAAACCGAATAAAAGACCGAACAGCTAACAATCATTTGTCTAGATTTCAAATTTTGTAGTAAATTCCTATTTACATTTCTCAAGAAATTGTATCTTCAATAAAAATAACAGTTTCTAAAGTTGGTAACTTTGCTAAGTGATGGAACGTTAAGCCTAATTTTATGACGACCAACCAACAACGACAAAACTAAATTATGTAGTTATGACACAGGACAATAAAAGGTTTACTATAGACCAAATTCACGAAGCATTTGGAAAAGTAAAGAGTGGTGCAGACTTTCCGCAATTTGTTCAAGACCTAAAAGCAATTGGTGTGACGCATTATGACAATTATGTTGCTAACGGACGAACAAAATATTATGGAACAAATGATTTTTCAGTTGAGGGAGAAACAAAATACCCTTCTATAAAAGTAAATGATAGCAGTTCATCAGATAAATTAAAACATTCAATTTCTATTCATCAACAAGGACAAACTGACTATCCAACATTTTGCATGCAAGCTGCAGATGCTGGAGTGGAAAAGTGGACAACGCATATGATAGAAATGACAGTTACTTATCTAGATAAACAAGGAAATAAATTGACAGTTGAACCAATACCGAAACCCTAAAGGTAAGAACTTTGCATAACAGCACTTGTTTAAAAATGAAGGTTTAGTGATTATGTTAAACTTTGTACTTCTATCAAAGTTGCTGCTTAGCTGAAAATGAAGAGCTTTGAAATCAATACTTTATGTTGGTCGCAACAAGTTATAGGGCATTTTAAAATATAATATCTAATGAAAATTAAACTGACAATACTATTACTTACATTAGTGCACCTTAATAGTTATTCGCAAGACACTTTTACTTCCAGAAAAGGCTCTAAATTTTTTCCAGGACATCTTGACGTTGTGATTACAGTAGACGATAAAAACGTAAGATATGAATTGTTTCATCATTGGTATTCATTGTCTTATGCAGAATTGAGGCAGATGACAATTCCTTTAGATAGCCTAAATGAATTTAATCAAAAGAATGATAGTATAAGCATTGAATTTCATAAAGGAAAAGTGAAGCTTGTTGACAAAAAATATCGACTTTCAAAAAAAATAAAGCATAAAAAAATTTGTGCTTCAGTATCGACAATGAGAAAAATTTCATTTGCATATGAATTATCAACCGAACACAAAAACATAGGGCATTTTGAATTGTACAAACCTGAAGACTTAAATTTGGACGAAGAAGCATTTAAGAAAAAAGTAATGGAAAAATTACTAGAGAAGACAAAATAACGGACTACTAACAAGTTTTTCCTTCAGACGGGCTGACATATAAACTTAGAGTTTTGTGCTCCGAAACCCAGCCGAAGACATAGCCTAAAACCGTTGTGTGTAATTTTAGAAACGTGATAAATAAAAAACCAAATGGATAAGAAGAAACCTGAAACCGTTGAAGAGTACATTGAACAACTACCTGAGAACGCACAATTGAAAATAAAAGAATTGCGTTCGATTTTAAAAAGAATTGCACCAAAAGCAAAAGAAGGATTGAAATGGGGAAAACCAGTATTCGAATTAGAAACGATACTTTTCGCGTATTCTGCACATAAATCTCACTTGAGTTTTATTCCAACTGGACCTGCGTTGAAACCCTTTGAAAAAGAACTTACGGAATACACAACTAAAAAAGATTCGGTTCAATTTTCATTCAATAATCCTTTGCCTGAAAATCTTATCCTTAAGATTGCTGAATACAGAAAGAAGGAGGTAGAAGAAAAGAATGCAAAATGGTATTATTAAAAAGACCAATTGTCTACGATGTTAATAATGGAATTTTTGATTTTGACAAATATCTTAATGGAGAGAATGGCAATGCATAACATTGGTAACAAGTAATGACTAGTTCAGTAGCATTCCGAAAATTGTTGCACCAGTTAGCACTTTGCGCATCGTGTCTCCGAATTCTTTTTGAAACAATTACAAATTTTTAGTAATTACAGACTGAATCTCGTAATAAATTGTATCTTCAATAACAATAATTGGTTTCCAAACTCCCAACATCTCCAATTCCTAAAACGATAGCGGTTAGCTTAAATAAAAGCAAGAAAATTAAATTTATTTCTTGTAACAATATTCCATTGTCTCCGTCCAATCAATCAATCAATCAATCAATCAATCTTATGAATCAATCCATCAAAAAAATTTGGTATTTCCCAATTACAAAAATAATTGTAGGAATAACACTTTGCTTTTCTCTTTTTGTAGTACTACAAAATTTTGTATCAAAACCACTATTTTATAGCATAATCGAAGACAAAAATTGGGCCGACCCTTTCATCCATCTGGTTTCTGTTTTGGTGCTACTTTCAAGTTATTATTTTTTATTTCGCTGGTATGAAAAACGAGAAGTTAAAGAACTTTCAATACAACACTTACCCAAAGAAATGTTTGGTGGCTTTTTAATTGGATTTGCTGCAATTTCAGTATCAATTTTCATTTTATATCTATTAGGATACTATCAAATTATTAGTATTGGTAGTGATGATTATTCCTTTAAATTGTTCATGACACTGGTTGTTGCTGCTTTAATTGAAGACCTTTTTACCAGAGGTTTAGTTTTACGCGAATTAGAAAACTGGTTAGGAACGAACCTTGCCATTCTAATCATAATGATTATTGAAACGTATCATATTTTTAATCCAAACACCACTTGGTTTAGCTTTTTTATGTCACTGTGTTGGGGATTTACAATGTCAATGCTTTTTGTATATACTAAAAGAGTTTGGTTGCCTTTTTTCTTTCATTTAGGTTGGAATTTTGCGCAACCTTTTTATGGTTCAAACCTTACAGGATTAGAGGATATGGGTAAAATTATTCATGCTAAATTTGAAGGCCCAATTTTGTTTACAGGCGGAGGAATTGGCATTGAAGATTCTATTATAACCGTATCTATTTTGTTATCGATAGGTGTATTTTTATATTATCGTTCTAGTAAAGAAGGTAAAATAATTAAAAGGAAAACAATTAAACTAGAAATTTAAAAGTACGTTTTAAAAGTGGATACTTATAACACAGTTTATATGCTATTGTAAATTTTTAGTAAAAGCAAGTTTAATCTCGCAAGAAGTTTTATCTTTAATAAAAAGAATCGGTTCCGAAATTTGCAACAGAGCGAAGTCCTAAAACTAGTGTTGATTTGTAGATAGAGACAGGTTTAAATAATCTCCACCAATGGGAAAATATCTACTATTATTCTTACTCCTAAACATCAGTTGTACTCAGAAAAAGGATACTACGGTATTGTCCGAAGATAAAGACTGGCCTGTCACTTTTAAAGATACAATGGAATATTTTTGTGATTCCGTTAATTTTGGTCAATTTCGATTAAATAAAATAGAAATTTATAGAATTAAGACCTATGAAAATAATATTGCCAAGGTTTTGCTCTATGAAAAGTTAGATAATATTTGGAAACTTACAGACAGTTTAATTCTTGATGCAAGTGTTTTAAATGATCTAGACGCAAAAGTTACCGATTTTAACAATGATAATTTTAAAGATATTGTATTTACAACTGGAGACGCTGCTCGAGGAGGAAATGTTGTGCAAACGTTGCTTTTATTTTCTCCAATAAATAAATCTTTACAATGGATTAGAAATTCGGAACAGTTTCCTAATCTCATGTATAATGAAAAACTAGATTGTGTAGAAGCACTTATTTTAACAGGTGGGCAAACTACTTATTTCTTAGACATCGAAAATGATAGTTTAAAAGAATTTGCTAGTGTTGACCAAAGAGATGGAAGAATTAGTGTAAAAGTGATAAATAAAAAGGGGAAATGGGAAGAGATTCAAAATATAAAAGATACTATTGATAGTTCTGATTTTGATAGATTTATAGATTATAGTCCCATTCAAAAAAGAAAATAAATAGAGAAATAAAACCAACTGTTAAATGAATAAATATTTTCTTCTTTCCTTAGTTGTATGTATCAATTGCTCTCAGAAAAAGCCATCAGTTAGCTCTCCTGAAACTTTAGATTGTAATGATAAATGGGAGTTTACAACGAGTGTTACAGAAAAGAAAATAAATGATTCTGTAACACAAGAAATTGTGAATGGAAAAGTATGGTTTGAAATTATAGCGCCAAGAGAAAATGGAGATGGAAGTACCAAAGCCTATTTAAAAAACTATAGAAAGGATGGTTCTCTTTTATCTGAGGGATTTGTATTATATGCAGAACATCCTATTGCCGATTATACTGAAATTGGAAATTGGATATTTTATGATTGTAAAGGAAAAAGAATACATAAAAATAATCGATAATTTTGTCAAAGAATACTTGTAATTTAAAATTACAGTTTCCGTATAAATAATTATTTAGTAATTAGTTTAAATTTTAATCGATTCAAATGCAGGTAAATAGAATTGTTTTTTTTTGT
Organism: Flavobacteriaceae bacterium; assembly: GCA_002862755.1. Classification (GTDB taxonomy): domain Bacteria; phylum Bacteroidota; class Bacteroidia; order Flavobacteriales; family Flavobacteriaceae; genus Flavobacterium. The sequence goes on along the minus strand of PKDY01000005.1, from coordinate 24,935 downwards.
TTATTACTGTTTGGTCTTACAAATTGTAGTTATGGACAGGATACTATTAAATTGAAGAAAAAGCCAAAAGTAATACTCAAAAGTTGGTATCCCGAATATAAAGATTTTCCTAAGTTAAAAATTGGTAAAAGAAAACTCTTATTTGTAGTAATTCCTGAATTTGATAGGACTAATTTTTGGAAGAATCATATTGCTTTAAAAGCAATTAATGCCGAAGTTGCTATTGAAGAAACTGTAAAAGACAATCAATATTTGGTTTTTGTCCATGCAGCTAAACAGCAAGAGATTGAATTTGAAATATGGTATGATTTAGAAAAAGATACGATTCTAATATATAAGAATGGAAATTGGATCAACGCAAGAGAACTCTATAAATTAGATGGGAATCGAATATTAATTGATACCGTAAAATTACAATTAGAAAACTAAATTAAATTTTCCTTCAATTAATTACCCCGATCGCTCGGATATTTTCAACGTTAGCGCGGAAATTTTTTTCCGTGCTCACAAACTAAGTACGCCCCACAAACTTCAAACTTTCAAACTCAAAACTTTGCCTCACCATCTAATTCCCTTTTTTAACTGCCTTACATAAAATTTTAAGTCTAGTACATAAAAATTTAAGTTGGTGCTATAAAATTTTAGGTTATTTGACTATTTTGAAACATTTACTGCTGCGTGAGTGTTTGACCAACTGAAAACGAAGTATAAAAAACTTCACTTTTCTCCTTTCTAACTTCTAAATTTTTCCTATATTTGCTTGCAATTTAATCTAAATTGCAAGATGAAAGCACACACAACTAAAATCATCGGAGAAGGTCTTACATACGATGATGTTTTACTCATTCCAAATTATTCCCAAGTTCTTCCTCGTGAAGTAAGTATTCAAACAAAATTTTCTAGAAACATTACATTAAACGTTCCTATTGTATCTGCAGCGATGGATACCGTTACCGAAAGTGCAATGGCAATTGCTATGGCGCAAGAAGGTGGAATAGGGGTTTTACATAAAAACATGACTATTGAGCAGCAAGCGGCTGAGGTAAGAAAAGTAAAACGTGCCGAATCAGGCATGATTATCGACCCAGTTACGTTGCCTTTAACCGCTACTGTAGGTGATGCTAAAAGAGCCATGAAAGAGCACGGTATTGGCGGAATTCCTGTAGTAGATGATACCTTAACTTTAAAAGGAATTGTAACCAATAGAGATTTGCGTTTCGAAAAGAAAAACGAACGTCCTATTACTGAGGTGATGACTTCAGAAAATCTAGTAACTGCTCAAGTTGGTACCACGTTACAACAAGCTGAAGAAATTTTACAAGATCATAAAATTGAAAAACTATTAGTGGTATCAGAAGGGAACAAATTAGCGGGTCTAATTACCTTTAGAGATATTACTAAATTGACTCAAAAACCGATTGCCAACAAAGATACTTATGGTCGTTTGCGTGTGGCTGCTGCTTTAGGAGTTACTGCTGATGCGGTGCAAAGAGCAAGTGCTTTGGTACAAGCTGGAGTTGATGCTGTTATTATTGATACGGCTCACGGACATACTAAAGGGGTGGTTGATGTTTTAAAACAAGTCAAAGCAGCTTTTCCAGAATTAGATGTGGTGGTTGGAAACATTGCCACTCCAGAAGCCGCTCAGTATTTAGTAGATAATGGAGCCGATGGTGTTAAAGTTGGTATTGGTCCAGGTTCCATTTGTACCACTCGTGTAGTAGCGGGTGTTGGGTTTCCCCAATTTTCAGCAGTTTTAGAAGTGGCTGTAGCCATTAAAGGCAGTGGAGTTCCTGTAATTGCAGATGGTGGTATTCGTTATACAGGAGATATTCCTAAAGCCATTGCAGCAGGAGCAGATTGCGTAATGCTTGGCTCTTTATTAGCAGGAACCAAAGAATCTCCAGGTGAAACTATCATTTTCGAAGGAAGAAAATTCAAATCCTATAGAGGAATGGGTTCGGTAGAAGCGATGCAAGAAGGCTCAAAAGATCGTTATTTCCAAGATGTTGAAGACGATGTTAAAAAATTAGTTCCGGAAGGAATTGTGGGTCGTGTACCGTATAAAGGAGAATTAAACGAAAGCATGCAACAATTTATTGGTGGTCTACGTGCTGGAATGGGATATTGTGGTTCAAAAGATGTGGCTACTTTACAAGAATCGGGACGTTTTGTGAGGATTACAACCAGTGGAATAGGGGAAAGTCATCCACATAATGTAACGATTACGAAAGAAGCACCAAATTATTCTAGATAGTTTTGTAGAATTTAGAATTTAGAATTTAGAATTTAGAATTTAATTTATTTAAATATCTTTTATAAATAAAAACTTCTCGTTTTTCGAGAAGTTTTCTTTTTTTGAAAGGGTGCTAATTTTATTTTTAGCTTTATATTTGAAGTGGTAGAAAACAAACTGTATTCAATTAAAGATTTTAAAGTTAAAGTAATGAACATAACTAGACATTGCGATTTATGTAATCACCAAAAAATAGATTTAATTAATGGTTCTACTTGTGGTTTAACGGATAAGAAACCTGAATTTACTAAGACTTGTAACAAGATTGATTTTCATGATAAATTAGAGTCAAAACTAAAAGAAGTTAATATAAAATACCAAAAGATTAAAAATGAAAAAGCGGTAACGTATATTTATTTTGTCGTTTTTTTAGGCATTGCTTTAGGTGTACTTATTGGTGGTTATTTATTAGGAACTTATGCCTACGATAAAGGCGTAGTTTCATCTACTCCCTTTATTATTATGGCTATCGGATTAACTCCACTAGGATTGGCATTTGGCGCTTTGAACAACCATCGTAACCAATTTAAAATTGCAGAAATGAAGAAAAAAAAGATTGATGAAGTTTTACCTTTGTACCAGATTGACTATACTATTGAGGTGCAATTTGGTAAAAAGTATCATGGGGTTCAAGAAGTTACTACAGATTTAAAAATGAAAGGAATTTAATAAACCTTACCAACTTTTATTATTACAAAACAATTGTTTCTACTTTCCAAAGGAATTAAAATTAAAAAAAGAAATGGCACGATTTCAAGAAAATGATTTGCCCAAATCAAAATTAAACGCTAGTACGCTAAGCAAAGCACTTCAAATTTTTAAATATGCAAACCACCACAAATGGAAGTTTTATCTCGGTTTGCTTTTTTTATTGCTAACAGGTGGAACGGCTTTGGCTTTCCCAAAGTTATTAGGGATGTTAGTCGATTGTGTAAATAATAAAGATTTGGTACAAGCTCGAAATATTGCTTTAGGATTGATGGTCATTTTGTTGTTACAATCTTTCTTTTCCTTTTTCAGATTGTCGTTATTTATCAATTTTACAGAAAATACCTTAGCCAATATTCGCTTGGCTTTATACAGTAATTTAATCAAGTTACCAATGGATTTTTTCTCTCAAAAACGTGTGGGAGAATTAAACAGTCGCATCAGTTCAGATATCACTCAAATTCAAGATACCTTAACAACCACCATTGCCGAATTTTTAAGACAGTTTATTTTAATCATTGGAGGTGTGATTTTTTTAGCAACTATTAGTTTAAAACTAACTTTAATGATGCTTTGCATTGTACCTGTAGTGGCAGTTGCTGCTGTTATTTTTGGACGTTTTATTCGTAAGTTTTCCAAAAGTGTTCAAGACCAAGTTGCGGAAAGCCAGGTTATTGTTGAAGAAACCATGCAGGGGATTTCGAATGTGAAAGCGTTTGCAAATGAATGGTACGAAATTGCGCGTTATAAAGGAAAAATTAACGAAGTGGTGAAACTGGCTATTAAAGGAGGAATCTACCGTGGATATTTTGCTTCTTTTATCATTTTCTGCTTATTTGGAGCTATAGTAGCAGTAGTTTGGTATGGTGTTACCTTGTGTATTAATGGTGATATTGATGGAGTAGGAGAGTTAATTTCTTTTGTATTGTATTCTACATTTATTGGTGCTTCTTTTGGAGGTATAGCCGAATTATATGCTCAAATTCAAAAAGCGGTGGGTGCTACCGAACGTGTTTTTGAACTTTTAGATGAAGTTCCCGAAAAAATAAATGATTTAAGGAAACCTAATATACCCAAAATTAATGGTAAAGTAAGTTTCAATCATGTAGGGTTCTCGTATCCTTCGAGACCAGAAATACAAGTTTTAAAAGATGTTACTTTTACCGCGCAACAAGGTCAAAAAATTGCACTTGTAGGACCAAGTGGTGCTGGAAAATCGACTATTTCCTCGCTATTACTTCGTTTTTATGCTATCGATAAAGGTGAAATTTTAATTGATGACCAAAGTATTTATGCGTATGAATTAGAAGATTTAAGAGGGAATATGAGTATTGTACCACAAGATGTGATTCTTTTTGGCGGGAGTATTCGAGAAAATATTGCGTATGGTAAACCCAATGCTACTGATGAAGAAATTATCACGGCCGCGAAACAAGCCAATGCTTTCGATTTTGTAAACGGTTTTCCTGAAAAGTTTGATACTTTAGTTGGGGAACGTGGTATAAAATTGTCTGGTGGACAAAGACAGCGTATTGCTATTGCAAGAGCTTTACTGAAAAATCCAAGTATTTTAATTTTAGATGAAGCTACTTCTTCTTTAGATAGTGAAAGCGAAAAACTGGTACAAGAAGCTTTGGAATATTTAATGGAAGGGCGAACGAGCATTATTATTGCGCATCGCTTGTCTACGATACGAAGTGCAGATGCTATTTTAGTATTAAATGATGGAAAAATTGTTGAAAAAGGAACCCATAAAGAGTTACTAGAAATAGAAAATGGAATGTATAAGAATTTGAGTACGTTGCAATTTAGTGAATATTAAATTGTAGAAATAATTTTTTTAAATAGTTGTAAACCTAACCCATTTTAAATGAGTTAGGTTTTATTTATATATTTATTGTTTTAAAAACAAATGTTGCTTAATTATTAAGAAAAAAAGTGCTTAATCTTCTTTTTGTCACCTACAACCCAAACAATATCATTTTTACTTAAAATTAAATTAGATTCAGGGTTAAGAATGCGTCTTCCATTGTGTTCAACCCCTACCACTAATCCTTGAGTTATTTCTCTGATTTTCGATTCTTTAATTGTTTTCCCAATAAAAGAGTGTTCTATTAATTCAAATTGTTGTAATGCAATTTCTGACTCGTCTGTTTTTTCATTTTCTAATTTATGTGTTTCTAAATAGTCTGAAAATTGTTTTACTTGAAGATCTGTACCAATGATACTAATTTCATCATTTGGATATAATTTTTCATCTTTAGTAGGAATATAAATATGTAAACCACCTCTTTTAATAAAAGCAATATTAACACCAATGTTTTCTCTAATTTTAATTTCTTCTAATGTTTTTCCTACTAAATCAGATTCTGCATTAATAGTAAAATTAGCCATATGACCATCCCAAGGCGACAAATTATTTCTATTTATTTTCTGAATCGTGCTTTCTCTTTCATTCAAATTGGTTATAAAGCGATTTTCAATTTTATGATATAAGATGTTAATTTTTTTAGGAAACAACATCATAAATGCTATTGAGATAACAAATGCTAAAAAGGCTACTCCAGGAGAAAAGAAATTATTCAACATCATTCCTATAAACAATAACGCAATACAAATCCTTAAAAGCACTAATACAATGACAGGACCATAATATTTTTTGTTTTTTAATAATTCTTGCGTTTCATTTCTTGCCACCCTTTTTAATGATAAAGCCCATAAAAATGGTGCTAAAACAAAAAACGTTATCAATGCAGCAATACTATTGCCATAGATGAAATCTTGTAAAAGAGGTAATAAGAAATTTTTAGAAAGTAAAATTATCGCAAAAATAATTATTGAAAATAAAGTTACTTGTAAAACATAAGCTTTAATTACGATTTGCCAAGTACTCACCGTTTTTATAGCTTGCGAATTAGCACTGTAAATTTCTATTTTTTTAATCCATTTTTTGGGTAATCTTTTTTCAATAAAATCTGCGGTAGGTGTTGCAAATTTTATCATAAATGGCGTTGTAAATGCTGTAACAGCAGAAACAGCCACAACTATAGGATATAAAAAATCACTAGTTACTTTTAAGGATGCCCCTAATGTGGCAATAATAAATGAAAATTCACCTATTTGTGAAAGACTCATTCCCGTTTGAATAGATTGTTTCAATGATTGACCCGAAAGTAACGTACCAATAGTTGAACTTATCGATTGTCCAAAAATAGTTACTATGGTTAATACCATTACTGGAACCGCATAAATAACTAAGGTTTCCGGATTTATTAGCATACCTACTGATACAAAAAAGATTGCTCCAAATAAATCTTTTACTGGTTTTACCAAATGTTCAATATGTTCTGCTTCATTGGTTTCTGCAATTATTGATCCCATAATGAAAGCACCAAGAGCTGGTGAAAAACCTACATCTGCAGCGAAAATTACCATTACTAAGCATAATGCTAATGAAATGATAAGTAACATTTCGTCGGTGAGTAGTTTTTTTAATTTTTTTAATAAAGTAGGTATAAAAAAAATGCCTGAAATAAACCAAATCGATAAGAAAAAGAATAATTTTAATAATGATTTAATGAGTTCACTACCAGAAAATTGTTGGCTTACAGCAATAGTTGATAATAAGACCATCATTAAAATAGCAACGATATCTTGTACAATTAAAGCACCGATAACATTTCCCACAAACTTTTTTGATTTAACACCTAATTCATCAAAAGCTTTTAAGATTATCGTTGTTGATGAGATGGAAAGGATGACTCCTAAAAAAATACAATTCATGTTTTCCCAACCCATTAATTTTCCCACATAATATCCTAAGATAAGCATGGTTATAATTTGAGATAAGGCAGTTATAGAAGCTGTTCCGCCCACTTTTAACAGTTTTTTGAAACTGAATTCGAGCCCTAAACTAAAAAGTAAGAAAACAACACCAATTTCTGCCCAAACCTCTATACTATGAATACCTTGCACAGTTGGAAAAAAATTAAAATTAGGACTGGCTAAAAAACCAGCTACAAGGTATCCTAATACTAAAGGTTGTTTTAATTTTCTAAATACTAATACAGCAATCGCAGCGGTAACTAATATTAATCCTAAATCTTTTATCAATTCGGGTAAATGGATGGTAGTAGTAGTAAATAGAGATAAAATCATTGGGTCTAAGCTTTTTTTTAAAAATAAGAAATAGCATAAAAGTCTCCAATGCTTTTAGGAAAAATTAACAAATACTTTTTAAGCTAAATTTATTATAGAATTAAAGTTGTTCTTCAATACTTTTAGTAACAGCTGCTTGTACCTTTCCAGTATGTAAAGTGGTTTTAGTTTCGATAAGCATAATTTTGCACTCTTCCGTAGCAGAAACTCTATGATTGACTCCTTTTTTTACGACAAATACATCGTCTTTGTGCATGGTAAAACTGGGTTCGTTTTCAATTTCCATGAGTAGGCTACCTTCAATAATGTAAAAGAGTTCGTCTTCGTTTTCATGATTGTGCCAAGGAATATCTTCTCCTTTTATTTTGGCAATTTTCACATATTGATCGTTTACTTCAGCTATGACTTTTGGGGAGAAATAGTTGGTAATGGTTTCAAAGGATTGTGCTAGGTTTTTCAAGTGTATGGATTTAATGGTTGAACGAATTGATTATGTGTTTGCGTTAGGGATTGCAGTGAAAATCCTTTTTTAAAGTGTTTCACTTTTAAAAAAGATTGTAACGAAAAGCCCGACCCTTGTGGGAACGCCTTAATTATTTATTACCAAAAACTGTTGTTGCGTATAAACGTCTTGATTTTGGGTCGAATGCAAAAGCCAAACTCGCATAAGCATATTCATTACTAATCATGTTTTCATAATGCGGTGGAGAAATTTCCCATTCTGTATAAATTTTTTGAGCTAAAAGGACAATGTCACTTTGAGCGTAATTTTTAGGTTCAACTGTTAAGTATAAAACGTTTTCCCCGTAAGTATGAAAATCCGAACCACCATGAAATTGAATGCGGTTTTTAGGGTGCTTTTTCGCAACAGCGGTTTGTTCGTGAGACAATCGTTTTATTTTTAGCATATAATTGCTTTGATCTTGAGCGGCTTTTTGAAGCACAACGTCTTTTTCAAGTGGATTCAATTTAAGCGTTTTTCGATGTTGGTTAATCAAGTGTAAGATTTCAATTTCTAAAGCCGCATCATTCAATTGCATTTCCTGAGCAGTTGTTGTTATTATACTGAAAAAAAGAAGCAGTAGGGTGATGGTATTTTTCATGATATAAGTTTTATTGAGAAATTAATACTTTTTTTAGATTCTCTAATGTGGTTTCTTTTAGGTTGATTTCAAAATTAGTTTTCGAATCTTTATTAACATAGAAGACATCATATAAGTAAGTGTCATTAGTGATACTCACCACCACAACTTTAGTGCGACCAGAAACTTTAAAATTTTTACTAAATGCAGGAGTAGAAGGGTAAGAATCTTTTAAAAATGTTTTGTAATTTTTATAAATGTAATATACAGAAAAGCGTTTTATTTTTGTATGGTTTTTTAGACTTAGTTGTAACGTAACTTCTTTTTCTACATTTAGTACTCTGTCACAATTGATCCAACCCAATTTTGAACTAGCAAAAGTGTCAAAGTCATAAAATTTTTGATACGTTTTATAATTTTGTTGTATTTGTTCAGTTATTAATGTTGTATCCACTTCTATAAAATCACCATAAGATGGATCTCTAAAATCAAATTCCGACAAATTTGGATCACCTTTTTTTTGAACCGTATTGTTTCTTTTCTTAAGCTTTACAATTTCTAATGAATCTTCTTTACGTATTTTATCGATTGTATTGGTTTCTGTAAGAACAACATCTTTAAAAAAGCCACCTTCACCTTTAGGGCCTAGATTAGATAGTCTAAATTTATAGTTTTTAACCACATCAGAAATGGTTGTGTCTTTTCGTCTAATAATAGGTTCCATATAGTTCCATTTGAAAATAGAATCGGTATCATTTGAATAAAGATTGCTGTTGCCTAAAATTTCATTAGGTAATTTTGCACTGTATTTTTCTCCTTCTTTAATAACGAGTTGCTTTCCATCTTCGGTAAAATTAATATACAACATTCCTGAAGATTCTAGGAGTTCGTTTTTATCTGTAATAGTGGACAAACCGTTTAGAATCATGTCTTCTTTGCTGAAATATTCTTTTAATTCAAAAGTGATTTTTCTGTTGGTATAATTAGCAAATAAATCTTTTGGGATAAAAATTTCAGTTCCTAATTTTCCCTTAATTATTGTGTCGTTTTTAAGAATAAATTCACTTGATGAAGTATTGTCTGTTTTTAGTTGGTTTTCAATTACGCTTAAATTGGATGTTGCTTCTTCTTGACAAGATATAAATAACAACAACAAAAAGGAAAATAGAGAATATTTTTTCATAAAAAAGGTTTACAATAAAACTACAAATTTTATGCCAGTTGGTAATGACCTGTTAATAAAAAATCCATTAGAAATGACTAATGGATTTTTACTATAATGGGTTTGTGAATATTTAAATTCCTAAATAATTACTTGGAGTAATTAGTTTTAGTTCGTTTTTAATGGCTTCAGAAACATTCAAAGTTTCAATAAAGTTATGAATTGCTTCTTTATTGATTACCGAATTGGTTCGGGTTAATTCTTTTAAGGCTTCGTAAGGATTAGGATACGCTTCACGTCTTAAAATAGTCTGAATCGCTTCTGCTACAACGGCCCAATTTTTTTCTAAATCTTCTTCAAACTTAACTTCGTTTAGTAATAATTTGTTTAATCCTTTTAAAGTAGCTTCAAAAGCAATTAAAGTGTGTCCCATTGGCACACCAATATTACGTAAAACCGTACTATCTGTTAAATCACGTTGTAATCTTGAAATCGGTAATTTAGCGGAAAGATGTTCAAAAATAGCATTAGCAATCCCTAAATTTCCTTCACTATTTTCAAAATCGATAGGGTTTACTTTATGAGGCATAGCGGAAGAACCAATTTCTCCTGCTTTGATTTTTTGTTTGAAATAATCCATAGAAACATACGTCCAAATGTCTCTATCCAAATCAATTAAGATGGTATTGATTCTTTTTAAAGCATCAAAAAAGGCAGCAAAATGATCGTAATGTTCAATTTGTGTGGTTGGAAAAGAGTGGTGTAAACCCAAACTGTTTTCAACAAAATCAGTTCCAAATTGTTTCCAATCGATTGCAGGATACGCAATTTTATGTGCGTTGTAATTTCCAGTTGCACCTCCAAATTTAGCCGCAAATGGTACGTTAAAAAGCAAACGCATTTGTTCTTCCAAACGTTCCACAAAAACCAAAATTTCTTTTCCTAATCGAGTAGGTGAAGCGGGTTGACCATGTGTTCTGGCTAACATGGGTACGTTTGCCCATTCCACACTTAATTCTTTTAGTTTTTGAATTACAGCAATTAAGCTAGGTAAATATACATTTTCAAAAGCTTCTTTAGTCGAAAGAGGAATAGCTGTATTGTTAATATCTTGAGAAGTCAATCCAAAATGAATGAATTCTTTATATTTTTCTAATCCTAAAGCATCAAACTTACTTTTAATGAAGTATTCAACTGCTTTTACATCATGGTTGGTCGTTTTTTCCGTTTCTTTAATCCACAACGCATCTTCTGTAGCAAATTGGGTATACATTTCCCGTAAAGATGGGAATACTTTTGCATCTACATTGGCTAATTGAGGCAACGGTAATTCACATAAAGCGATAAAATACTCGACCTCAATAAGTACTCGATATCTAATAAGTGCTTCTTCGGAAAAATAAGGGGCTAAATTTTGGGTTTTGTTTCTATATCTTCCATCAATAGGAGAAATAGCATTTAATTCAGATAAATGTGACATGTTGTAGTTGTGTTGTTTTTAACAAAGTGCAAAAATAGTTATAAGTTGTAAGTTATGAGTTATCTGTTTATTATTTTTTATAACTTTTTTCTGTAAAAAGTGAGATTTTGTTTTTAATAGTTATAAAAAAAGCGCCCTGAAGGCGCTTTCTTGTTTTGGATTGTTTTTTATACTTTTCCTAAAGTGTACAATTGTTCTAGAGTAGGACTTTCGCTTCCCCCAGCAGGTTCTAAAGTAATTCCAAAAGCTTCTGCATCTTCGGCTTTGTCTACTTTAAATAATTTTGTAGAATTTGCAACAAAATTATCGAGTAAACCAATGCTCTTAGGCGTTAAAGGATCTAGTTTTAAACCCCAAACTTGATATACTTTTCCTTCTGGAGGTGAAGGTAGACCTGAAGCATCAATGTAAACTTCTTTGGTTTCTTTGTTGTAATATGCTTTTGCAAAGGCATTAGGTGCCACTTCTTGACCTCCTAATGCTACTTGAATATTATTATTGTCTCTTACAATAGCTAATACTTTTTCAGCTTCTTGTTTTTCCAATTCTAAATCAACAATCGATTTTTGCATCGTACTTTTTTCAGTAGATAATTGTTCGATGGTTGTTTGTGATTCATTTAATTGGAAATATTGGAAACCAAAACCAATTACAAATATAGCAGCAGCTGCCCAACCCACATAGCTGGACCATGATGGTTTTCTATCAATTGCAACAACTCCTTTTTTGCCTAATATTTTTTGTCTAATTTTTTCATAATTAGTAGCCGATAAGTGTGGAGCAACACTTTGAGAAAGGTTAATAACAGCGTTTTCGATTGCTAAAATCTCTTCCTGAACTTCAGGATGGTTTTTAGCCATATCTATTACATTCTTGTTTTCTTCTTCTGTTAATTTTCCGAAAACAAAGAGTTCTAATGTACCAGATTCAATTAATTCTCTACTATTCATTGATCATTGTTCTTAATTCGTTCATGCAATTTCTGTTTTGCGTTTTTACAGTTCCTAAAGGTATTTCTAATTCATCAGATGCTTCTTGTTGTGTATAACCTTGAAAAAATAATAATTCAATGATTTGAATACACTTCGGTTTTAATTTCTTTATGAACCGACTAATTCCAATAGCATCTATTCTGTTAACAGTCTTCGAATTATCTTCAAGCATATATACGAAGTTATCCGCAGAATGGTTTTTTTGACTATTATTATAGCCTTTAGATCTTAATTTATCAATGGTAGTATTGCGGGTAATGTTTAGCATCCAAGTGTATAATCTTCCTTTAGATTCATTATAAGAATCAATGTTGTTCCAAATTTTAACAAAAGCTTCTTGAAGCACATCTTCGGCTTCCTCTCTGTTTTTTATTAAATTGAAAATGACAGCATACAAACTTTTTGAATAATTGTCATATAACAAGGTAAATGAACGATCACTTTTACTAAGTAGTTCTTTAATTAATTGTTCTTGTTCCATAGAATTTTTTAAGTTATTGCTAATATACTAAAAAAAAATAATCCCTTTTTAAAACCATACTGTTCTTTTTTGCGTAACTATAAGTATAAACATTTAAAAGTTAAACAAAATGAAAAAATCAAAACTATTCTTAGGAATTTCTTTATTAGGATTAGCGGGTATTATTTTAATAGCCGCCGATCACATTGACGCACCTGCAGTACAAGGTGGTACGGCTGATATTACAGATTTTTATTCTTTTCAAGGTTCCAATGCAAATAATCTAGTATTTGTTGCAAATGTAAAAGGGTTATTGAGTCCTACAGCGAGTGCGTCCGCCGCATTTGACGAAAATGTACTTGTTGAGTTCAATATTGACAATAATGGGGATAATGTTGAAGATTTGGTAATTCAAGCCATACCAAGAAATGGAAAAATGTACTTCTTTGGTCCAGTTTCTCCAGGAACAGCAGGAACTTCAAGTACGATTAAAACAAGTGCTACTTTAGGAAATGTAGAAATTACGCCTTATGGTTCGAATGCAATAACTTCAGTTCAATCGGGTGTTAGTTTGTTTGCTGGTTTAAGAGATGATCCTTTCTTTTTTGATTTCGGACAATATTCTGAAATTATCGCTGGAAATGCATCTAGTTTTAATAACCCAGGTACGGATACCTTTGCAGGAACTAACGTAATGTCTATTGTAGTAGAATTACCAAAATCTATGTTAGGTGGAACAGGTACTTTAAATACTTGGGTAGAAACAAAAAGAAAATAAACAAACATTTAAAATACAATTATTATGAAATCAATTCAATATAAAAAAATATTTACGGCACTTATTATTGCTTCATTTTCAATCGCATGTAGTGATGATGATACGACTACTTATGAACAACAATTAGATTTTAGCGGAACTTATATGCAACAAGATCAAATGGGAAGGCCTGCAATTAATACAGTATTCGTTAGTTCAGCTAACAAGGATAATTTTAATACTACTACTCCTTCTGCAATGAATTCCAATTTTCAAGCCGCTTTTCAGTCTCAATTATTAGCTCTAAATTCTGGATATACTACTAATTTATTAGGATTAGATGCTGCTTCTTTTACTGGTGTTTTGGCAACGGATGTATTAAATGTTTCCACTACAACTACAACAACTTTCTATGATGGTACTAATGTGTTAACCGGTAGAGCTTTAGCTGATGATGTAATTGATGTAGAATTAATTTTAATTTTTGGTGGTCCTAATAATGCGGATAATCCTGGATTAACTTCGGATCATGTAGATGCAAATGATAAAGCGTTTTTATCTTCATTTCCTTATTTGGCTTCACCTTGGTAAACTAAGCTTTAAATGCTATTTATAAAAGAAAGAGTGTCACAGATACTCTTTCTTTGTAAAAAAAACACCACTAACTAAAAATCTAAAATTATGAAAACTAAAGTATATATCATTACGCTATTAATGGTAACATTTTTTATAGTGAGTTGTAATTCCAATAAACCAATACAAATAACTCAAAAAAATGATTTTCAAAAATATTTAAACACTACTGAAAATGATAAACTTGAAGATGTTAAAAAAGATATTGTTTTTTGGGAAAAAAAATATAATGATTCCCCAAATCAATATACCTATCTAGTAACATTATCGGGTTTGTATTCACAGCTTTTTGAAATAAAGGCTACTATTGATGATTTATATTATTCTGAAAAACTTCTTTTAGAATCTAATAAAAGAGTGAATGGAGAAAAAGCTGGAATACATCGCTCTATTGCTAAAAACTACATCTCACAGCATCGTTTTAAAGAAGCCTTGTCTCATTTAGAAAAAGCGAATGCTCTTGGAGAAAATAAAAAAGGGACTCAAAAAATGTTGTTTGATGTTTATATGGAACTTGGTAACTATGATTTAGCTGAAGGGATGCTAACGGAAATTAAGGATTTTAAAGATTTTGATTATTTAATAAGACTTGCTAAATGGAATGATCATAAAGGGGATTTGGACACAGCAATCGATCTCATGGAAAAAGCAATGAGCATCGTTGAAATAACTAAAAATGAAGATTTAAAAGTATGGATTTATTCTAATATTGCAGATTTTTATGGACATGCGGGAAGAATTCAAGAAGCTTATGATTATTATCTCAAAACATTAGCAATAGATAATAATAATACTTATGCTTTAAAAGGAATCGCTTGGATTAGTTTCTCTTACGAAAGAAATTCACAACAAGCACTAGATATTATTCAATATATTGAAAATAAACATTCTGTTCCAGATTTATTTCTTTTAAAAGCAGATATTTATGATTATCAAGGAAAAGAAAAAGAAAAGCAATTGGCGTTGCATCATTATTTTGCCATGCTCTCAAATCATGATTATGGAGATATGTATAATAAATACAATGCTTTGTTATACGCTGAAATGCCTGGTGAAACCGAGAAAGCATTCGTATTAGCAAAAAAAGAAATAGGAAATAGACCTACACCTGAATCGTATGATTTATTGGCTTGGTCTTATTATAATATGGGTGATTATAAAAATGCTCATGATATTATTACAAAATATACTTTACATAAATCTCATGAACCTTTAATCATGTATCATAACGAACTCATTTTAAAAGCTAATAATGAATTAGGGAAACAAAATTCACATAAGAATGAATTGGTAGAAAGTATTTTTGAGTTGGGACCAAATCTTGAAGAAAAAATAATAAATATTTAATTTTTTTTCAATTAGGGAATTCTTCTAATAATGCTATATCTCTACTGCTTTTAGGGAATTAAAAAATTTGGTTTTAAAAAAAGAGCTTTTTTTAAAACCAAATTTTTATTTATCTCGTAAATGATTTTGTATTAACCACACAATGATTACGTTATGAAAAAAATAAAATTGTTTCTCGAGTTAGTTGTATTCGTTATTTTAGGTACTTCATTAATTAGTTCTGGTGAGAATGCTACAAATTATATCCCTTTTACAACTCCAAAAATTGCAAACAGTTATAGTTCGTATACTTCAGATTATCAAAATATTGTTTTGGCAGCAGATGTAAAGAATTTTCTAGGAAGTTCCATTTATGAAACAACTCCTTTTTATTTAGAGTTTAATATTACAAATGCAAATAATCAAGAATTTGTAATTCAGACTAAAGCCAATAAGGGAAGAATTTATTTTTACGGTCCTATAGTTAAAGAAAAATTAACGGAAGAAACCATTTTAAATGAGGACTATTTATTAGGGAGCGTAATTATTACTCCAAAAGATTCTGAGCCTTTGAGTTACGTTTCAGAAGAAGTTTCATTATTTGCAGGTTTGAAAAATAGAGATAATATATCTTTTCTAGATTTCTTATTCTTTCCAAATTCGAATGCGATTGATAAAGAAACAGAAGAAGTACTTTCTTTAGTAATTAAGTTTCCAAATGAACTTTTAGCGAATTCGTATCAATTGGCTACATGGACAGAAATTAAAAAACAATAATTATAAGTTGATATAATTTTTAATTTACCCTTGGCTTTGCTAAATTTGGCACCAATGAAAAATGTAGCCTTATTAGAATATTTAGAAGGATTTATTTCTGAAAATCGAAAACAACGTTTTATAGAAATTTTAGCCAATAGAACCCGTCATTTTACTGTAGCTGTAGAAGATGTTTATCAAATGCATAATACAAGTGCAGTTATGAGAAGCTGTGAAGTCTTTGGTATTCAAGAACTGAATGTAATTGAGCAAAAATATAGTAAAACGATTGATAAGCAAATTGCTTTAGGTGCTGAAAAATGGGTCGACATTCATGAATATTCTAATAATATGTCGTGCATGAAAGCGTTGCGACAAAGAGGATATCAAATTATAGCAACTACACCACATAATGAATCTTGCTTTTTGCATGAATTTGATATTACAAAACCAACAGCTTTATTTTTTGGAACTGAAAAAGAAGGTTTGTCTGATGATGTATTGCAAAATGCAGATGGATTTTTAAAGATACCGATGGTTGGTTTTACTGAAAGTCTGAATATTTCTGTTTCCGCAGCTATTATTATTCAGGACCTTACCAATAGGCTTCGAAATTCAAACGTTCAATGGCAATTATCGGAAGAAGAAATCATTGAAAAGCGATTGGATTGGACAAGGAAATCAATTAAAGATATTGCATTTGTTGAAAGTCGATTTTATGACAATGATGTGTAAGAAACCAAAAGGCTTGTTATTTATAACAAGCCTTTATTAATCAAATGGTAACTATATATAATTATTGTTTATATATTCTGTGAATAGTGGGTTCGTCTTTAGTATTGCTTATTTGCATAAAGTACAAACCTGAATTTTGAAAAACATCTCCTAAATTTTCAATTAGAGTTGGTTCATTTTTTAATATCTTTTTTTGTTTGATGATACGTCCTGTAACATCATAAATAAGAATGTCAATTTCCCCTTGAAAATCATTTGTAATAGTAACTGTAAGGTTGTCTGTAAAAGGATTTGGCGCTACAAGTATGTTATTAGATACAATTGCAGTTTTTAATTCACTTGAATCTATTCTTCTAGAATTGATAGAAACTTCTAAATTAATTGAGATTCCTCTTGCCAAAGTTCTACTGTAAGGAGTCAGTGTAATAGATTTGTTGGTTGCTGATCGATCCCAAGTGACTGTAATCGTATTGTCTAATGGGTTGCTATAATTTATAGTTCCTCCAGTAACTTGCCAGTCATAATAAAAAGCATTACCAACAGCAGTATAATTTTGAGTTAAACAAGTACTGCATATCGAACTGTAACCGTCTAATGTAATTCCATTAGGTTTTAAAAAAGTGTGGTAGAAATATTGTGAACCGTTTGGTACAATATCTGAATATAAATTTGACCCATTATAATGCACATTGTGACCGCGATTCGTGTAAGAAAAGAAAGCATGATTTGCATTTACCGCATTAGCGCGATTATTCATTTGATTACTTCCGTATACTGTAGGTAAGTTAAAGCCAGGTAACCAACTAATGTAAGAAAAGGGTTCACCACTATTATAAGGAACTGTACTATCGTTTGAACTATGAAAATACACACCAGGAATATCAGAACTGTTTTCAATGTAGCTTAGGTCTCCCAATGCACCTGCGAATCCCATAACACCATTTGCTTTTCCACTAACTAATGAACCATCAGTATATGTTTTGTTGTCTCCAATAGCATCTAGTCCTCCTAAATCGGCTCTTCCAAAATAACTTCTGGTAGATGCAGGCCTCTCAGAGTCTTTATCCAAATAAACCGCTTGATAGGCTAAGAAAGCACCTGCACTATGTCCAGAAATATATATTTGATTCGGATCAACACCATATGCTGCTGCATTTTTTCTAAAAAAACGAACTGCTGATCGACCATCTTGTAAGGCTCTGTAAACGGCTCTTTTTGAGAGTTCCCTATCTCCAATATTCATTCCTAAGCGATAATCTATAGTTGCTGTTACATAACCTCTTTTTGCAAATGATTCACATAACTTGACCATACTAGCTTCTGTGCGACTTCCATTTACGAAACCACCACCAAAAGCAAAGATGATAACAGGTCTTTTGGTTAAAGTATCGTTTGAGGGTCTGTAAATATTCATTCGTAAAGTAGTTTTTACATCGCCGTAAGTATCTTCATAGGCTAAACGATTTCCAAAAAGATTAAACGATTTTACAGTGGGAATATTAGTGCTAAAAGCAACGTCTTTAGTTACTTGGAAAGAACTGAAAATGTCTTGTTGGTATCTATTTGGTAAAGGTTGCGCAAGTGTGTTTAATACAATAAAAAGCACACCCAAGAATGAGTATATAGTTTTTTTCATGATTGCTAGAAGTTAGTTTAGTTTGTTGTTTGGTTGTACAGTTGTGCTACTTTATTTTGAAAAGCATCATTGTTATGAAAGTAATTTTCAATTTCTACATAGCGACTGGGTTTCATTTTGTTTTTAGTAATAAATGAATCTAAAGCAACTTGGTTAATCATTTTGTCATTTTCCATGAGTGTTTTAATCTTCTCAAATTCTTTTTTTTCTGTAGTTGTAAGTTGAATGTCGTCTCCATTAAATTGTGCTGTTAAAATGGTTGCCATTCTTTCTTCAGAAATAGTAGTTTGTTGCGCTGCCTTTTGTAAAGAAGTTGCAATGTCAAATGAATGATTTAGTTTGTATTCATAAATGTTCATGAAGGTTGTAATTTCATCTGATGAAATAGGAGAGGAGAGTGTGCCTTTCTCTTGTGCATACAGCACAGTAGAACACAATATTACTATAAGCAATAAGGTGTAGTGTAATTTTTTTAACATAGTTTAGATTTTAGAATTAGTAATTTGTTTGTTTTAAATTATGATTTTCGTAAAAAATCGATAATTATTTTACTAAAGTATAAAAAAATAATTTACTATGCATACATATAAAATATATATTTTGTTAAATTTTAAAAATATATGGTATTAATTTGTAAAATTATTATTTATAGGTGTTTTATAATGTTAATTTTATATTATAAATGTGTTGTAATGATAATGTGTAAATTATGAATTTAATAAAAGGTGTTTTGTTCCTATTCTTGTAAACAAAAAAAATCAACGTTATTTACGTTGATTTTTAATATAAAATAGTATTTCTTATTTATTCTTTTTTAGAATTTTGTATTCTTCATAACAAGAACTAATAGCTTCCAAAATTTGTAAATCGTTTGCGGTTTTTATAAAATACTGTGAATAATTACAGTTTTGAAGAATTAAAGGAATGTCATCTTTATCAATTTCTAATAAAGCTGCTAAGGTCTCTCTGTCAAATTTAGTGGCTAGTAACTCTCTTATTGTGTCATCTTTCTTCATTTCCTTGAGCTTTCGCATTTGTTTGGGTCGTTTGCCAAACGCATTGTATAAGAAATCGGCCGGATTAAATATGGCTCCTAATACTTTGGTTACAGCACTTGGAGATTTGCTTCCTGCTTCATAACCCGCATCTAATCCTGAAATACTATAGCGATAATCGCTTTCGGAAACAGGTATTAATTTAGTATCTACTTCAACGTAACCGGTTAAGTTGTATTTTGAAATTACGACTTCTTCTAAAGCATATGCTTTTTCAGTTAATGATATTTTTGAGGTTTTATTTTTTACCCAATCGTTTGTCACTTTTACTTTGATGGTTTCAAAACCCAAATAAGAAAAAAGAAGTGTGTCATTCGCTTTAGCAACAATTTCAAAAAAACCATTTCCATCAGTTATGGTACCACTTACTTTGGTTGTGTTAATAACATGTACATTATTCATAGGTAATTTGGTTTGGCTATGAACAACAGTACCTTGAATAGAGGTGGTTAAGGTGTCTGTCTGACCTATAGCGGTCTGGGTCAGTAGTATAAGTAAAAAGACTGTAAAGTATCTCATGGGCTAAATATTGATTCAAAAATACGAATCAAAAAGAGATAATTTACAGTCTTTATAATTTATTTATCAGAAAATTAACGAATCTGATGCTTAGCTTCTTCTAGAACGTTTTGCTTTTTCAAAGAAATTTGATGAATCTCCTTCGTTTCTTCTTCCTCTTCTTTCGTTATCACCAGATTTTCTTCCTTCAAATTTACTGTCTCTTCTAGGTTTTCTATCATTTCCTCCAGAACGTCTATCATCTCTTGAATTTCTGTCATCTCTAGAGTTTCTGTCTCCTCTAAAACCACCACCAGATCGTTTGTCTCCACCACGTCCGTTGTGATCTCTTCTTCTAGAGTTGCTTCCTCCTTCGTTTTTAGAAATTTCAACATTAATTTTTCGACCTTGTAAACTAAAGGCATTTAATACATCCATTACCTTTGGTGCCAAAGAAGCATCTGTATTAAAGAATGAAAATCCTTCTTTTACATCCACTTTGAAAACATCATCGCGACCTAAATCTAACGTCTCTTTTAAGAAATCTTTTAACGTCATCCAGTCGAAATTGTCTCTAGAACCAATGTTGATGAAGAAACGAACTGCACCGTCTGTAGGTATTGTACCAGATTCACGTCTTGTACCGCCATCAGAAGCTAAATCTCTAGATTTTTTGTAGTAATTAATGAAACGATTAAATTCTACAGAAACCATTTTCTTAATTAATTCTTCTTTTGGAATGTCTTTTAAAACTTCTTCAATTGCAGGTAAGTAGGCGTCAATTTCATGATCTACTTCAACATCTTTAATGCGATTTGCTAAATGAAATAATTGAATTTGACAAATTTCAATACCTGACGGAATTGGTTTTTCTTCAAATTTCATTTTTATGATGCGTTCAATTTGTGTAATCTTACGCAATTCGCTTTTAGTGATGATTACTAATGAAGTACCTGATTTTCCAGCACGACCTGTTCTTCCTGAACGGTGTGTGTAGGTTTCTACTTCGTCAGGTAATTGATAATTAATTACGTGAGTTACATCGTCTACGTCAATTCCACGAGCCGCTACATCGGTTGCAACTAACATTTGAATTTGTCTACCACGGAATGATTTCATTACACCATCACGTTGTGCTTGTGATAGATCTCCATGAAGGGCTGCAGCACTATAGCCATCCTCGATAAGTTTTTCGGCAACCGCTTGCGTGTCTCTTTTGGTTCTACAAAAAACAACTGAAAAGATATCCGGATTAGCATCTGCTAAACGTTTTAAAGCAGCGTAACGATCACGAGCACTTACTAAATAAAATTCATGAGATACATTTTCATTTCCAGAATTTTTGTGTCCCACCGTTATTTCTAGTGGTTTTCTCATAAACTCTTTAGCAATTCGTGCTACTTCTTGTGGCATCGTTGCTGAAAATAACCAAGTGCTTTTTTCTTTTGGAGTGTCTGATAAAATAGCTGTAATGTCTTCATAAAATCCCATGTTTAGCATTTCATCCGCTTCATCCAATACGCAATAATTAATGT
The DNA here is from genome assembly GCA_002862755.1 of Flavobacteriaceae bacterium. GTDB lineage: Bacteria > Bacteroidota > Bacteroidia > Flavobacteriales > Flavobacteriaceae > Flavobacterium. The sequence continues at coordinate 3,666 of PKDY01000005.1, read as the reverse complement.
TTTTAATGTTAACCATATTACGGTTAATCATGTCTTGCATTCTTCCTGGAGTAGCTACAATAATTTGTGCACCTCTTCTAATTTGATTGGCTTGTTCTGTAATACTAGCACCACCATAAATGGCAACTGTATTTAATCCTTTAATGTATTTAGAGTAAAGTTTAATCTCATTTGTAATTTGTAAACATAACTCTCTAGTAGGCGATAAAATTAATGCCTGAGTATCCCTGTTTTCAGCATCAATTTTTTGAATAAGTGGAAAACCAAATGCAGCTGTTTTACCCGTTCCAGTTTGGGCTAGCGCTACAATGTCGGTGTCTTTTTCCAATAATAGGGGAATCGCTTTTTCCTGTACTTCCGATGGATTCTCAAATCCAAGGTCTTTAATCGCGAGCAGAAGCGATTCGTTTAGACCTAATTGTTCAAATTTATTCATAAAATATTTTAAATTGGGTGCAAAGGTAGTTTTAATTAATTGGATAAACTAATTTGTTTGTAATTGATTTTCAATTAATTGTAATTTTGTTTTTAGTGTTAATGTGAAAAAAATAACTTTAGACAACTTAAAAGTATATCAATTCTGAATTAAATAGATACTTTTGTAAGAAAAGAATAATGGTTGAGTATATAGATAGTATAGGAACTCTAGTTTTTGCCATTTCTGGTGCTTTAACAGCTATTTATAAAAAACTCGATTTGTTTGGAGTTTTTTGTATTGCTTTTGTAACGGCTTTAGGAGGAGGTACTTTACGAGATATTTTAATTGGGAATACACCGGTTGGTTGGATGTTAGATCTCAAATACATTATTATAATCTTTATTGGAACGGTACTTTCAATTCTTTTTAATATTTATTTGGAAAAGTTAAGAATCTCACTTTTTTTGTTTGATACTATAGGATTTGGTGTATTTACTTTAATTGGTATAGAAAAAGGAATAGAGAAAGAATTACACCCAATTATTTGTATTGCTTTGGGTGCACTCACAGCTACTTTTGGTGGTGTAATAAGAGATATTTTGTGTAATGAAATTCCTGTTTTATTTCGAAAAGAAATTTATGCAACCTTAAGTATTTTAGGCGGTGTTTTATTCTTTGTTCTATTGTCTTGTAATTTGGATATAGATTTAATTTATCTCTTTTCTAGTCTTTTTATTATTACTGCCAGAATCCTTTGTTTTAAAATGAATTGGAGTTTGCCTACAGGGAGTGCTTTTGTAAAAAAGTAAGTAATTGGTTTACAGCTTTAGCTCTGTGACTGTATTTGCTTTTTTCTTCCATACTTAGTTCAGCAAATGTTTTATCTAATTCGTTAGGCTTAAAAATAGGATCATAACCAAATCCTTTTTCTCCTTTTTTCACAGGAATAATTTCACCCGAAGCAATTCCTGTGAAAAGATGCTGTTCATTATGAATGTTCAAAGCAATTACGGTTTTAAATTGGGCTTTTCTATTCGTATGATTTCCTAAAGCATCTAATAGTTTATTCATATTATCATCTGCATTTTTTTGTTCACCAGCATATCTAGCGGAATATACTCCAGGTTCGCCATTTAGAACTTCTACTTCTAAACCAGTATCATCTGCAAAACAATCGTAACCAAAATGTTCGGTAACGTAGTTCGCTTTTAAGATAGCATTACCTTCAATAGTTGAAGCGGTTTCTGGAATATCTACATAGCAACCAATTTCTTCCAAGCTCAAAATAGTAATTCCTAATGGCATTAATTGTTGAATCTCAGCAATTTTATTTTTATTATTTGAGGCAAAAACTAATTTCATGCTTGATTTTTTTTATGTTTCCAACGATTGTGTGTCCAGAGATAATACTGTGGAGCTTCGTAAATTTGTTCTTCAACTTTTCGAATGAAGGCTTCAGAAATCTCATAGTTTGGAATAGCTCTTGCGTCTTCTGTCATTATTTCTAAAGTAGCTTCATAGTGTCCTCTTTTTACTTTTTTAGTCTTAAGAAAAACCACATTCATATCTAAGCGTTTTGCTAAAAGTTCGGCACCCACATGAATGGGAGTTTCGATTCCCATAAAACGATACCAATGTGATTTTATATATGATTTTGGAGATTGGTCACTTGCAAAACCATAAATGCCTAAAATTCCTTTTCTTTGATTTTCTTCAATAATTTTGATGGTATCTTTTGTGGTGATTAGTTCGGCTTTGAATTTGGATCGAATATCGCGTACCAACTTATCAAAATATTTATTGGCTATTTTTTTATAAATTCCATATCCTGTATAAGTGATATAGTAATTCATTGAAATTACCCATTCGTAACTCGCATAATGGGAACAAAGAAGTACAATACTTTTTTCTTTTTTTTCTAGTTCTTTGTAAACGTCTAGATTGGTAATTTTAAACCTTTTTTTAATTTCTTCTTTAGAAATCGACATTGTTTTTATCATTTCCAAAAACATATCGCACATGTGTGAATAGAATTTTTTTTCAATATCTAATCTTTCTTTTTCTGATAAATGTGGTAAAGTCATGGCAATATTTTGTCTCACCATTTTTTTTCGGTAACCAATAATTCTATAAACAAAAAAACAGATGCAATCTGAAAATAGGTAGAATAGCTTAAAAGGTAAAATTGAAATGAAATATAATAATGGGTATAATAAAATATATACGAGTAACTGCATATTAAATTTTTTACAAATATACTTTTTTAAAATAATAAGGAAATACCTAAAGTATTATTAAATTTACAGAAAATAAAAAATAATGGATATACTCTTACTTGTTATCATAGGGATAACCGCTTTAGTAAGCTTTAAAGGTTTTAATGATTATGAATTTTTTAGAAGATATGAATTTCATGTAGGTAGGATTAGAGCAGGAGAACAATTAAGAATGATTACTTCTGGATTTCTACATCTTGATTTTGCTCATTTGATATTCAATATGCTTACCTTGTACTTTTTTGCACCCATTGTAATTGATAGATTGGGGAATATTTATTTCCTCTATATTTATTTTGGAAGTATGGTAGCAGGGAGCTTGCTTACATTGTATATGCATAAAAATGATTATTCCTATCGTGCCATTGGTGCATCTGGTGCTGTAACAGGAATTATCTATAGTTCGATCTTGTTGTATCCTGATTTGAATTTGTATTTTTTCTTTATCCCAATTCCGATACCAGGTTATATTTTTGGTATTGGCTATTTGCTATATTCTATTTATGGAATGAAAGCAAAAAGAGACAACATTGGTCATACGGCTCATTTTGGTGGTGCTATTGGAGGTTATTTAATCACATTAATTAGGCAACCTTCACTTTTAGAAACCAATACTAGAATGGTTATTTTGTTAACTATTCCTATTGTAATCTTATTTTACTTGCATAAAACGAACAAACTATAGTTTGGCATGTCTTTTGAACAAACAAATAAAAAAAATAATATGAAAAAAGCAATTTTAACACTACTATTAGTAGGTACGACTATGATGAATCAAGCGCAAGAAAACAAATTAACACCTATTTCGCAAGTAACTGTGTCTGGTGAAGGAAAAATAAAAGTAATTCCTGATGAAGCTGTAATAACGGTTGGAGTAGAGTATACTGGTTCAGATGCTAAAGAAGTAAAGAAAAAGAATGATGAAACGGTAGATTTAGTACTTAAAACTATTAAATCTAAAGGAATTCCAGC
>PKDY01000060.1 GCA_002862755.1 Flavobacteriaceae bacterium | reverse complement strand
TGTAGCATGTAACGGAGGTGCTAATGGTGCTGCAGCTGTGAATACTGCAACTGGTGGAGTGGGTCCATATACTTACAATTGGACGCCTGGAAATCCAACAGGTGATGGAACTCCTTCTGTAACGGGGTTAACTGCTGGAACTTGGACGTGTACCGTAACAGATGCAAATGCTTGTACTACTTCGGTAAACTTTACAATTACACAACCAACTGCTTTATCATTAACTCCTTCTTCTCAAACGAATGTAGCATGTAATGGTGGTTCAAATGGTGCTGCAACTGTGAATACTGCAACTGGCGGTGCTGGTGGATATACTTATAATTGGACACCTGGAAACCCAACGGGTGATGGAACTCCTTCTGTAACAGGTTTATCAGCAGGTACTTGGACCTGTACTGTAACAGATGCAAATGCTTGTACTACTTCGGTAAACTTTACAATTACACAACCAACTGCTTTATCATTAACTCCTTCTTCTCAAACGAATGTAGCATGTAACGGAGGTGCTAATGGTGCTGCAGCTGTGAATACTGCAACTGGTGGTGCTGGTGGATATACTTACAATTGGACTCCTGGAAATCCAACAGGTGATGGAACTCCTTCTGTAACTGGATTAACTGCTGGAACTTGGACGTGTACCGTAACGGATGCAAATGCTTGTACTACTTCAGTAAACTTTACAATTTCGCAACCAACAGCAATTGACAATACAATTTCCGAAAATACAACAGGAATTCTAACAGCAAATGCTACAGATGCAGGTATGACATACCAATGGTATGAATGTCCAAATACATTATTAACAGGTGAAACTAATCAAGATTTTACACCTTCAAGTCTTGGAGATTATAAGGTTTCTATAACTTTTAATGGATGTAGTGTTGAATCTGCATGTTATACTGTTACTACTTTAGATACTAAAGTGTTTGAAAATGAAACAGAATTTACAATGTATCCGAATCCTACAAATGGATTAGTAGTTATTAAAACAAATACAAGTGGTGAATTTGTTATTGTAAATCAGTTAGGTCAAACAATGAAAACATTTACTTTAAATTCAAATATTGAAAATAATATTAATGTTGAGAATCTAGCAGATGGTATCTATTTCATCAAAGGTAAATCGAGCAATCAAATTAAGGCTCAGAGACTTATAATTAAAAAATAATGATTACTTTTAACTAATGAAAATTTAAAAAGCGGTTGTTACGAATTTTCGTAGCAACCCTTTTATTTTTATTTTTCTTTAGTATTACTGCATTAATAACCAATCCAAACATTATGGAAAGAAGAAAATTTGTTAAGAAAATGAGTGCCTTTACGACAGGGTCACTATTATTATCTGGATCTAATTTATATTCATTTGAAAATGAGAATGAAGTAAAAAGTAATTCCATAGACTTGTCTCCTTTAGCCTTTAATGATAGTGAAATTATTTTAAAAGGAAACTTTATAGACGTTGAAACTTTAGAAACGATTCAAGGGGTTTCGATGAAAGCTAAAGTATGTAAAAATAGATTGTTTTCGTTTAAAGAAACAATAGAATCTAAAAATGGTTCCTATGAAATTAAAACTGGTTTTTCAGCAGCAGATAAAAAAGTAATTGAAAAAGTTACTATTGAAATAACTGCTAAAGGTTACCAAACACTTTCAACTCAATTATACTTATCTCGATTAGGTTGCAATGTTCATTGTTCTATTTGGGACTACAATCCAAATTTAAAAATTGAGGATACTCCAAAAAACAGTTTACATGATAATTATACTGTATCTGATTTTAATTTTCAACTAAAAAGAAATTAAAGGATACGATATAAAAAAAGAGGTTTCAAATCTGAAACCTCTTTTTTTATATCGTATCCTTTTCTCATTAAAAAGGAACATCTGAATCATCATCATCAGAATTAAAACTACTTCCAAAGGCATCATTTGGTGAAGGAAGATTAGGAGTAGCGAATGGATTTTGATCATCCAAATTCATTTTTGAAGGCAATTCGTCAAAAGGCGAACTAAAATCATCAAGATTATCAAATTTACCTAAATTACCTACAAACTTCAATCGGATGTTATCTAATCCTCCGTTTCTGTGCTTAGCTACAATAAATTCAGCCTGTCCTTGAGTTGGAGTTCTTTCCTCATCATCCCACTCATCAATTTTATAATATTCTGGTCTGTAAATGAAAGATACAATATCCGCATCTTGCTCAATAGCTCCTGATTCCCTCAAATCGGAAAGTAACGGTCTTTTACTAGAACCACGTGTTTCAACTGCACGAGATAACTGCGATAAAGCAATTACGGGCACATTTAATTCTTTTGCCAAAGCTTTTAAGTTTCTGGAAATAGTAGAAATTTCTTGCTCACGGTTTCCGCCTCCTTTTCCATTCCCACCAGCTGTCATCAATTGAAGATAATCAATAACTATCATTTTAATTCCGTACTGAGAAGCCAAACGTCTGGCTTTGGCACGTAAATCAAAAATAGACAAGGAAGGAGTATCATCAATATACAATGGTGCTTTTTCTAAATCTTTTACTTTTATAGATAATTGTTCCCATTCATGTTTTTCTAATTTTCCCGTTCTTAATTTTTCGGAAGACAATCCTGTTTCAGAAGAAATTAAACGAGTAATTAACTGTACAGAAGACATCTCTAAGGAAAAGAATGCAACTGGCGCACCATAGTCGATAGCCATATTTCTTGCCATAGATAGTGTAAAAGCCGTTTTACCCATACCAGGACGCGCTGCAACAATAATTAAATCGGATGGTTGCCATCCAGAGGTTAATTTATCTAAGTCATGAAAACCAGTTGGTACACCACTAAGACCTTCTTTTCCAGCAATTTCTTCAATTCTTTTTTTAGCTTGAATAACCAAACTTTGAGCGGTTTCAGAACTTCTTTTAATGTTTCCTTGTGTTACTTCGTATAATTTAGATTCTGCTTTATCTAATAAATCAAAAACATCTGTCGTTTCATCATAAGACTCTTCAATAATTTCACTAGAAATTTTAATCAAACTTCTTTGTATAAATTTTTGCAAAATAATTCTTGAATGAAATTCAATGTGGGCAGAAGATGATATTTTTTGAGTCAGTTGAATTAAATAAAAATCACCTCCAGCTAATTCTAATTTACCGTTTTTCTTTAACTGTGCTGATACTGTTAATAAGTCTATAGGCTGGGTATCGTTAAACAATTCAACAATAGCTTCAAAAATATGCTTATGTGATTCTTTATAAAAGGCATCCGGTTGCAAAATATCAATTACCTCATCAACTCCTTTCTTATCAATCATCATAGCACCTATTACAGCCTCTTCTAAATCAACCGCTTGTGGAGGAAGTTTCCCTTTCTCCAAGTTAATTATAGTGGTTTTATCCACTTTTAATGGGCTACTCTTTCTGATATTTTCCATAGCGCGAAGTTAACCAAAATTTAATTATTTCAATTTCTATTTGTTAATAGTAGTGTGTTAAAAACCTGTTCATAACCTTTTCTTTTTTGTTTATAACACAAAAAAAATCCGAAACCCTTAAGCTTCGGACTTAAAATTTCAATTGGAAATGAATTATTCTTTAAATTCTCCCATTTTGCTATATTTATCCATACGCTGCATAATCAAATCTTCTGTTGATAACTCTTTCAATTCATTATACGCTTTTGTAATATATTTTTCTACTGTTTTAAAAGTAGTTTCTCTATCATGATGAGCTCCTCCAAGAGGTTCTGGAATAATATCATCAATTAATTTTTGTTTTTTCATATCAGTTGCCGTCAACTTTAAAGCTTCTGCAGCTTGCTCTTTATATTCCCAACTTCTCCATAAGATAGACGAACAAGATTCTGGAGAAATTACAGAATACCATGTGTTTTCAAGCATAAATACTTTATCACCAACACCAATCCCTAAAGCACCACCTGAAGCACCTTCCCCTACAATAACTGTAATAATTGGCACTTTAAGACGAATCATTTCTAAAATGTTTCTAGCAATAGCTTCACCTTGACCTCTTTCTTCAGCTTCTAATCCTGGATAAGCACCTGGAGTATCTACTAATGTAACTACAGGTATTCCAAATTTTTCTGCCATTTTCATCAATCGTAATGCTTTACGATAGCCTTCAGGATTAGCCATTCCAAAATTACGATATTGACGTGTTTTAGTATTATATCCTTTTTGTTGGCCGATAATCATATAGGATTGACCATTAATTTTTCCTAAACCACCAACCATCGCTTTGTCATCTTTAAAAGCACGGTCTCCGAAAAGTTCTAAGAAGGTATCACCACATAATGCCTTAATATGATCCATAGTATAAGGACGATTAGGGTGTCTTGACATTTGAACACGTTGCCATGCTGTCAAATTTTTATATATATTCTTCTTAGTTTCTTCTAGTTTTTTTTCAATCTGTTTGCATGTTTGTGTAACATCAACTTCAGATTCTTGACCTATGATAACACATTTATCTAACTGGTCTTCAAGTTCTTTGATAGGTAATTCAAAATCTAAATATTCCATTGGACTAAATTTTGGGTTTCGTTTGTCTTTACAAAGATAAAATTTTCAAATTAATTAACGTTGTATTGACGTTGATTTAGTTTTCTTTTTTTATAATTTTTAACAACACCATTAGCAATTACTGTTGCCAAAATAATAGAGGCTCCTACATAAAACATAGAATTCATATGTTCGGAATCACTAAATATAAGCAAGGCTAAAATAATTCCATAAATTGGTTCTAAGTTAATGGTCAACATAACTGTAAAAGGACTTATAACTTTCATTACTTTAACAGAAGCCGAAAAAGCATAAGCAGTACATATAGATGAAAGTACTAGTAACCAAATTAAATCTTTAATAGATAAAGAAAAAAAAGTGGCATCAAACTTTTGATTAAACAACATAATACAGCTTAGAAATAGAACTCCAACACCTAATTCATAAAAAGAGATAATAGTAGCATCATATTCTTTTGCATATTTACCATTAATTACAGAAAAAAGTGCCGATAAAAAAGCGGAGGTAACTGCAAGATAAATCCCTGTTTTATATTGGGTTTCAACCTCAAAAATAATACTTAAACCAATTACTGTAATAATACCAAACAAAACTTCATAACCCACTACTTTTCGCTTGTATAAAATAGGTTCAATTAATGAAGCAAAGAAAGCTCCAGTAGATAAACATGCTAAAGTAATCGAAATGTTAGACACTTTTATAGCTTCATAAAATGTAAACCAATGGGCCGCAATTATAATTCCTGACAATGCAAATCCTATAAAAGTTTTCAAAGGAATCTTTAAAACTTGCTTTTTAAATACGATAAATAGAATAATAAAAATAGTCGCAAAAAACATGCGATACCATACTAAATCTAATGCTTTTAAAGAGATTAATTTTCCCAATATTGCTGTAAATCCCCAAATAAATACGATTAAATGAAGATGCAAGTAATTTTTTAAATAGTTACCTTTTTGCATTGCGTAGTAAATAAAAGGCTAATGTACCAAATACCATATTAGGTATCCAAACGGCTAATAATGGAGAAAAATCAGAATTTTCTGCTATAGTACCAAAAACTTTATCAAAAAATATAAATGTAAATGCTATTACAATTCCAATTGCAAGATTAACTCCCATACCACCTCTTCTTTTCATAGAAGATACAGCTACAGCTATAATTGTTAAAATAAAGGCTGAAACTGGCAAACTGTATTTTTTATATAATACTACTAAATAGGCATTAATTCTTGTATTTCCCTTTTCTTTTTCTTTGTTAATAAAAGTATAGAGCTCACCAATAGTCATGGTTTCTGCAATATAAAATACAGGGGTTAACTCGTCAGGTTCAAAACTAAATTGGACCTCTTTTTTATCTAAAGCTTCGAGTCTATCATTATTTTGACCAACATTTCGTTTTAAATAATTAAAAAGAGAATATTTTTTAGTCTTTTCATCATATTTAATACGATTAGCCGTAATTTTTTCAATTAGTTTATTCCCTTTAAACTTTTCATACGTAAAATTAAACCCCGTTTTAGACAAAAAATTATAATTACTTATATAAATATATTCTCCATCACCAATTTGTCTAAATATATCTTGGGTTTCCATTGTTTTATAACTATTCCCTCTCAAATAAGTATTTCTAAAATCTAAAAAACCTTTACTAGCTTTAGGAACTAAGAAAAACCCCATCAATAAAGCAAAAATACAAACAATAGTTGCTCCCATTAGAAAGGGACGCAAAAAACGCTGAAAAGAGATACCAGAACTTAAAATGGCAATAATTTCGGTATTATTCGCTAACTTAGAAGTAAACCAAATAACTGATAAAAAAAGAAAAATTGGAAATAATAAATTAGCAAAATAAACTATAAAATCCCCATAATAGACAACAATTTCATTAAAAGGAGCTTTCCTTTCAATCATTCTGTTTACTTTTTCTGAAACATCAATAACAATTCCAATTGGAATGAATAAAAGTAACATTACAGAAAATGTAACCAAATAACGTTTTAAAATATATTTGTCTATTAATTTCATTTTGCAATTTGCTTTATAATCGTTGACTCATTTGAATAACCATCTTATCTTTCCATTCTCTAAAAGTACCCGCAAGAATTTGTCTTCTCGCTTCACGTACTAACCACATATAGAAGCCTAAATTATGAATGGTTGCAATTTGCTTTCCTAAAAATTCATTAGCAGCAAATAAGTGTCTTAAATAAGCTTTGGAATATTCTAAATCGACCCATGTATGCCCCATTTCATCAATGGGTGAAAAATCAGCCTCCCATTTTTTATTCTTAATATTTATAGAACCGTTTGCCGTAAATAACATTCCATTTCTTGCATTTCGAGTAGGCATCACACAATCAAACATATCAATTCCTAAAGCAATATTTTCTAAAATATTTATAGGTGTACCAACTCCCATTAAATACCTTGGTTTATCTTCAGGTAAAATCGCAGTAACAACTTCGGTCATGGCATACATTTCTTCAGCTGGTTCTCCTACAGACAATCCTCCGATAGCATTTCCTTGTGCACCAGCATTAGCAATATATTCCGCAGATTGTTCCCGTAAATCTTTATAAGTACTTCCTTGAACTATTGGAAAAAAAGTTTGTTCGTACCCATATTTAAAAGGCAACTTATCTAAATGTGTAATACATCTATCTAACCAACGATGTGTCATGTGCATGGAACGTTTTGCATATCGATAATCACATGGATAAGGGGTACATTCGTCGAAAGCCATAATAATATCTGCTCCAATGGTACGCTGTATTTCCATTACATTTTCTGGAGAAAAGAAATGATACGAACCATCGATATGAGACTTAAATTTCACACCTTCTTCTTTGATTTTTCTATTGGAAGACAATGAATATACTTGATAACCTCCTGAATCAGTTAAAATATTTCTATCCCAATTCATAAACTTATGCAAACCTCCTGCTTTTTCTAAAATATCGGTTTGTGGTCGTAAATACAAATGATAGGTATTTCCTAAAATAATATCTGGATTAATATCGTTTTTTAATTCTCTTTGATGCACTCCTTTTACCGATGCAACTGTTCCAACTGGCATAAAAATAGGTGTTTCAATAACACCATGATCTGTCGTAATTTTTCCAGCTCTTGCTTTACTTTTTGGGTCTTTACTTAATAATTCAAACTTCATATAAAAATTTTACAGGGCAAATATAATTGTTTTCCAAACGAAGATTTATAATTTATACTATTATTTAACAGATAAGAACAGAAATGACATCATAATTATAGAAGATTTGATAAAAAATGTGTAACTTAAAAAAGTTAAAAAAGTAAGAACTTTGTAAGAAACTTATTTAAATATTCTATCATGAAAAATATAAAAAATCCAAAAGAAAATGAAATTGAGTCTAATTTAAAAGACTTAAATTATCCTGCATCAGAAGACATCTATAATCAAGATAAAAAAGAAATGGATGTAGATCCTGAAGACCCATCTAAAGTTAAAAAGAATCCTCAACCTATTGATAAAACTGTAACTTTGGGTGCTGATTTAGATGTTCCAGGAGCCTCTTTAGACGATCAACAAGAAGCCATTGGAAGTGAAGATGAAGAGAACAACTATTACAGTCAGGCAGACACAAAATAAACAATACTATGATGTCTATAAAATCTACAAATCCTTTTACATTAGAAATTTTAAAGTCTTTTGACGAAATGACTAATGAACAAATTGATCACGCTCTTGAAAAAGCGCATACTTCATATTTAAACTGGAGAACAACTAGTTACCAAGAAAGGGCTACTATTTTAAACAAAGTAGGTACTATTTTACGTTCCAAAAAAGCAGAATTATCCAAATTAATTACCTTAGAGATGGGAAAACTTTTAGCACAAGCTGAAAGCGAAATTGATTATGCTGCTTCTATATTTGAATATTATGCAAAACATGGTGAAACATTCCTTAAAGATGAAAAAATAGAGGTTGATTCAGGTGAAGCTTATATAAAAAAAACACCTATTGGTGTTTTATTAGGAGTTGAACCATGGAACTTTCCGTTTTATCAGGTAGCTCGTTTTGCAGCACCCAATATCATGATTGGAAATACTATTGTATTAAAACATGCTTCTATAGTACCTCAATGTGCTAAAGCTATTGAAGATATTTTCAAAGAAGCTGGTTCACCTGAAGGTGTATATACGAACTTATTTGTAAGGGGTTCGAAAGTAACTAAACTTATTGCCGATAAGCGTATTCAAGGTGCCTCATTGACCGGAAGTGAAAAAGCAGGCTCTGAATTAGCCATGATGGCTGGAAAATACATAAAAAAATCGGTATTAGAATTAGGAGGAAGTGATCCTTTTATCGTTTTAGAAGATGCTGATATTGAAAGAACCGTTTCTTTAGCTATAAAAGGGAGAACAGTTAACAACGGACAAAGTTGTATTGCGGCAAAACGCTTTATTGTCATGGAAAAAATTGCTTCCGAATTTTTAACTCAATTTAAAATCGCAATGAGCAAGTTAAAACTTGGAAATCCTTTAGAAACGGATACGGAATTAGGACCTCTCTCTAGTGAAGATGCACTTGAATCTATTTTAAAACAAATTGAAACTGCAGTATCAGAAGGGGCAAAAATTGAAATAGGTGGAAAAAGAGCGAAGCTAAAAGGGGCTTTTATAGAACCTACAATTATTAGTCATATTACTCCAAAAATGAAAATCTATAAAGAAGAACTTTTTGGACCAGTAGCTAGTTTTTATATTGTTAAAACTGTAGAAGAAGCAATTGCTTTAGCGAATGACACAGAATTTGGTTTAGGAGGTTCTGTATTTACTAAAGATATTGAAAAAGGGAAGGAAATAGCACATCAAATTGATTCTGGAATGGTTTTCATCAATCATCCTACTAAATCTTCAGTCGAACTTCCATTTGGTGGTACAAAAAGATCTGGTTACGGAAGAGAAATGTCACCGTTAGGTATTGATGAATTCGTAAATAAAAAATTAATTCGCGTTCTTAAAGAGGGTGATACCTTATAAAGAATTTCTTATATGAACTTTATTTAAACTAAAATTCAAAAAAACATAAAATACAATCCTTTTTTTATTTGTTTCTTTGCAACATAACAATTGTATTTTATGTTTTCTTTTTTGAAGTCGCTTACCAAATTTGAAAAAATCATCCTTCTAACAATATTGGTTGTATATATTCACAACTTGTTTTTAGATGTTATGGCTGTAGATGCCGCACAATACGCAGGAATTTCAGCTGAAATGGCTCAAACTAATTCCTATTTAGAAGTAAAGGAATTTGGAAAAGATTATTTAGACAAACCCCCACTCCTTTTCTGGCTTTCAAGTACAAGTATAAAACTATTTGGACATAGCAATTTTGCCTACAAATTACCTTCCTTTCTATTTTTGCTATTTTCTTTGTATGCAGTATACCGTTTTTGTATCCTCTATTATAGTGCAAAAATCGCTAAATATGCCTTACTTATATTAGCTACCTCTCAAGCTTACTTTTTAATGACCAATGACGTACGAACAGACGCTATTTTAACCTCTTGTGTTATGATTAGTTGTTGGTCATTTGGACTGTATTTCTCCTTTGGAAAAATTAAGCATCTTATTTTTGCTTCTATATTTATTGGACTGGCCATGTTAGCGAAAGGCCCAATTGGATTGGTCGCTATATTGTTTCCAATAGGCATACATCTTATTTATAAAAAACAATGGAAGCAACTATTTTCATTTCAATGGCTTGTAGTAGTACTTATTATCGCTTTCGTATTATTTCCCATGTCGTATGGTTTGTATCATCAATTTGATTTACAACCCGATAAAATTACAAATGGGATTAAAGGACAAAAAGGATTGTATTTCTTTTATTGGTTACAAAGTTTCGGAAGAATTACCGGAGAAAATATTTGGAACAACAATACCCCTTTGCATTTCTTTATAGGAACTAGTCTATGGGACTTTTTCCCATGGTTTTTTCCATTACTATTTGCAGTATACTTTAAGATAAAACAATTATTTTTTGATAAAAAAGCAAGTCCCGAAATTATCAGTTTTGTTGGTTTTACCGCTTTATTTTTCTTTTTATCACTATCTAAATACAAATTACCGCATTATGTTTTTGTAACTTTTCCCTTTGCAGCTATTTTAGTTGCTGAATATCTATCCAAAATTTCAATGAAAAGCATGAAAAATTGGATTGTAGTGAATGTAAGTTTCGGTTATATAATTTTGGCACTCCTTATTATATATCCTATTCTTTTTTTTAAAGAAAATTTCTTTTTAATCCTCATTCTAATACTATTACAAATTCTCATTCTTTTCTTTTTTAGAACGAAAGCAAAAGATTTCATTATACAATATATTAGTCCCATACTGATTTTAAATATATTGATGTCCTTTCTATTTTACCCAAAATTAGTCACTTTTCAATCAGATGCCATGGCAGCCAAATGGATTCGAGAAAATCATCCTTCAGAAAAGGTCGTATTATATAATAAATCTTCCCATTTATTTAATTTTTATTCCCAAAATCCATTTACCAAAGTCGTTGGTAAAGAGGAATTAAAAAATTGTAATGAAAAAACTTGGATTTATATAAATGAAGAAGATTTAAAAGACATAGAAGATTCCAATTTGAAAATAATTTCCAAAAAAGCATTTAATCAATATCGCATCACCATTTTAAAACTGAATTTTTTATTAGAAAACAAGAGAAAAGATGTTTTAAATTACCGATATTTAATCCAAATAGATCACTAAAAAATGGAAAAACTATCCATTATAATTCCGGCATATAACGAAGAACAGACCATTCATCTTAT
The DNA here is from genome assembly GCA_002862755.1 of Flavobacteriaceae bacterium. Taxonomy (GTDB): domain Bacteria; phylum Bacteroidota; class Bacteroidia; order Flavobacteriales; family Flavobacteriaceae; genus Flavobacterium. The sequence continues at coordinate 48,954 of PKDY01000060.1, read as the reverse complement.
TCTAGATAAGATTAAAGATGTTAGTCTAATAAACTCCATTCAAAAAGAAATTATTGTGGTAAACGATAGTTCCTCCGACAATACACATCGTGCCATTCAAGATTACAAAGAACAAAACCCTGAGGTAGCACTTCAATATTATACTCACAAAACTAATAAAGGTAAAGGAGCTGCCTTACACACAGGAATACAAAAAGCCACAGGTAATTATATCATCATTCAGGACGCCGATTTAGAATATGACCCTCAAGAGTACAATATTCTTTTAAAACCCATAGTTGAAGGCTTTGCTGATGTAGTTTATGGCTCAAGATTTGTAGGAGGAAAACCGCACCGCATTTTATTCTTTTGGCACACCATTGGCAACAAGTTTCTAACGTTTGTATCCAATATGTTTACCAATCTCAATTTAACAGACATGGAGACTTGTTATAAAATCTTCCGTTCTGAGATTATTAAAAATATCAATTTAAGAGAAAAAAGATTTGGTTTTGAACCAGAAATTACCGCTAAAATTGCTCGAATATCCAATATTAGAATATATGAAGTTGGTATTTCATATTATGGTAGAACCTATCAAGAAGGCAAGAAAATATCATGGAAAGATGGTTTTAGAGCTCTGTATTGTATACTAAAATATGCCATTTTGAGACTGAACTAACGAAACAAAAAACACTATAACTCTATTTTTCAACACAAAAAGTTGCACTTTATTGTAGATAACTTTTGAAAAGTCCTCAAGATTCTCTTGAAATTAATAATAATAATCTACTTATATTTGTGCTTTTAAATTTTAACATTAAAAATGAAACCAAACACACAACAACTACAAGAATTAACAGTTCAAGTAAGAAGAGACATTTTACGAATGGTACATGCTGTAAATTCAGGACATCCTGGAGGATCGTTAGGCTGTACAGAATTTTTTGTAACCCTTTATCAACACCTTATGAATCGCAAAGAAGGTTTTGACATGGATGGCAAAAACGAGGATGTTTTCTTCCTTTCAAACGGACATATTTCACCAGTTTTTTATAGTGTTTTAGCTAGAAGCGGTTATTTTCCAGTTAGTGAATTAGCTACTTTTAGATTATTAAACTCAAGATTACAAGGTCATCCAACGACTCATGAAGGTTTACCTGGAATTCGAATGGCTTCTGGATCATTAGGACAAGGATTAAGCGTGGCATTAGGTGCTGCACAAGCAAAAAAACTAAATAAAGATTTAAATTTAGTATATGCACTTTTAGGCGATGGCGAATTACAAGAAGGTCAAAATTGGGAAGCTATTATGTATGCCGCTGCAAAAAAAGTAGATAATATAATTGCAACAGTTGACCTTAACGGACAACAAATTGACGGTTCTACAGATGAAGTTTTAAATATGGGAAGTGTAAAAGCAAAATTTGAAGCTTTTGGTTGGGATGTTCTTGATATTAAAGAAGGAAATAATATTGATGCCATTATTGCCGGAATGACTGATGCAAAATCAAGAACAGGTAAAGGAAAACCTGTATGTGTTTTATTACATACTGAAATGGGTAACGGAGTAGATTTCATGATGCATACACATGCATGGCATGGAAAAGCTCCAAATGATGAGCAATTAGCAAATGCTTTAGCGCAAAACCCAGAAACTTTAGGTGATTATTAATAATGTAAATTTTATATAGATAAGCAGTACAACTTATTTATACCATTTACAGCATACAGCAAAATTAAAATGAAAAAATATACAAATACAGGAAATAAAGATACTCGTTCAGGATTTGGCGCAGGACTAACTGAATTAGGTCAAAAAAACGAAAATGTAGTAGCACTTTGTGCAGATTTAATTGGTTCATTAAAAATGGATGATTTCAAAAAAAATCACCCAGAACGTTTCTTTCAAGTAGGAATTGCAGAAGCCAATATGATGGGAATTGCTGCTGGTTTAACAATTGGTGGAAAAATTCCTTTTACGGGTACATTTGCTAATTTTTCAACAGGTAGAGTGTACGATCAAATTCGTCAATCTATTGCTTATTCCGATAAAAATGTAAAAATCTGTGCTTCTCACGCTGGTTTAACTTTAGGAGAAGATGGTGCAACGCATCAAATTTTAGAAGATATTGGTTTAATGAAAATGTTGCCAGGTATGGTCGTAATTAATCCTTGTGATTACAACCAAACTAAGGCAGCAACTATTGCAATTGCAGACCATCACGGACCTGTTTATTTGCGTTTTGGAAGACCAAGTGTTGCTAATTTCACTCCTGAAAACGAACCTTTCGTAATCGGAAAAGCAATACTTTTAAATGAAGGTTCTGATGTAACTATAGTTGCAACCGGACATTTAGTTTGGGAAGCGTTAATTGCTGCGGAAAAATTAGAAAAGCAAGGTATTTCAGCAGAAGTGATCAATATTCACACTATAAAACCATTAGATGAAGAAGCAATTTTAAAATCGGTTGCTAAAACAGGTTGTATTGTAACGGCTGAAGAACACAATGTTTTAGGTGGTTTAGGAGAAAGTGTTTCTAGAACTTTAGTTGTAAACAATCCAGCTCCACAAGAATTTGTAGGTGTAAATGACAGTTTTGGTGAAAGTGGAACTCCTGCACAATTAATGGAAAAATATGGTTTAAATGCAGACGCTATAATTAAAGCAGCTGAAAAAGCTATAAAAAGAAAATAATTATTCTAGATAAATAAAAAAGGCTCAATTTTCATTGAGCCTTTTTTTATAATTTATTCTTTCTTTATTATTGACAAGAATTATCTAAATGTTTCTTTATTGATCCATTTGTACAAAAAGGAATATTGTCAAATGCATAATAGGTAATAGTACCATTTCCATCATTGGATTGAATAATTTCAGTCTTTGTTACTACTCCATCAGCATCATCATCAATATCTAGAAAATTAGGTATTTTATCTCCATCGGTATCATCATTATAAAAATCTCCATCACCATTTAAATCTTCGTTGTTACTTTTTATCCTATCGCGATCATGGTCGTTTTCTTTTCTAGAAAACAATTTAATTTGAAAAGCAAGTGGATTGTAACTATCACCTGCAATTACCCCGTTAAAATAACCCAATCCAGAAGGTATGAACACAATAACATTACCGTAATTTTGATGAACAACTACTCCATTACCATTTAATGTAGAAGATTCTTCTGTCTTAATTTTTTTCAATACCTGTCTATAACCAGAAATGGAAAGCGGATCAAAAGCTGTTGTTTGAGGATAAGTAAACCAAACTCCTTGATTGTTTTGGTCAAAAACTTCATTACTTAAATCCCAACCTTTGTAAGCCGTGAAAACAGAATCTACATGAGTAGGGTTAACACCTCCACCTTCATTCAATACAATGTAGTATAATTTATAATCCACCACATCACTAGAAACACCATCAGTGAAATTTGAAGTTCTTACATCATTTTTAACCGTTATGAATTGAATTGGGTAAGCCGTATCATCCCAAATAGAAGTTTGTCCTGCATCAATTTTTTTAACAGTTGCATTTAAATCAGCATCCAATTCTAAATAATTATCTTTTAAGTAAGCTTCAATTTCTAAAATATCCTCATCATAAACTTCTTGTCTATCTCTTAAAACAACCTCACTCGATGCACCATCGTCTTTTTTACATGAAACTGTTCCACCTACTAAAACTAAAAAAATAATAATTCTTAAAATATTCTTCATTTTCATAAAATTTGAGTCGCAAGATACAATTTTCCTTTATTTTTGTACAAAAATTAACATTGATTTTTGAATCTAATGAGAGTAGATAAATTTTTATGGTGTACGCGATATTTTAAAACACGCAATATGGCTGCGGAAGCTATTAAAAAAGGACATGTTAGTGTAAACGGTCAAGTAGCAAAAGCTTCAAGGGATGTATATGCTACCGATAAAATAGTTTTACGTAAAGACCAAATCAATTATCAATTTACCATCTTAGATATTCCTCAAAGCCGTGTGGGAGCAAAATTAGTAGATGTTTACCGTAAAGATACCACTCCAGATGAAGCATTTGCACATTTAGAAATGCTAAAACTAAGCAAAGAATATTATCGTGCTAAAGGAGAAGGTAGACCTACGAAAAAAGATCGAAGAGATATAGACGATTATACTAATGATATTGATTTTGACGATGATTTTGAATAAAAAGTATTGGGAAAACAGGTATCAAAACAATGATATTGGCTGGGACACGGGTTTAATTACGGAACCATTAAAAGAATATGTGAATCAAATTGCAGATAAAAGTTTAAAAATTTTAATTCCAGGAGCTGGCAATGGGCATGAATTTGATTATTTAGTTCAACATGGTTTTACCAATGTATGGGTGATTGATATTGCTGATCAACCTATTAAAAAACTACAATCTAAATATCCTCAATTCATTGAAAGAATACTTTTAGGAGATTTTTTTGAACACGATTCCCAATATGACATCATCATCGAACAAACTTTTTTTTGTGCTTTAAATCCAGAAATAAGAAAAAAATATGTCTCTAAAATGCATTCTTTACTGTCTCCCAAAGGAAAAATAGTCGGTTTATTATTCAATTTCCCTTTAACTCAAGAAGGACCACCATTTGGAGGTAGTAAAGAAGAATACCTTACTCTTTTTTCTGAAAAATTTACTATCAAAAAATTAGAAAAAGCATATAATTCTATAAAACCTCGTGCTGGTAGAGAACTCTTTTTTATCTTTGAAAAAAAATAACACACATGCAAAATATCATTTTAACACATCAAGAAATTGAACATAAAATAAAACGTATTAGTTATCAAATTTTTGAAACCTTTGTTGATGAAAAGGAAGTTATTATTGCTGGAATTACAAAAAACGGATATATACTAGCTGAAAAAATTGCTTCTGAGTTAAAAAAAATATCAGATTTAAATGTTATTTTGTGTGAAGTGCATTTAAACAAACAAAACCCGCAAGAAGCGATTACTACATCCATTTCAAGTTCTGTTTATTCCAATAAATCTATAATTTTGGTAGATGATGTATTGAATTCAGGTACCACTTTAATTTATGGAGTAAAACATTTCTTAGAAGTTCCTTTACGAAAGTTTAAAACTGCCGTTTTAGTAGACCGTAATCATAAAAAATACCCTGTAAAAGCAGATTTTAAAGGATTATCACTTTCCACTTCATTACAAGAACATATACAAGTGGTTTTCGAAGAAGAAAACAGCTATGCCTATTTAAGTTAATCTTTCTTGCAACTCTTTTATAATAGCTTCAACATTCTTAGCATCGATGGAAATCACTTCTTTGGATTGAAGATAATAATAACTTCTATCAAACAGATGTTTTTTAATATAATCTTCTAGTTCTGCTTCTGTCAAATTAGCTATTAGTGGCCGATTTTCTTTTTCTTTTAGCAATCGATTCATTAAAGTACTCACAGAACCCTTCAAATAAAACGATTGTACGCTGTTTTGCTGTAAGATTTCATGATTATTAGCATAGCATGGTGTTCCGCCCCCTAAAGCCAAAATAAAACTCTCATTATTATTTACAAAATTCCTAAATAGTATACTTTCAATTTTTCTGAAATAGATTTCACCTTTGTTCTTAAAAATATTTTTTACGCTCTCTTTTTCTGTTTCTTCAATGATTTTATCTAAATCATAAAAGGGAATTCTTACAATTTTAGATAATTCTTTCCCTATTGTCGATTTACCAGAACCCATATAACCTACTAAAATTATTTTCATGATTTAATAATTCCTTTAAAATTAAGCAGTTAAAAAATAATATTAAAAAAAAGACAAATTTATAAGAAAAAACCATTGGAAAATAAATTTTAGTTAATATATTTGCACCCGCATTCAAGGAAACAAAATGACTTGGTAGCTCAGTTGGTAGAGCACATCACTTTTAATGATGGGGTCCTGGGTTCGAGCCCCAGCCAGGTCACTAATTTTATTCCTTAATGCATTCGACTTGGTAGCTCAGTTGGTAGAGCACATCACTTTTAATGATGGGGTCCTGGGTTCGAGCCCCAGCCAGGTCACTAAAAAAGTTATTCGTTCTTCGAATAGCTTTTTTTGTTTTGGGCCATGTGGAGGAATTGGTAGACTCGCCATCTTGAGGGGGTGGTGTCGCAAGACGTGTCAGTTCGAATCTGATCATGGTCACAAAAAAAACCTTTAAATCTTGTTTATCAAGACTTAAGGGTTTTTTAATTTTAAATTTAACCATCAATTCTCTTAGAATTTTTTTTAAGAACTTTACAATCGAGATGTCCCAACATTCTAATCTCTACTGGTTTAATAAAATATTGATGCGACTCTTCTGTTGACAACTCTATTTACGATATAGCTAATTAATTAGTCAACTTGACGTTTTGCCTTTACGAAAAAAAACTATCTTTAACAGAAAATAATAACTTCAGAAGCTTGCAAACTCGACAAGTGCTGTAACGTTACCAAAAAAGAGACACACACTAAAAAATGAATAAACAATTAAAAGACGATTTACAAAAAATTGACAGTTTACTTGAAACGGTTAGGATTCAAGGGCTTGACTTTTTGAACCAACTTCCTGAAAGACCAACTTCGTCAGAATACAAAGGAAAAATTATCGAAACTCTACATGAAATCGGTTTAGGTGGAATTGATGCATTAAAGCTTTTCAATCAAAAATTTGAAAACGCAATTATCGGCTCAACTGGACCAAGATATTGGGGTTTTGTTACAGGTGGCTCAACACCAGCTTCAATCATGGGAGATTGGCTAACTTCTATTTATGACCAAAATACACAAGTGACCAAAGGACAAGGTGATATTTCAGCAATTATTGAAATTGAAACGATAAGGTTGATTCTTGATTTATTCAACCTGCCTAATGACTTTATAGGTGGATTTGTAACAGGAGCAACGATGTCAAACTTTACTTGCCTTGCAGTAGCGAGACAATGGATCGGGAAACAAACAGGCAAAGATTTTGCAAAAGAAGGCATTACTCAAAAAATACCTATTTTATCTGCCGTTCCTCATTCATCTGCTATAAAGTGCTTATCAATGTTAGGAATGGGAAGTAATAATATTATAAAAGTAAGTGTCGAAAACGGAAATAGAGAAAGTATTGATATCGAAGATTTAAAAGTAAAAATTAAACAATTAAACGGAACACCTTTTCTTCTAATCACAAGCGCAGGAACAGTTAATACGGTTGATTTTGACGATTTTAAAGCTATTTCTAAACTTAGAGAAGAATTTAATTTTTGGTGGCATATTGATGGTGCTTTTGGTGCTTTTGGTGCTTGCTCGCCAACTCATAAACACTTATTGGAAGGTTGGGAAAATGCTGATAGTATCACAATTGATTGTCATAAATGGTTGAATGTACCATACGAAAACGCTGTGTTTCTTGTTAAGGAAAAACATAAAATCCTGCAAACAGAAACATTTCAAAATTCTAACGCACCCTATTTAGGAAATCCGTTAGATAATTTTAATTACTTGAATTTTTTACCAGAAAACTCAAGAAGATTAAGAGCCTTACCTGTTTGGTTTTCTTTGATTGCTTATGGCAAAAAAGGTTATGAATATATTGTTGAAAATTCTATTGAAATGGCTAAGACTTTAGGAGAGTTTATTGAAACAAGTAATCATTTTGAATTATTAGCTCCAGTTCGACTTAACAATGTGTGTTTTACATTGAAAGGAAAAGACAGACAAAGTGAAGTTTCAGATTTTCTAATAAAGCTAAATAGCACAGCAAAAGTATTTATGACACCAACTGTTTACAACGGAAAGACAGGAATAAGAGCATCATTTGTAAATTGGCGAACCACAAAAAAAGATATTGAATTGGTAATAAATGAAATGACCAAAATTGCCAGTCATTAATATTGTATCGACAATATAGTGACTCATGCCTTGGACGAAATTCGTACTTAAATTAAAGCGTATTGCAAACCCCAAAAAAATACAATTTCACAAGAAAATCATTGAATAACTTAAAAGAAATAGTAGTTCTTTACCAAAAGTAACTCTTATTGATTTAATCTTTTAAATAAAATAATTTACAATAAAAAAAGTCCCAAATGGGACTTTTTTTATTATTTAAACTGTAATACATTATTATTATTTCATAAAACCTTGTAAAGGCTTCAATTGATCTAAATCTACCTCTGCTTTTTGAAGAAGTCCCATTAAATTCATAATATAACTCGGATTCATATCATTTCCTAAAATACGTACAACCGCAAAACCTGTTTCTTTTCCCGTTGCAAAAAGTACAAACTCATCAATGTGTTCTTCCTCACCTACAAAATAAATAGCACCTCCATTACTTCCAGACCCCATTCGCATCAATTCTTGATATTTTTCATCTTTTAAAAGTGACTTTACCTTTTGGCTTTCTGTTTCGTATTTTGCATCATTTAAAGAATCTTTCTTAAACGCAATGATATTCATCTTTTCAAAAGATTGCAAGGCATCTTTATCTTGTTGTGATAAAGTCATTTTTTCTGTATTAATTACCGAAGAACCTAAATCTACCGCAATAAAGTCAGAAGATTCAGAATTTTCAACAAAATATTTTTGCAAACTAGGTTCGTTATTACAACTAAATAAGAACAAACTAAGTAATAATACTATATATGATTTCATTTTTTATAATTTTAAAAGACAACAACGTATTTTTTCACAAACACATTGTTGCCTGTTTTAGTAATACTATGGATTATACTTTATTTTTTAGAAGCTTTCTTCAATTCTTTACCACCTGGCAAATTCATTTTTTCGGTAAGAGCCGAAATCTCATCTAAATTAAAGTTCCCTGTTAAAGATAACACAATAGCTTGATTGTCTTTATCTCCAGGTGATTCAATGAACATCAATAATTCTTTCACTATATTAGCAGAAGCGCCTGATTTCACATAAATGTTTACTTTTTTTCCATCATCATTCACACGCATTAATTCTTCCAATGGATTCGATTTCAAATAACTTGTTACCGTTCCTTTCATATCACCTGCTAATTTAGCATCACCAGTCATGAATACTTTTAGATTCTCTAATTTTTTCAACAAATCCATATATTGTTGTGCTTCAGAATCTTTAACATCTACCTTTACTTTACTCATTAATTCAAACATTTTCTTGTTCACTATAACGGTAGTTACATTATCCTTATCTTCATATTTATCAAAAACCGATTGTGAAAAAGTTACCGATGTAAAGGCAATAAATACTATACTTAAAATTAAATTTCTCATTTTCTTTTTATTTAAAAATTGTTTTTGTTGTTTTATCATACTCTTTTAAAATGGCTACACTCTCAACTCCCTGATTCACTTCTTCTGAGAGCATCTCTAGTGCTTTTTGTGTTTCTACAAATGCTTCTTCAGGATCAGAATAGGTGCCTAAATCAGTATTTGGTTCCTCACTATAAAAATAATGCATGGTCCCTAAGAGAACAGCAACTGCCGCTGCAACGCCTATCCATTTCACATACGATTGTTTTTGAGTTTGTAATGGTAGTGCTTTAGTAAATTGCTCACTCTTTTGGTGTTCAAAATAGCTAAACAAGGGTTTGTACTGAACCAAATGTGGTGCTATTTCATTAGAAGAAAAATAGGCCTTTAATTGTTTTTCTTCTAGGATACTTGAAGTGCCCTCCAAATATTTTTCTAATGCTATTTCAACTGCTTTTAATTCCATAACTATGCTTTTCTAATAACTTCTCTCTAATCGTTTTTCTCGCTCTTGAAAGCGCCACTCTAACGGCTGTTTCATTCATATCGAGAACAGAGGCTATTTCATTAAATTCATATTCTTCTACATCTCTCATTTGGATGATAATCTTTTGTTGTTCTGGTAGATTATTGATAATTTTTTCTACCCAGTTCCAACTATCTCTATCTTCAATTTGCTTGTCAATACTAGGAGAATGATCTCCGTAATTACTATGTACTAATTGCAAATTTGATGCCCTTTTCGATTTTAATTGGTCTAAACAATAGTTTTTAGTCATTGTCATTGCTAAGGCTTCAACACTATTGTATTTCTGAAGTCCTTCGTTTTTATTCCACAGTCGAACTAAAACTTCTTGCGTGGCATCTTCTGCTTCTTCAATACTAACTAACAACCGTTTAGCTACCCTAAAAATCTTGTCTTTAAAAGGAGATATAATTTGTAAAAACTCCTGTTGTTTCATTTTGATTAGCTTGGTTTAAAGTTAAGACGAATGTAAATTAATTTTGTTACATGAAAAAATAACCCTATTTTTATTTACTATTATTTTGAGCTATGAAAAGGGTATCGTTATTAAATACTACTTTATTATTTAACACGATTCCCTAACTATTAATAAACAAATTGTTAGTATGAAAAAGAAAATTGTTTTATTTTCAGGATTGTTATTTTTAGGTATTGCAGCGTTGAGTTGCAAAGATGACTTTGACGATTTCCCTCAAAGTAGATCTGTAAATGAATTTATTTGGAATGGGTTAAACCAATATTATTATTGGTTAGAAGATTCTCCTGATTTAGCAGATAATCGTTTTGCTTCGGATGGCGATTTTCAAGCTTTTTTAAGCACCTATCCCACTCCTGAAAACTTATTTGACCATTTATTAGTGGATTCACAAACTGATCGTTTTAGTGTTCTTTTTTCAGATTACACCCTTTTAGAACAAGCATTATCAGGAACCCAAAAGAACAATGGAGTAGATTATGAATTGCGTTATAAAAGCGGTAGCACAACAGAAATTTTTGGATGGGTAAGATATATATTACCGAATTCTGATGCTGCAACTAAAAACATTCAAAGAGGTGACATTTTTTATGCAGTTAATGGAACTCCTTTAACCAATACCAATTATAGTAGTTTATTATCTAATGATACTTATACCTTAAATTTAGCCGATTATGATAATGGTAATATTACTCCCAACGGAAATTCGGTATCACTTACCAAAACTGCTTTCTCAGAAAATCCTGTTCATATCAAAAAAACGTTTACCATTGGCACTAAAAAAATAGGCTATTTAATGTATAATGGTTTTTATTCTCAGTATGAATCGGAATTAAATGAAGCATTTGTATATTTTGCTTCAGAAGGCATTACCCATTTGGTTTTAGATTTAAGATACAATTCAGGTGGTTCTGTAAATACAGCTACACGACTAGCTAGTATGATTACGGGACAATTCAACAATGATATTTTTGCAAAACAACAATGGAATTACAAATTACAAGCTGTTTTTGATCCGGAAGATTTACTGAATCGATTTACCACGACTTTAGGAAATGGAGCTGGTTTGCAAAGCTTAAATCTTGACAAATTATATGTTATTACCTCTAAAAGAACTGCTTCTGCCAGTGAATTAGTTATAAATGGTTTAGAAGCACATATCAATGTGACTCAAATTGGAGATGCAACAACAGGTAAAAATGTAGGTTCTATTACCGTTTATGATTCACCTACATTTAGAAAAGAAAATGTAAATCCTACTCATAAATATGCGATGCAACCTATTGTTTTAAAAATTGCAAATAAAAATGACTTTAGTGATTATGTGAATGGATTAGCTGCTGATGTTACTCAATTAGAAGATTTAGGTAATTTAGGTGTTTTAGGAGAAACCAGCGATCCTTTATTAGAAACGACTTTAAATTATATTGATACAAATGGGCGCTTTAGTATTTCTCAACCCGAACATCAATTTGAACATGTTGAAGATACCAAATCGATAATGCCTTTTAGAGATGAAATGTATTTAGATCAAGTTCCCGATTTCAAGTAATGGAAATAAAAAACGCTCCAAATGGAGCGTTTTCTTTAACTAAGTTTAAAACAAATGTATTAGAATTGTAAGTTCAATCCTAATTTAAAGTTTCTACCTCTTGTAGAATATCCATATTTTTCTGTAAAATCTACATCTAGTAAATTGGTTACGTTACCAAAGAAAGATACATGCTTATTCAATTTATAAGAGAGGGTTGAATGCAAGGTTTGATACGATTTTAAAGCAACCTCATCATTTGAAAAACTTGAGGAATTATAAAATAAATCAATTTTGTCATCTGTATATTGATATTGTGCTGTCCAAGTTAATTTTGGAGTTACAGCATAATCAAAACCGGCATTGATTTTGTGTTTTGGTATTAATTGCAACTGACTTACATTCGTTTCCACCTGAGTAAAAGTATAGTTTGCCGTTACTTTTATTTTTTCAAAAGGCAAATAGGTAATATTAGATTCGATTCCTTTTGCATTAATTTTATCTTCTATATTTTGATATTGTCCCCAAGGTGCTACATTTAAAGAGATAAAATCAATTTTATTTACTTCTTCTCTGTAAAAACCAACTGCATTAATTACGAATTTATTATCGAAAAATCCTTTTTCAAAACCTACTTCAACAGTTTTATCTTCTTCTGGTTTCAAATCTAAATTTCCATAAGCCGAATACAATTGGTACAAAGTAGGAGTAATATAAGCCGTGCTAAAAGAAGACAATACTCTCAATTTATAATCTTCTAAATAAAAAGAAGGGTTTACATTATAAACCAAATTACTTCCATATTCGCTATGAATATTTAAACGTGCACCTGCATTTACATTCAAACCAAAATCACTATTATAAACTGCAGTAAAATAAGGGTCAATTACATTAAATTTAGTCGCTCTATTGTCTACATCTCCCCAAGCACCCGTTTGGTACATATCCATAAATTGCGATTGCACACCCGTAATTAAGTGTATACCATCTGCTACATCTAATTTATTTACTAAATCTGCATTTACCGTTCTTGATTTATAATAAATTTCGTCTAAAGACATGGTCCAAGTGCTATACGAATCGTAATAACGCTCTAAATTTGCAAAAGCTGTATTCAAGTAGATTTCTCCTTTATTGTATTTGTATTGCGGTTTAAAACCAACTCTTAATTGCTCTGCAGCATATTTGTTAAATTCTGAATCTTGAAAAGCACCCGCATCATAATTTGAGCTGAACTTATCGTAATTTACAAAAGATTCTATATTTAATTTATCGGAAGCTTTAAATCCTATTTTTTGATTTAAGTTGATTCTAGAAAAAGGATCCCTTTCAAAATTAGTTCCTGTTGCTTCACTAATTCCGTCCACTTCTGTACTATTCAAAGCCGTATTAAAATTAAACTTACCTGTTTTAGCGTTTAAAGCAAATCCTTGATTGAATTCTTGCCCATATAAGTTAGTTTTTTCTGTTGTGTTTTGTGTACCAATGTTAAAATAAGCAGTACCATTCAATCCTTTTTTACTTGCTTTTTTTGTAGTAATATTGATAACTCCTGTAGCAGCACCAGAACCATATAAAACACTTGAAGATCCTTTTAACACTTCTATTTTTTCAATTTGTTCTACGGGTAATAATCGTAAATCATAAATAGAAGCTATAGATGTGGCATCATTTACAGGATTTCCATCAATTACAATTAAAACCTGACGACTTCTTCCGCCTCTAATGTAATATTCTAAGTTTTTACCTGCAGCACTATTGCTTCCATTAATTTCTAGCCCAGCTACTTGATTTAATACTTGAGCCACAGATTGCCCTTTTCTTGCTTCTAAATCTTTTGCAGAAATTACATCAATAATTTTACCTGATTTTTCTTTTTGTTGTTCAAATTTGGTATCGGAAACAACTACTTCTTTTAAATTGGTTACTTGTAAAGTATCCATTTCTTGTGCATAAGAAAGTGAGGTTAAGAATGCTGCACAAGCACTCCATTTCATAAACGTTGCGTTCATTTTAGTTAATAAATAATTTTTAATAAAAGGGAGAAAAGCACAGAATTTACCCATACTCAAACTTTTTTTCCCGAAAGTTTGTTACTCATTGAATAAAGGCAGGTCTCCTGGCTTGCGTCTTGTTATTGACCTTCCCGTTGTAATTTAGAATGCTGATGTAAAAAACGTTCTAAGTTCTAAACTCTAAATCCTAAATTATCTAACAGTGGTAATGTAGATAATAACAAGCATATTAGCTTACAGTTGCGGGTACAGCTTAGGCATTTCACCTAATTCCCTTTTAATGTTGTTTCGATTTTTCTAGACAACAACCAAAATTCGCGTGCAAATGTAGGTATTTTTTAACTATTTCCTAAATAAGAAATCAAAAACACCTATTCTTTTTTATTTATGCCAAAGAAAATTGTTTTTTACTTCTTTTTTCTCATTTTTCTTATCAAAAGTACAACTCCAACAATTACATGAAAAGCAATAATTGTATATACAGCTGCCATAAACTCTCTTGAATCTGTATTCATTTTATTTCAATATTATTTTAAAAACTTCCCCAAAGTTACACTTATTTTGAAAAGCATCTTGTAACGGTAAATTTTGTTGGTAACATAAAAAACTTCGAATTACTCCAGCATGGGTAATAATAAGGACTTTTTTGATCTTTTTTCTCTTTAAATCTTCTATAAAAGAGCGCACTCTATCGTATAATAAAACAAAGGATTCTCCATTAGGCACTTGAACCGAAACAAAGTCTTCCATCCATTGATTAAGTGGTTCTTTAGGTATTTCATCCCAAGATTGTAGTTCCCAATCTCCAAAATGCATTTCCATCAGACGAGCATCTATTTGAAAATCACTATTTGAAAGAAAATCAGCTAATAGAGTACATCTTTTTAACGGACTTGAAAATATAGGAATTTTATCGTGTAAAGGAAGTTGTTGTTTTATCTTTTCAAACTCCCGTAAATAAGGCTCTCGTAAAGCCAAATCGGCTTGCCCATAACAAATTCCTTTTTCACAAACGGTTTCTGTATGTCTAACTAAATAAATCTCCATATTACTAATAATGAAATATAAAAAACCACCTCACATACTTGTTGCGTAGCACCTAAACAATCGCCTGTATAACCACCAATCCACTTTTTAAAATAGCGGGCTAAATACCATCTAAAAGTAAATACAGGTAAAAGAATAAAAACTACCCTATAATTTATTGACACCCAATACACTAAAGGAAGTAAACCCCAAAATGCCGAACCGACTACTTCTTTCCATGTAAAAGTTTTGGCAATAGGTTTACTTTTGCTTAGTTCATCTTCCCGAACATAGTCGTGTGTAAAGATAATCGTAGCCGCAGCCCATCGACTCATAGCATGAGCTGTAATAAAAATAAACAGAATCGCAACTAGGTTGGTTTGAGAAGTCAACACCTCAACCAGCGCTACATATTTTAAAAGCAATAAAAGCAGTATTCCAATGGCACCATATGCCCCAATAGCACTATCTTTCATTATCTTCAATATTTTTTCTTTGGTCCAACCACCACCAAAACCATCACATACATCAGCAAAACCATCTTCATGAAAAGCTCCTGTGACTAAAATACTAGTTATCATACTTAAAATAACCGATATAGAAACTGGCAAGATTTGGGAAAACCCATAAAATACAAGTCCGGAAAGAGCACCTACTACCCATCCAATCAGTGGAAAATAACGTGTGGCTTTGTTTAAATAATCAGGATCATGTGTTATGTTTTTAGGACAAGGAATTCTTGTATAAAACATAACAGCTGTAAAAAATATAGCGATTTCTTTTTTCATTATAGGTCCAATTTATTTATTACTTACTCCTGCACTTTCAAAACTAGCCATTTCATTTAAGAAGGCTACAGCAGATTGAATTATAGGAAAAGCTACCGCACAACCACTACCCTCACCCAATCGCATTTGCAGCTGCAAAATTGGAGTTACTTCTAAATATTCTAATAAAACTTTGTGTGCTTTTTCTTCTGAACAATGACAGAAAATAGCATTCACTTTAATAGCAGGGTTCTTTTTAAAAGCAATTAAATAGGCCACACTGGAAATAAATCCATCTACTAAGAGGAGCATTTTATTTTGATAGGCTTGCAGCATACCTCCAGCCATTTGTAGGATTTCAAAACCGCCAAAATAAGTTATTACCTCTTCTAAATCAGTTGATCCTTTATAGTTTTGAATGGCTTTTGAAAGAATCGTTATTTTATTCTCTAGTTTTTCATTGGCTACTCCTGTTCCTTTTCCGACACAAGCTTCAATTGAAAAAGGAGTTAGCATTGCCATCAATACGGAAGCAGTTGAAGTGTTACCAATACCCATTTCGCCAAAACCGATACAATTAGAACCTTTTGCGTGAATTTGGTTTACCACCTCAGCGCCCATTTGAAAACACCAATCTCTTTCTCTCGGACTCATGGCAGCCATATGTAAAAAAGATTGTGTGCCTTTAGCCACTTTTTTATGTATCAATTGGGTTTGCGTTGGGAAGTCATAATTTACCCCTGCATCTACAATTTCCAAATCAATATGATGTTGATTACAAAACACATTAATAGCGGCACCACCTTCCAAGAAATTGGTAATCATTTGTCGGGTTACTTCTTGTGGATAAGCGCTTACTCCATGATTGGCAATTCCATGATCCGCTGCAAAGACTACAATGTGAGGTTCAATTATTTGAGGTGTATCCGTTTCAAAGACCAGTCCTATTTGTACGGCTAGTTTTTCCAAAAGACCTAAAGCACCTTCTGGTTTCGTTTTCTGATCTATTTTGTGTTGTAATTGTTTTTTTAGTGTTTGATTTGGAATTTCAAGAGTTCTATTTTCTTCCTTTTTTACTTTAGAAATAGTCTTACTACACTTAATATGAGTAACATTTGCAGAACCACTTTTATCTTTCCAATGAAGTTGTTGCAACATAGGTTGTTTTCCATAATCAGTTGCAGGTTTACCAATGCAAAAGTATCCTAATGGTTCAATATGTTCAGGTATATCCAATACGGTTTTGAAGTCATAATAATTTAGAATTGAAACCCAACCCATTGAATAACCTTGTTCCGTTAGCGATAACCAAATGTTTTGAGCAGCACATACTGCACTAAATTTAATGGCTTCATTACTACCTACTGTTCCAATTGTAAATGTATCTAATACCGAACGATCGTAAGCAATCACCATTCCAACAGGAGCTTCTTCAATAGCTTCTAATTTTAGGTTGAGATAAGCTTCTTTTTGAGCTTTGGTATCTGTAGTTTCTGCTGCCTTTTCATGATAGGCGACAAATAAAGCTTTGATTTGTTTTTTAATTTCAGCTGCTGTGATGATATAATAGCGTGTTGCATCGGTCAGTCCTACAGAAGGTGCATGATGTCCTGCTTCAATTGCTTGAGCAAGTACCTCCTCTGGAACCTCGTCTGAGGTAAAATGACGGGTATCTCTTCTTGACGTTATGATGTCATATAAATCTTTCATTGCTACTTTTAAAATCTTGTTACGGATATAATTTTCTTATTGGTTCTCGATACATTCTTTATTTCATTTCATTCCATAAAAAACACTCGAACTGACGCATAATTATCATTCTAATTTAGAATACTTGAAACTAGTCGTTCCAAACTATAAAACAATAATTCTCATAGGTTTTCACTTCAAAACTAGGCAATTGAATTTTATTTTCAAATAAAGGACAATCAATTACTAAGGTATGAAACTCTCCATTTTCTCCGCAAGGATCAATACCTTTCTGTGCTAATTCATAAGCTAATTCTTTAGTAAGGATCTTTCCTAAATACCCTTCTCCCATTTGTAAATTACAAGAAACAATTAGGGTTTGAATCCCATTATCTAGCATTTCGTTTACCAAACGAATTCTATCTTGTTGCCATAAAGGTAAGAACGCTTTTAAGTTAGCCGCAGTACACACCTTTTCTTCCCATTCTCGATGTGGTTCCAAATCAATGTCGCCAAAAACAACTCCTTCGATAGCATACTTCTCTTTTATTTGATGTAAAGTAGCAACATAATGCTCTTCGTATTGAGACCATGAGGCTGGTACTGCCACTAAAGGCAAACACATTTGAGTTGCTTGTTGTTTCAAAATAGCTAACGGAATGCCGTGCGAACGTGATACTTTACCGTTTTCATTCATCATATTGAGGAGTACTCTAGGTTGTAATCCTTGTTGTAATGCTTTCATTAGTGCATAGCAACTGTCTTTACCACCACTCCACGAACTTAAAACTTTCATGTATTTTATTTTATTGGCACTGGAATTCCAGAAACCATTAAGACTACTTTATCTGCTTTTTTAGCTAAATACTGATTCATCCAACCTTGTAACTCGGTGAATTTTCTACCAACATGAGTAGCAGCATGTACTCCCATTCCGATTTCATTAGTAATAATAATCACCGTGATTTCTTTTTGCTCCAAGATGAGTTCGATTTCTTTTTTAGCCTGTTCAAGACAAGCCTCAACATCATTTTTAGTATCGACAAAGAAATTGGTTAACCAAAGTGTGACACAATCGATTAAAGCTACTTTTTCAGAGAAATCTATTTCGCTTAAGTGTTTCTCTTTTTCAATATTAATCCAATGTTCGTCTCTATCTTTTTGATGACGGTCTATTCTTTTTTGGAAATCGCCATCCCAATTTCTTGCGGTAGCTACATACATGGGGTTTTCAGATAAAGATAAGGCTAGGTCTTGTCCATATCCACTTTTTCCAGAACGTTCCCCTCCAGTTATTAAGTATATCATTTTGTAATTAGTGATTTAGTAGTGTTGTGTTTTTATTATTTATTAAGACTTATAATTCATAATTTTTAATTTCTAATTAATAGGGACAGTGTCTGCATCCGTTTCCGCAACAAGTACCTCTTTTGAGGTGAAACCATTTGGTAAACACATACATTCCATTTTCCAGATAGTAATCAATATCTTCCACAAGATGTGTGGTTTTAGGCAAGTCTTTTGCCTTGTTGGTTTTACTATTTTCAGGAGTTATGGTTGCCACATATTCGTTTATTTTTGTAATAGTCGCTTGCTTTAAACAATTAGGACACAAACAGTCTGAATAATTATCTAGAGAAAAAATAGGTGGTAAATCATTACACCAGCATTTGATTGTTTCTGATGGATTGCCACAACCAAAAGCAGTTTGGCATTGTGCACATGTCTTTTCTCTTAACGTATTCATGTGGTAAAGATAGTGTTTCTAATTTTTAATAAAATGGAAGCGTAGAATTTTTCATACATTTGTGCAAACGAAAAAATCGCATGAAATTCGCTTATAGACTTCTACTATTACTTCCTTTTTTGTTATTGGGTTGTAAAGAAACTACTAAAAACACTTCAGTTGTTAGCCAAGCCCCTAAAAATGAAATCCAATATGCTAGTGGCTTAGCCATTTACAAATATGATGGCTATAGTGTCGTAAAAGTTTTGAATCCGTGGCCAAAAGCTGAAAAACCCTTTACCTATATTTTAAAACAACAAAATGGTGTAGTGCCCGATAGTTTAAACGATTACACTACCGTTACGGTTCCCTTACAAAAGTTAGTCGTTACGTCTACCACGATTATTCCTTTTTTAGAGATGTTAGACAGCGAAACCAAGCTCATTGGCTTTCCCCATACCGATTATATTTCATCAACAAAAACCAGAGCCTTAATTGACCGTGGTAATGTAAGAGATGTGGGGCAAAACGAAAGTTTAAATATTGAATTACTCTTTGATATGCAACCCGATGCCATCGTGACCTTTGGAGTAGACAATACGAATCCTATGGTTGACAAACTGACTTCGAATGGATTACATGTATTGTTTCAAGGTGATTGGATGGAGCAATCTCCATTAGGTAAAGCCGAGTGGATTAAGTTTTATGCTGCCCTATTGGGAAAAGAGAAAGAAGGAGATTCAATCTTTAACTCCATTGCCAACAATTACAAGCAAACCCTTACCTTAGTAAAAGACAAGGCACCTCAAGAAAAAGTACTATATGGTTCCTTGTATAAAGACCAATGGTTTGTAGCCAGAGGGAACAGTTGGATTGCTCAGTTCTTACAAGATGCTAAAGCCGATTATTTATGGAAAGACTTAGCCGGTATGGGAAGCGAACCTTTAAGTTTTGAAAGTGTATTTGATACAGCTGCGCATGCTGATGTGTGGATTACCAATGGATCGATTATGAGTTTGGACCAACTTTTAGAAGAGAATCATCATTATGCTAAGTTTGATGCTTTTCAACATAAAAACGTGTATTCCTTTGAAAGTCAGAAAGGAGCTACTGGAGGTACTATTTATTATGAAACAGCACCTAGCCGCCCCGATTTGGTTTTAAAAGATTATATTAAAATCTTTCATCCTACCGTTTTACCTGATTATACCTTTACCTTTGCCAAAAAGTTAGACTAACGTGACTAAGAAGTTTACCATATTATTAATTTGTTTAGTACTTGTTTTGGTATTTTTGACCCTATTGAATATCAGTTTAGGTTCGATTAAGATTCCTTTTAAAGAAGTAGCCCAAGCGTTAATGGGGAATGCGACTTCAAAAACTTCGTGGGATTATATTATTATAAACTTTAGGTTACCCAAAGCGATCACAGCTATTTTAGTGGGTGTTGCTTTATCTATTAGCGGCTTATTGATGCAGACCTTATTCCGAAATCCTTTGGCAGGACCCTACGTTTTAGGATTGAGTTCTGGAGCTAGTTTGGGTGTAGCTATAGTAGTTTTAGGGTCAGGTATTTTACCTTTAGGCCTTTCTAAAATATTCACCTCATCGCTGGGGTTAGTATTGGCTTCTGGAATAGGCAGTTCATTAGTATTACTGGCAGTATTATTAGTATCAGAACGATTAAAAGATACCATGTCTATTTTGATTGTAGGTTTGATGTTTGGTAGTTTAACCAGTGCTATCGTTTCGGTACTTTCCTATTTTACTACCGCCGAACAGTTACAGAAATACACTTTTTGGCAGATGGGCAGTTTAGGCAATTTGAGTTGGTCCAACGTTAGTTTTTTAGCCATAATTACATGCATTGGCATAAGCCTTAGTTTTTTAGTAATAAAACCTTTGGACGCCCTTTTATTAGGAGAACGCTATGCGAGTAGTTTAGGTGTTAATTTTAAGCGTACCCGTTACATTATTTTGTTTGCTACGAGTATTTTAGCCGGAAGCATTACAGCCTTTGTGGGTCCAATAGCCTTTATTGGGTTAGCAGTACCTCATATGGCTAAGTTATTGTTTCAAACCAGCAATCATTTTATCTTGTTTTGGAGCACCTCATTGTTAGGAGCCATCGTGTTATTATTTTGTGATATTGTAGCCCAATTACCTGGCAATGATATTACCTTACCCATCAATGCAATTACTTCGATTATAGGAGCACCCATAGTGGTTTGGCTTTTGGTACGCAAAAAAAGAATTGGGTAAACCCTCTTTATATTCCTTTTTTTAGTTTTCATTTCGCTAACTTTACTCCGTTATTCACACGACATAATGTACTGTTACTGTACACTTACCCAGCACTTTTATTGCACTTATACTCACTATATAGTTACTATAACCTTACCATATACTAGCTATATACTTATCATATATTTAATATACATTTATAATAAATATTTAGTATCTTAGACTTTTAAGCGACTTTATTATGGCAAAAGGAAAAGGCATTGTACAATTGACAGGAACCTTACAAGGATTAACATTTTATCTTTTAGATGGCAAACAAGTTGTGCGTACTGCGGGAGGCGGTTTTAATGGAGAAGCCATAAAGACCAAAGCCTCTATGGTGCGTGTGCGAGAGAACAGTTCGGAATTTAAAGAATGTATGCAAGCGGTGGCTACTTTTAAGCAAATGCTCCAACCCTATTTACAGCTTTTAAAAGATGGCAAGTTGCATCAGCGGTTGGTACGCGTGTTTACCCAATTGAAAGCCTTTGATCCAATTTCAGCAAGAGGGCAACGCACTGTTGTGAAAGGTTTGGCAACAGCTATTGGTCGCGATTTATTGCGTGGTTATGTACTTACCCAAAACGGTTCTTTACAAAGTTTGTTGCAACAAGCCTATACTTTTGATGAGCAAATTGGGTTCCAGGTACCTCATTTCAACGCTACTCCTTTATTTATGGGTACAGTAGCCAGCCAAATGGAATTGGTTTTACGCTATGTTTTAGTTGATGCAAATGGGGAATTTTCGTTTGTACAAAGTGAAAAAGTAGTACTAGAGCGTAGTTTTTCAGGAGAAATAGAGATAGCTGTACCAGTACTACCCGATTACGATTCGTGTATTGTTGTAGCCATTGGGCGCTTTTTTCAAGAAATAAATGGTAGTTTTTATACGATATCGAAAGGTGTTATGGAAGTTGTTGAGGTTATGGGTTAGTTGGTGGTTGATGGTTGATGGTTGATGGTGTTTGGTTTTATTTTTAAAACAAAAGCTTTTTTTAAAATATATAAGTAAATAATAGTATTTTTGAAAGTATATAAGCCACACAAAATGTATTGGAAAGCCAAATTAATTACTCACAAAGGAATACCTCGTATTGCTGTATTTTTTGATAAAGACGTACGTTTAATTGAACGTATTAAAACTTTTAAAGGAGCAACTTGGAGTGCTTCTAAAAAATATTGGCATTTGCCTGATACTATAGCAAACAGAGTACATTTTAAAATACCTCCAACTCCAATTCTATCGGAAGAAGGCATTCGGCAATTAGAAAAATTTAAACAATGGTTACAAGCGAAAAGGTATAGTGAAAATACCATTAAAACTTATGCAGATGCACTAAAATCGTTTTTAACGTTTTATACTCACAAAACTGTTTCAGAAATTACGAATGACGATGTCATATGGTTTACCAATGAACACATTCTAAAAAACAAATTTTCCACTTCCTATCAAAATCAGATTGTAAATGCAATCAAATTATATTTTAAAACCATACGTAATGAAGTATTGATTATTGATAAAATTCATCGTCCGAAACGAGAAAAAGTATTGCCTAATGTTTTGAGTAAGGAAGAAATAAAATTCATTTTAGAAGCACCTAGCAATCTAAAACATAAAGCAATGCTCTCAATGATTTACAGTTGCGGTTTAAGACGTAGCGAATTATTGCATTTAAAACCTACAGATATTGATTCCAAAAGAGGTATTGTGCTCATTAGACAAAGTAAAGGAAAAAAAGACCGCATTGTACCTTTGTCTAACAAAATTTTAGAAATGCTACGAGTCTATTATGTACAATACAAACCTATGGTTTGGCTGTTTGAAGGACAAAATAAAGGTGTTAAATATTCTGAAAAGAGTTTACAAAGTGTTTTAAAACAAACATTGCAGAAAACTAAAATTTCAAAACCTGTCACCTTGCATTGGTTGCGACATAGTTATGCGACTCATTTATTAGAAAGCGGTACCGATTTAAGATACATACAAGAATTGCTTGGTCATAATAGTAGTAGAACAACGGAAATATATACTCATGTAAGCACAAAAAGTCTAGAACAAATAAAAAGCCCTTTTGATTATTTGTAATAGATAATTATTATTTTTGGGTAAGAAAAAAGTCTGACTGTTTTCAGACCTATCTAACAAATGGTTGTTGTATAGGTCTGACGAAGTCAGACATATAAACAAGTTGTGCGTCACATTAAACAACCCTATGAATGAAAAAGATACTTATACTATTAATTTTCCCATCATTATGTTTTACACAAACTTCTATAAAAAACATAAAAAGTGAAGTTCTTTTCAAAGGTCCTCTTTACATACAAGTTTACAGCATCATTGACACGTTAGTAAGTCAAGACAAAAGAGAAATTAAAGACAGTTTAAATTTTAAAATTGTTAGAGAAAAATATAAATCAGGTCACAGACATTTTGAAGTTACAGAAAACAGACTGACCAAACAATTCTATTGGAGACAGTACTATCCAAATGGAAATATTAAGGAAGAAGGTGCTATGACAAAAGATGAAATGATACGATTTGGTGATTGGAAATTCTATTCTGAAAATGGAAACTTGAATAAAATAATAAATTTTGATTCTTTATTCACTGTATCTTACTTATCAGCTATTGAGATTGCAAAAAAACAAAATTACTTGATGCCCGACATTGAAATAGATTTAGAATTTTTTGAAAATAAGCTCTATTGGCAAATAAGAAAGTGGATTATGGAATATGGAGATGGAATGTCTTCAACTATACTAGTGGATACCAATGACGGACATATTATAAAACCGAAAGAAGAAGTTGAACGACATAATTAAAAATGCGAACGCACAACAAGCGTTTGGCGCCATTGTGGGCTCTTTTTTACTTTGGAAAGTTTAGTCTTAAAATATAATTTAGTTATATTTGTTATGTTCTCGGGTAAAATGCCACAACGGCAAGCCAAGCGCTGGAACGTTAGCCCCAATTTGAAAACAACAATGCGAAAATCAATATTATTAGTTTTAGTTTTAATAGTTTTTTCTTGTAAAGAAAAAAAATCTAAAAAAACTCAAAATCCAGAATTAAATACTGAAACGAAAATTGAAAAACCCTTAAAATTAGTATTTAACGACACAGTCATTTATTCAAGTTCAGAAAGTGATTTAGCAATCATAAAAATGACTTTAATTCCAAATGGAAATTTCGATTTTTACATGAGTATATATCCTGAACCAATGCAAGATATAGATCCTGAATCTGACATAATAAATGCAAACGGACAGTGGAACGGAACAGGAAAAACTTTATTGCTTAACTTTGCGAAAAGAGAAAAAGACACTCTCGATTTAAATGCTCTTTTTGACTCAAAATATAAAAAAGGAAACGAATTTAAAGTTATTGACCAAAATACAGTTGAGATAGATTACACTTTGGACAAACTAAATATTTGGGGAATTGAATGTTACAAAACGGAAAAATAAAAAACTGGTGCTAACAGCCGTTTGTATCAATTGCTAGGCTTGGCTTGCGTTCGGAATTTTCTCCGAAAATTCCACGAGGAGTTTTGTACTTGTAAACTTTTAGGCTAAATTTACGCAACTGCTACAAGCGGCAAACCGTTAGCAGAAATACTATGAAAAATGTAGTTTCAATCATATTTTTACTTATTACAACTATCTGTAGTGGACAAGTTAAATATGACGAGCAAAAAATTTCGACAAAAACTAAGACAGTCGTTAAGGCGATTTCAAAAGAAAATAGAGTAACGGATGAATATATTGGCTATAGTGGAACGAAATCAAAACAATATGAAAATTTTGAAAAATTAAAAAAATCATCAACAGAAGAACTTTTAATTCTAACTAATCATCCAAATGGAGTTGTTAGATGTTATTCATTCTGGGCTTTAGGCTTTCATCCAAACATTGACTTATTTGAAATTGTGAAAAATCATTTAAATGATAATGAGGAAATCGAGTATCAATCTGGATGTATCATTTCCAGTGAAAAAGTAGGAGATTTTTTTATTTCGCTAGTTACACCAAACTATGTTGATTTAGATGTAAAAAAATTAAACGAATCGCAGAGAAAAGATTTAAATAGCCTACTGATTTACCAATCAAATGAACTAAACGCAAGATTTGAAGCAATTGAAACAGCAACAGAAACTTCACAACTCTATTCTGTTTTACGAAATTTATATCTTAAAACTTCCAATCAAAGTGCATTAGTAAAGCTTTCAAAATATAAACGTGATGAAGACATTCCTTTGATTTTGGGTAATCGGTTAAATGTTGACGATAAAGAAAGTGGATATTTTCACACTTACAGAGCTATTCAAAATTTTCCTAAAGATGACTTCATACCATTTTTAGAAGCAAGGTTAAAAGAAACATTAGATGAAACTCATTTTAGTTCTGAATGGCGTGAATTATATTCAGCGATTGTAATGTATAAAAATCCAAAAGCTTTGGAATTATTAAACGTTCCTTTTTCGCAAGTTGAACATGAAAATATCAAAAAATATCATTTAGACTTTATTTATGATGCTATCCTTGAAAACTTCGATATTTCTTATGCAGAAATATTATGGAAGATTTGGGAACAAAACAACGAAATTACACCTAAAGGTTATCACTTTTACCTTCAAAATAATATAAGTCGAGGTTATGAAATGACTGTTAATGAACTTCTTGGTGGAAAAAACAAAATAACAATTACTCCAATTTATAATGAAAGTGTTTTTGCTGAAACTCTTGAAGAAAGTATGTTGAACTTAGTAATAATGAACGACAAAGAACTTGCAAACCAAATTATTGAGTATAAAATTTTAAATGTTAACGTTCATGAATTCCCAATTTATACTTCTTTAATCAAAAAAAATAAAGATAAAAAATTTGTTGAAAGCCTATTTAAAAGATTTGAGAAAGAATGGAATGCATACGTTTATCTTGAAATTGCAAAAACATTGATTGTATTTAATGATAAAACAATAAATGACAAAATATTAGAAACTCGAAAAATAAACAAAGAACTGACTGAAGATTGGGGTGGAAAAGCACTGACTGAATTGCTAAAAGAAAACAACATTAATTAAAAGTACTTCTGCTAACAGGCGTTTGGCAAGATTGCGAATTATGTGGTAAGTTCATATTTACATTTCGCAAGAAATTTTATCTTTAACAGAAAATAATCGGTTCCAAAGCTCGCAACCTCGCCAAGCGCCGGAGCGTTGCCAGTAATATTGAAAATGAAATTCTTAAAATATCTATTTTTTAGTTTATTAATATTTTTTACAAGTTGTGACCCACCGCACGACTTAATATTTATTAATCAAGGTAATTCTGTAGCAAAAGTCAAAATCCAAATCGACACAACATTAGAATATAATGAGTTCTCAAAATTCGATGAACTCAAATCTGACACTCTCGTCTATAATTTAAAGCCTTCAGATACTTGTGTTCTATTTTTTGGCATTGGAACGTGGTCTGAAAAAGAAATAAAAAAAATAGCCAACTTAATTAATAAACTTGAAATTGAAAACGCTGATTTTAAAGAAACTTATAAAACTAAAGCTAGAATTGAGCAAACTTTATTAGAGAAAAGAGAAGATAAAACTGGTTGGAAAACAAAAATAATCTTTGAAATTAAATAAATACTACTGACAACATTGGTTAGCTGTTATTGTGGCTTCTCGCCTACTTCCGAATTTTACTTCGTCAGTTCGAATACTGATTGGTGTATCCGAAAAATCCACTAGGAGTTTTGTACTTGCAAACTTTTAGGCTAAATTTACACAACTGCCAAAGGTGGCAAAACGTTATGTGTAATTTGAAAAGGAATCCGTGATAAATGAATAAGGTTAAAATTTTGAGAGAACAAAAAAAACTAACTCAAACTGAACTTGCTGAAAAATCAGGCATTTCTTTAAGAACAATTCAACGTATTGAATCTGGAAATAGCTTAAAAGGTTATTCTCTAAATGCAATAGCAAACGCACTAGAAACTGAACCCAAAAATTTATTTTTTACATCTGAAAAAGAAATATCTACTGAAAGAGCAAAACAAATTAATCTTTCTGCATTGGCTGGTTTAATAATTCCATTTGGTGGAATAATTCTCCCCCTTATTTTAACTTATAACACTAAAGATGTATACAATAAACAATTAGGAAAAAACATTGTAAGTATTGAAATAATTATTACTATGCTTTTTTCAATTGCGCTTATTTTATGTCCGTTTATTCAAAAATATTTTTCTATAAAAACACCACTTTTTCTTTACGTTGTTATAATTTTTCTTGTACTTAAACTTATCATTGTTATTATAAATGGGAAAAGTCTAAATACCAAAAATAATTTGAATATAACACTGAAAACCAACTTCTTATAATTCCAGACAGTAAATTGACGTAAAAATGTCGCATTGATTTTTAGAAAACACAATAATTATTTTCGGAAAATTGTAGAAAAAAAATCAATGAAAATATTTAAACGAATTATCATCTCTTTTTTCATATTAGTTGCATTATCTATTCTAATTGGATATATATACTTTGACAGAAAATTTACACCTGAAAAAAATTACTTGATTGTAAAAAATGAAAGCGGAAACATCAAAATAAAATGGGAAGATGAAAATAAAAGCGCAATACTTTTGCCAATTCATTTTGAAAATGATACGATAACATATTTTATACAATTTGACACTGGAAGTCCCTATACTTTATTTTATAAAAAAGCCATCGAAAATATTGTATCAATAAAACAAAACAATGAAAAAGGAAAAGCCTCATTTAAAATTGGAAATACAGAAATCGAATCCGAAAATTTCAAAATAATTGACTACGGTAAAAAAGTGAAAAATAATGAGCCAAAAATTATTGGAACATTAGGTTCCGACATTTTAGAGAATAGAAAAACAATCATAAATTTTAAAGAAAATTGGTTGAAATTAAATTTATCCGAAACACCAACTCATTTTAATGGAAACTTATTTGATTTTAATTTCAAGAAAAGAAAAATCATAATTCCTGCAAAATTCAATAATGAAAATATGAAATTTTTATATGACACAGGAACAAGTGCATACGAACTTTTAACAAGTAAAGAAAATTGGAATCAACTCAAATTACCTAACTCAAAAGTAACTCTTGAAAAATCAAATTCTTGGGGAAGAACTTTGACAACTTTTACAACAAATACAATTTCAAAAATAGATTTTGGAAGTACAAAAATTCCACTTAATCAAATAACTTATGTGGAAGGATATTCAAAAACCCAATATTATTTGATGAAATTTTCGGGAATGTCTGGAGGAATGCTTGGAAATAAAATATTTTTGAATAACGCTATTTTTATTGACTGTAAAGAATTGAAAATGGGTATTTACTAAAAAACTATAGGTAACATCGTATTACCTAAAAGCTGGGAGAAAATTCATATTAACATTTATGCTATCTTTGAAGTGTCTAAATCGTATCAACATTAGTACTTTAAATCCCATACTACGCTAATACTGCACATGATAGTAACAATTATGAAAAACATCTTTCCAATATTATTTCTACTTATCACGAAATATTCTGTTCTTGGACAGAGTATTCCTATTTCGTTTGTGAATAATGAAAGGGTAAAAGATACTTCTAGAATAGGATTAGATTGGGATGAACGGATTAGTAAAATTACTCTTAAATCACAAACGGAGTTTGATTTTCGTTGTTTTCCAATACGATCAAGTTGCTTAACTTGGCGAGAGTACAATGGAACTTGGGAAAGGAAAAATGATACACTGATTTTTTATGATCAATATGAAGTTGTTGAAAAAGACGCACGATTTACATTTTCTAACCAAGATCAAAACAAGTATTATCAACTAAACTTCCGAACTGACAAAGGCTCAAAATTATCTGACAAAAATATTGAAATACAATACGTATACGATTATGATGCAGATTTGAAAGATTTCAAGCGAAAAATGGAATTAGATACTAATTTTAGTTTAAAAATTCCCTTCAACGATATTCCTAATCGAAAAGAGTTAGCATCAATTCGATATGAATATTTTCTTTCAAATGGAGAAAAAAGATATGGTTACATAACAAAAACTCAAATTGTGAATGAAAAAGAGAGTGAACTACCGAACAACATCGTAATTACATTCGTTGAGAATCCTAAAAAAGAAACTATCTATAGAATCACAAAGGCTATTTTAGCGTATAATAAACTTATAGTATTATCGAAAGAAAAGAATAAATCTGATTTACCAGATTATACAAACGAAATTAAATTTAAGGAAGTTTATGAAGTTGAATCTAAAAAATAACTTTAAACAACAATACCAATAAATAATTACTTGTACCAGCAAAAGGTAGCTCACAATTATGAAAAAAATTAAGATACAAATATTATTTCTAACGATTTTGACAATCACAATCAAAGGATTTGCTCAAGAAGTGACATTTTTAAATGCAGACGGTTTTTTTTCAATCGGAACACAATCGAACCGAACAGCTTCCATTACTTTATTCGATATTGACAATGACGGTGATTTAGATGCACTTGTAGCAAACGGAAGACATTGGGCGGAACAAAACTATATTTACTACAATGACGGAAAAGGAGGATTTAAATCGGCTCAACCTATCGGAAAGTTCCTTGATGCTTCCTACGCAATAAAAAGTGGCGATTTCAATAATGATGGATTTATGGACATTGCTGTTGCCAATGATAATATTCCGAATAAAATCTATTTTGGATCAGCCAATCAAAACTTTCACAATGAGACTGTTTTTGGTTCAATATTACCATCTAGAAACCTTGAAATAGTGGATATAGATAATGATGGAGACTTGGACTTGATAATTTCAAATAGAAAAGCTAAAAATGAAATTTGTATAAATGACGGACAGGGTAATTTCGAAAAAACAATTACATTTGGTAGTCCATCCGACCAAACAATTCAAACCAAAATTGCTGATATTAACAAAGATGGCTTCTTAGACTTGATTACGGCAGAAAGGCAATCAAAAAACAACATCTTTCTTAATAATGGAAACTTAGGTTTTTCTAAAGTCATTCCATTCGGTACTAATGAAGAACAAACCCGTTCGATTGATATTGCTGATTTTAACAAAGACGGATTTTTGGATATTGTAACAGGAAACTTAGGGTCAAAAAATAGTATCTATTTTGGCGACAAAAATTTAAAATTTAAACAAACTTTTGATTTTGACACTGAACACGACACACAATCTATAAAAGTCGCTGACTTAGATCAGGATGGTTATTTAGACATTGTTGAGGGAAATTCAGAACAAAGAAACTATGTGTATTTAGGTCAAAAAAATGGAGAATTTAAAGAAGTGGGTTTGAGAGAAGATTTAAAAGACGACACTTACAGCATTGAAATTGGTGATTTAAACAATGATGGATTTCCAGACATAGTAGAGTCAAACTCTGGAACTTGGAATCTATATTATAGAACTCAAAAAAAATAACTGTAGAAAATATTAAAACAGGTTTACATTTCATAAGAAATTTTATCTTTATCCAATTGAACACTTGAAGCCGAAAGGATGAAATAAAAAAACTTGTTTCTAAGCTTACTAAAAAGCCAAGCTGTGGAACGCTAAGGACAAACTAAAAATGATAAATAGAAAATTAACCGGAATATTAGGTTTTCTATCGCCTATATTATTTATAATTGGTTTTGGAATTTTATATTCCGTTTTTAATCCTAAATTATTTAGTGCAACTGGGGGTTTCTTAGTCGTTGGTTTTAATGTAAAAGGAATGCCGGGACTAGAATGGTCAAAGTATTTCAACTATTTTCTTGTCGGAATTACAATTATCATTTTTAGCATTGGACTGATAAAAACAACGAGTAATAAAGGGAGAAATAAGATTGGAAAAATTTTAATTCTATTGAGTGGAATTACTTATATGACATTGGGATTCGTAGAAATAGAAAATGCAACGGATTTAATATTTTGGATTTACATATTTCAAATTGGGATTACACTATCTTTGGGTGCATTGGGGTTTATATTTCTGTCTGACAATTATTTAGAAATTTATAATAATAAGATAATTAAATACATCATTTTATGCCTTGGTGTATTCATATTTTTAAATGGTGTCTTTGAAGTATTTGCTCAAAATGTATATCCAAAATTTATGGGAATTCTTTCTTGGCTGCTTTACTTTTTTGGAATTGGATTAATAGGATTAACTTTGATAAAAAAAACAACTCAAAATAATGAATAATCGCAATTACGATGGATTTAACTCTATTTGAATCTTCGATTAACGAGCGTTAACACTTAAGTAAAAAGAGTATATTTAAATCTTAACTGATTCTTAAATAATCATTTACTCATATTTTCAAACCCGTTTAAAATGAGAATTATATTCTTCCTCACACTGCTCCTATTTATTTCGTGCGAACAAAAAGAAGCCGAAAATTTAGAAACTTTAGAAATAGGACTAAAAACTGAAGAAGAATTTCGTGATTTTTTAGGTACAATTAACAATTTTGAAGAAGCTTTACTTTTAGCAAGGACTTATGGGTATAGATTAGATGACGATATTAGAGGAAGTGAATACAGAAACTTACAGAATGGTTACGAATTACATCTTATGAAATATCATGAATTTCCGATTCGAAAAAAGTCTGTTGAAATAAAAATTAGCAAAAATGGATTTATTAAAACAAAAAGTCGTGGCATTTATTGCGAAGGAACAGATTGTCTTTGATAAAGCGCTACATTACATAACAGTGGTTTGCTACACGGCATACTGCTAGATTTTCCTACGGAAAACCTGCACTAATGAAAGGAATGTTTTGTTATATTTGTAAGGTTGATGTGATACCACTGAAACAAAACTTCAAAAAGTTTCCTAAAATTTGAAAACGACAATCTGTATCCTAATCATACTGACAATTTTTTCTTTCAAAGAGAATAAAAAAAATACTATGGATATTAATAACCCTGAAAAATTTGCTAAATACGCAGATGAATTACAAATTATAAAGCATCCGATTTTACCAAATAAAATTAGCATTCAATTAAAAGATGAAAATGGTAATAATATAAAATTAGAAAATGTTCTCTGTCACCTTAATATTTATATTGATTCTTTGAGTTACTATACATACAGTTTTATTCCTACAGACTCAAATGGAACTGTAAACTTGACAAAAGAGCAAATCATTCAAAACACGGGATTAAAACACTATTTTGACGTAAAAATACCATTAGACTCAACACCTGTTAAATTTGATTTCTTCGTTATGGATAATAATATGTTGAATGGAATTATTTCAAGTATGGAAAATTACATAAACATAGATATACTTTCAATTAAAGCGGATTTAAAAAACAGAGGTTTAACGGACACACAAATTGCTCTTCAGATTCCAATGATTGAGAAGAAAATGAAATCAGACCAAGAACTATCTAAATTCTTAAAGAAAAACAAAAACTCTGAATTGAATTACTCAAATGGAGAAAAGAAAATAACAGATTTTTGGAATAGCGAATCTGATTATGAATATGAACTGAAATAAAATCTGCATGCCACAATATATAAATACAATTTCACGGCAGATTCGACTAGACTCAGCACAGGCGGAATCTACCTAAAATTGATAACATCACTATTAAACCTAAAAAACTTTGTATATTATTTGTAACTAAGGGTTACAAGAACGTTGTCAGTAATTTTAAACAATCGTAACAAAATAAATATATGGGATTTGGACTTTCTATTGTTTTGCATTTAATTTTCTTATTTATTATAAGTTCAATTATTGCTTTATTTAGTGGAATAATAACAGGGATTTTAAGTGGTCCAGAAAAGAAAAAAAGAAAGTTAATTTTATCAATTTTTATTCCTTATCATATTTTCTTTTCCTTTTATTTTTTTGCATTCATTGGTTCAGTATTTATTTCTGAAATTAAGAAAGTCGACATGGGAATTGGAGATTCTTGGTATGTACCTATTGACGAATCTTATCAAATTTTAATGATTGACTTACCTGAGCAAGCTTATATAGAATGCAATGAAAAATCAATATTAAGTGATGTTTCCGAAATCCAACAAATTGAAAAAAAAGTATTTTGTAAAACTTACAATGAGAAATATTATTCAATAAACCTAATCGAAAATAAACTAACCGAATATCAGAATATAGAAGAACTTAAAAAAGCGGAAAATTTCTCAAAACTAAATCTGATTAAAGTTACAGAATTTTATCAAAAAAGAAAATGGGAAGTATCAGGAATTTTAATGATTATCAATGGAATATTATCAATAATTGCAAGTGTACTTTCAGCAATATTAATCTATAGATTTATAGTTTATGGAAAAACATTAGGTACAAAAAATAAAAAAACTTTCACCAACATCCGTTAAAAAAATAGCTTGTTGGAACCTATTCCGTAAAATGTTTCACTCGCTCTCTTTTTGTGCTCTTGTCTCCAAAAATCCAAAAGTATTTGTATATTTGGTTTGGTTAGTCGTAAAACACAATAAAATCAGCTAGCCAAAGGCCGTTAACTACTATATATAAAAAAGGCTTAGATGAGTAGAATACTTTTATCAATTGTAATGATTGTTTTCCTAATTGGATGCCAAGAAACAAAACAATCAGAAATTGCGGAATCTAATAATCTAGAATATGGAAACATACCAACCAAATTGATTGATTCACTGAACCTGATTTCGGGTGGAAACCAAAAATTTATTTTAGACAACACGAAATCAAACACAGTAATTGGAACAAAAGGGACTGTAATCTTAATTCCTGAAAAATCAATTGTTGATGAGTTTGACAAAAGTGTAAATGGTAAAATAATTATTGAATTGAAAGAAAATTTTGAAGTTCAAGATTTTATTACTTCAAATCTCCAAACAATTCACAATGACCAAATATTAGAAAGTGAAGGTATGATTTTTTTTTCTGCTAAGGATGAAAAAGGAAATATCTTAAAAATTTCAAAAAAAAATTCCATTAGAATAGAAATACCTCAAAAAAACTACAGAAATGATAAGAAAATTTTTCTTGGAGAAAGAAAAAAAGATGGATTAATTAATTGGGAAAAAATTGAAGAACCAGCAAAGTCTTTAGTTCCATACCCAATTAAATATATTAGTAGAAATCAATTTATCACAGAGTGTTGTAATTTTTATGGGATAACAAAAGACACCATTAACAACTGCTCTATTTACTATGGTGAACTATCTGATTTTGAAAACACATTACTTGCTACAAAAGAATTTGCTGCTAGGTATCAATCAACTTGTTGGGAAGAGGTACTAAAAATATACCTACAAAATCTCGACAAAAACCTCTGGGAAATTGATGAAATGGTCGTAAAACATTTTATTAAAGATTCAATTAAAAGAGTAGAATATGAATTGAACAACGTTCCTCCTGGTCCAAATGGAGGTCCAAGAACAAAAGATCAAATAGAAGCTCATGAATGGCTAGTAAACCATGCTAAAGAATATGGTCATAAAACAATTGAGCTATACAAGTATTTTGCTTCTCAAAAACTTACTAAAATTGACCAAACTAAAATAATAGACACTACAAAAATTAAGAATATAAATTCTGCAATTATTTCGTATGACGCAATTAAATTTGGTTGGATAAATGTTGATTTTTTTTATGAAGATTCAAAAGCTACTCCAGTGAAGCTGGTTGCAAAATCAAATCAGAAAGCATTATTAATGAGTCTAATAATAAATGGAAGAAAAGTTATTCTAAGTGGAACTGAACAATCTCCCAATGAATTTTGGTTTACTAAGAATAAAGGGGGATATAACAAACTTCCTAAAGGAGAAAAGGCAACAATTATAGCAATTGGATTGAATGAAACTGAATTGTTGTATGGTGAAAAAGAGATTATTATTGGGGAAAATGAAATTGAAAAACTTGATTTGAATGCTATTAGTGCAAAAAACATGAAATTAAAATTTGAGAAATTTGGTAGCTAACATCGTTCATAAATAATAATTTTCCGAATTTTACTGCACCAGTTGACACTTTGTGCTCTTGTCTCCAAAAATCCAAAAGTATTTGTATATTTGATAGGACTTGTAATAAAATGCCTTAACATCTACTAGCCCAAAAAAATTACCTCAAATTATGAAAAAAACAGTACTGATATTGATAATTTTGTTGTCAAGTCATTTTTTTGCTCAAGAAAATCTTGACAAAAAAATTGATGAAGGTATTGAACTTTATCAAAATGGAGAAGAAAAAAAAGCTCTAAAAGTTTGGAAAGAGATTGAGAACAAAGCAGAAAAAACTTCATCTACATACGGTGTGACTCTTGGGAATATTTTGCATTACTACATTGAAAATGATGATGAAAAGAATATACTGAAATACTACCAAAAAATCATCGATTCTGACTTAAATGATAAAGATGAAAACCATGAAAATGGAAAACCTTATAAAAATTATCGCTATCATGCTACAATGAGACTAGCAAGTTACTATGGCAAAAAAAGAAAATTTGAGAAAGGCTTGAGTTATGTAGAAAAGGCTGATAATGAAATGACATTTGAAACTACTTCGCTAACCTCTTTTATTTATCAAAAAGTGGATTTGGCATTTTGGAAATATCGATTTTTAAATGATTTGGGACAAAAAGAAAAAGCAGTATCTAAATTAATTGAGAGAGCTTTTGAATATGATTATAAATCCATGTATTCCAATTGGGCAACTGTTTCACCAAGTAATGATGAAGACGAATTAGCCGAAACCATTTGTTCTGAATTTGAAGATTTGGAAAAACTTAAACTGAGCATTGATAATGGAATTGCTAATCTGATTCTTAACAAAGAAGAAAACACAATCAAATTAAATATTGACGGAACCGAATATGATATAAACTTATATTCTAATTTGGAAAATAATGAGCAATGTAAAAAGTATTTACAGAATTCATTTTTCTATCAGTATTTAACAGAAAAAGCAAAAGTACGTTAGTGTTAATAAATGGAAAATATAAAAAATAAAACAGACAGATTTAAATTAAGTGAGTTTTACAAAGGAAGTGAAACTGATCCAACATATGTATTTGTCCAACAATTTAACGATAAAAAATTAAATTCAGAAAATATACATATTCATAGTTTATCGTTTTTATACCATACTTTAAATTCCAAAGGGAAGTTAGAAATCGAAAAAAAATGGATTGATATTTTTCCTACTCTAAATGAAGTAAAAAGAATGAAAATCACTTTTGGAATTAAACAAGAACTATTTGATTCATTAAGTAAAATACCAAATTTAGAAGAATTAATAATTGATTCATCAAAAATTACAGATTTGTCTCAATTACCCAAACTAAAAAAATTAAAGCGATTTGAAATCGACAGTTTTACTCAACTTAAAGATATTTCAATTTTAGAAAAAACAAAATTATTTCAACTTAGAATTGAAAACTGTTTCAAAATAGAAAATTATGAAGTAATTGGAAATATCAATAGTTTAATAGGAGTTGCTTTACGTGGCTACGTTGTTGGACCAAAAAATTTAAAAATTGAAAGCTTGAAAATTTTTAAAAACCTTAAAAAATTAAAACACTTAGATTTAGGCTGTATTTCACTAGTAGATAAAAATTCTTTTAATTATCTTTTAGAAATTGAAAACTTGGAAAGATTTGATTATTCAGGAAACATAAAGTTTGAAATAGTTGAAAAAATAAAAAAGAATCATCCAAAATTAAAAGCTGGATTTTTTGTTGATTGGGATTATAAAAACGAACAACTATTTGAAGGAAAATTTTGGCAAACTTTTATACAGTTGCCTAATAACGATTTACTTTATTGACTATCTTTTGGATTATTCTTACAAAATCTCCTACCAAACAGAATGTTTGTGATATTTACAAGGACATAATTTTGATACAACATCACTAAAATTATGCAGTTGGATAATACTAAAAAAGTTAAATCGAAAATTATATTCAACATTTAAATAACTAAAAAAATCAATGAATAGATTTTATGTTTTGATTATTTCAATTGCATTTTTTAATTGTAATTCAAAAGTTGACGAATCAAAAAATAACCGATTCGAAAAAAAGACCAAAGAGAATTTTAAAACAGTAGTAAAAAATCAATCTGAAGAAAATTCATCTATTATTTATGATACTTTAGTCTTTACTGAACTTATGATGGGTAACATGCTAGATCATAAAATTAATGAAAGTAAAGACAAAATACATTTCTATAAAAAGTTCATTAAACCAAGTGAAGTTAATCAACTACAAATAGTTGAAGAAAAAAACACAAAAACTGAAATAAAATATTTGGGTGAATTAAAAGATATTGATAATCAAAACTCTTATAAGGTCATTACCAATTTTAAAATATTTGGAATTGGAGAAATGTTGTCACCTCGAGGTAAAAGTGAAATAGCATTTATTGACAATAAAAATACCATCATGACTTATGACATGGGAATGCCTGAAAATTTACCAAATTATATTGAAAATAATACGCTCTTTTTTGAAGTTGAAAAAACAAAAATTGGCATTGTCATTTCTGGAGGACTTGCACCTATCCTTTGTTTACCGAAAATTGGTTGTAATGAATAAACCAAACGCACAATAGTCGTGTATCGTAAATACATCGTTTAGATAATATAAAATTTATTTTACAGTTCACTCTTTGTACATGTCTCCTGTAGTTTTTTATGAGCAAATTTGCATTTGTAATCATTTATTATACTTTTACAGTTACAGCGTAAAGCTCTGAAATGTAATGTGCCATTTTCAAAGCCAATATTAATTATGAAATTAATCAAAATAATAGTAACCTTTCTTTTTTTATCTTCTTGTTCTGAAAAATATACAACATTTGACGAATACTTAAATACGCCTGTAAAATTTGCCAAACAAAAAATATCATACCCAACAAACGATTTTTCAATTACAATCCCAAAAAATTGGTTTTGGAAAGTTGAACAATATGACACCAAACAAATTTTACTTGGAATTGATGCTATTCAAACAGATAAAGCAACTGGATTTACTAAAATTATTTCAATTCAAAAATATAAAAGCTTTAAAAACAATAATGATTTAGAAACTGAATTTGAATCTATTAAACAATTAACCGACAAGAATTCGCTTGAAAAAATTGTTGAAAGTGGAAAATCAAAAAGTACAAAGTTTGAATCCTATTTCATACATCTAAAATCGGATACTAAAAATTCAATAGAAACAATTACATTATTAGCAAAAAGTAATGAAAATAAAGTTTTTTACCTTCTTAATGCTACTTGTCAAAAGGAGGATAATCTCGAAACAAATATGAGTATGATGGTAAAATGTTTGAACAGTTTTGAGAAAAATTAAAACGAACGTATACCCGCAGTTTTTAATTTACATTAAATTGTATAAAAAAGAACCGTTAAGCTTACATTAAACAAAATTCGACTTAAAATCTCAACTTAAATGAAAAAATACTCTTATTGCTCCTTTCTCTAAATTTGAATTTTGGATTTGCCCAAACAATTACAGAAAAGAAAATTTAAAATAAATCGTAAAATCCTTTTTAAATGAAAAAAAATTGAAGAAAATAATATTTATAACTACAGTTGTTTGTACCCTATTTCTCATAATTTTAATTGCAATACAAGCAAATAAAACGATATCCGAAATAGATGAAATTGGTAAACCCCTATTCAAAAAGAAACAACTTAATTTTCCGAACAAAAAAACTGCTCTTTACTTAAAAAGTAAAAATTGGGGACTAACTGGAAATCATAAAATCACCGTACTGTCTAAAAATCCACAACAAGAATTTCATCCCGATACAACATCAGAATATATTTTTAACGGTTTTGAAGAAATTATTTATTATATAGAAGAAGATACATTAAAAATTTTTTCTTGGCAATCTCCCATACAACCTGAAAAATTTGATTCTGAAATTCAAATTAAATTGATACAAATTGAAAATAATACAGAATGGAATAGTATCAAAGAAAAAACAAAAAAGAACTATAGAATATTTGATTAATTTGAATAAAATAGTTTAAAGCTTTTTCATAATAATAATTCCAATCTTGGCAACAAGAAAACCCATAAATTACCAAAATTCGGTTTAAATTATAACAACTATTTACAAAATGAATACACAAAAAATCAAAAAAATCTTCTTTACGTATTTCTTAGTTTGGTGGATTCCAATTCTATCATATTTGATTCCTTTCCTTGTATTTTTTCTTGGAAATGTATTAAAAAAAGACCTACTAATTGAGATTTCTTTGGCTTTGTTCTTTTTAAATGTTTTAGGAAATGTAATTTCTGCAATAGTTCAAATTGCTATTAAGAAATGGTATTTTCTATTTCCTCAAATTCTAATTACTGGATTTTTATTTGTT
Organism: Flavobacteriaceae bacterium; assembly: GCA_002862755.1. GTDB lineage: Bacteria > Bacteroidota > Bacteroidia > Flavobacteriales > Flavobacteriaceae > Flavobacterium. The sequence goes on along the minus strand of PKDY01000060.1, from coordinate 9,293 downwards.
TTTGTAACTATTTATTTTACATTTTCCGCACCCGACTACTATGGTGCCAATAAAGAAATACCTAAAGGTATTGAAATTTATGAACCTAGTGTAAAAGAACCAACTGTAAAAGATTTTGAAGCATTTAACTTAATTTTGACTTCTTCATTTCAACCCGGAATGTACCATTACTTTACCAATTACATCCCTACAGAAAATGGTTTTTTTTTCCTTAAAGCATTCGAAATAACTTCTAACGATCCTCTTTCTTCTGAAAGAATGAAAATTAGATCCAAAGTGACGGTAGAAAATGCAGAAACCAAAATATATTCTGGAGAATTTGTAATTTACGAAGGCTCTTGGGGAGACAAATATGGAGCAAGAATCGAATTATGGTTTGAACCTTTACATGGAAAAGAATACAAAATAACGGAAAGGAATTATATTATAGAAGGTTGGATGAGATAACTTTTGAAGAGACGCAATTCTATTTATCACAATCCTTTCTTAAATTTAAAAATTAAAAAACAACATCTTAATGAAGCATACTAAATTAGTTTCTTTTATACTATTTTCTCTTTTAATTTCTTGCAATCAAAAGGAAGGATTACAAACCAAAGATAACGCTAATGATACCCTACTCATTTATAGCGAATTTGACTATCATAAAGCAAAGTCCAAAAAGATTAAAATTATAGATACACTTTGCTTGTTTGAAGAAAATAGAGCTAAAAAGGATATTCAAAACAAGCAATTAACGTATACTTATTTTTATGCATATGGAATCTATGATTATAGTAATAAAGAAATGAATACACTGCTTTCCAAATATGACATCAAAACCGATAGTGTTTTTAAACCTTGTGCGGGTAAACCTCCAAAAGGATTTGAATGGCATTGTTATCAAAAACTTATGAATGCAGAAATTGAGAAGAAGTTTGGAGGCAATTTTATAGATTCATTACGAAATATTGCTGATCAAAAGTTTGTTGAAAATAATCCAAATTTTATTTTTAATTTCTCCGAATGCGAACCAACTTCCCGTTATGCAAAAGCAAAAACATATGAAGATTTTTTGAAAAAACCAAAAGAAGATTTTATAAAAAGATTACATTATACCAAGCTCAATAACGATCAAAGAAAAAAGGAAAGAGCTAACACAGAAGTTTTTTTTGTGATTTACAAAGACGGAACTGTTGGCAAAATAAAAGTAGAAAGTGATTTTAGTAAAAGTAAAAACCAAGATTTTGCACATTATTTTGAAGAACAGGCTATTGCTTTTGTTAAAAATGCTAAATGGAAACCTGCAAAATATAGAGGAATAGCTGTAAATAGTGAAATGTATTTAAATTTGTATAATAAATAATCATCTATGATTGAATCTAATTTTATTGAGATATCAAATGTTCATAATGGAGTATTCAAAAAATTTGATACTAAAGTAAATGGGAATTTAGGCTCCAAAATTTTCATTACCATTTATTCTCTTCAATTAAAACATGATGGTATTGACATTCAAATAGATTATGAATTTGGTAATAGTAATGTTGCAGAAATAACATTTGAAATGGATACTGATACAAAAGTACCTCATTTTGAAATGCGTACTAGAGACCATTTTTCAAGATTATTTAGTTTTAATAAAAATCCATGGAAGATAGAATCAAAAAAAGATATATTCGCATCAAAAGTCATTGACTATTTAGATCAATCTAATTTAAAATATTTAGCAAATAAAGAAGCTTTTGAACCTATTCTAAAAGGAATTGATGCCAATGGCAAGTATAAATTTAATACCAAATTTTATTTAGGATTTAATAACAAAGAAGAATCCTTGCTCCCTATTATTACGTTTCATCAGTTACTAATCAATCATATTAAAAAAAATTACTGTATGTAAACAGGTTAAAGCTACTACTAATCTAACGAAATAATTTACATTTGTTTGCATAAACTGTACTCATCAAGTAACTGTTAAATCAAATAAAACGTATCCTAATTTTAAAATGGGAAATAAAAGAAAAGGACAATTAACCTTTGATAAAGATTGGCATAAACATCTAAGAAAAATGGGAAAACGTTTTTTTTGGAAAGGAGAACGCTTGGCTGAAAAGAAAATGATTCAAGAAGACGTAATTGAAAGAAAAGAATTAAACGAACTACCAATGCTTACTTTTGAAAAATTATTTGATTTAGTAGAAGAAAATTATTTTAAAAATGAAATCGATCAAAAAATAGCTACTAAAATACTAGAGGCAGAAAATGATTGGCCAACGTCTATTCAAAGTCTTAATGATTTTATATTGATTTTGGAAAGAGAAATTGGAGGTAAGGTAACACAAACTAGTTTAAACTACCTCATTTCAAAATACAACCAAAACCTTAAATACAGTTGGGAAGGAGAAAGTGTATGTACACTTTTAGAGATATTTGAATTAACAGAGGAGGTAGAATTGAAAAAAATCTTTAATAACTTGATCGAAAAATCAAAATAAAATTTGAACCTTTTAAATACTTTACATTCCTAACTAAGCCGAAAACACATTCTATTCTAATGAAAAAAATAGTATTTGTAATTTTATCATTCGTTATACTAAGTTGTGCCCCAAAAATAAGTCCGTTTTTTGAACAAAACCATTATATCAGAAATTATAGCATTCATATACAAAACGATTCTTTACAACTCTACTTCAAAACTCCTGCAGATATTTCCTATGTAACCGATACAAAAGAATTAAAAAAGAGTATTCGCAATTCAAAAATTAAACTAGCTGATCCTGTTTTAATTTATGGTAAAACCAATGATCCTCCTTACGAATATTTTGTAACAGTTTCAGAAAACAAACTTTCCAACTATCCCAAAGAGCTAGTCGTTTTTGATACTTTAGTAGAGAATCAAACTATCTGTTTCATTGGTAATGCGCTTGAAAAAAATGCTAAAAAAACATTGGAAATCGATTTGAAAAATTGTTTTAAAAGCCTAGAAGTTGGACCCACATACAGAAAGCAAATTCAAACCATTTTTGATATTGTACAAAAATACCAGCTTTCTAATAAATTTTATCCAGCACTTCAAGAAATTAATGATTTTCCTTCTTATGATAAACAAGAAGAATGGTCAAAGCTTCAAATGCAACTGACTTTTTCTTCGTTCCTTGGAAAAAATAAACTTTATGATACATATTTAAATCAACTCGAATCTAGATTTAAACCCAACGATACAGTTGCTAAAATGGTTACAAAAAAATCAGTTTATAATGAGCAAGCTTTGGATACTATACTTCAAGAAGCCCAAAAACACCGCATTGTAATGATTAATGAAAATCATTTTTATCCAAATCATAGAATATTGGTTTCAGATGTATTGGAAAAACTGAAAGCCATTGGTTACCACTATTTGGCTTTGGAAGCGTTAAACACTAAACAAGATAGCCTTTTAAATATACCTAACTCCTATCCTACTTTAGAAACTGGTTTTTATACTAGTGAACAAAATTTTTCAAATCTTATTCGAAAAGCAAAAGCATTAGGCTTTCAATTTATCGCTTACGAAAATACCGATACCCATAAAAACCGAGAAGTAGGTCAAGCCGAAAACATCTACAACAAAAGCTTTTTAATCGACCCAAATGCTAAAGTTGTCGTTCTTGCAGGAATTGATCATATTCTAGAAAAACCAACTAGTCAAGGAAAAGAATGGATGGCTACTATCTTCAAGAATAAATACCAAATTGATCCTCTAACCATTAGCCAAACTCATTTAAATGCTTACCGAAATCAAATAAAAGCTAACTATGGAATCATTAATAGCAACCATTTTAAAAATACCCGATGGATTGCTGTGGATTACTTAGTATTAAATAACAATACAAAAGAATCAATTGAATCTCCTTTTAGTGCCTATGAATACCAAAATACTACAAAGACTGATATTCAAATCGCTTTGTACTTGGGAAATGAAATTAAAAACCCATACGATTTCAGTAAAAAAATACCGTATTTTACAACAATAATTCCCTCAAGTAAAAAATTGAAAGTACCTTTAGACCGAAGTAAAGAAACCTATTTATTGGTTTTTGACAAAAATGGAAACCAAGTGGATAAACAAATTTTTCCGGCTGAAGAATAAAAGAGTTTTTTTATAAATCATGAGAAGTAATTAAACAAAATTTAACTTGTTATTCTAAAAATATTGGCTTTTAGGAGTGCAAAACTTTTCTATTTTTGGCTAGACCAAAAAATAGAATTTTAATTAAGACTCTTTTACTTACAGCAATACTACTATAATGACAAAACAACTTTTTTTATTTTTTCTTAGTATACCTTTACTAATCTTTTCGCAAAATAAAGCAACAATCCATTGGATAAATAATCATGCTATTCCTATTGAAGATGCGCTTCCTGATACAGAGCTGCATATTTTTGATCAAAAAAAACCTTCAAAATTTACAGAAGCAAAAATATATGGATTTGGAGAAGCCTCACATAATACTAAAGAATTTTTTGACTTAAAAACTAAATTTTTTAAATACTTAGTAAAAAATCATGGTGTAAAAACCTTCATAATGGAAGAATCATACCAAGCAGAAGCTGGAATAAATGAATGGATAAATGGCGGTGAAGGAGATTCAAAAACAATAGCTAATCATTTTAGGATTGGATTTTGGTACTGCAAAGAAATTGTAAATTTGTTACAATGGATGAGGGATTACAACAAAGACCAACCAGAATCTGAGAGAATTCGTTTTTTTGGTATGGACACTAAAAATGGGGATAATCTAAATCAAGAAATCCGAACGTATCTTCAAACTAATAAAATTACTGTAAATCCAGAACTTTTAAGTGTAGTAGATAGTTGTTCCAATAAAAAAATAAATTTTAATAAACCGGACTATTGGTGGGCACTTCAAACTCCTAAATTGAAGCAATTGGAACAACAACTATTAAATTCCAACAAAGAAATTACAAACTTAAATGCAATTATTAGAAGTCTGAAATATTTAATACATTATACCGAATATGGGTCTTCTGTAACAGAAAAGTACCCTAAAAGCAATGAAGTTAGGGATTTAAAAATGTTTGAAAATGTGAAATGGATAGTTGAGAATGAGTCAAAAAACGGTAAAGCTTTTATTTGGGCACATAACGAACACATTAATAAAAGCGAAATGTATTATATTGGTAGCGGTATAATGAACTTAGGGCGTCACTTAAAGGATTATTATCAAGACGATTATTATAGTGTCGGATTTGATTTTGGTAGGGGTAAAATAAATGGCTTTGTTACTGATTCAAAAAATGGAAATCATTGGAAAACCTATACTATTGAGAAACCATTTAAAAACACTTATGCTCATTCATTAATGGAAGTTGACAAAAACATTTATTTTATTGATTTAGAAAATGCCATTCAAAATGAACCCTCTCCATTTTTCAAGAAAGAATCAAAGCATCTATTAATTGCAGCTGGAGGATATTTACCTAAACAAAAGTATAAAATAATGATTTCTAAAATCTATGCTAAATCATATGATGGTTTAATTTTTGTCAAAGAAATAACAATTCCAAATTATCAATTGGACTAATTTTTTTAAAATTTTTCAAGAATAGAATTTTAATCGTTACAGTAAATAGTTAGCAAACTAATTATTTTTATACCTAACAAAATCAAGTACATAACATAGCAACTGTCTCTTTTTGTTATAAATTTACAGTATAACTAAAAATACTTCCCTATTTTTAAAACAAATACAAAGCAACTCATGGACAAATACAAAGAAACCTATCAAACATGGAATAATATTGCAGCGATCTATCAAGATAAGTTTATGGATTTAGACATTTATAACGATACCTATGATTACATTTGTAATGCAATTAAGAATCCTAAATCGAAACTTTTGGAAATAGGTTGTGGTCCAGGAAATATTACGAAATATTTGTTAACCAAAAGACCAGACTTTGCTATTTTTGGAATTGATATTGCTCCTAATATGATTGAACTAGCCAAACAAAACAATCCAACTGCAAAATTTGAAGTTATGGACACCAGAGCAATTTCTACTCTTGAAGAAAAGTTTGATGGTATAGTTGCTGGGTTTTGTTTACCGTATTTGTCATCTAAAGATACAACCGAACTTATAGCTAATGCTTATAATTTGCTACACGAAAAAGGGTTACTCTATTTAAGTTTTGTAGAAGGTGATCCTGAAAAATCAGATTTTAAAGTGGGAAGCGGTGGTCGTGTATTTTTTTATTATCATGATTTGGAAAATCTAAAAATTCAACTTAGTAAGTCTAAATTTAATGAAATTACCGTTTTTAAAGTACCTTATAAAATTTCAGAAACCGAATTTGATATCCATACGGTTGTAACTGCTAAGAAGGAAATATAAAAACCATACCGCATTTATGAGAAAAATAATAGGAGCACTTAATATGACTATCGATGGGATTTGCGATCATACCTCAGGAATTCCAGATGAAGCAATACATGAGCATTATACTGAACTGTTATCTCAAGGAGATGCTATTCTATATGGAAGAAAAACCTATGAATTAATGACTTATTGGCAAACAATTTTAGAAAATCCATCCGAAGAAAAATCTATGAATGAATTTGCACTGGCTATTGATACCATTCCAAAAATTGTTTTCTCCAATACACTTAAAAAAATCAATTGGAAAAGTGCTTCCTTAGCTCAAAACAATTTAAAAGAAGAAGTCGTTGCGTTAAAAAATCAACTTGGGAAAGCTATTTTTGTTGGAAGTCGCAGTTTAATAATTGCACTTTTACAACTAAATTTAATTGACGAACTCCAACTTTGCATTCACCCAATGGTTGAAGGCAAAGGCTTATCCTTATTTGAAAACATCAACGAACGCATGGTTTTTAATTTAGTGAAACATAAAACCTTTACAAATGGAGCTATTATTCTCTATTACCAACCAATAAACCAAAAAACCAAAAATTAAACAACAGTTTTTACAGTATTATTTTTCAATAAAAGATGCATTTTTATTATAGCGCAACTTATACGCTACTGGCGATAAACCTGTAATCCGACAAAAAACGTCTCTAAAAGCTTTCGCATCGTTATAACCAACTTCATACATCACTTCGGTTACCGTTTTGGAGTAATTTTCCAAATGCTTTTTAGCTGCTTCAATTTTTACTCTTTGTAGATAATCTAAAGGTGTAACACCTGTTGCTTTAATGAATCTTCTATCAAAATTTCTTCTTGTAATATGTAATTTTTCAGACAAATTAGCTATCGATATCTTTTCTTGGAAGTTTTGCTCTAAATATTCTTGGGCTTCCAAAACGGCTTCATCTTCATGCTCTTTTTGTCCGTTAAAAATTATAAATTCCGATTGCTGACTTCTATTCATATCAATTTGAAATATTTTGGAACACAATAAAGCGGTTTCTCTATCGTAGAATTTTTCAATTAAATACAAAATTAAGTTTAGAAAAGAATACGCTCCTCCATTGGTATAAATACCATTTTCATCAGTTATAAGTTGGTCTGGTTGCAAATTGATATTTGGGAAACGTTGCTTAAAAACAGCTGCAGCAGACCAATGCGTTGCACACATTTTTCCTTCTAACAACCCTGTTGCTGCTAATAAAAAAGCACCAGTACATATACTGGCAACTTCTGCACCTAAATGATATTGTTTGGTAATCCAATCTATAATTTCTTGATTTTCCTGTACAGCACTATCAAAATTATGATTCAAAGAAGGAATAATAATAAAATTAGTCTTCTTAATTTCGGATAACTTTTTATGAGCTTGAACCGTAAATAAATCATCATAAAAACCAATTTTTTGAGTGGTTCCAACTAATTCTATTGTAAAAATAGGATTGCGCCCTTTAGAAATAAAAATAGCATTGGCACGATTAAAAATCTTATACGATCCAACAATACTACTTAAATTGTTTTCTCCATTTGGAACCAATATTGTTAAATGCTTCATGATATCTTTTCTTACAAATATACGAAACACGTTTGTCTAAATCAACCCTTTACAATGTCTATATTACTACTCTATCCTTTCTATTAGATTATCGAAATTTGTAAAAAAAAGATGAAAACTTATATTTTTAGGCTTGTATTCGTTTTACAAACAATCGCATTTTATGCACAAAATCAATCTGTAATTACAACACAAAATCATATGAAATCATTTACAAAAACCATAGAAGTAAATCAAAATCCTGAACAAGTATTTCAAGCCATACAAGATTTTAGAGCATGGTGGTCCATGGATATTGAAGGTAAAACCAATGTTTTGAACGAAACTTTTTTCTATCATTACAAAGAGGTGCATTTGTGTAAAATTAAACTTATAGAACAAATAGTCGATAAAAAACTAGTCTATCTAGTAACTGAAAATCAATTCAATTTTACCCAAGATCAAACCGAATGGGTAAATACCAAACTTATTTTTGACATTGAATCACAAGGTTCTCAAACAAAAATAACGTTTACTCATGAAGGATTGGTTCCCACTTATGAATGTTATCAAGTTTGCGAAGATGCTTGGACAAGTTATATTGAAGGCAGTTTAAAAAATTTAATTACAACTGGAACTGGAAAACCAAATCCGAAAGAAGGAGGTTTAAATGCTGAATTAGTTGAAAAATGGGGACTTCCAAATAAATAAATAAATATATGAAACATACGAATTACACCTATCTTTTTAGCAGTTCGAAATCAGCTGCGACTATTTTTAATATTCTTTTAAGTCCTGAAAAATGGTGGAAAGGATTGTTTGCAGAAGAAATCACGGGAAAAAGTCAACAAATTGGAGACGAATTCTCATTTCGAGCTGGAAACGGAGCTCATTTTTCCGTTCAAAAGTTAATTGATAGTATTCCAAACCAAAAAATTACTTGGTTGGTTACCCAAAGTCATTTATCATTTTTAGACCAAAAAGACGAATGGAATGAAACGCAAATTACTTTTGAATTAGAAGAAAATGAAAATCAAACTCTTGTTACTTTTACTCACAAGGGTCTTGTTCCTGAAATAGCGTGTTATGATCAATGTTCCAATGCTTGGTCTCAGTATCTACAAAATTTAAAAGTAGCTCTAGATTAAGTAAAAAATATTCTAACCTTTCTATGCAATTAGTATATTTGTTTTAGGTATTTTTTTGAAATAAAACTTAATTTCAATTTTCTAAAGCCAATATGAAAGATAATTTTTCTTCCCAATCAGATCAATATGCTAAATACAGACCGAAATATCCTGCTAAACTTTTTGAATATCTGAATACATTGGTTCTTACTAAAGAAAAAGATT
>PKDY01000009.1 GCA_002862755.1 Flavobacteriaceae bacterium | reverse complement strand
GATAACTTTTTTTCCACCGAATTCAGAAATCCTTTAATATATTCCAACTCCTGAGTTAATTTTCTTCGCTCCTCTTCTGGTTTAACTGCATCACTCATTGGAATAAAGAACTCTGATCGACCCAATCGAAATGACCCTAGGACCTGATCATATTGCTGAGTCGGCTTTTCTAACTTTTCGACTTTACCCAATTTTTGAACAATATCAACATATGGAATTACTGCATCAGAAATTAAAACAAGTTGCTCCTTGAATCCAATATTTTTTTCTTTCCTGAAATTTCTAATCCCACCGACTATCTGCTTGACCATCTCAAAATCTGTATTCAATTGCTCATCTACTTTTTGGACCTTTGGCCAAGGAGAAATCATCAAAGTATCTTCCTTTTTCCTTACTGCAATGAAATGCCATAACTCTTCAGTGAGGAAAGGCATAAAGGGATGTAATAACTTTAGATTATCCTCAAATAGTGATTTTACGGCTGTCAATGTTCCGTGATCAATTGACTGACCATAACTCGGTTTGATAATTTCTAGAAACCAAGAACAAAAGTCATCCCAAATCAATTTATATAGTGTCATTAAGGCATCAGAAATTCGATATTTCTTAAAATGATCTTCAACAGTTATTAGGGTTTGATTAAACAATGACTGATACCATTTTATTGCTGAAGCATTCAATATTGAAATATCTTTAATTTCATCCACTTCCCAACCATCAATCAATCGGTAAGCATTCCAAATTTTATTGGAAAAGTTCTTTCCCTGTTGACAAAGACTTTCATCAAACAAAAGATCATTTCCTGCAGCGGAACTGAGCATCAAGCCTAACCTTACAGCATCCGCACCGTAATTGTCAATTAAAGCCAATGCATCAGGAGAATTACCCAACTGTTTGGACATCTTTCTACCTTGCTTGTCGCGAACTAAACCTGTCAAGTATACATTGGAAAAAGGAGGCTGATCTCTAAGTTTATATCCTGAAATTATCATGCGAGCAACCCAAAAAAATAAAATATCGGGCCCGGTAACCAAGTCCTGCGTTGGATAATAATAATTAATTTCTAGGTTTTCAGGTTCTAGTACACCATTAAATACAGAGATTGGCCATAGCCATGAGGAAAACCACGTATCAAGTACATCCTCATCTTGATGCAAATCAGATTTACTTAACCTTTGATTAGCAGTCACTTCTTTGGCCTTCTCAAGTGCACTTTCAATATCTTTAGCAACCACAAATTCCGACTTATCATTACCATAATAATAGGCGGGTATTTGCTGACCCCACCACAATTGTCGTGAAATATTCCAATCGCGAATATTATCCATCCAATAGCGGTAAGTATTTTTAAATTTTGAAGCGCTTTTCCAAGTAATTGTAAGCGTTCGTAACTCGAATTGTCAAATAATAAATTATGAATTTCACTATTATTAACTCCTTTATCGATTAAATCAGCCACACATTGATGTGTTTGTGGTGTGGTTTTTGGAAAACGAAAACTACCCGAATCCGTTACAATTCCTGTATATAGACAACTAGCAACATCTTTATTAATAAGATGATTATAACCTAAAGCATTAATGAAATCATATACCATTTGACAAGTAGAACCATAATTTACATCTGAAAAAGTATACTTAGCATAGGAATCTGGTAATTGATGATGGTCAATCATAATCATTGGATTCGATAAAGTTTCTAGTACCTTTTGCATGGCATCACCTGTTCGATGTAAGGCATTGAAATCTAAAGTGAAAATATAGTCACTATTTTGTAAAAGAGGTAATGCTTTGTCATATTCTCTTTCAAAAATAACAGTTTGATTTGCATTGGGCAACCAAGCTAAAAAATCAGGATATTCATTTGGAGAAATGAAAGTAACCTGATGCTGAAGTTGTTTTAAAAAAAGTAATAACCCTAATGAAGAACCCATGGCATCACCATCAGGATTTCGATGACACACAATTGTGATTTTTTTGGGTGTACTTAGTAGCGATTGTATTTCTGTTAATTCGGTAGTTGAAAGCATTTTATTTTGTTAGATATATGCCTATGCCTACAAAAGTGATACCAATTACAATTGATAACATAATGTAGCCAAGTGTTAGTATGTAATTTTGGGATTGTAAAAGGTTGAAATTCTCTAATCCAAAAGTTGAAAATGTAGTAAAACCTCCGCAAAATCCTGTTATTAATAATAGTTTGAAAGCTTCGTTTTCAGTTTGGTTTTTTTGGAAATACCCCATAAACAATCCAATTAGTAAACACCCTATCATGTTTACTATAAACGTAGCAATATACGCTTTATTTGGATATGTTTTAGTAAGATAGACATTGCATAGATATCTTAGTGAACTTCCAATGCCACCTCCTAAAGCAATAAAAAGAAGATTTTTTAACATGTTTTATCGTTTCATTGAAAAATGGTTTCTTATCGTTTTACCATTACTTAGTTCAAGAACAAACCAATAATCAGATGAGGGTAATAATTCTCCATTATAAGTTCCATTCCAACCATTTCCAAGTGGATTAATTTGTTTTAATAGTTTACCAAATCTATCAAAAATATAGATATTACTATTTTCTAAACCATTTTTATCTAAATTTTCAATTTGCCAAGTGTCATTATAACCATCTCCATTAGGCGTGAAAAATTTAGGATAATCTAAGATATAAAAAGTTTCAGTAATATAACCACAATTGTTTTTATCATTAACATAAACCGTGTATTTCCCAGGAAGTAAGTTTTCAAAAATAGGAGTGTCTTGATAATCTAATCCATTAAGAGAATATTCATATTGTCCGCTTCCTAAAGCAAAAATTGTGGCAGTGTTATTTTCGGAAAAATCATTAATTACGATGTTTTCAATGGTAGCTATTTGGGATCCAATAACATGAAAAGTTTTTGTTTTAAAACAACCTGAAGCATTTTCTAAGGTAACTGCATAATCTCCTTCTGTTGATACCACTATAGATTGAGTGGTCTGAATAGGAGTAGTGTTCCAACTGTAGGAATTAAATCCGCTTCCTGCATCAAGAACAATACTGTTGTTTTCACAAAGACCTAAGGTTTCATCGCTATAATCTTCCGTAAAAGTAATTACTTCTAAAAGTATTGGATATACTTCATTGTCATAGCAATCAGCAATATTGATGACTTTTGCATATAAAGGCTGTTGATAGGGAACCGTGTTTTGATATAATAAAGGAACTGGTGTTGTAGCAGTAGGGCTTTCAAATAGAGCCAATTCATAATTTGAAGGAAGGTTACTAATAATTTGAGGTAATAGGAGACTCAAATCAAACATCGTTATTCCATCTTGTATGTCGTCTGCATCACATTCTGTAAAAGGATCATTGGTGTTTTGAACAAGCGTTGGTGCAAATTCAATGATAATGTCATCTGTTGGGGCTTGTGAACAACCAGGAATAGAAACAATAACGGTATATGTTCCACTTTGAGTAACCGTTAAAGTGGAAGTTGTTTCTCCAATAATTTCATTGCCATCTAAAAACCATTGATGGGTACCATTTAATTGGGTGTCCAAAAGTATAGAGCCACAAGCAGGATTTCCATTGGCTATAATTCTATCTTCTCCAAGGTTTACACTAGTATTGAAACTACCTGCTTTAAGAAAAATAGCAGAATCATAACGATAATTTCCTTCATCTGCAATGACTAATTTTATATGGTATTGATGGCCAGGTGTAACCGTTGCTTGAGCCGTCAAAGTTTTCGTTTGCCCATTAAAATTTGTGGGATGATTGATATCATTAAAGCTGTCAAAATATTGTTCATTTTGTGGTCCACAACCTCCAGGAATATTTGGGTGTACAGTGGTTACTTTAACTGGGATATTCGTATTAGGTATTAAGGCTAAGTTTTGATAATTTGTTGTGCCAACTTCCCTTAGTAGAAATGCAAATCCATCTGAATACTGACAAGTTGCGGTTCCATGATATTCTTCAGAAGAAAAAATATAGTCGAAACTGATACGATTTCCTAAAGGTGTAAAATCAAACTCAAGTATAGTCGCATTAATTGAATTGGAAATATTTAATGCTTGATTTAAATCACTATCACCATTCCATCCAATTCCATTTCCATCATCTGAAATAGACGCATTAGGTCCTGGAGCATTATATATCCTACCTGTACTTAGAATAATTCCATCTTCAAGAGGAAAAGAAGACCCGTCTCGATTAAAATAGCCATAGGATTTATCTCCTGAAGGAAAATTTCCACCTGAAACTGTCACATTAGTTACCGATGCACAACCACTATTAATTAATATATCTTCAACTAATTGTTGTGGTGTGTAAGTATTTTGATCTACACTGATACTTTGTGCCTGATTCTTTTGAATAATCAATAAAAAAACTGCAATTATAAAATACCTCATTCTTTACTTTTTAATAGCAAAGGCAAAGATACTATAAATCTCTTTTTCTCAATATATAATACGATAAATATATAAATATGAAAGTCCAAACACAAACAATGGCTATTTCTGAAAAATGAACACCATAGTCTCTTACCACTTCTTCACCTGTTATTGTAGTTTCAATGTTTTTGATAGCTGATAATCTTGAAAAAGGTTCCTTGATCAAATTACTCATCGCTTCCAAAGGAAAAAACTGATTTATTTTAGCATAAATGTCGGTTTGAGGAAAAAATTGCCATCTCATTAACCCAGAAACAATAGCCTCGCCTATATTCCATATTAATAAAAAGCCTAATGCAAAAGCACTTCTTTTTACTAGAATTCCAAGAAATAAACAAAATGAAAAGAATCCTACTAATTTAAAGAAGAAAGCAACTAAATAGTTTAAATCTGAAAATACAATACCAAATTCTGTGTAAGATGAAAAAGAATATCCTAATATTAAAGACATTAAAAAAATGAATACGGTTGAAACGAGAGCAAAAGTCACAACAGTTAGAAATTTCGAAAGAATGAATTCTTTTTTACTTAATCCGTCAATTAAATTTTGTTTTAAAGTTCCATAGGTATATTCGTTAGCCATCATGGAAACAATTACAATGGCTAAAAATAATTTAAAATAACCTGCAATATAGGTGTTAAAGTGCCATATGTAGGGAAAATTAAAAATACCTTGCTCTGCAATATGAAATTTTAGTTTGCCAAAATCAAACTTAATGGAAGCAATTAAAGCGATAAAAGAGAGTAAGACAAAATAGGATATAATGAGGAACTTACTGGCTCTGTTTTTTAATAATTTTTGAAATTCTATTAAGAGTAAACGTTTCATTTGTAGTTTTTTAGTTGGTTTTTGTTAGTTGTAAAAATTGCTCCTCTAAGCTGTTTTTTCTTTTTACTAAATGTTGGAGAACAATGCCATTTTCAAATAAATATTGATTCAACTCATCTGCTTCTAAATGATCTTTTAGGTAAACAAATACTTTATCTTCTTCAATTTTTATATCCTTAACAGCGGTATGTTTTTGTAAACGTTCTTTTAATAAGATGATATTGTCTGATTTTAATTCGAAAAAACCTTCGTTAGATAACATACCATCAACTGCGCCATGATACAAGGTTTCACCATATCGTAATACAACAACATGACTGCACACTTTTTCAACTTCATCTAATAAATGAGAAGCTAATAAAATAGTAGTTCCTTGTGAGGCAATTAATTTAATTAAATCTCTAATTTGTCTTATTCCTTGAGGATCTAATCCATTTGTAGGTTCGTCAAGAATTAAAATTTCTGGATCATTTAATAATGCGGAAGCAATTGCTAGTCTTTGTTTCATTCCTAATGAAAAAGTTCTGAACTTGCTGTCTTTTCGCTCTAAAAGTCCAACCAACTCTAATTTTTCAAAAACTTTTGAATAAGGAATCCCTTTAATTTTACAAACCAATTTCAAGTTTTCTTCTGCTGTCATGTACGGATAAAAGTTAGGGCGCTCAATAATGGCTCCTACTTTTTTAAGTGCTTCATGTGTAGGTAAACTTCCATTGAACCATTGGTAATCACCAGAAGTTTTATTTACCACATTCAAGACAATTCCTAAGGTTGTTGACTTTCCAGAACCGTTCGGACCTAAAATACCATAGACATTTCCTTTTTTGATTTCAAATGACACATTTTTAACAGCATGTACGCGCTTATTAAAAATTTTATTGAGATTGGTAATTGTAAGTATTGTTTCCAAAATATAAAGTTTTATTAAAAGTAGACGATACTTAGCAAAATTTGTTACAAAAAAAGAACTTGGATTAAAAAATGGTATTTCTTTTATTTTATTTTTTTTAGTCGTAAATATGAGTATTTTTATAAAGTCTTACAATAGACACATATGCTATGGAATTTGTTTTATATATACTTTGTTGTATTGTCTTAGTGGTTAATATTTTGCCTTTTATTCCGCACCAACATTGGTTTTTTAGAGTATGGGATTTTGGTAGAATTCAGCTTCTTTTCTTGTTAGGTATTTTATTTTTAGTAAGTCTTTTTATTCATTCCGATTTTACTGTTTTTTCAAGAGTAATACAGTTTTTGTTGCTAGTTTTTATTGTGTACAATTTAAAAGTATTGTTACCATATACTCCATTATACAGTCAAGAAAATAAATGTAATAGTAGCAATGAGGAAAATTCGGTAAGTATTGTTTCAGTGAATGTTTACCAATTTAATAACGAATACGATAAATTAATTCGGTTAATAGACGAAGTAAAGCCAGATATCGTTCTAACTATGGAATCTAACAAAGATTGGGAAGAACATTTAAGGAAAATTGAAACGAATTATCCTAATACACATAAAGTTACATTAGAAAATACCTATGGGATGCATTTTTATACACATTTAAATGTCATTGCATCCAAAACCAATTATTTTGTAGCAGATGATATTCCTAGTTTTGAAATTCTATTAGAAACAAGTTCAGGAAAACGGTTTACTTTTTTTGGAGTGCATCCACCACCTCCAAGTCCAACTGAAGAAGAGAACTCTAAGGAAAGAGATGGAGAATTGTTATCGGTTGCAAAAAAAGTAAAGGAAAGTAACTATCCAGTTATTGTTTCGGGTGATTTTAATAATGTAGCTTGGGCCAATTCTTCTGTTTTATTTAAGAAAAAATCACAATTAATTGATCCTAGAATTGGGAGAGGTTTTGTGTCTACTTTCCATGCGAAATATCGACTATTGCGTTTTCCTATAGATTTATTTTTTCACTCTGAAACGATACAAGTCAATGAATTTAAAACTTTGCAAGCAATAGGTTCGGATCATTTACCTTTATTTTGTAAATTTTGTATCGTTACCGAAAATAAATCGGAAAATCTATTTGAGAATACTAATGTAGCAGAAGATGGAGAAATTGAAGAGATTATTGAAGAAGGTAAAAAAGAAAAAGGTAATAGAGATACTGTGGCTACTGAATAAAATAAATCCTGTAGATAAATATAGTTTATAGTAATTTATCTACAGGATAGGTAATATTTTTCTTTTTTCTTAAACTCTGCTTCTCCCACTAATAAGTGATAAAATAAATAGTACAATAAAAATAAAGAATAAAATTTTTGCTATACTAGCAGCACCAGCTGCAATTCCTCCGAAACCGAATATTCCAGCAACTATTGCTAAAATAATAAATGTGATTGTCCAACGTAACATAATAATAAATTTTTAGTTTGTAATTCGTTTAATTAGAATGAGAAACTGTTCTTCTCATTTTCTATTACAAATTTAGAATGAAGACCCTACTTCTTCCTTATAAGATTTTTGAAATCCGTTATACTATTGCCATATTGTTGTTATTTAGGAGTTTAAATGAGGATTTTGCAATAGATCGAGCATATTATATAAAAGAATTTAAAGAAAGTGCGGTTACATTTGTTAGTAAAACATCTTTAAATTTTAAACTATGAAAATCAGTACGTATACGAAAAGAGCTTTATTAGGAGGTGCTATTTCATTAGCTATTATATTAAGTGGAACTTTTCTATTAGGGAAATTAAGTGGCTATGAAGCTAAGATTTTAATCCGTAACTCGCTAACAGGAATGAATACTTTATGTAATACTATCGCTTTAGCTTCTGCAACTATTCTAGCTTTACTGCTTACTTTATTAGGAATTAGTTCGAGTTCCAAATCGAAATTGAAAAAAGATCATTACCGACATATTTTACAAATAGCCAAATTGGATACTTTTGTGTTTGTAGCTGCAGTGATTACTTTTTTGATTTTTAATCTACCCATAACCGAATCGGAGAGTGTGCCTTACAATTGGTTTAATTTTGTATATTATATTTCTTTAGCGATTTCAAGCGTCTTAAGTTCGTTATTAATTATGGTTGTGTTAATGCTATACAATACTATTGTCAATATTATAAAGATTGTAGGACTTGGAATAATGGATCATCCGTTAGTTAGTAAAGAAGTTGAGGAAGAATAATCAAGCTTAGAATTTTTCGAATACACCTAATCCAAATAAAGCAAAATCATATTTTACAGGGTCTTTTGAATCTAATAATCTTAAATTAGCATCTAGTTCTGCTAATGCTTTTGCGTCATTTTGTTTGCGAATTAGTAATTCTAATTTTCTTGCGACATTACCAGAATGTACATCTAGAGGACAAGATAAGGCTTCGGGGGAAATGCTTTTCCATATTCCAAAATCAACTCCTTTATTATCATTTCGAACCATCCATCTTAAAAACATGTTGATTCTTTTAGCAGCTGAATTATTTAACGGATCTGAAATGTGTTTGGTAGTTCTAGAGGCATGTGGAATTTCAAAAAAAACTTTTTTAAATTCAGAAATTCCCTTTTGCATCGAATGTTTTTCGCTGAATTTGTGAAAAACAGCTTCTAAACCGTTGTGATTTTTATAGATATTTTGTAACGATTGAATAAACGTAATTGCATCTAAGTTATTGAAGGTACGATGTACAAAATGATCTAACTTTTTTAAATCTGTTGTAGTGTGATGCATGACAAAATCAAAAGGAGCATTACCCATTGCATCCATTAATTTTTGCGCACTTTTAATAATCATTTTTCGGTTTCCCCATGCAATTGTGGCTGCTAAAAATCCTGCAATTTCAATATCTTCTTTATTGGTAAAAGCATGTGGAATTTGTATGGGATCTGTTTCAATGAAATTGGGATTATTGTATAAGACTACCTTTTCGTCTAGAAATTCTTTAAGCTGCTCTTTTGTCATTGTTGTTGTTCATTGGTAGCCTTAATATTACCATCCACCATGGTTAATTTTCGATCTGCCATATTGGCTAAATCTTCATTGTGGGTTACAATTACAAAAGTTTGCCCGAATTCATCTCTCAACTTAAAGAATAATTGATGCAAATTTTCTGCTGAATTGGTGTCTAAATTTCCAGAAGGTTCGTCAGCAAATATTACTGCGGGTTTATTAATTAAAGCACGAGCAACCGCAACGCGTTGTTGTTCTCCTCCAGAAAGTTCACTAGGTTTATGATGTAAACGATGCGATAAACCTAAATAATCCAATAATTTTTTAGCTTCCGATTCTACTTCTTTTTTATCTTTTTTGGCAATTAACCCAGGAATGAAAACATTTTCTAAAGCTGTAAATTCAGGTAAAAGTTGGTGGAATTGAAAAATAAAACCTAAGTGTTGGTTTCTAAAGCGCGACAAACTTTTGTCTTTCATTGGAGTTACTTCCTCACCATTAATTTCTAAATAAGTTCCGGATGTTGCATCCGGTTTATCTAAGGTTCCTAAAATTTGTAATAAAGTGGTTTTTCCTGCTCCTGAAGCTCCAACTATAGAAACAATTTCTCCTTTTTTAATATGTAAATCGACTCCTTTGAGTACGTGAAGATTGCCGTAATATTTATGTAAATTGGTTGCTTTAATCATCTTTCAATCGTTTGTACAAAGAAACTATTTTTTTTTCTAATTCTGAATTTTAAACCAGGTACAATTTGTTTTCGTAAATAATAAATATAAGTTAAAATGTAAATTTGTTTAACTTATTTAGTATATTTGTTAAACAAAAAAAGAATTACATGAAATATTTAATTTTAGTTAGTTTTTTTATTTTACAAGCTTGCCATTCTCAAGAAGGGAAGTTTAAACCAAAAGAATTTAAAGAACCAATAGCCGTTACTATGAACGAAAATTTAGAAGTTGCCACATTTGCGGGTGGTTGTTTTTGGTGTACCGAAGCCATTTTTTTAGAAGTGAAAGGAGTTCAGAAAGTAACTTCAGGATATATAGGAGGAAAGACGAAAAATCCAACTTACAGTGAAGTTTGTAGTGGTGCAACTGGCCATGCAGAAGGCATTCAAATTACTTTTAATCCCAAAGAAGTTGCTTATCAAGATTTATTAGAAATATTTTTTGGCACACATGATCCTACTACTTTGAATAGGCAAGGAGCTGATTCAGGAACCCAATATAGAAGTGAGGTTTTCTATTATTCTTTGGAACAAAAAGAAAAAGCAGAGCAATACATTCAATGGCTTATTAAAGAGAAGTTATATACCAATCCCATTGTGACACAAGTAACCGCTGCAAGTGAGTTTTATCCAGCAGAAGAATACCATCAAGATTACTACAATCAAAATTCGTTGCAAGGATATTGTCAAATGGTAATTGCTCCAAAATTGGAGAAATTGAGAAAATACTACAAATCGAAATTGAAATAAGAAAGGGAATGAAAATGAATACGCAACTTGAAAAAGAAATATTTGATATTATAGGAGATAATCATCAAATGACTTCGGCTGAAACGCCATTGAGAAAAGATGCTTTTGATAAATCTGACGAAGCGAAAATGGAAGTTATTGAAGAGCATTTTGCTGTAATCATGAAAGAATTAGGTTTAGATCTTACAGATGATAGTTTAAAAGGTACGCCACATCGAGTAGCTAAAATGTTTGTGCAAGAAATATTTTCAGGTTTAAATCCTGCAAATAAGCCAAAAATTTCAGTTTTTGATAATTCCTACCATTATGATAAGATGTTAGTGGAAGCTAATATTAGTTTTAATTCAACATGTGAGCATCATTTTTTACCAATTGTAGGAAAAGCACACATTGGTTATGTATCTTCTGGAAAAGTAATTGGATTATCTAAATTAAATAGAATTGTAGATTATTATGCTAAAAGACCACAAGTTCAGGAGCGTATGATTATGCAAATATTTAACGAATTGAAAACGGTTTTAAAAACAGAAGATGTTATTGTTGTAGTTGAAGCAACCCATTTATGTGTTTCTAGTAGAGGGATTAAAGATGAAAGTAGTTTTACTTCTACGTTGCAATATGGAGGCGTTTTTAAAGAGAAAGCGTTTCGAGATGATTTTTATAAATTAATTAAGAAAGAATAAGTTTTTGGCATTTATTTTGTTATCTTTCAGTAGATTAATTTATAATTTTTTTTGAAATGGCTGAAGAAGCTCAAATCATAACTAAACCGAAAGCGTCTAGCAAAAAATCAAAATTACTCTTGAGTATTTTATTTGATTTAATAGGCATGCTTTCCTACATTGTTCCTTTATTTGCTGAAATTACCGATGTAATTTGGGCACCTATTTCAGGTTTGCTTTTACTATATATGTACAAAGGGATGACAGGAAAAGTAGCAGGTATTATTGGATTTATAGAAGAAGCTTTTCCTTTTATCGATTTTATTCCTACGTTTACCATTACTTGGATTTATCAATATGTAATAAAAAAAGAAGAATAAAAAAAAACCGAATTATCGGGATTTTTTATTGGAATTTTAGTGTAAGTTTTCTTTGAAAAATTGGTCCAGTTTTTCAAATGGAATCACATCGAGTTGGTCATATAAATCAGTATGTACTTTACCAGGAATAATTAATAATTCTTTTGGTTCGTTTGCAGCTTTAAAAGCGTCTTCGCTGAAATACTTAGAATGCGCATTTTCTCCTGCAATAAGTAACAATGGTCTTGGAGCTATTTCTTTGATATACGTTAAAATAGGCATGTTCATTAACGAAAAAGAATTTGTTTTTGTCCAAGAACTAATAGAATTTATAGAACGCTCATGAAAGCCTCTTGGTGTCTTGTAATAGTCAAAATATCCTTTTACAAATTCAGGCTCGTCTCCTTTTAATTCATTTGGTAAACCTTGTCCAGATAATTCTGAAGTTTCATTTTTAGCATCTATCCAACGTTGTTGACTCATTTGTTCTAACATTTGAGTGCGTTGCTCTAGTGTCATAGAATCAAAATAACCTTTAGATGTTACTCTAGACATGTCATACATACTTGTTGTAGCAACTGCTTTTACACGTTTGTCTACTGCTGTAGCATTTAGTGCAAAACCACCAAAACCACAAATTCCAATGATTCCTATTTTATTTTGGTCTACATTTTCTTGTAGTCCTAAGAAATCGATAGCTGCACTAAAGTCTTCAGTATTAATATCTGGAGAAGCAATATTACGAGGTTCGCCACCACTTTCACCAGTATAAGAAGGGTCAAACGCTAAAACAGCAAAGCCATGTTGTGCCATTTGATTCGCATACAATCCGGATGCTTGTTCTTTTACAGCACCATAAGGTCCACTAATAGCTAAAGCGGGTAAATTTATTCCTCCATTTTTTGGTAAGTATAAGTCGCCAACTAATTCAATCCCGTAACGATTTTTGAATGTTACTTTTTTACGTGATACGTTTTCGTTTAGTTGGAAAGTATAATGTTCTTCATTTGTGTTCATTTCTTCTATTTTTTTATTGTTTTCTACTGTAGTTTTTTGGTTACAAGATGAGATAACTAATGCGAAGCATGTTATCAATAGGTATAATTCTTTTTTCATTGTATTACTGATTTGCTTCGTTAAATTCGGAATCTGTTACAGGTTCTAACCAAGTAACTTGTTTGTTATCTTTAAAATTAGTAATAGCAGTATGGATCATTGCTGTTTTGGCTGAAGCTCCGTGCCAATGTTCTACATTTTCAGGAATAGTAATGACGTCTCCTTTTCTAATAATTTGTGCTTTTTTTCCTTTTTCTTGATAGAAACCACTGCCTTCAGTTACTAGTAATACTTGTCCTTTTGGATGCGTATGCCAATGCGTTCTTGCTCCGATTTCAAAAGTTACGCTTCCAATTGAGAATTCATTGTTGTTGTCTTTTGCAATTAAGGGTGTTATAAAAGCATTTCCAGTGAACCAATCATTTGGTAATTTTTGCCCTTTTGGATAAAGTGATGTAGTGTTTTGATTTTCCATTTTCTCTAGTTTTTTTTGATTATTACATGCAATACAAACAATTACTATAGTTGTTGCAATCAATAGTTTATTTTTCATTTTACAATTGTATTGATTTACAATGCAAAATTACGTTAGAGAAAAGTATTGGGAATAATAGAAATCAAACCAATACTTAAGAAATTCAAACAGTTTCTGTTCGAATAGTACTTGGGTTGTAACCGGTTTGTTTTTTGAAGAAATTATTAAAGTATGTTGGGTATTCAAATCCTAAAGCATACGCTATTTCCGATATATTCCAATCTGTATGTTGTAAGATAGCTTTAGCTTCGTTTATAATTCGTTCCGAAATAATAGTTGTAGTGGTTTTACCAGTAACATCTTTTACAGCTCTGTTTAGTGAATTAACATGTACAGAGAGTATTTTTGCGTAATCTTTAGCAGTTTTTAATTGTAACGGGTTTTCGGGATTTTCAATAGGGAATTGCCGTTCTAAGAGTTCCATAAATACTCTTGTTAAACGCGAAGCACTGCTTTTTTCTTGAATGAAATTTTCAGATGGTTTTAGTTTTAAAGATTCGTGTAAGATTAAATCGATGTAATTACGAATTAAGTCGTCTTTAAATTCATAATCAGATTGTTGCTCTTCTATCATTTTTTGGAAAAGCTTATTTAAAAATTCACGTTGCGCCTCTGAAATTTCTAAAATAGGAGTTCCACCCAAACTAAATAATGGTGATTTTTGTAGGTTAATAGAGTGTTTTCCTGAAACAAAAAAATCTTCCGAAAATAAAATAGTATAGCCTACATATTTAGTTGAAAGTGTTTCCCAAGAATATGGAATATTTGGGTTGCCAAAAAATAAGATGGTTTCATTAGCTTCAAAAGTTCTATCTGCATAATGTATTTTACTTTTTCCAGTAGTTAAACAAATTTTATAAAAATCTTTTCTGCTATAGGTTTTTGTAGCGTTGTCATCCATTTCAATTTGGAAAACATTAAAACCTTTTAATTTTAAGTCACTGTTATATGTGGAAACATTTCTTACCATAGTTCAAAAGTAAGAAATTCAAACGTAGTTTTTTGAAAACTTTTATTTTTTGTAAATCTGTTTGTCAAAAAAATCGGCAATAAATCCTAATTTCATTTTATACAGCATTTTTTTTTCAAATTCCCAAAAAAAGGTAAATTGACCGAATAGAGTACCAATTAAAACTAACAAGACTTGATATAAAGGAAAAATAAGCAGCAATCGAGCAGGCCAATACAACCATAAGGACATATTTTCTTTAGTAATTCCTAAGGCATTTGTAATAGGTTTGGAAACATAAGCAGCTGTTGAACCCGTTATAGCAAATACAATAAAAATAATAAGAAGTTGCCAATTGGAATTGATATTCCAGCGTTGTTTCAGTTTATTCATGTAGTGTTAAATTCGTGGCATAAACATTCCAAGACGTTGCTTGTTTTTTAATTGAAAATAGACAAGATAGTTGTAAATCATGTAATTTACTTCATATCCATAATCGATGTTGCTATCATAATTAATTTGTAATTCGTATAAATTGGGATTGAATTGATAGGGATTCATGGCTCTGCGATTCCATTCTAAAATCCAAACTCTATTTCGAGCTTCCAAATAATTTTGAGAATAAAAATTTCTTGGTCTGGCATTGGTATTGAACCAAGATTGAAATCCAGCATCAATAATCGTTACCTCATATTCAATTTTATCATTTGCAATATGAATGGTGTCACTTTCTAATTTTGGTTTATCCGTTGACGCAATATCTTTAGTTGAATCACAAGCGATTGCAATTCCTAAAACACCAACTAATATGATAAGATATTGTTTCAAGATAAATAGTTATTAAATAGGGTAGAATTACTCCTTATTCTGATATAAAGATAAAAAAAAGCACCGACATAGTCGATGCTTTTAACATATTTGAACTATTCATTTGTTATTTTTTGCCAAATAGACTTCCTAATAAACCGCCTAAGCCACCTTTTTTCTTAGTAACTGCTGAAATGGCGTCGTTAACATCTACTTTTCCATCGTTATTTTGATCTAATACAGAATTTAATAAGCTACCACCAAGGGAGCTACCATCTGTACTGCCTCCTAATAAGCTACCTAAAATACCTCCTAAACCTTCACCATCAGATACGCCTTTATTTTTAGTTTGTTTTCCTAAATAACCCATAATAATTGGAGCTAACATAGGTAATATTTTGGAGATAATACTGCTAGAAACGCCTGTTTTTTCACTAATACCCGTTTCAACTGCTCCTAATTTGTCTCCTAATAAGTGACCTAAAATTTTAGACCCATCAGTAAAATCACCACCGTTAATAAAACCTCCTAAGTTTTCTAAAATGCTCCCGTCATGTTTTCCACTAGTTACAGCATTTATTAGACCTTCTGCACCATTTCCTGAAAGAAGGTTTCCTTGCATAGCTCCTAATAGAGCAGGTAAACTAGAAGAAACCACATCGCTCGCTTGAGAAGGATTAATTCCTGTTTTTTCACTAACATTATTTACAATTTGTTTTCCTAAATCGCTATTTAATAAATCTAAAATTCCAGACATGTTATTGTTATTTGAGTTGGATGTTAAAGTTAGTGATTTTTTTAATTGTTTTTTAATAAGCTAATGATTTGTTCCGCTAATTCTGTTCCAATGCGATCTTGTGCTTCCATAGTAGCAGCTCCAATATGAGGTGTTAAAGAGATTTTTGGGTGCATCAACACTTTCATTGCGGGTGTTGGTTCGTCTTCAAAAACATCTAATCCTGCAAATAAAACTTTTTCTTCGTCTAAAGCTTCTACTAAAGCTACCTCGTCAATAACTCCACCACGAGCAGCATTTACAATACCAACATCTTCTTTCATTAGTTTTAATTCTTCGCGACCTATTACATATCCATCTTGAGCAGGTACGTGTAATGTGATAAAATCAGAATGCTTTAAAAGCTCGTCCATAGGTTCAGTTTTAATATCCACATTAATAAACTGACCGTTATAGAAATCAACACGAATAACAGCTTCACCTACATATTTATCTGATGCAATAACTTTCATGCCTAATCCTAAAGCCATTTTAGCTACAGCCTGTCCAATTCTTCCAAAACCTATAATTCCTAGTGTTTTTCCTTTTAATTCGATACCATTAGCATACGCTTTTTTCAAGCCGTTAAAATTAGTATCTCCTTCTAAAGGCATGTTTCGGTTGGAGTCATGAAGAAATCGTACTCCAGTAAATAAATGCGCAAATACAAGTTCAGCAACACTTTCACTTGATGAAGCAGGGGTGTTAATGACATGAATTCCTTGTTTTCTTGCATAATCGACATCAATATTGTCCATCCCAACACCACCTCGGCCTATGATTTTTAAACCTGGACAGGAATCAATTATATCTTGTTTTACTTTAGTCGCGCTTCGTACTAAAATTACTTTAACATCATGTGTGTTGATAAAGGTTGCTACTTGTTCTTGAGCTACTTTTGTGGTAATGACTTCAAATCCTGCTTTTTCTAAAACTTTGATACCTGCTTTTGAAATACCGTCATTCGCTAATACTTTCATTTTTTATTCTTTTATAATTTTGATTTTTACTTTTCAAATAAAAGTGAAAATCAGATGTGTAATTGATTAACTGTTTTTTTCTAATTCTTTCATTACGTCTACCAATACTTGTACGCTATCTAAAGGTAAAGCATTGTACATAGAAGCTCTGTAACCGCCTACAGAACGGTGACCATTAATTCCAGAAATACCTGCTTTTTTCCACATGCTATCGAAAAGTTCTTGATGGTCTTGATTTTCCAATAAGAATGTTGCATTCATAGGGCTTCTATCTTCTTGTAAGACAGTTCCTTTAAACAACGGGTTTCGATCAATTTCAGTATATAGTAAATTTGCCTTTGCTTCATTTATTTTTTCAATAGCATTGATGCCACCTAACTTTTTCAACCATTTTAAAGTTAATAAAGAAGTGTAAACGGCAAAAACCGCTGGCGTATTGTACATGCTCTCTTTAGCAATATGTTGTTCGTAGTTCAAGATATTTGGAATGGCTCTTCCTGTTTTTCCAAGAATTTCTTCTTTAACAACCACTAATGTTGTACCTGCTGGTCCCATGTTTTTTTGAGCACCTGCATATATCAAATCAAATTTTGAAAAATCAAGCGATCTTGAAAAAATATCAGAACTCATATCGCATACCACAGGAATATTTGTTGTAGGAAAAGATTTCATTTGAGTTCCAAAAATTGTATTGTTGGAAGTACAATGGAAATAATCAGCATCTGTTGGAATGCTATAGTTTTTTGGGATGTAATTGTAATTAGCATCTTTGGAAGAAGCTACAATTACAGTTTCTCCAAAGGCTTTGGCTTCTTTAATTGCTCCACTTGCCCAAGTTCCAGTATCTAAATAAGCAGCTTTTCCATTAGTTTTCATTAGGTTATAAGGAACCATTAAGAATTCTAAACTAGCACCACCTTGTAAAAATAAGGCCTGATATCCTTTGCCTTCTAAATTTAATAACTCAAGTACTAAAGCTCTTGCTTCTTCCATTACAGCTACGAAATCTTTACTTCTATGGGAAATCTCTAAAATGGATAAACCACTTTCGTTGAAATTTAAAATTGATTTTGAAGCTTCTTCAAATACTTCTTGAGGAAGAATGCAAGGACCTGCACTGTAATTGTGTTTTTTCATTGGTAATAATTTTATTTCAAAATGAATTTGAAAATAGTTGTGATTTTATAGTTTTAGCAAATTTCGGAAATACAGATTATAATAGCATTTCTTTTTATTATTAATTATGCAATGTTATTAACAATAACGTTGTAGTAAATGTATTATATTGTTGTTAAAAACGCAATTGTGTCAATGTTATCGGCATAATCCCAAAGATTTGGTTTTTGAGTTTGACCAAATTGAATACTTTTCAAAATTGGATTTTTACTCACAATACATTGAATTTTATCCACATCTTTTTGAAGTTTTTCAGCGACCTCATTTTCATTTTCGTAGTATTCATAAAATACGGAAGAAATAGGGGAGGCGTAATTTTCATCTTCTTTTAAAGTCAAGAAGCCATTATCTAATAATTTGTAATTACTCATTAAATAAACGGCTTTATTATAATCGTAATTATTGGCGTATTTATCATATTTTATAACGTCTTGATACGTAAACATGGCGTTAAAAAAAGAATCAAAACGATATTCTTTAGGGATGAAAATTTTAGAAACATTTCTACAACCTAAACCAAAATATCTAAAAATATCTTCTCCTAAGTGTATTAAATCTTCTTGTGTTTCTTTACCTGTTAGAATGGCTACAGAATTTCTATTTTTTCTAATAATACTAGGTTTTTCCTTAAAATAAAATTCAAAATAACGCGCTGTATTATTACTTCCTGTAGCAATTACAGCATCGAAATTTTCTAATTTGCCTTCCACAAAAGTAATTTTATCTTGAAATCTTTGGTCTAGGCTTATTAAGTACTTCGATAAAAATTGAATTAAATGTTGATCGTTTGAAGAAGTTTTAATTAAGGCTTTATGTCCTGTAATTAAAACACTTAAAAAGTCATGAAAACCAACCAAAGGGATATTTCCAGCTAAAATGAGACCTACTGTTTTTTCTTTTACAGTGCTAAAATCATATGCAGATAGCCATTTTTCGATGTTTTCTTTGGTTAACGCTTTCGCCCATGAATCTAATGAAAAACAAACATTTTCTTTGGTAAACCAACCATTATGCGATTGTGATAAATCGATTAAATCTACCATTTGATTATAAAATAAAGAGTTGTTTTTTACAGTATCATTTTTGGTATAATTTTCAGTTGAAAATTGTTCTAAAAACTGACCTAATTCAATAAAACATTCTTTTATTTCATTTTGTAACATTTGTTTTTTGTTTTTAAGGGGTTTACGTTGTATTTTTGCACAAAAATAATGATTTAGTTAGACTATTTAGTTAGATTTATAAAAACTTCTACTGCATAGTACTAACTTTTAAGTTTTAAAAATATGGCGATAAAAATAACAGACGAGTGTATTAATTGTGGAGCATGTGAACCAGAATGCCCAAATACAGCTATATATGAAGGTGCAGATGATTGGAGATACAAAGATGGTACTAAATTATCGGGTAAAATAATTTTACCAGATGGAACGGAAGTTGATGCAGAAGCAGCTCAAATTCCATTATCGGATGATGTATATTATATTGTTCCAAGTAAATGTACGGAATGTAAAGGATTTCATGAAGAACCACAATGTGCAGCAGTATGTCCAGTAGATTGCTGTGTGCCTGATGAAGACTACGTAGAATCGGAAGAAACCTTGTTAAATAGGCAATCTTTTCTACATAATGAATAAAATAAGCTCCTCTTATGAGGAGTTTTTCTTTTAATAAATTAAAGTAATTGTAGGGTTTTTCTGTTTTGTTATAATATTCAGATGGATTTTTTTAGAAGAGTATTTACCAATAAAATTTATTGAAATTTTGAAATTAAAAGATTTTATTTCAAACATACTAAAACCCATAATTTATTGTTTTTACTACAAAAAGGACTCCGTTTATTTAAATATTCCTATTTTTGTTAAAATTGTTATTGCCGATGAGAAGAATTTATTTTCTTTTTTTGATTATATGCTGTCTAAAAACTTTTTCTCAAGAGAAAGAAATTACCATTGTATTTAGAGATATTGAGAGTCAACTTCCAGTAGATGAAGTTACGCTTACCATTCTTCGTACAAAGGAAAGTTTTATTTCGAATGCAGATGGAATGGTGAAGATTTTATTGAAACGTCCTTCTTATTTAGAAGTGAGTCATTCCTCCTATAAAAAATTTATTGTAAAGTCTATTACGCTTAATGAGGAAGAAAATGTTATCTATTTGGAGAATACAGTAAATAAATTACCCGAAATCATTTTAACTAAAGACCATCCACAAGATATTTTAAAGAAAATTGTAGATAATTCAAAAGAGAAATTATCGGTTCCATCTAATTTGAGAGTTTATATTAGAGAATTTTTTAAGAAGAACGATGCTAATATTTTATATAATGACGGCTTGGTTAATTTTCAAATTTTAAAAGATAAGTCTTCTATTAAAACCGATATTTTAGTGGAACAAAATAGGGTTTTGGGAATTCTTAATGAAAAAACAGATAAAGATATTTATGGGTATAATTTGAATAATTTAATGGAGAATTATTACAAATTCAAATATCTAGATGAGGTTTTGGATAATAAAGTGAAGAAATTGTATGATTTTCAAATTAAATCGTATCCTGAAAATGAAAATTATTATCAGTTAATCATCAAACCTTTAGAAGAAGCAAATGGATATTTGTTTCACTATACTATTTTATACGATCATACCAAAAGAATTATTATTGAAATCGATAATTTTATTGAACCAGAAAGAGCAGAGCAACATGCTGATTATAGCATTTCTGGAAAGAAAAATGTTTACAAGTCTGCTTTTAAAATGACTTACAGAGTAAAAGGGAATGAAGAATATTATTTAGTTTATGCTAAAGAAGAAATTGGTTTTTTAGCGAAACAAGATAAAGAAATGATAAAAACAGAAGTGAGAAATTATTTTGTAACCAATAAATTTACAAAACGAATGTTCACCTATGATGCAAAAGAAGTTTTCAAAGATAAAACCCTATTAAATCGTTCCAATACTATCCTTACTGATTTTTGGAATATCGACTCTGGTTTGGTTTTAACTCAAGAAGAACAAGATTTTATTGATAGTTTGACAGGTGTATATGAAGAAACACAATAAAAAAAGCGAATCATTTGATTCGCTTTTTTTATTCTATAAGTCAAATTTTATCTTTGAACCACAAATTTTTCCATCGTAATTTTATCATTTTTGTAATCAAAAGTTTCTAAAATTAGATTACCATCTGCGTCAAAATACCCAAAAGAAACTTTATCATCGCTTCTGTAGATGTAATTGTTGTTAGATGTTTTTCTTAAAACTCCTGCTTCTGTTTGAGAAGGATTTAACATAGTATATCCATTACCTTTTTGAATAATTTGATATTTTTTTCCATTTTCACTGTTGTAATAAGCTGAACGATCTACATCTACATATTTAGTTTCTCCGTCAACTTTAACTTTAGTAGTTTTGGTAACATCTACTTTAGCTTCTTCTTTCATAGGAATGTTAATTCCTTTTTGTTCTGACATTTCAAGTTCTACATCTTGAACTTCTTTTGTTTCAATAGTTTTTACAATTTTCTTTTCTCCCTTCGAATCTTTTACAGTAGTTACTACTGTTTCAGTTTCTTTTTGTACGTTTTTATTTTGAGCCGATATCGATAAAGTGGCTGCTAAAAATACCGATGTTAAAAATAGATTTTTCATGATTTCATTTTTTAATGTTATGGTACAAAGCTACTATGAACCTACATTAATTTTGTTACAACATTTTTTTGCCTTTTTATATAATTATTAGATTGAATTCTCTTTTAAGACCTAATAAAAAAGGTTGCTTACAAGAAGCAACCTTTTAAAATAGGGCAGGAAAGACTTTTAAAAATCAAAACCTAATCTTGCATAATAATAAGCACCGCTAAAGCCCATTTGTACAGAATCCCAGTAACCTCCTGCTTCAGTATCACCAACTTCATCTTGCTTATCTGGATACACGTTTAATAAGTTGTTACTACCTATAGATAGTTTTAAGTTTTTAGTAAATTGATATCCGAGAGTAACATCTGTAACAATTTTTGCATCATACACATCGTCTTCATCAGAATAATCTACTAAAACTACTTTGCTAAAACGAGTAAAAGCAAGCCCACTGTCAAATTTATTCTTTTTATACGTTAGATTTAATGCAAATTTGTTGGAAGGGGCCGAAGCTAGTAGAAATGCTTTTTCTCTCTTACCAAAAAAAGTTTCTTCATCTAAAGCCCCATTGTTAACACGATCAATTTTCATGTTATTAATATTCCCCACTAATGTTGCTGTGTAAAAAGCATTGCCTAAGTTTTTTTTCCAAGCAATAACTAAATCCAAACCAGTTGTTTTTGTATCTACTCCATTGGCAAAAAACTGCGCTTCAGAAACGCCAATATTTAAAGCTGAAGCATCAAAATAACCCGTTAAAATGATGCGGTCTTTTACATTAATAAGGTAACCATCAATTGTGGTGGTGAAATCACCAAAATTAGCCGTTAATCCTAAAGAAGTATTTAAGGCTTTCTCTTGGTTTAATTTTTCAATTCCAAAAGCTCTTGTAACCGGACTATTATTTGGTGATAATAATACTTCTGTGGCACCAGAGGAATTAAAATTGGTAAACCTTAAATTATAATAAATTTGCGCTAAAGAAGGTGCTCTAAAACCTGAACTTATTGACCCTCTCAGATTGATTTTATCCGTAATTTTTAATCGAGAAGCTATTTTACCATTTATTGTGGAACCAAAATCACTATAGTTTTCAAAGCGTATGGCGCCACTTACTAAAAATGACTGTGTAACATCTAATTCTGAATCAACATATAAAGAAATGTTACTTCTGTCTTTTACTAATTCATTAGCCAAACTATAACCTGGAAAACCTTGTGAACCACCTGGTCTTGGATTACCTGAAATAGGGTCCACAGGAATAGTTTGGTTCGCAGGATCTGTTACCACTTGTCCGTTTACATCATAAGTAGCATAAGAACCTTCTTCCCCCGCAAATATGCTAAATTGCTCTGTACGGTATTCTGCTCCAAAAGCAAAGTTCAAACCCTCTAAGATTGCTTCGTAATTTTTTGAAAAGTCGAAGTTTAACGTATTTTGGCTTAAACTATGTCCACCTGCATCAAATTCAGTTGGAGAAGCCTCTTCTAAAGAAGCATTTAGAGTTCCTTTTATAGTATAATGAAAAAGATTTTTACCAAAAGTATTACTAATATCGATATTCCAGCCGTTATTGGTTTTGGTCTTTATTCCAGCTGCAATCGAAGTGTCAAAGATTACTGAAGTAATTCTAGGTGTGAAACCACCTGGGTAAATGCTCTCTACGACTCTTTCACCATCGTTTCTAGTAAATGCATAGGCATCGGTATTTCTATAATTTCTTCCTCCAAAAACGTATAATTCTGTTCGTTCAGAAAGTTGGGTAGCTATATTTCCAAAAAAATTAAAACCATTAATTTCGGCTTCACCGAAACCTTTTCTGAAATCATATCCAGGGCGTAAGGTTTTATTTTTGTCTAAATATTCTAAAGTAAAATTTGCAAAACCTTTTTCACCTAGTTTTACTCCATAATTAGTTGCTACTTTTAAAGACTCTCCATCTAATTTTTTGTCTTTTCCAAAGGAATTTCCATTGCCGTTTTCATCCAAACGATATCCTTCTGTATTAGCAGTTCCAGGTAAAAAATCACCTTGTGCGTTAGTGTTATAAGCACCATAGGTAATATTTCCAGAAACTCCATCGGCATTATCTTTTAATACAATATTGATTACTCCAGCAATGGCATCTGAACCATATTGTGCAGAAGCACCATCTCTAAGAATCTCAATTCGCTTTATTGAATTTGCAGGAATGGCATTTAAATCGGTTCCTGTGTTTCCCCTTCCACGAGTTCCAAAAAGATTAATTAAAGAAGATTGGTGTCTTCTTTTTCCATTGATTAACACTAATGTTTGATCAGGTCCTAATCCTCTTAAAGAAGCAGGGTCAACATGGTCAGCACCATCAGAACCTGACTGTTTGTTTGCATTAAAGGAAGGTGCTACATATTGAAGCAATTGATTAATTTCAATTTTACCACTTTGGGTAGTTACGTCTTTTACATCAATAACATCTATAGCTACAGCCGATTCGGTGACGGTTCTTTTTGGACTTCTAGAACCTACAATTTGAACTTCTTGTAATTGTTGTCCTTCCATTAAAATGACATCAACAATAGTGGTTTCCGTAGTTTTTTCCGTAGTTTTAAATCCGATGTAGCTAAACACTAATACAGCACCTTCGTTGACCGTAATGTTATACTTACCACTAAAATCGGTTACTACACCATTCGAAGTGTTTTTTTCAATCACGTTAACACCAATAATAGGTTCGCCAAATTCATCCGTTACTGTTCCAGAGATTTCTTTCTGAGAAAAGAGCAATTGAAATCCTGTAAACATTAATAATAATGTTAGTTTTTTCATAAAAATCAGTTTATTTGTTTGTAAGTGTAAATATAGTTTAAAAAAAATGGAATTCTTTTTTGTAATTGAAATAATAAATTATTAAAATAACAGCAACTTTGAGACTTTGTAACTTTTAAAGTATATTTGCAAACTTTAAAATGAATTAGTTATAAAAAATATACTATGAAAGCAGGAATTGTAGGCTTACCCAATGTTGGAAAATCAACACTTTTTAATTGTTTATCAAATGCAAAAGCACAAAGTGCAAACTTCCCATTTTGTACAATTGAACCTAATATTGGTGTTGTAAATGTGCCTGATCCAAGAATTGTTCGTTTAGAAGAGTTGGTTAAACCAGAACGAGTACAAATGGCTACTGTTGATATTGTGGATATTGCAGGATTGGTAAAAGGAGCAAGTAAAGGAGAAGGCTTAGGAAATCAATTTCTAGGAAATATTAGAGAATGTAATGCTATTATTCACGTATTGCGTTGTTTTGATAATGATAATATTGTACATGTTGATGGAAATGTAAATCCGATTCGTGATAAAGAAACGATAGATATTGAATTACAATTAAAAGATCTTGAAACAGTTGAAAAAAGATTAGAAAAAACCAATCGTGCTGCTAAAACAGGAAATAAAGAAGCTCAAGCAGAAAAAGCCTTATTAGATCGTATCAGAGAAACCTTATTACAAGGTAAATCAGCTCGAACTGTTGTGGCTCAAAACCAAGATGAAGCGGAATTAATGGAAGAATTTCAGTTAATTACTTTAAAACCTGTTCTATATGTATGTAATGTGGATGAAGCATCTGCAGTTTCAGGAAATAAATATGTAGAACAAGTTAAAGAGTTAGTAAAAGACGAAAACGCTGAAGTAATTGTGCTTTCTGTGGGTGCTGAAGCCGATATTACAGAATTAGAAAGTTATGAAGAACGCCAAATGTTTTTACAAGACATGGGATTGTCTGAACCGGGTTCAGCAGTTTTAATTCGTGCCGCTTATAAATTGTTAAACTTACAAACTTATTTTACGGCTGGTGTAAAAGAAGTAAGAGCTTGGACTATAAAAATTGGAGATACTGCTCCTAAAGCTGCTGGAGTTATTCATACCGATTTTGAAAAAGGATTTATTAGAGCAGAGGTTATTTCTTTTGAAGATTATTCCAATTATGGTTCGGAAGCTAAAGTAAAAGAAGCCGGAAAATTGAGAGTAGAAGGTAAAGAATATGTTGTAAAAGATGGAGATGTAATGCATTTTAGATTTAATGTATAATATCTAAATTTATTTAGATATTTAAAAGAATTTAAGAAATTATATAGAAAAACCGTTGTAGTGATGCAGCGGTTTTTTATATTTGTTAAAATTATCTTAAAACCATGAATGCTATTCAGAAACAATTAATAGTAGATATTCATAAAGTATCTGATGCTATTCCTGGAGTAGTTATTATAAATGATGTGGCTTCTAGAAAAGTGGTTTACATGTCTCAAAAAGGCTTAGATAATTTTGAAATAACTCTAGAAGAACTTGAAAAATTAGGGAGTACCTATTATTATAAATATTTTAATGAAGAGGAAGCAGGTAGAAATTATTTGGATTATTTACAATTTATAGCCAAAAACGATATTTCTCAAACACTTACCTATTTTCAGCAGGTGAGAAAAAATAACAGCGAACCTTGGGTTTGGTATTTATCGGTTAATAAAATAATACTTCAGGAAAATGGATTTCCTTCTTTAGTTTTAACCTTAGCACAACCGGTTAGCGAATTAACAAGTGTAGTCAATCGTCTGGATAAATTGATGGAAGAGCATCTATTTTTGAAGGAAAGTCTTCATAAATTTTCTTTAATTAGCGAAAGAGAAAAACAAGTTTTAAAACTTTTAGCATTAGGAAAAACCAATGATGAAATTGCGAAAACCTTGTTTATTTCTATAAATACTGCAAAAACACATCGGAAGAAAATAAAGGAAAAATTAAAAGCAGAAACGACTATTGAACTTCATAAATATGCCAATGCTTTTCGTTTAATATGAAAAATCATCACTTGTGGGTATTGTTTTTCAAGATATTGAAACTTACATTTAATTATAAAATGATTCAATATGAGAAAAAAATTACTTATTACCACTTTATTTCTTAGTTTTCAAATGCAATTTCAAGCACAAGAAGTTTTTAATGGAAAACTAGAAATAGCTACAGGAATAATTAGTGAAATTACGTATTATAATGTAGCAGAATTGATGAAAGATTTTAACTACGAGTTTGCTGGAAATTTTGAAAGCGTCTACAATAAAAATTTCGTAAAACCAGAAGGTTTAAATGAAAAAGCAGACTTTATGCGGTTTTATTTTTGTGAAGAAACAGAAATGCTTAAAATGATTTATGTTCAGTTTGATAGGGAACATTTTTTAGAAGCAGTAGAACAACTTACAAAAAATGGGTATCAAAGCAAGAAATTTCAGTTTATGAAATTTACAAACCCTTTACGTTGGGCTAAAGATACTAATTCCTCTCCATTTCGTTTCATAACCGTCGATAGTAGTAATGCAATTTGTGTACTTTACTTTGGTATTAGGAGTTAAATAGAAGTTTATAAAGATAAGAGAACTGTTTTATGTTTTTTTAAAACTATTATAAAGGAACATTCTGCTTTGTTATTGGAACAGTTTACTTGCAATAGCACAATTAAAATACGATATCTATAAAACACACTAAATTTAAAATGTTAGTTTTAATTATAGTGTGTTTTTTTAGTTTAGTTTTGTGAAAAATAATAGAATAATGAATGTAATTAAAAAAATTATACGATTCATTTTAAAAACGGCCCTAGGTTTAGCTGTTTTTTTATTGTTGTATGGATTGATTGTTTTTATTACTTCAATTATTCCTGTGAATAAGAATAAATCTTTAGATACTCATAATACTATTCCTGTTTATATACTTTCTAATGGAGTGCATACAGATATTGTTGTGCCTTTAAATAATAGTATTAAAAATTGGTCCACATCTATTTCTTATTTACATACCAAAGCTCAAGATAGTACAAGACAGTTGCTCGCTTTTGGATGGGGAGACAAAGGATTTTATCTTGACACACCTACTTGGGCCGATTTAAAAGCATCCACAGCCATAAAAGCCGTAACTGGAATGAGTTCTTCTGCAATGCATATCACTTTCTATAAAGAATTAGAAGAAAACGAAAATTGTAAAAAAATATTTATTACAGACAAAGATTACCAACTGTTAATTGCCTACATAGAAGATAGCTTTGTAGTAGATACGGAACAAAAAATACAACGCATTGGAACGCATTCATACGGAAAATATGATGTTTTCTATGAAGCAAAAGGAAGCTACAGTTTGTTTTATACTTGCAATACTTGGGCGAACCAAGCCTTAAAATCGGGTAATCAAAAAGCTGCGCTTTGGACAGTTTTGGATAAAGGTATTTTTTATCATTATGAATAATATAGTTTCAATACTTTTATTTTAACACCTGTCGATTTCAAATTTTACATTGCCTTTTTCTGATTTAATTATAATTGGAATTTTTTCTAAAGTACATCGAGGTTCAATCGTAAACTGAATATAACCTGTTACCCTAAAATCTTCTGAAGTCTTTATTTCTAACTGTTGTTTGTAATAGGTGTTTTCACGAATCCAATCGGATGATTGATTATCAGCTGCTTCTGAATCAGTTGCTTTAATTAAAAGAGGCGTTTCTATAAGTTTACTTTTTAGTGTAAAGAAAGTGTTGTCATTTATAAAGAAACTGAATTTACCTTTGAAATCTTTTTTACTGTTTGAAGAAGCGTAATAGGCATTATTGTAGAGTAACATTTGAATCTGTAAATCATAAATATGGGTGCTTTTTTGATGAGTATCCAATTTTATTTCATAAGGTTCAGTAGGTAAATTTGGACCATACTGTACTAGTTTGTTAGTCTCAGTTTTGAAATTTTGACTAATAACAGTGTTTGAAATTGATTCTGTTTTTGATGAATCTATTTTGCAGCTTAGAAGTACAAATGCGCAAAAGAAAAGAATTACATTTTTCATTTTTATTTTTTACGAATTAATATTATGATGAAGGTGTATGGATTTTTATGTTAGATGATTAACAAAGTACACAAATGACTTATATTTCGGACCTTGTTTGCTTAGCAACCACCTTTTCTAGGTGCACGTTTATAAATTATTTTATGATTTTTCTCTATATAGTCACCTGCTATTATTGGATAAGCATACTTGGGTGCTTTTGAAACAGTATGGCTTCTTATACTTATTTTGTCGTTAACTTTTAAATTATGTAATTGCCTAAAATCAGAATTATTTTCAGAATTTTCGGTTCCAAAAGCAAGTATATAATCGTCTCCATTAATATTTACCATCACTCCGAAACCTAATCTTGAATAGGGTGGAAGTGAAAGTGAAGTTATAAAGGCTTCCATATTGGTAAAATTTTTAATATTCTTGCTTATTTTAGCACTACTAGCATGAACTTTTTTTCCTGTTGTTGATGCTTCCCATTTTTTGAATTGTCTACCATCAGGACTAGCTTCCCATTTTTTCAACGCTGCATTCTTTTCAGCAGCAGAAAGAGCTTGAGATTTAGGAATTATTTTTTTAGAAGATTCAGTTTTAATTTCTTGATTTGCGAATAGTAATCCGCTTATTACAACTAATATTATTAGTAAATAAAAGACTCTTTTCATTTTTTTAGTAATTAATATTAATAAAAGAATCAACAAATTTTAGTATTATTTATTGACAACGTAAAATTAGGTGTCAACAAAATCAAAAGTGTCAAAAAAATGTCAAAAAAGTGTCAATAGCTGTAAAATTTCGTAAAATTATATGTTATTTGTATCCCATTATGAATAACAGTATACCCTATTTCTTTAAATTTCTAATTGTAATTGGATTGCTTCTGAGTTTGTTTTCATGTACAAAGGAATCAAATGAAGAGACTTCTAGTTTGATAAAAGTGGCTTTACGCGATGTGGGTCATCACTTATTATTAGGTGATCAAGATACAATATCTGTAATAAAACCAGTAGTTACTTTAGATAGTTTTGAATATCAATTGTCGTTTGAAGAGCAATTAACCATACAACCTGATAGTTTGGTAGCCTTAATTAAGAATAGTTTTTTAAAAGCCAATTTGCCAAAAAACTATTTAGTTGAAGTGCTTAGATGTAAAGATAGAGAAGTGGCTTACAGTTACCAAATGGAACAAAATATAGAAAAAAGCATTATTCCTTGCGGTGGAAGACAATTAAAAAAAGGCTGTTATCATATAAATGTTCGATTTACCAAAAAAACTGAAAAAGCAAATAGCAATCATTCTTTTGTTAGCTTTTTGTATAGTTTCTTTTTCGTGTTTTTTGGAATTATAGCATTTGTGTATTTCAAATGCAAAGCTAAAGTTGTTCCTTTTGAAGAGGATGAAAATTATACAATCATTGGAAAATATAAATTTTATCCAGAACAGAACAAACTTATTAAAGAAACAACTGAAATTAGTCTTTCAAAAAAAGAGTGTGAGTTGTTGACTATTTTTATAGCTCAACCAAATCAAATTATTAAACGTGAGGAATTAACTAAAAAAGTATGGGAAGATCATGGTGTTTTTGTGGGAAGAAGTCTGGATACCTATATTTCAAAATTACGTTTAAAACTGAAAGAGGATACATCAATTAAATTACTGAATATTCATGGCGTAGGATATAAATTGGAAATCAATTAAATAAAAAAATTACCTTTTTCTAAGCATTTCAGAAAAAGGTAATTTTTTAAGGGATTCATTTTGGTATTTCTCTTAATTTTCTTCTTCAGTAACTTCAGTTGCTGTATCTTGGTTCTTTTCCTTTACTTTCAATTTTGTATCATAAAAAGGTAATAAAAGTTTAGAATCAGCAAATTTACCGCCTAAATCCGATCCTTGAGGTGTTTTTACTAAAAGCATATTCCACTTACCATCTACACCAATGTAAGTTTGATATTTTTTCTCCTTTGTTATAAAATCAAGACAGTTCTGAACGGCATAAACCAATTCTTTTCTAGAAGTAGGTTCAATTTTTTTCATGTCTCCTACTTTTAATAAAATGAGTAATTTATCTTCATTAATTTTTGAATAATATCTAATTTGATCCATATCGATACCTTCAATCGAAATGTCTACACAAGTCTTTATATAAAAGGAAAGAGAATCGGTTTTTTTATCTGGATTGTTTCTAGTTTTAGCAATATCATCTTGTAAATATTCAGAACGAACATCATCCATAGATTCGTCAATTTCATCTTTATTGAAAAGATAACCAATTAACATGGATAGTAGTGAAAAAACTATAAAAGCGAAAATAAGTAAACAACCACAACCTTGCCAAGTTGGCGATTTTGGTGGATCAGCTTCTTGACTTTTAACGAGACTTTGTTTAATAGTTTCATTTAAATCGGATTCAGCATACGATTTTTTGCAATGACTACATTCTAAAATGGTAGTTTTCCCAACAGGTAAAAACGGAATCCAAAAAATATGAAAATAGCGTGAATAGGTAGTAGCAATTAATGTGTTTTGATTGTTACAGTTGACACATTCTGTGTTGTCTTCAAGAACTTTTCTGTGAATTCTTGTAGCTCTGGTTCCAAAAAGAAATAGCATAAATATGGGGCTTAATTTTAGCTAAAATAGAAAAAAAATAGTATAAAAAAGTTTTTATTTGTAAATGTGAGATGCTAAAGTCTGGATGCATTTAATTATATTGGTAATAAATATTACTATTGGAAGTGATTATTAAATAACAGGTTTACTCAATAAAATTTTAATTTATTCGAATGAATCTCTTTTGTCAATAACTTATAAAATACAGACTTTCATTTTTTAAAGAGAAATAGTATATTGCACAAAATCCAAAATCTGTTTATGCTAGAGCAAAATCAATATACCGAAGACAATATTCGTTCACTCGACTGGAAAGAGCATATCCGTATGCGTCCCGGTATGTACATTGGAAAATTGGGAGACGGATCCTCACCAGACGACGGAATTTATATCTTACTCAAAGAAGTTATCGACAACTGTATCGATGAATTTGTTATGGGTGCTGGGAAAACCATCGAAGTAACCATAAAAGATAAATTAGTGACCGTGCGTGATTATGGTCGTGGTATTCCTTTAGGAAAAGTGGTGGATGTAGTTTCTAAAATGAATACTGGAGGTAAATACGATTCCAAAGCCTTTAAAAAATCGGTTGGTTTAAATGGTGTGGGTACCAAAGCGGTAAATGCCTTGTCGAACTACTTTAGAGTAGAATCGGTACGAGATAACCAGCAAAAAGCAGCAGAATTTTCAGCAGGTAATTTAACTACAGAAGAAGAAGTAGTTGAAACAACAAAACGCAAAGGAACTAAAGTATCTTTTGTTGCGGATGAGACTATTTTTAAAAACTATAAGTATCGAAATGAATACATCATTAAAATGCTTAAAAACTATTGTTATTTAAATCGCGGTTTAACGATTTATTACAATGGTGAGAAATTTGTATCAGAACATGGATTAAAAGATTTGCTAGACGAAAACATTGCTGAAGAGGATATGGTGTATCCAATAATTCATCTAGAAGGAAATGATATTGAAATAGCCTTAACTCATAGTAAATCACAATATTCTGAAGAATATCATTCGTTTGTAAACGGACAAAATACAACGCAAGGAGGAACACATTTAGGTGCTTTTAGGGAAGCGATAGTAAAAACAATTAAAGAATTTTACAATAAAAATTTTGAAGCTTCCGATATCCGAAAATCCATTGTTTCTGCGATTTCAGTAAAAGTGGAAGAACCGGTTTTTGAATCGCAAACCAAAACCAAATTAGGTTCTACTGATGTGGGACCAAAAGGACCTACAGTACGTACGTTTGTCAATGATTTTGTAAAAACGAAACTAGATAATTTCTTACATAAAAATCCGGAAACGGCAGACGCTTTGTTACGTAAGATTTTACAAGCAGAACGCGAAAGAAAAGAACTTTCAGGTATTCGTAAGTTAGCCAAAGACAGAGCTAAAAAAGCCAGTTTACATAATAAAAAACTACGCGATTGTCGGGTACATTTAACCGATGCTAAAAATCCAAGAAGTTTAGAAAGTACGCTTTTTATTACAGAGGGAGATTCGGCTTCTGGATCGATTACGAAATCACGAGATGTGAACACACAAGCGGTTTTTAGTTTGCGTGGAAAACCGTTGAATTCGTATGGAATGACCAAAAAAATTGTATACGAAAACGAAGAATTCAATTTGTTGCAAGCCGCTTTAAATATTGAAGAAGATATGGGCGATTTGCGTTATAACAATATTGTTATTGCAACCGATGCCGATGTCGATGGAATGCACATTCGCTTATTATTAATCACCTTCTTTTTACAATTTTTTCCCGAATTAATAAAAGACGGTCATTTGTATATTTTACAAACGCCATTATTCCGTGTGCGTAACAAAAAAGAAACGATTTATTGTTATACAGATGAAGATAGGGTCAATGCGATTGAAAAATTAAAGCCAAAACCAGAAATTACCCGATTCAAAGGATTGGGAGAAATTTCACCCGACGAGTTTAAACATTTTATTGGAGACGATATTCGTTTAGATCCTGTTATGCTGGATAAAGCGACTTCCATTGAAACCTTGCTAGAGTTTTATATGGGGAAAAACACACCAGACCGACAAGATTTTATTATCAATAATTTGAAAGTGGAATTGGATGTAATTGAAAAGGAATAGTTCGCAGCTTACAGTTTAAAAGTGTACAGTTTACTGTCAGCTTTTAGCTGTTAACCGTTAACCAAAATATAAATGAAAGACGAAGAAGAAAACGTAAACTCAGACGAGCAAAACGAATTAGGAAACGAATCTCAAGAAACAGAAGGCTTTGATGACATCAAAACATCAGGACATCATTTCTATGAAAACAACGAAAATCCAGAAGATACCATTACAAAAGTAACGGGCATGTATAAGGATTGGTTTTTAGATTACGCTTCGTATGTAATTTTAGAGCGTGCTGTTCCTGCTATTGAAGACGGTTTCAAACCTGTACAACGCAGAATTATGCATTCCATGAAAGAGTTAGACGATGGTCGTTACAATAAAGTAGCGAACATTGTTGGACATACCATGCAGTATCATCCACATGGTGATGCGAGTATTGGTGATGCCATGGTGCAAATAGGTCAGAAAGACTTGTTGATTGATATGCAAGGAAACTGGGGAAACATTCTTACAGGTGATAGTGCTGCGGCTTCTCGTTACATTGAAGCGCGAATTTCTAAGTTAGGTCACGATATTTTATATTCTCCAAAAATCACTGAATGGGGACTTTCCTATGATGGTCGTAGAGCAGAACCCATTAATTTGCCTGTAAAATTCCCATTGCTTTTAGCACAAGGAGCAGAAGGTATTGCAGTAGGTTTGTCAACCAAAGTATTGCCGCACAATTTTAACGAATTGATTGATGCTTCGATTAAAATATTAAAAGGGAAACCGTTTACCATTTATCCTGATTTTCCAACAGCTGGTATTGCCGATGTTTCTAATTATAACGATGGAATGCGTGGCGGTCGTGTAAGAGTTCGTGCCAAAATCAGTCAGTTAGACAAAACCACTTTAGTCATTTCTCAAATTCCTTTTTCTACAAATACTTCTACATTAATTGATAGTATTTTGAAAGCCAATGAAAAAGGGAAAATTAAAATCAAACGAATTGAAGACAACACAGCTGCTGAAGTAGAAATTTTAATTCACCTTCCAGCAGGTGTTTCTCCAGATAAAACTATCGATGCGTTATATGCTTTTACCGCTTGTGAAACTTCTGTTGCACCTTTAGGTTGTGTAATTGAAGATAACAAACCGTTGTTTATTGGCGTTTCAGATATGCTGAAAATTTCGACGCAAAGAACGGTAGATTTGTTGAAAAGAGAGTTGGAAATCCAATTGGATGAATTAGAAAACAAATGGCATTTTTCAACCTTAGAGAAAATTTTCATTCGTGAAGAAATGTACATCGATTTTAAATTGTATGGTGATAGAGAATCATTATATGAATACTTATACAAACGTTTCGAACCGTTTAAGAAAGATTTGGTGCGCGATATTCATGACGAGGATTTACAAAAATTAACGCAAATTCCAATGATTCGTATTACACGTTTCGATTCAGATAAAGCAGATGAAGCCATTGCTAAGTTGGAAGCAGAAATGGAACAGGTAAAACACGATTTGGAACATATTATCGATTTTACGATTGCTTTCTTTACCAAATTAAAAGACAAATACGGTAAAGGTCGTGAAAGACAAACCGAATTAAGAAGTTTTGATACCATTGAAGCGACTAAAGTAGTCTTGAGAAACACCAAATTATTTGTCAATAGAGAAGAAGGATTCCTTGGAACTGGATTGAAAAAAGATGAATATGTTGCCGATTGTTCTGATATAGACGATGTGATTGTTTTCCTTAGAGATGGTCGCATGGTAATTACTAAAGTAGACGACAAGAAATTCATTGGTAAAGACATTATCCATATAGCTGTTTTCGATAAAAATGACAAGCGAACCATTTATAATGTAATTTATAGAGATGGAAAGAATGGTGCAACCTTTATAAAACGATTTAATGTTTCTGGAGTTACTCGTGATAAAGAATATCATATTACCCAAGAAAAACCAGGTTCGCAAATTTTATATTTCTCACACAATCCAAATGGGGAAGCAGAAGTAGTTACCATACTTTTACGTCAGGTGGGAAGTATCAAAAAATTGAAATGGGATTTAGATTTTTCTGAAATTTTAATCAAAGGTAGAGGTTCTAAAGGAAA
This sequence comes from Flavobacteriaceae bacterium, assembly GCA_002862755.1. Classification (GTDB taxonomy): domain Bacteria; phylum Bacteroidota; class Bacteroidia; order Flavobacteriales; family Flavobacteriaceae; genus Flavobacterium. The sequence continues at coordinate 25,583 of PKDY01000009.1, read as the reverse complement.
TACAGTTTCCAAGTATCCAATCAAGAAAATCGAATTAAAAGAAAAAGGAATTTCAACCCTTCGTCCAAGAAAGATTTGGTTTGATGATACCGTGCAACGTTTAAATGTAGATGGGAGAGGTGAATTATTGGGCGAATTTAAACCCAATGATCGTTTGTTAATCATTAATCAATCGGGTAAAGTAAAAACGATTATTCCTGAGTTGTCTACTCATTTTGAGGAAGATATGATTGTATTAGAAAAATGGAAACCAAGTAAACCTATTTCTGCAATTTATTATGATGGTGAAAAAGAACGCTATTATGTAAAACGATTTGTGATTGAAAATGAAAACAAAGAAGAAATATTTATTACGGAGCACGATAAATCACAGTTAGAAATTGTTTCAACCGATTGGAAACCAATGGCAGAGGTTGTGTTTGCCAAAGTAAAAGGGGTACAAAAAGAGACCATTCAGGTAAATTTGGAAGAATTTATTGCAGTGAAAGGCATTAAAGCGTTGGGGAACCAATTAACCACTGATAAAATCAAACAAATTAATATGTTGGAATCTTTACCATTTGAAGAACCGGTTGAGCCCGAACCAGAAAAGATGGAAGTAACTGATGAAGAATCGGTTTCAGAAGATATCAAAACTGATTTGGAGGATGATGGACAAATAACGTTAAGTTTAGACTAATAAAAAAAGCTGTATTGAAAAATACAGCTTTTTTTATTTTTTTCATGTTTTAAAATAAATCATAATTCGGATAAGCCGATACATTTTTCACAGCCGTAGATAATTCGTTAAGCATCTTGCTTAAATTAGAATCATTAGAAGGTGCGTTATTCACAATGATAGCAATACTATAACCACCACCTATTTCCGCCAACCAAGATCTTGATCCGCCATGAGCTCCGTTATGATTTTGACGATCTCCTGAAACACTCCAACCGCATGCATAACCTGGTGATAAAGTTGTATCTTGAGTTAAAATAGCATGAGTACTTGCTTTAATAATATCTGGAGGAGTTGCGCTTCCATCTACTTTGCCTAAATATTTTACTAAATCTATTGGTCTTGCTACCCAACCACCAAAACCAGCCCATAACTGCATGTTTTGCTTGGTTTCTGGAGTATAATGTGCTTCATTTGATTTTACACTTCCATTGGCTAAACCAACATACATTCCTGAACCTACACCAGAAGGATTCAATACATTATTGCGAATGAATGTTTCATAAGATTGTCCGCTTATTTGTTGGATAACACATGCCAAGATAAAATAACCAGTATTGGAATACGAATATTTGGTATTAGGATCAAATTTTAATAAATCAGATGATTTTAATAACATTTTCATTGTATCATCATAATTTTTGTCTTTGTTCCAAAATTCAGCTTCTCCATTACAAGTACGTAAACCTGAGGTATGATGTAATAATTGCGAAACCGTAATTTGATTTAATTTAGGTTTGTCTGCGGGTGTTGGATATTTAGAACCTAGAATGCTATTAGGTCCAAATACTTTTTGGTTCATACTAATTTTATTTTGCTCTAATAATTTCATTATTCCAGCAGCAGTAACTCCTTTAGAAATACTCATAATTCGCATAGAATGGTTTGGAGATAAGTATTCATTTTTAGATTTATCGGCATAACCATACGCTTTTGCAAAAACAAGTTTTCCATTTTTGGTAACGGCAAAGGATAAGCCATCTACACCTTGTGTTTTCATGTAATTATTTGCTGCGTTATCTAGGATGGTTAAATCGGAAGATTTCATAGCAGTATTCGTCCAAAAGGCATTGTATTTATCGCCGCTACCTGAAGCAAAAGCATTTACAAATTCTGGAACGTATCCTTGGTAATACATATTGTCAAATGTATGTTGGTAATTCAATCTACTTAAACCATGTCTGGCTGCCCAAGCAGGTGTAGCTGATTTTTCCCAAACTGCTGCATATAAATCGGTATTTCCTTTTTGATAACCGCTTACTGATTTTAAATGGTATCCTTTATTCGTACAATCATCAAATGCTTTTTGATAATCCGCTGCAGAAAGATTATGTCTTGCAATAATAGCTCCTGATTTTTTTTCCCAAAAGGCTAAAAAATATTCTTTCCCATTTACCACATAACCACACACTTGTTGTAATTGATACCCCAATTTACCATAATCATCAAAGGCTTTTTGATAATCACTAGCAGTCATGTTATGTCTTGCTTTCCATGCACCGCCAGCTCTTTTATCCCAAATAGCAGCAAATTTAGCTTGATTGCCTACTGCATAACCCGATAAACATACAGGTCGGTAACCTTTACTTACCTTATCATCAAATTCTTTTTGATAATCCGCAGAGGACATGCCATGTCTAGCAGCCCAAGCTGGACCAGCTACTTTTTTCCAAATAGCGGCATACAATTCTTTTCCATTACTAGTGTATCCTGAAAGAGAGGTTACACGATATCCTTTCGCATTTAAATTGTTAAATTCAGTTTGATACTGAGCTGGTGTCATAGCATGTCTTGCTACAAATTGAGCAGACATTGTTGTTGTAATAAATAGTAGTACAGCAACTAAAATTTCTTTTTTAAATAATTGTTTCATTTTTCTTTGTTTATTTACCTGTTTAAGTCATTTGAATTTTGTTCGACAAAGTTATGTTGCTTTAACGTTTCCATAAAGAGCAAGAATACTGTTTCTATAGGGTGAATTTCCCTATTTATTTTACTGTAATTTTACGGATGCTTTTAGGAAGTAAAACTTTATATTTTGATTAACAACTGCTTATTCTTTTAAAGTATTTTTTTTTGTAAATTTGATTTACGTATGAAACAGTTATTATATAGTATGGCATTTATTTTTATGGGATTTGTATTGAATCCTACCGCTATATATGCTTGTTCAAAAACTGTTGCTATTGAAAAATCGTGTTGTGCTTTTACAAACAAAAAAGTGAAAACAAAAGAGCATACTTGTTCTCACCATAAAAAAGGAGAAAAATCTTGTCAAGGAAATTGTGATAATAATGGGTGCCGTGTGACAACTATTTTTTCTACTATTTTACCAAATAACTATATTCTTAAAATAACTTCTTTACTTTTTTTAGAAAGAGCTACTACCTTTAGTTATCTTGAAAAAAGCATTGGTATTCCCTATTTTTCTGTTTGGTCTCCCCCAAAAATAAGTTAATTTACACTTTTGACTAGCCATTAGTGTGGTTTTTTATCTTCTTTACTTAGTAAAGAAGGAAAACAATTATTTACAAATTAACTTTATAAAAAATGAAATCAATTCAAAAAAGAATAATGATACTATTACTATTTGTATCATTTGCATCTTGTAATGCACAAATTAAAAATGAAACTTCAATTACAGAAAAGATTGCTGGTAATTGTGGGATGTGTAAAAAAACTATTGAAAAAGCGGGAAATTTAAAAAACGAAGCTTCTGTAAATTGGGATAAAGAATCAAAAATAGCCACCATTACTTTCGATTCTAAAAAAACAAGTAAAGATGTCATATTAAAGCGTATCGCTTTGGCAGGCTATGATAACAATTCCTATTTAGCGCCTAAGGAAGCATATGATAATTTACCTCAATGTTGTCAATATGAAAGATTAAATAAGCAAGAAAGTGTTGTAATGACATCAAATACTAAGCACGAAGAAAATTCTGAAAGGTCTCAAACAAATTTAGAAAAAGTGTTTGAAACGTATTTTGAATTAAAAGATGCTTTGGTAGATTCCAACTCTAAATCGACATCTAAGTTAGCTTCTGATTTAGTAATCCTTATAGAAAAAGTTGATATGCATTCTTTAGATGCAGAAACCCATAGGGTTTGGATGGAAAAAAAGATGCACTTAAATGAAAACGTTTCCACTATTGTGAATTCAAAAAAACTAGAAGAACAACGAACAAACTTCATAGAGTTATCTGAAAACATGTATGCTTTGATGAAAGCTTCTAAATTAAACAATACAATTTATTACCAGCATTGCCCTATGGCTAATGATGGAAAAGGAGCGAATTGGTTAAGCAAAGAAGAGGAAGTTAAAAATCCATATTATGGAAGTATGATGTTATCCTGTGGTAAAACAATTGAAACCTTAAAATAAGTTGTAATGAGATTGTTATGTAAATTGTGTAACAATCTCATTAAATTTTAAAATTGTCATACGTAAACTTATTTATATTTTTATGTCTATTAAAAATGTAAACATTATGGAAATGAGAAAGATACATCAAAACGATAAGCCTTATTTGAAATTTGCAGTAATTATGGCAGTATCATTTATATTAATGTATGCTGTAATGTTTTTGAATGTTGCCGAATTCAATCATATCTTTAATAGTTTAACAAGAATATACATGACGACTTTGATGATTGCCACAATGGCTATTTCTATGTTGTTATTTATGTGGAAAATGTATCCGAATAAGAAAGTAAATTATGGAATCATTAGTTTTTCAACAATTGTCTTTTTCGGAACCTTATATTTACTGCGAACACAAACTCCAATTAATGATGTTCAATACATGAAAGCCATGATTCCACATCATTCTTCAGCTATTATGACCAGTAGTAATGCTACATTTAAAGATCCAGAAGTAAAAAAGTTAGCACAAGATATTATTGAAGCCCAAGAAAGAGAAATAGCTCAAATGAAACAAATGATAGAACGTTTAGAAAATAAACAGTAGTACATGAAGCAACTTCATATTAAAAATATGGTTTGTAACCGCTGCATTATGGTGGTTACTTCTGAATTAGAAAAACTAGGACATGCTCTAGTTTCAGTTGAATTAGGGAAAATAGTTTTTAAAAATGATTTGTCGAAAAGTGATAAGTTAATAATTGGTCAAAAGCTACAATCGTATGGTTTTGAAATTTTAGATGATGCCAATAGTAAAACAATTGAAAAAATAAAGACACTACTAATCGATTTAGTGCACTATAAAAATAATCTTTTGAAACTGACTTTATCAGATTATCTATCACAAGAACTGCATCAAGATTATAGTAAGTTAAGCAATTTGTTTTCCAATGTAGAAGGAATTAGTATTGAAAGATATTTTATTCATCTAAAAATTGAAAAAGTAAAAGAATTCATAGTGTATGATGAATTGACACTTTCTGAAATTGCAGCTGTATTAAATTATAGTAGTGTGGCTCATTTGAGTAACCAATTTAAAAAAGTAACAGGTTTTTCACCAAGCTATTTTAAGAAATTAAAAACAATACAACGAAAGGAACTGGACCAATTATAAATTTTGCAAAATCTATCCATAATTGTGTAAGTGATTGTTTTTTTACCTTCCGAAATTTGTAGTATAAAATTTAGCATTATGAATCACAAATATAGAATAGAAGGAATGACGTGTACGGGCTGTGAAGCTACTGTAAAATCCAATTTATTAAAAGTAAAAAATATTACAGACGTTACCGTATCAAAAGAAAACAAAGAAGCAATTATTACGATGTCTCAACATGTTGATTTGCCAGTTTTGCAAGATGCATTAGGAGGAAAGAAAAGTAAATATCAGATTTCTATTGCTAATCAGGCATCTAAAAGAATGAAGCCTTCTGATTGTTGCAGTGTCAATAGTGAAAAGCAAAAAAGTAATAATCAACATCACACGCCTGGAGAATATTATTGTCCCATGCATTGCGAAGGTGATAAAGTGTATGATAGCCCTGGTGACTGTCCAGTTTGTGGCATGGATTTAGTGAAACAACCTGAATTAAATGTTGCAACAAAATATACTTGTCCCATGCATCCAGAAGTGATTGAAGACAAGCCAGTGAGTTGTCCCAAATGCGGAATGGATTTAGTTCCCATGCAACCCACAGATTCTGAAGAAGAAAAGCAGTATCAAAAGTTATGGCATAAAATGAAAATAGCATTGCTATTTAGTATACCTGTTTTTATTATTTCCATGTCCGATATGATTCCCAATAATCCTTTGTATGAATTGATTGATTTAAAAACATGGAATTGGGTTCAATTTTTTCTAACGTTACCAGTTGTTTTTTATGCTTGTTGGATGTTTTTTGAAAGAGCTTGGAAGTCAATAGTCAATTGGAATCTAAATATGTTTACTTTGATTGGTATTGGAACGGGAGTTGCCTTCCTCTTCAGTATATTAGGATTACTTTTTCCTTCTTTTTTTCCAGACCAATTTAAAACAGCGGATGGAAGTGTTCATCTATATTTTGAAGCTACTGCTGTGGTTTTAACTTTGGTTTTATTAGGACAACTTTTAGAAGCAAAAGCACACACTAAAACGAACGGAGCAATTAAAGAATTATTAAAATTAGCGCCTACAAACGCAACTATTGTAGTTAATGGAGAAGAAAAACAAATTTCCATTCATGATATACAAATTGGCGATACAATTCGAGTGAAACCAGGAGAAAAAATACCAGTAGATGGGAAAATCACGGAAGGAAAAAGTACGATTGATGAATCTATGATTTCGGGAGAACCTATTCCAGTGGATAAACAAGAGAATGATGAGGTAAAATCAGGAACTATCAATGGAAAGCAATCTTTTTTAATGGTTGCAGAAAAAATTGGTTCAGAAACATTACTATCTCAAATTGTTCAAATGGTTACAGATGCTAGTAGATCCAGAGCTCCGATACAAAATTTAGTGGATAAAATTTCTAGATATTTTGTGCCAATTGTAGTTTTAATTTCGATTATAACTTTTTTTATTTGGTGGCTTTTTGGTCCCGAACCTAAATTAGTATATGGTTTTGTAAATGCAATTGCGGTCTTAATAATTGCTTGTCCGTGTGCTTTAGGATTGGCAACTCCAATGTCGGTAATGGTTGGAGTAGGGAAAGGAGCCAAATTAGGCGTATTGATTAAAAACGCAGAAGCCATAGAAAAAATGGATAAGATAGATGTTTTAATTACAGATAAAACGGGAACCTTAACAGAGGGAAAGCCATCAGTCGAAAAGATAGTGGTAAATGAAGCAAACGAAAATGAAGTATTAGCAAAAATAGCCTCTTTAAATCAAAATAGTGAACATCCATTGGCCAATGCAATTGTCACATTTGCAAAAGATAAGAATGTTGATTTCTTTAAAGTAAATGATTTTGATGCTGTTACAGGTATGGGAGTAGTGGGTAAAATTAATGAAGAAAGAATTCTCTTGGGAAATCAAAAATTACTGGAACAAGAAAAAGTCCCTCTAAATCAAAGCATTGAAAATGAAGTTGAATCAGAACAAGAAAAAGGCAAAACGGTTTCCTACATCGCTATTGACGGAAAATTAATAGGTTATATTACAATCACAGATGCTATTAAAAAAACAAGTTTGGAAGCTATTCAAAAATTAAAAGAACAAGGTGTTTCCGTAGTAATGCTCACTGGAGACAACGAAAAAACAGCTAAAGCAGTGGCAGAAGAATTAAAGGTCTCAGATTTTAAAGCCAGTTGTTTGCCAGAAGATAAATTGAATTACATAAAAAAACTTCAAGAACAAGGAAAAATAGTAGCCATGGCTGGTGATGGAATTAATGATGCTCCAGCACTAGCGCAAGCCGATATTGGAATTGCAATGGGAACTGGTACAGACGTGGCTATTGAAAGTGCCAAAATTACTTTAGTAAAAGGAGATTTAAAAGGAATTGTAAAAGCGAAAGAATTAAGCCATGCCGTAATGAAAAATATAAAGCAAAATCTATTTTTTGCCTTTATATATAACTCTATTGGAATACCCATTGCAGCCGGATTGTTATTTCCTTTTTTTGGAATGCTATTGTCTCCTATGATTGCTGCTTTAGCCATGAGTTTTAGTTCGGTTTCTGTAATTGCAAACGCGCTTCGTTTAAGAACGGTTAAAATATAAAGTATGAAAAAATTGAAATCAAAAAGGCAATTTAAGCTTGTAGACGATGAAGCAATGTCTATTCATAAACGTAAGTATGGAAAAGGGTTTCAATATTTCGATGAGGATGGAAAAAAAATTACCAATCAAAAATTATTGAATCGATTTCGTAAGTTAATAATTCCTCCTATGTGGACCGATGTTTATATCTGTAAATGGGATGATGGGCATATTCAAGCCATTGGTAGAGATGCCAAAGGAAGAAAACAATACATTTATCATTCTGCTTTTGAAAGGCAACAACAAGAAGAAAAATTTGCTAAAATGAAAGATTTTGGAAGAGCTTTGGAAAGTTTTAGAAAAAAAGTAATAGCAGATGTACAAACTAAGAAATGGGATAAAGATAAAATCATTGCGTTATTGATTTTAATCTTAGATGAAACAGGAATTCGAATTGGTAACAAACAATATGCTTCTCAAAATGGAACCTTTGGTTTAACTACTTTAAGAAGAAAACACATGCATTTAGAAGAGGATCAAATTGTTTTTGAATACAAAGGAAAGAGTAATAAAATAAGACATGTTGAAATTGATGACGCTATTTTAACGAAATTAATTAAAAAATCTTCGGAGTTACCAGGTTACGAAATTTTTAGATATAAAGACCAATCGGGTTGCTTTCATGCCGTTGATAGTGATGAAGTTAATTCTTACATTCATTTGCATATGGGAGAAGCCTTTTCAAGTAAAGATTTTAGAACTTGGGTGGCCACAAGATTAGCTGTTGAATTGTATCCTTATGCTTTAGAAGCGATTGCCTCCAGTACCAAAAAGAAGTTCAGTAATACCTTAATTAGAATGGTAGCTGATGAATTAGGAAATACCCCCACCGTTTGTAAATCCTACTATGTACATCCTTCTATTTTACAAAAAATTGAAGCGCGCACCTTACCCAATCAATTCTATGAAGATTCTGGTGCTTTGAGTTGGAAATTAACGGCATCAGAAAAACAATTACTAAAGCACATTTAAACAGAATGTAAAAAAATACTATTCTAATGAAAATTAACATTAAAAAAATATTACATATACTAACTCTATTTTTAATTAGTGTAAATAGTGTGGCGCAAAAAACAGTGCGTTATGATTTACATATTCGAGATACCATAGTTACTTTTTCCGGAAAAGAAAAAAGAGCCATAGCGGTTAACGGACAAATTCCAATGCCTACACTAACTTTTACTGAGGGAGATTTAGCAGAAATACATGTGTATAATCACTTAAAAGAAGGAACATCATTACATTGGCACGGACTGTATTTACCAAACCCTGAAGATGGAGTGCCTTATCTAACACAAATGCCTATTGCTCCAGAAGCGGAGCATGTATATCGTTTTCCTATTGTACAGTCGGGAACACATTGGTACCATAGTCATAGTGGTATGCAAGAACAAATTGGCATGTATGGTTCTCTAATTTTAAAGAAAAGGGCTGATGATCCTACATTCAGAACTGGAATCGATGATATTCCTCAAATACCAATTATTTTAAGTGAATGGACAGATTACAATCCAAAGAATGTACATCGTATGTTGCACAATGCTTCGGATTGGTTTGCTATTAAAAAAGGAACAACTCAAAGTTATGCTGAGGCCCTTCGAGAAAGTCATTTTAAAACGAAATTGACTAACGAGTGGAAAAGAATGTTGGCCATGGATGTAAGTGATGTCTATTATGATGCATTTTTGTTAAACGGAAAAAAAGAAAGTCAATTAAGTCAATTTAAGAAAGGAGATAAAGTGCGATTAAGAATTGCAAACGGTGGAGCATCTTCCTATTTTTGGTTACAGTATGCAGGTGGGAAAATAACAGTAGTGGCTAATGATGGAAATGATGTAGAACCTGTTGAGGTGGATCGGTTGATTATTGGTGTTTCCGAAACCTATGATGTGATTGTAACGATTCCAAATGAAAATATTTCATACGAATTTTTAGCTACACCAGAAGATAGAACAAATGCTACCTCTATATTTATTGGTGAAGGAGTAAAACAATTGGCTAACCCAATGCCTAAATTAAAGTATTTTGAAGGAATGAAAATGATGAACAACATGATGCATATGGATGGTACTATGGATGATATGGGGATGCAAATGAGTTTTCAAAAAATGGACATGAATACAGTAATGTATCCTGAAATTACAGGAAATTCTATGAGGAATAAAATGGGTAAACAAGAAAAAATGAATGCTAATGGAATGGAGATGAATCATAGCAATCATAATATGCCTTCAAAAGAATCAAATAGGGTAACCTTAAATTATGCGATGTTGAAATCACCTACAAAAACCACATTGTCAAAGGAAGCAGCTGTTCGTGAATTGCGTTTTGAATTAACAGGAAACATGAATCGCTATGTTTGGAGTATGGATAATAAAGTACTGGCAGAAACAGATAAAATTTTAATAAAAAAGGGTGAAGTGCTTCGGATTACCTTATATAATAATTCTATGATGCGCCATCCCATGCATCTACACGGGCACGATTTTAGAATTTTAAACGGGCAAGGCGATTATGCTCCACTTAAGAATGTTTTAGATATTATGCCTATGGAAACAGATGTCATCGAATTTGAAGCAAATGCTGATGGAGATTGGTTTTTTCATTGCCATATTTTGTATCACATGATGGCAGGAATGAATCGCGTTTTTAGTTATGAAAATTCTAAGTCTAATCTTTATTTGACGAATAAAGAAAAAGCATATAAAAAATTGCAAGCAGAAAGTAATCGTTTTCATTTTATGGCTGAAAATGACTTTGCCACCAATGGAAATGACGGTCAAATGATGTTACAAAATACACGATGGAGTTTGGCTACAGAATGGCGTTTGGGATATAACGATCACCATGGGTATGAATCAGAAACACATATAGGAAGATATATTGGAAGAAATCAATGGTTTATGCCTTTTATAGGTTTCGATGCTCGATATCGTAAATTGGATCATGGCGAAATTGAGAAAAATTTATTTGGTCAAACAAGTACAAAAGACAAGCGATTACAAGCCAGTATTGGATTTACTTACACCTTACCCATGCTTATTACTTTTCAATCGGAATTGTATCATGATGGCAATGTCAGACTGCAACTTATGCGGGAAGATATTCCTATTTCAAAACGCTTGAGAATGGCTTTTATGGTAAATACCGATAAAGAGTATATGGCAGGTTTCAAATATATTGCTGGTAAAAATATTGGAATAACAACACATTATGACAGCGATATGGGAATTGGCTTTGGAGTGAATTTGAATTATTAAAAGAGAATAAATTCACATTGCGTTAATGAAAAATTAAGATAGTAACCTTTTTGTAAAGTTTTCATAAACTACAACTATACATATAGTAATACTTGATTTACTTTTTGTTTACAATCATAGGGTAATTTTGGACAACAAATAAACAACCCTTTTATTATTATGAAAACAAATTTTAAATCCATTTTTTTACTTGCTTTATCTATTGCAACAGTCTCTTGTAATGATGATGATGCTAAAGAAGTAGAAACACAAGAATCAGTTACTTTAAAAAACCATTCACAAACACCAGCTTATTTAGCTAAAAAAACGGGTTTTGAAAGCCTTGAAATTTATTCGTTACTAAGTTCTCAAGATCAATTGTCTGAATCTCCTAATTTTGTTTATGGTTCAATGGCTGACGGAATGGGATTAATGAAATTAAGTGATGGAACCTATTCTTTAATTAACAATATTGAAGCAGATTATTCTATCGCAAGAATTTCATTTGACAAAACGTTCAAACCAGTAAAAGGAGAATATATCTTAAATGCGGCTGCAACGGCTAGAACCGCTCAATGTTCTGGGTCTTTAATTATGCCAGAAGAACATGGTTTTGGTCCTTTATATTTATCTGGAGGAGAGTGGGGTGGTGCTTCTAAAGGAGTTTTTGCAACGGATCCTTTTAAAAAAGCAGAAGATGCTGAATTAGCTACTTTACTTCCTGCATTAGGACAATGGTCTACAGAAAACGCTGTAGTAATTGGTAAAGATGCATATCCTTCTAAAACAGTTGCTTTTATTGGTGATGATACAGGAGATAATACAACACCTTCAGGTCAGTTAGCTATGTATATTGGTAACAGAGGAGATTTAGCAAGTGGAAAGTTATATGGCTTAAAGGTAACTCAAGCAGGAATTGATTATGAAATGGATATGCAAGAAGGTGTTACGTATCCAGTAGTTTTTGAAGAATATACAGAAAGAACACTAAATGAATTAGAACAAGAATCTAGAGATAAAGGAATTATGGGATTCTCTAGAGTAGAAGATATTGATTACAGAAAAGGTTCTGGAAGTGCAAATAGAGAAATATATTTTGCTGTTACTGGTAGAAAAAGTACTGCTTTAACAGGTAAAGGAACTTTTTACGGTAGAATTTATAAAGTGGTTTTAGATGCTAATGATCCTAAAGTGGCAACAATTACTTGTGTTTTAGACGGTGATAACTTAACAGGTGTTGCTAAACAATTCCATAGTCCTGATAATATTGTAGTGACAAAAGATTATGCATACATTATGGAAGATCCAAACGGTTATCCTGATACTGCAGATAAAACCCATTTTCCTTATTTATACCAATACAATTTAAATACAAAAGCGCTAAAAGTAGTTTTAGAATGTGACCAAAATACCGCTGCTACAGCTGGAATGGGATCTGTTTCAAATATTTGGGAATTAACCGGTATGATTGATGTATCGGATGTAATTGGCGTGGAAGGAAGTTTCTTAATTTGTACACAAAACCACGGTTGGACAAACAGTGCATTTACGGATGCAGAGGCGGTTTCAAACCCAGATAGTTCAGAAGGAAGTCAATTATTTTTGATCAAAGGTCTAGAGCGTTAATATGATTAAAACATTGAAAGAAAATATTTTAAAGGCTATATTTTTATATAGCCTTTTGGTATTTATGAGTCTTAGTTGTAAAGAAAAAGAAGTGTATGAAACAATTGCTCCTTTACAACAATTAGAGTTACAATTTAAAAATGATTTATGGAACGCGGCTTTAGCTTTAGATTCCTTAAATGCTTCAGAAAATATAAAAGATAAACGCGGTTTCTATCTAAAAGCACGAATGTTTTTTAAAAAGTCGGAACCCGTTTTAGCCTTTATCGATGCAGATAATTATACTTTTTTGAACCAGCCTAATCTTTTAAAAGTAGAAGAAGAAGATTTTACGGATATTAAAATAAAAGAACCGAATGGTTTTCAGGTAATTGAAGAATTATTGTATGAAGATCCAGTGGATTTAGAAACTCTAAAAAGACAAGTTGTTAGCACAAGTACAAAATTTAAATTCTTGCATAAGAATCTTACCTTACAGTTTTTAAAAGAACATCATATTTTGTGGATTATCAGAGATGCCCTAAACAGAGTAGCTTTAACTGGAATTACAGGTTTTGATTCTCCTGTTTTATCCAATTCATTGGAAGAAAGCAAGATAGTTTACACTTCTTTAAAAGAAATACTGTCTATTTATGAAAGTCAATTTCAAAATAAAGATTTGTATTATAATTGGATAAACCAAATTGAAAGTAGTATTACTTTTTTAGCAGAGAAAGATTTTAATACGTTTGATAGATATACTTTTATCAAAGAGCACACGCATAAAGCTTTGGGAATTTGGAACCAAACCGTAACAGATTGGAATATTACCTTTCCCTTCAAACAACCGATTAATTATGACGTAACTAATTTATTTGAAAAGAATACTTTCAACATTAATTATTTTACCGATCAAAAAGAAAATCCATTAGCAGAAGAAAAAGTACTGTTAGGGAAAATGCTTTTCGAAGATAAAACTTTATCTCATAATAAAACGATAAGTTGTGCAACTTGCCATAAACAGGAATTATATTTTACGGATGGGTTGAGCAAATCTCCTGGAACAACCCGAAATTCGCCTACTTTATTTTATGCAGCCTTACAAAAAGGTTTTTTTCATGATAAAAGAACCGGTAGTTTAGAAGGACAAATTGTTGATGTAGTAAATAATCCAAACGAGTTTCATTTGTCATTAAACGATTTGGAGAAAAGAGTATTGGAAAATAAAGATTATGTAGCCACTTTTAAAAAAGTATACGTAAAAGAGATTGATAATCATTTAATTCGTAACGCTATAGCTTCTTACATTATGTCGCTTAGTCCATTCCATTCCAAGTTTGATTTAAACATGCAAGGCAAAGAAAATACACTGACGCAAAATGAAATGAATGGTTTTAATCTGTTTATGGGAAAAGCCAAATGTGCAACCTGTCATTTTGCACCTTTATTCAATGGTTTGGTACCTGTTGCCTTTAAAGAATCAGAATTAGAACTCATTGGTATACCCAAAACAAAGGATACTTTAACGGCTGTTTTAGACGACGATTTAGGACGCTATGCTGTTTACAAAACAGAACAAAGAAAGTATTTCTTCAAAACGCCTACCCTACGAAATATTGAAAAAACCGCTCCTTATATGCATAATGGGGTGTATACTACTTTGGAAGAAATTGTAGATTTTTATAACAAAGGAGGAGGCGTTGGTTTGGGAATGACTTTGGAAAACCAAACTTTGCCTTTCGATAAACTTAATTTAACGAATCAAGAGAAAGAGGATTTGGTCTTGTTCATGAAAACACTTACAGATAAATTTTAAATAAAAAAACTCCCTAATTGGGGAGTTTTTTTTATAGTGTTGATGTTAATCTAAAAAATCTTCATTTGTTAATTTCTCATCCATTATTTTACTATTCTTCAATTGAATTGGTTTTCTGTTTTTCTTCATTTTTAAATTTAAAAACTCTACAAATAAAGAGAAGAAGATAGCAAAATATAAATAGCCTTTAGGAATACTATGTACTTCAATATCGTTACCAAATTTAAAGTTTGCCAAGTGTGATCCTTCTGCTAAAAGCATTACACCAATAAGAATTAAAAAGGACAAACCTAATATTTGAATGGTAGGATGTTCATTAACAAATTTACTTACGGGTCCTGCAAAAGCTAGCATTACAACAATTGAAAGAATAATAGCCATAATCATGATTTCTAAGGAACCTGCGTAACCAAAACCAGCTGGTGGTTCAGCAGAACTCACTAATCCAATAGCGGTTAAAATACTATCAAAAGAGAATACGATATTCAATAATGCTATTTGAATAATGGCTGCTGATAAGCCGCTACTTGCTTTCCCAGACGTACTTTCTTCTTCCCCTTCTAATTTATGATGAATTTCAGAAACAGATTTGTATAATAAAAATAAACCTCCCCCAAAAATAATCAAACTCTGACCCGAAATACCTCCTGAGAAAAATCCGAAATCAAAATCATAGAATGATTCTTTCAATCCCATAACCCAAGTAATTCCAAAAAGTAAAATTATTCTGAAAACCATGGCTAATAATAACCCTATTCTTCTTGCTTTAGGTTGGTCTTCTGCTTTTAATTTACCAGAAACAATGGATAAAAAAACAATGTTGTCTATACCTAAAATAATCTCTAAAAAAGTTAAGGTTAACAGGGCAATCCAAGCATCTGGATTTGATAAAATCTCCATAGTGAGTTAATTTATTTGTTGTGAATTGAAATTAAAATTGTTAAACGTAATTTATTCCTTTTTTGTTACAGAACCGCGTTGTTTTTTTGTTTTTCCAACGATATTATATTCAAAAGTATATCCTTTTGCATTGGTAGTCAGTATCTTTATTTGAACTGCGTTTTTTTCGCTCATCGATTTGGGATTGATTTTTTTGAGAATAAATTCACAATCATTTACCCATCGAACCGAAGACGTGTCTTTATGACCTCTAAATGTTTCAATTTGAATGGAATCGTTACGTTCAAAATAGGAAGTTTCTAGCTTACCTTCAATTTCACGAGTAAATTCAAAGTTTCCTGTTTTGAAATCTTTGCATTTGCGTTCTTGTTCGTAACAAGAAACTAAAAAAAAGGGTACTAAAAAAAGAAAAAGAGTATGTTTTTTGATGCGCATTTGTAATTTAATATTGATTTATAAAAGGTTATTGCAGTTTCTTAAGTTCGTCATCTGTAAAATGCTTCAATTCTTTTTCTTTAGAAAATTTGTCAGTATTGTATTCGTTAGACTTGTTTTTAGGAATCGACAAACTGTTCCATTCCGTTTGCTTTAGCATTTTGGCATAAAAAACAATTTGTCCCACATGATAAGGATAATGCGCTAATTGTCTGTTAATAGCATCTAAAGCCGTCTGGCCTTCATTTCGAATGTAAATAATTTTAGATAAATCTTCTGGTTGCAAACTGTGAATTGCATTAAAAAAGCACTGCCAACCTTCTTCCCAAAGTTGAAGTAAACTCTTTTTATCTTGGTTTTCAAAAAGGGCATCAAATTCTTCGTCTCTTTTTCGCCATTCTTTTTCACCATCCGTTGTTAAGAAATCAGTCCAACGCGACAACATGTTGCCATGCATGTGTTTGATAATAGTAGCGATAGAGTTGGTGTCATCATTTGGCGTAACAAATAATTGTGAAGTTTCTAATTGATCGATTGCTTTTTCGGCAATGGTTTTGTAGTACAGCATTTGTTTTTTAACGCTTTCTAAATAGATATTACTTGTTTCCATCGAATAAACTTTTCATAATGATATTAATTCCTTTAAATCCAAGATAAATAGCAATAGCACTAATGAGAATTCCAATTGTTAAAACATAAGGATAATATGGACTTTCCTCGTTTTTAAACGAACTATTAATGACAATTGGTCCTATAAATAAAAGGGGCAAAGTACCTGATAAATACTTAATTCCTTTTGCAAGTAATTTTCTATCTGTTCCCATAATATTATTCTATTGGAGGTGGTGGTGGAAGTGGAGGTTCTGGAATCTTGTAGCCAACACCTAAATAAATACTAGATTTTTCTCTTTTTATATTTTCAATTTCTTTTTTTGTGAGTTCGCAAATGGGTTTGCCAAATTCTTTTTGTGCGATTTCTTCATAATACAATTGATACCCTTTTTGAATGTCGATAAAAGCTTGTTCTATAGATTCTTTATTGGTGGTTAAATCCCAATCTAGAAGGCAATTTTCTACATAGTTATAATCGGTATCTGTTTTTTTTAAAAACTCATGAATATAATTTGCCAATGAACTTTTTGTAATAGGTCTTTCATTAACTAAAACCTGATTGTCTCGATTGATTAAAACACGAGTAAATAATCGTCCACCACAGAATATAGGACAACTCTTACAATGATTAAAAAGTATTACATTCACGGTTTCATTGGTACTCAATTTTAAAAGAAACTCGTGGGTTTTACAACAAGTCTCTTCGTTTAGTTTTAGGGTTATTTCGTCTAAGATATCTTTGCGATATTGGTTGTAATCAATAGATACTACTGTTAAAGAATCATGTATATCTAAAAGATATTTTTCATTGGAACAATATTGAAACGTTTTATTATAAAACAAAAAATAACCACTCACTAAAAAGATAGTAATTAAGGAAGCAAAAAGAAAGCCTTTGCTGTTATAATATTTTTTTCTTTTTCTCAAATTTAAAAAGTGATATTCAATCCAATACCATTTGAATTGGTAATTACTTTCATATCAAATTGATAGCCTAAACTATTCGAATTGTCTTTTACACTTTCATTATAAAGTTCAATACTTTTAGCTCTCATTCGGGTTCTACCTGAAAGAACCGGAATTGAAACACCGATTAATCCAGCGCCAACATAAGTAAAACCTGAAGGATAAACTACATCAGAAACCAAACCTTTTACAACATCTCCTACTATTAATCCAATTCCAGCTCCTAATAATAAGCCACCAACAGATTCTTTGGTTCTAGATTTTTTATACAATTGTAAGGCTTCAGGGTTAGCAGCTAGCGTTTTTGTGATTTCGTGTTTGTAGACTAAAACATCATTTACATAATATTTATTATCTCTCACTTCAATTTGTTGAGAAAAAACTAAGCTAATAGTAAAGAAACAAATAAGAGAAAGTATTTTTTTCATAGTTTTAAAAGTTAAGGTTTATAGTTGGTAACAGCATTTCTTACACTGCCATATTCTAATAATAATTTTTTAGCGAAGTCATATTCAATGTCTAATTCTTCCATAATCATTTTGGTACCGCGATCGACTAATTTATCATTGCTCAATTGCATATCAACCATTTTGTTGCCTTTCACTTTCCCTAATTGAATCATGGTGGCAGTTGAAATCATATTTAAGACTAATTTTTGAGCTGTTCCAGCTTTCATACGACTACTTCCAGTAACAAATTCTGGTCCTACAACTACTTCGATAGGAAATTGAGCAGTTAAGGCTAAAGGACTTCCAGCATTACAAGTAATACAACCCGTGCTGATGCCCTTTTCATTGCATTGTTCGAGTCCTTTAATTACATAGGGAGTCGTACCAGAAGCAGCAATGCCGATTACTACATCATTAGTGTTAATTTGCCATTCTTGTAAATCGACCCAAGCTTGAGTGATACTGTCTTCTGCATTTTCAACTGCTTTTCTAATAGCGGCATCACCACCTGCAATAATACCAATAACTAAATCGAAAGGAACACCAAAAGTAGGTGGACATTCGGAAGCATCTACAATTCCTAAACGCCCAGATGTACCAGCACCAATGTAAAAAAGTCGACCTCCAAGTTTCATTTTAGTAACAATTTCAGTTACTAAAGTCTCTATTTGAGGAAGCGCTTTTGCAACAGCTAATGGAACTGTTTGATCTTCTTTGTTAATATTGGTCAACAAATCATGAACCGACATTTGCTCTAAATGTTCATATTTAGAGGCTTGTTCTGTAGTTTTAGTAAAGTGCATTTTATAGTAATGATATAACTGCTAAAATACAAAGATTTTTTCGGTATTTAGAATTTTAGATTTAGAATTTAAAAGCTAAATAAAATAAGCTAAAACGATACCTAAAACAATTACCGTAAGTTTGGCTAAATTAAATTTATGACCTTCGCTGGTTTCAAAAATAATAGTAGAAGAGATGTGGAATAAAATTCCAATCACGATGCCAGAAATTTGGGTATAATATTCGCTTAAAAAGGTTAAATGAGCCGATAAATAGGTGCCTAACGGTGTCATTGTTGCAAAAACCAGCATAAAAAAGAAAATGGCTTTTCGATTCAAATGAGCATTCACAAAAAAGGTAGTCAAAATAATAGCAATTGGAAAATGGTGAATAGCAATTCCATAAGCTAAATGATTGTGCGCACTAATCGGCATTCCTTCTAATAACGCATGTAAACATAAACTAAAAAACAAAAGCCAAGGAATTTGATGCAGTGTTTGATGTCCGTGTACATGGCCATGTTCCGCACCTTTAGAGAAATATTCTAAAATAATTTGAAAAACAATACCAATCATGATAAAGATACCAATAGCACTATTGTGATTATGATGATGATCTTCAGTATGATGTAAGCCAGCTTCGTATACTTCTGGTAACAAATGCATTACAGTTAACGATAGTAAAAAAGCGCCACTAAATGCAAGGAGTAGTTTTAAATTCTTTTTACTTTTTGGGCGAAAGTAAAGCGCTATAAAATATCCTATCAATACAGATAGCAACGGTAGAAAATAGACACTATAATCCATTATTTAAAAATCATAATTAAACGTTCGGAATCGTTTTTGTAAAACTTTTGTAGTTTGTAATTTCCAAAAATATCCAGTAAATATACACCAGCTTCTTCCATCATTTGTTCAAAATCAGCTAATCGAAGCGCCTGAACCTTTTCTGTAAAATGATATTTTTCTCCTTCGTGAGTAAATGCAATTTCTTTGAAAATATGATTGTCTTTTACATAACGCTTAATGTGAAAATCGATACCTTCAACTGTTTTAATTTCTTCTGGTACCAAATTAGCGATTACATAATCAACATTCATAAAATCAATACAAGCAAATCCAGTTTCGTTTAAGCTATTATGAATTGCTTTTATAGTAGTGAGATTGTCTTCGTCATTTTCAAAATAGCCAAAACTGGTAAAAAGATTAAAAATAGCGTCATATTTTTCTTCACAAATGGCACGCATGTCATGTACTTTGAAATGCAATTTTTCGTTTTCAAATTGAGATGCCTCGGCAATACTATTCTCAGATAAATCTGCTCCGGTTACCTCATAACCAAGCGAATTTAAATAAATAGAATGACGGCCTTTTCCACAAGCTAAATCTAATATTTTAGCCTCTTCAGGAAGATTCAAATAACCCGTTAAGTTATCCATGAAATATTGCGCTTCCTGATAATCTCTGTCTTTGTAAAGAATATGGTAAAAAGGGGTATCAAACCATGAAGCATACCATTTTTGGTTAATCGAGTTCTTGTTTTCTGTCATTATTCTTTTGCACACTAATTAATCTTGCAAACCTACATAAAATTTGCTTTCATATAAAATTATTATATAAAGAATATAGCTTCATTCGTCCTAAATGAAACAAATAAAAGATTTAGAATAAATTTAATGTATTTTTGCAATTGAAATTGATGTTTGAACATGGAAAATTTTAAAATGGTTGCCAAAACCTTATTTGGATTTGAAGAAGTATTAGCAAAAGAATTGTTGCAACTTGGCGCACAAAAAATTGAACAAGGAACCAGAGTGGTTAGTTTTATGGGAGATAAAGGGTTTATGTATAAAGCTAATTTAGCTTTACGAACCGCTTTGAAAATACTAAAGCCTATTAAAACGTTTAAAGCATATAATGATAAGAGTTTGTATGATGGAATTCAAAAAATTGACTGGTCAGAATACCTTACCGAATACAAAACATTTGTAGTAGAAACGACTTTACATTCGGAACATTTTAATCACAGTCAGTTTGTAGCTTTAAAAACAAAAGATGCAATAGTCGATCAATTTAGAGATAAAACAGGGAAACGCCCAAATATTGATAAAGACTTTCCCGATTTACGTATTCATATTCATATCGACCGAGATATGGTTACCGTTTCTTTAGATACTTCTGGGGAATCCTTGCATAAAAGAGGTTATAAAGCAGCTACGAATATAGCACCTATTAATGAAGTCTTAGCGGCAGGAATGTTGTTGTTGTCGGGTTGGGATGGGAACAGTCATTTTTTGGACCCCATGTGCGGTAGTGGTACCATTTTAGCAGAGGCAGCGATGATTGCTTGTAATATTCCCGCTAATATTAATAGAAAAGAGTTTGCTTTCGAGAAATGGCAAGATTGGGATAGTGAATTATTTGATAAAGTATTGGAATCTTTATTGAAAAAGACACGTGAATTTCATTACACTATAACTGGTTATGATAAAGCACCGAGTGCAGTTGCAAAAGCAAAAGATAATATTAGGAATGCTAATTTAGACGACTATATTTCAATTCGTCAAGCCAATTTTTTCGATACGGAAAAAATGACTGAAGGGCCTTTGCATATTGTGTTTAATCCTCCTTATGGAGAGCGTTTGGATATTGAAATGGAACGTTTTTACAGAGAAGTTGGTGATACGATGAAACAAAAATATCCCAATACAAATGCTTGGTTCATTACGGCTAATTTAGAAGCGTTGAAGTTTGTGGGTTTAAAACCAAGTCGAAAAATCAAATTGTTTAACGGAAAATTAGAAGCTCGATTCGTAAAATACGAAATGTATGCAGGAAGTAAAAGAACTAAATTTCAAACGGATACTAACTATTAAAAAAGAAATTATGAGTAAAAAAACAAAAGCATTCTTATACAATCTTTTAGGTTTTACCTGTTTTTATATCCCTGCTTATTTGATAATTATGCACTTTACTAACCTAATTGGTTTTTGGATAGCGGGACCTTCTTTTATTGTTTCGTTATTTCTTTCGCCTAAATTTCAATACATGCAAACTCATGAAGGTGAAAAAATATTTATGAAATGGATATTTGTAAAAGGAATTCGTGAAGTGAAGTAATACTAAAGATTGTTAAATAAAACAAAAAATCACCTAAAATGGTGATTTTTTTTATTTTCAAGATTCTATATTTGCACCCAAATAATAAACAAATATAATAAAATGATTACAAAAAAAATGAAAGCCTTTTTAGTTTGCTTTTCGATGTTAGTATTAACAAGTTGTTCGGTAGAAGATGGTAAAGATGGCGTTGGATTTGAAGAATTAGTCAAATTTGGTGACGTAAAACTTACTTTAACAGGTGTAAGACCAGATGATGTGTCGTTTTCTAAAACAACAGCTTTTAAATTTACCTCAGTTGAAGGAAGCGATTATAGTAGTAGTAATTCTGTGCAACCGAACGGAAGTGATTTAACTTTTAATATTCTAAGATATTTAAGTTCGCCTGATGATGTGTTTCAAGAATCTACAGTATCTTTTAGTTTGAATGTAACTGATGCTGGATTGGCTACAGAAGCATTAGAATTAAATTCATTTCGAATTGAAAATTTTGCTGTAGTAGGTGATGATTTAAAGTATTTTGTGCTTTCTGATAGTTATGATACTACAAGTCCAAGTACAAATATTCAAATTACAAATTATAGTTTTAACGATACTACAAATGAATTAAAGTTTTCTTTCTCATTTGATGTACCCGCTTTAAACAATGATTCAGATCATGATTTGAATGTAAAAGGAGAAGTGAAGGTTATTGTTTTAGAAGAAATCTAAAACTCATGACTTATATAAAAAAAGACCTCAATTGAGGTCTTTTTTTTATATTTTAATACCAGGAGGTAACATGTCTTGGTATTTACGATTCTTTCTAAAAAATTTGATAAGCTTAAGATGCGTTGGAACTACTTTTAATTTTCTGTCTTCTGCTATAGATAGTACATTTTTAATGAATTCCTCGTGTAATGCTTCATCCGAATTTTCGTTTTCGCAAAATTTCGTCAAAAAAATCTTTCGCTCTTGTAACGAATATTCGATAGATACTAATCCATCATCAGTAATAGTTTCAAATTGTCTTAACAACTCATTGTCTTTAATTTCCATTGGTTAATGCTTTAAAATTAAAATTTAACAATCTGTAAAGATTTATCCAATTGCTAAAATTATACATTGCAAAGTTAACGATTTGATAATCAATTTCAAATAATTTTAACTTTTAAGATTTTTTGTACAGATATGTTAATTAACACCCGTTTTACAATAGATTTAGTACATTTATGTTTTCTAAAAGATAATTACGCTTTACATGTCAAAAATACCTGTTTACTTTATGCCTGGTTTGGCTGCAAGTTCTATCATATTTGAAAATATTAAGTTACCTGAAGATACCTTTGAAATGCATTTTTTAGAATGGTTTGTTCCAAAGCCTAAAGAATCATTAGAGGCGTATGCATTGCGAATGACAAAGGAAATTAAGCATAAAGAACCCGTATTAATTGGAGTTTCTTTTGGTGGCATTTTGGTACAAGAAATGAACAAGCATATTGAAACTAGAAAAACAATTATCATTTCAAGTGTAAAGACCAATAAAGAAATGCCAAGTCGAATGAAAATTGCTAAAAAAACTTTGGCCTATAAATTGATACCTACTAGTTTGTTGTCGAATGTGGAATTGCTAGTTAAATATGCTTTTGGAGATAATATTATTGCCAGCCGACTCAAATTATATGAAAAATATTTAAGCGTTAGAGAAAAAAAATATTTGGATTGGGCAATAGAAAGTGTAATTTTATGGTCTAGAGACAAAGCAGATGAAAAAGTAATTCATATTCATGGTGATTCTGATTCCGTTTTTCCTATCCAAAATATAAAAAATGCAATAATTGTAAAAGGAGGAACGCACATTATGATTATTAATAAATACAAATGGTTGAATGAAAATTTGCCCAAAATTATAAACCCAATTGAAAAAACATAAATTATGAAGAAGGATGTTGTAAAAAGAATTGTTTTAATTTGTGCTGTAATCACAGTTAGCGGATTATTTATTTATGCGACAAAAAGCAATGTCGTACAAATTGCTCATGTAGATTATCCTACACAAATGAATTTTGCTCAAGAAGTTGTGCCAACTTATATGGCAGATGTTCAAGAGCGATTAGATCGAGAAATGGTAACCAATATTAATTATCATACCAATACCACTTTAGTTATTAAGAGAGCCAATAAAGTTTTTCCAATTATAGAACCTATCTTAGCTAAAAATGGTATTCCAGACGATTTCAAATACTTAGCAGTTATAGAAAGCAGTTTAGTAAATGCTGTTTCTCCAGCTGGCGCAAGAGGGGTTTGGCAATTTATGCCTACGACAGCGAAAGAAAAAGGAATGGAAGTAAATGATTTTGTTGATGAACGTTATGATTTGGAAAAATCTACGCAAGCTGCTTGTGATTATTTGAAAGAAGCATATTTGAAATTTGGTAGAAATTGGACTTTAGCTGCCGCTTCTTACAATGGAGGTATGGCTGGTGTTCAAAAACAGTTGGAATCTCAAAAAGTAACGAGTTATTATGATGTTTTACTGACGGAAGAAACAGCACGTTATGTGTATCGTATTCTAGCCTTAAAAGAAATTATGAAAAACCCACAAAAGTATGGTTTTGAAATTCCAACGCATGCTTTGTATTCTGAAATACCCGTTAAAAAAATTGAAATTGATTCAACCGTAACTGATTTGGCAGATTTTGCTTTGGCTCAAGGAATAAATTATAAGATTTTAAAAATTCACAATCCTTGGTTAAGAGATAAATCATTGCCTAATAAAGCGCGAAAAAAATATACCATAGCAATTCCTACGGAAGGATATAGTAAAATTGAAAATTAATACTAAAAAAAGCACTCGTTTAGAGTGCTTTTTTTATTTATAGAAAGAAAAAACGTTAGATTTTCTTCATTTGTTCTTTCATCATTTTTATTTGGTCTTTTAACATGCCATGTTTGTCTAGTTTTTTGGCTTCTGTTAATAAGTTGTTAGCTTCCATTTTACGTCTTTTAGTCATGGCAATACCCGCTAATTGTAATTTTGCTAAAGCTAAATCTTGATCCATAGACAAACCTAATTCTACCGCTTTTTTGAAAAACTTTTCTGCTTGTGTTAAATTAGTTTGTGAAACCATTATTCCATTTAGGTAGTTGTAATACCCTTGTTGTTTTCGTACTAAAGCGCTTTCTGGATTCTTAATTTTATCTAACCATTTTTTCGCACCATCCATATCTTGCTTTCTCAATTTTAAGAAAGCTAATAAAATCATCTCATTTTTAAAATATAAAAAGATAAAAATTGTAGATAACAATAATAAGAAGATTCCGTTTCCGATATTGCCTTCTGTAAATTGATAGACTGCAAACGCAATGATTAAACCTGCTAAAACTAATTTAATATTTTTGTTGAACATAATTATTTTTTTAAGTGTTGCAAAGGTAATAAAATCAATTAAAAATATTTTTAAAAAAGTACTTGCTATTGAAAAAAGACTTTGTATATTTGCACTCGGTTTTACAAAAAGGGAACCAAGAGTTAAAAATTCGATTTTATTTATAGATTTTAAAAATACAAGCAATGAGTAAGAGAACATTTCAACCATCAAAAAGAAAAAGAAGAAACAAGCACGGTTTCATGGATAGAATGGCTTCTGCAAACGGAAGAAAAGTGCTTGCTCGTAGAAGAGCTAAAGGAAGACACAAATTGACTGTTTCTAGCGAACCTAGACATAAAAAATAATGTTCTTTTACCAAGCAACAATATCAGGTGTTACTATTTTTTAGTAACACCTTTT
>PKDY01000062.1 GCA_002862755.1 Flavobacteriaceae bacterium | reverse complement strand
CGAATCAATTTCTTTAATTAATAAAGGTTTAGGTGCTTTGGAAACCGAATTGGTTTCTGTTTTCCATGCCTTTTTTTCTTCTTTTTGAATAACTTCTTCTACTATGGTATTCCATTCTTTACATGCGTGACATTGGCCTTGCCATTTAGAAAAAGAAGTGCCACAATTTTGACAAAAAAAAGCTGTTTTTACCTTAGCCATAGTTTCTTATTCCCCTTCTTTTTTCTCTTCACTTCCTTCTTCAGGAGCTGGTTCAACATATTCTTCTACAGTGGAAGCATCTTCTTTGCCTTTTAAGCTTTCCGCTTTATCCAACATGAAAGATTTGGTAATTTCTCTAATTTCTTCTAAAGTATACCCTTTTCGATATTCTTTAACCGCTTTTTTAAACTCGCCAGATTTTTCGTAATACAAAGCTTGGTGATAGGTGCCTAAAGTAGTTTTGGGATAATGTTTGTCGGCATATTTTCCTAATTCTTGTAATTCAAAATATGCTTTATTCTTTAAAATAGCTGCTTCAATTGCTTTAAAGTCTGTTAATCTTGGTTTTAATTTTAAGCCAAATTTTTCTTCTAACTTCGTGTATTTATCAATTAAATATTGCGTATAACCTTTGTCAAGAGTAGCAATTTTATCTTTGTATTCCATCATAGAGATAGGTTGGTACCCATCATAAATAAAATATAAAGCTTGAGGAATAGCTAATGCTACTAGAGAGTAATGACTTGCTCCTTTAAATTGATCAAAACGATAATTAAACGTTTTATTTGGAATGGGAGCAATCATTTTATCAAGAGCTTTGGCTCCTTCATTTATATCTGTTAGGTCACCTTGACCAATTGCGTGATAATAAAAAATAGGTTTTTTGATTAGCGGTAAACGTTCTGCTACTCTTGTTATCATCTGTGGAGCCAATTCTGCACCCAATGAAATATAAGCATTAAAAACAGGATCGTCTTTATATAAATAAAAATTTAAGAAGCCTGCAGTTGTATCATGACCTGCAATAATTCGGAAAGGTTGTGTTCTATATTTGCCTTCAATATAAGGTAATAATTCGAATCCAATAAATTCAAAGAAACTAGCCCCTTTTCCTGATGGTAACCCAGTTTGATCATAATCGCTATCATCAAAACGTTGTTCACCATAGTTTTGATTAATGGCTACAATAATTGTTTCTGGTAAATCATCCCAATAGTTTCCATATTTTAAGTTTCCTTCAAAAGGGTTTAAAAGATATTCGCCATCTAACAAGACAAGAACGGGATATTTTTTTTCCACATCTGCTTCATAATTTCCAGGAAGTGAAACGGTAAATGTTCTTTCTCCTCCTAATTTTTTTGAAGGGATAGATTCGGTAATTCTTTGTGAAAAAGCGAATGAAGTTACTAAAATAAATAGTAAAAGAAATTTAGTTTTCATAGCGTTATAAGTTAGTTTGAGTTTATGGCAATAGTTTCTCGTCCTGCTTAAAAGTAGAACTGGAAATATCTGGCAATATACTAATTAATTTTTATTGAAAAGATGTAAAAATAAATAAGAAAGAAGCCCAAGAACAATCGTTAAAATAGTTTGCGAAGTCCAAATGATCCAACCTAATGCGGTTCCTGCTTCTTCTGCTATTCCATATAATAATAAGACTTTTGAAATTGAAATGGGAAAAGCGCCAATTCCACCATTTGTAAAACCAACAGCAACAGTACCAAAAATGAACCCCATGATCACAATTTCAAAAGAAATTGATGCCGTTTCAGGTATTGAAAACACACAAACATAAAACATCATTAAATAGGAAAACCAAATAAAAAGGGAATGGCCTAAATATTTCCATTTTGTTTTCATTTTTAAAATACTCGTCATTCCTTCAGCGAGACCTTTGAATTTACTTTTCATTTTAAGAATCAGTGGCCATTTTGCCCATCTCCATAAAAAGAAAAATACAAGTATTCCCAAGATTAAAAATCCTGTTAATAAAGCAATTTTTTGAGGAGAAATATGTGAAAAGATGAAAGCACTTATAGTTTCAAACTGAATGATAAAGGCAGTTAAGACAAAAAGTAAGAAAATAAGTAAATCTACTACTCTTTCTGCAACAATAGTTCCAAAGCCTTTATCAAAAG
Source organism: Flavobacteriaceae bacterium (assembly GCA_002862755.1). Lineage (GTDB taxonomy): Bacteria > Bacteroidota > Bacteroidia > Flavobacteriales > Flavobacteriaceae > Flavobacterium. Next base: position 61,722 of record PKDY01000062.1, on the reverse strand, counting down.
GAACGTCTTCATATTTTTTTAAAATCACGGCTCTACTAATTTCCCCAGATCTAGGTATCGTTAGATTTAATAAATAAGAAATACTTACTGCAAAAAAAGAATTATAAAATTTAGGTTGGTATCCTAAATGATTGAGAGAATATTTCCAACGGTATGCTCTTGACCAATAGCCAAAAAGGGAAATGAAAATAGATAGAAAAACATAAAAATAGTTGGCGTTTTTAAAATAATTCTTAATCTGTTCTAACTCCGTTTTGCTAAAAGAGGAAAATTGATAATAAATTAAAGCTATTCCAATTAAAAGTGGAATAGTAGTCTTTAAAAATTTTTTAAAAGAAAAAGTCAAAATTAGGTCAATGAATTATCCTTTTCATTTGGGAAAACCAAAGTAGGCTTGAATTTTTTAGCTTCTTCAAAATCCATTGAAGCATAAGAAATAATGATGATGATATCTCCTCGGTGTACCTTTCTTGCCGCGGGTCCATTCAGTGTGATTTCACCTGTATTTCTAGGTCCTTTAATGGCATAAGTTTCTAAGCGTTCACCATTATTAATGTTAACGATTTGTACTTTTTCACCCTCTATAATATTTGAAGCCTCCATTAAGGTTTCATCAATAGTGATACTTCCTATATAATTCAAATCAGCACCTGTTACAGTTACCCTATGAATTTTCGATTTTACTACTTGAATATGCATGGTGCAAAGGTAATTATTTTGAATAAATTAATTATTTTTTTTTGTGAAATCTATTTTCTGTTTTTTAATACATTGGAATGTTATCTATAAGTCTGATATTTTCTATAAAAACAGCAATAAAACCTCTGTATTTTTTATTGTTATCTTTCTTTTGGCAAAGACTAAGTGTTTTTTCATCCGCAATTTCAAAGTACTCTAATTTGAAATCAGGTTGTTTTTTGAAGGCTTTTTCTACTGTTTTAGTGGTTTCTTCAGCCGATTTTGTGATAAAATTTTGTTTGGCTTTTTGTAACGTTTCATAGATAAAAGCGGCTTTTTTTCGAGCTTCAGGAGAAAGTCGTTCATTTCTTGAGCTCATGGCTAAACCATTAGGTTCTCTAAAAATGGGACAACCTATAATCTGAACTGGTAGCTGGAATTTTTCAACCAATTTTTTTACAATTTGTAATTGTTGGAAGTCTTTTTCGCCAAAATAAGCTCTATTTGGAGTAATAATTTCAAACAAACGTTTTACTATTGTGCCTACTCCATCAAAATGGCCTAATCGATGTTTGCCTTCCATTTTTAATTCTAAGCCATCGTAATCAAATGATTCAGAGGCTAATTTTTCTTCATAAATATCTTTTACGTCAGGTGCATAAACGAGTAGTTTTTCGCTCAATGTTTGCATTTTATTTACATCCGCTTCAAGTGTTCTGGGATATTTTTCTAAATCTTCAATATTATTAAATTGAGTAGGATTCACAAAAATACTAACTACTACTGTATCATTTTCTTTTAGAGCTTGCTCCATTAATGAAAGATGTCCTTGATGAAGCGCTCCCATAGTGGGAACAAAACCAATGCTTTTATTTGCTTCAATTATACTACTTAAATGCTGAGATAAAACTTTCTTTTCAGTGAAAACAAGCATGCCTTTTTGTATTAATTAGGATGCAAACTTACTATTTTACTAGATAAATCCATAAATTTTTGTAATTTTGCATGTTTTTTAAAAACAAATGTTAAACAAAATAAATTATGGAAGAAAAGAGGATATTGTACGTATCATCTGAAGTGGTGCCTTATTTAGCAGAGAACGAAGTTTCCCTACAATCGTATGAATTTCCAAAAATGATTAATGATATAGGTGGTCAAATAAGAATTTTCATGCCACGATATGGAAATATTAATGAAAGAAGACATCAACTGCACGAAGTGATTCGTTTATCAGGAATGAATTTAGTGGTGAATGATATGGATATGCCTCTAATTATTAAAGTCGCTTCTATTCCAAAAGAGAGGATTCAGGTTTACTTTATTGATAATGACGAGTATTTTAAAAGAAAAGCAACTTTTACGGATGAAGAAGGGGTGCTCTATCCCGATAATGATGAAAGAGCTATTTTTTTTGCTAAAGGAGTTGTTGAAACAGTTAAAAAATTAAACTGGGTTCCAGATGTTATTCATGTTCATGGTTGGATGGCTTCTTTATTACCAGTTTATTTAAAACACTATTATAAAAACGAAGGTATTTTTGCAGATACAAAAATTATTACTTCTGTTTATAATCTAGGTTATGAAGGTGAGCTGAATTCAGAATTAGTTGGTAAAATGAGTTTTGATAATATTTCAAAAGAAGTAACCAAAGACATTCAAAGTCCGAATTATGAAAATCTAATGAAACTTACTATTGACCATTCAGATGGTGTGGTAGTTGGTTCAGAAGGCTTGAATCCAACTTTAACAAAATATATAGAAACTTCGGGAAAACCTTTTTTACCTTTCGCCTCTAAAGATAAAATTAGTAGTATGTATACTGATTTTATCAAAGAACATATTTTATAAATTACCTTTTTTATTTCATGAAAAAAATTGTTTTAAAGAGTGCTCTGTTGATGAGTGTAATGTTTTTAATTTCTTGTGATCAAGATTTTAATACTATTGGATCAGATGTTATTGGAGATGATCATTTTGGACTAGAAAAGAAAGACGATGTTAGCGTAATTGCATATACAAAAAGCACAGGTGAGGTTCAGTCTAACAACTTGCCTTCAAATATGATGGGTTATTACAGAGATCCCTTTTTTGGAACAACTAAAGCTAGTTTTGTGACTCAGTTAACCTTGGCTAGTGTGGATCCAGATTTTGGTTTTGAAGCGGATATAACAGCGACAGATTCTGTTTATTTGTATGTTCCTTATTTGAGTACACAAACGGCTACTGGTACTGGAAACGAGCCTAATACTTATGAATTAAATTCAACGTATGGTGAAGATTTCGAAACGGCAACCTTTGATTTGAAAATTTATAAAAGCGATTATTTTTTAAGGGATTTTGGAACCAATCCAGAAGAACGTCAAAAATATTATTCAGGTGCAACTGATAGAGGTTTGATTGAAAGTCATCTTGATGGTGCTCCGTTAAATGAATTTACTGGGGCTGTAGCTTCAGAAACGACTGCTTTTAAATTTAGTAACGAAGAAATTATAATTTATAAAAGAAATGCGAATGGCGATTTTTTAGATAGTAGTGGAAATGTTACTACCGATGAATCTGCAAAAGTGGTGAGTCAAAGATTAGCGCCTGGAATGTGGGTGAATCTTGATCCAGCTCGTTTCAGAGATATCATTTTAAATGCTTCTTCATCCGATTTGTTAAACAATAATATATTTAAAGAATATTTTAAAGGTTTGTATTTTCAAATGAATGAAAATGATCCTGATAAAGATGCTCTTACGTATTTGGATTTTTCAAAAGGGTATATTATGATGCAATATCATTCTAAAGATACAGATGAAGCTACTGCTGAAGTTACAAAGAAATCGGTACGAATTAACATGACAGGAAATACTATTAATTTCTTTCAAAATAATTTTTCTTCAGCTTATGGGACTGCTTTGAGTAATTCTAACAGCACAACTGGAGATGAATTATTGTATTTGAAAGGGAATGAAGGTTCGGTTGTGTTTATTGATTTATTTGGACCCGATACAGATGCTAATAATGTTCCAGATCAATTGGAGGAATTAAGAGCTGAAAATATATTGGTAAATGATGCTTTTTTGACTTTTTATGTTAAAAATGATGGGCAGAAGAACGCTACAAGAATTTATTTGTATGATGCTACAAATAATACTCCTTTATTAGATTATATTTACGATAGTTCTACAGCAACTGATCCTAAAAACAACAAATTATTATTTGGAGGTATTTTGGAAGTAGAGGAAGATAATGAGGATTTAGGAGTTAAATTTAGAATTAGAATTAGAAGTCATATTGACAACATCATAAATGGTGAAAATCCAAATACAAATAAAAATGTTAGATTAGGATTATCAGTTACCGATAATATTGCTAATTCTTCAAGTTATACCGTTTTTGATTCTGTAAATTTTGGAAACGAAGAGTTGCCAGTAGGTTCTATTATTAGTCCAGTAGGTACTATAGTTTATGGTAATAATACTAGTGATGAATCTAAAAAATTAAAGTTAGAAATTTATTATACCAAACCTAATTAATTATTTTTATGTGTGGAATTGTAGGTTATATCGGGCATAGAGATGCATATCCAGTTTTAATCAAAGGTTTAAAAAGATTAGAATATAGAGGGTATGATAGTGCTGGTATTGTACTGTATGACGGTACAGATACTAAATTGTCAAAAACAAAAGGTAAAGTTTCAGATTTGGAAATCAAGGCTGAAAAAGAGAACACTAAAGTGGGGAAAATTGGTATGGGTCATACTCGTTGGGCGACACATGGAGTTCCTAATGATGTAAATTCACATCCGCATTATTCTAATTCTGGAAATTTGGTTATCATACATAATGGAATTATAGAGAATTACGAACCTATAAAGAAAGAATTAATTAAGAGAGGTTATAGTTTTCAATCCGATACTGATACAGAGGTATTGGTTAATTTAATTGAGGATGTTAAAAAGAAAGAAAATGTAGGTTTAGGAAAAGCGGTTCAAATAGCTTTGAATCAAGTGGTAGGTGCTTATGCGATTGCTGTTTTCGATAAAGAACGTCCTAATGAAATTGTGGTTGCTAGACTGGGAAGTCCTTTAGCGATAGGTATTGGGGAAGAGGAGTTTTTTATTGCTTCAGACGCCACTCCATTTATTGAATATACATCAAATGCGATTTATTTAGAAGATGAAGAAATGGCGATTGTGCGCTTACACAAACCGATGAAAGTTCGTAAAATTAAAGACGATTCGTTGGTTGATCCTTATGTTCAAGAGTTGCAAATGAACTTAGAACAAATTGAAAAAGGAGGCTATGAGCATTTTATGTTGAAAGAGATTTACGAACAACCTAATGTTATTAAAGACACATATAGAGGTAGGCTTTTAGCGAATAAAGGAATTATTCAGATGGCTGGTGTGGAAGATAATATTGAAAAATTCTTAAATGCTGAACGTATTATAATTGTAGCTTGTGGAACATCTTGGCATGCTGGGTTAGTTGCAGAATATATTATTGAGGAATTTGCAAGAATACCTGTGGAAGTTGAGTACGCTTCTGAATTTAGATACAGAAATCCGATTATTAGTAAAGATGATGTGGTTATAGCTATATCGCAATCAGGAGAAACAGCAGATACTTTGGCTGCAATTAAATTGGCTAAAGAGAATGGGGCTTTTGTATTTGGTGTGTGCAATGTTGTAGGTTCTTCGATTTCAAGAGAGACGCATGCAGGAGCTTATACACATGCAGGGCCTGAAATTGGTGTAGCTTCAACAAAGGCATTTACGACCCAAATTACCATTTTAACTTTATTGGCGTTGCGATTTGCTAAGGCAAATGGTAAAATGGCAAATTCGGATTATCAAAGATATTTATTAGAACTAGAGCTAATTCCAGAAAAAGTTGCTGAAGCATTGCATACAAATGAGGTTGCAAAAGAAATTGCAAAAATTTATAAAGATGCGCCAAATTGTTTGTATCTTGGTAGAGGATATAATTTCCCTGTAGCGTTAGAAGGAGCTCTAAAATTAAAAGAAATTTCTTACATACATGCAGAAGGTTATCCCGCAGCAGAGATGAAACATGGACCTATTGCATTAATTGATGAATCAATGCCAGTTGTAATTATTGCGCCTAACAAAGGGCATTATGATAAAGTGGTAAGTAATATTCAAGAAATTAAATCGAGAAGTGGTAAAATTATTGCGGTTGTTACCAAAGGAGATGTTCAAGTGAAAGCATTAGCGGATCACGTGATTGAAATACCCGAAACTACGGAAGCATTAACTCCTTTATTGACCACAATTCCATTACAATTGTTATCGTATCACATAGCGGTTATGAGAGGTTGTAATGTGGATCAACCTAGAAATTTAGCAAAATCAGTCACTGTAGAATAGCATTATTAAAGCGAAAATTTAAATTTTCGCTTTTTTATTGCAAAAAATTCAAAAAATAAATTGCAAAAGTGTCGACAAAAAAACTATCTTTGCACTCTGAAAAATAGAAGAGTTTTTCAATACTAAATAGCTATTTAATAAATACATAAGCAATGTCTAAAGTTACAGGAAAAGTTGCAAAAATTATCGGACCAGTTGTTGACGTGGTATTTAACACGGAAAATGCTGAGCTTCCTAAAATTTATGATTCATTAGAAATCACTAAAGCAGACGGAACAAAATTAGTATTAGAAGTACAATCTCACATTGGTGAAGATACTGTTCGTACTATCTCTATGGATTCTACTGACGGTTTGTCTAGAGGACAAGAAGTTGTTTCTTTAGGAACACCAATTCAGATGCCTATTGGTTCTGAAGTGTTTGGTCGTTTATTTAATGTTATTGGTGATGCAATTGACGGTTTAGGTGATTTACCTAAAGAAGGAGCAAATGGTTTACCAATTCACAGACCAGCACCAAAATTTGAAGATTTATCAACTTCTACAGAAGTTTTATTTACAGGTATTAAAGTAATTGACTTAATTGAGCCTTATGCAAAAGGAGGTAAAATTGGTCTTTTTGGAGGTGCTGGAGTAGGTAAAACGGTATTAATTCAGGAGTTGATTAATAATATCGCTAAAGGTCACGGAGGACTTTCTGTATTTGCAGGAGTTGGTGAAAGAACACGTGAAGGTAATGACCTTTTAAGAGAAATGTTAGAATCAGGAATTATCAAATACGGTGATGATTTCATGCATTCTATGGAAGATGGTGGATGGGATTTAACAAAAGTAGACAAGAATATCATGAAAGATTCTAAAGCTACTTTCGTTTTTGGTCAGATGAATGAGCCACCAGGAGCACGTGCTCGTGTAGCTTTATCCGGATTAACTATCGCTGAATATTTCCGTGATGGAGCTGGAGATGGACAAGGAAAAGATGTGCTTTTCTTCGTAGATAATATCTTCCGTTTTACACAAGCGGGTTCTGAAGTATCTGCATTATTAGGACGTATGCCATCTGCGGTAGGTTATCAACCTACATTAGCAACTGAGATGGGAGCTATGCAAGAGCGTATTACTTCTACAAAAAGAGGTTCTATTACATCGGTACAAGCAGTTTATGTACCTGCCGATGACTTAACTGACCCTGCACCAGCAACTACTTTTGCTCACTTAGATGCAACAACAGTATTGTCTCGTAAAATTGCAGAGTTAGGTATTTATCCTGCTGTAGATCCATTAGATTCTACATCACGTATTTTAACACCAGAAATTTTAGGAAAAGATCATTATGCTTGTGCTCAAAGAGTAAAAGAAATTTTACAACGTTACAAAGAATTACAAGATATTATTGCTATTCTAGGTATGGAAGAGTTATCAGAAGATGATAAATTAGTTGTATCTAGAGCACGTCGTGTACAACGTTTCTTATCTCAACCTTTCCACGTAGCAGAGCAGTTTACAGGTATTCCAGGTGTACTTGTAGATATCAAAGAAACGATTAAAGGTTTTAATATGATTATGGATGGTGAATTAGATCACTTACCAGAAGCAGCATTCAACCTTAAAGGTTCTATTGAAGAAGCTATCGAAGCTGGAGAGAAAATGTTGGCAGAAGCGTAATAGAATTGTGAATTATGAATTGCGAATTGTTAATTTTCGTAATTTGTAATTTTAAATTCGTAATTAATAAAAAATTATGATTTTAGAAATAGTTTCACCAGAAGCAACATTATTTAAAGGAGAAGTTACCTCTGTAGCAGTTCCTGGAGTAAACGGTGAATTCCAGATGTTAAATAATCACGCTCCTATAGTGTCTTTATTAACAAAAGGAAACGTTAAGATTAATGCTCAAAACATAGCTATTGAAAAAGAATTTGTTTCTAAATTCAATAAAGTGAATGAGCAAACATTTTGGTTGCCAATTAATTCAGGTACTATCGAAATGAAAGATAATAAAGTGATTGTTTTGGCTGACTAAAATAATGCTTAAATTATAGAATTAAAGTCCTTCTAACTGAAGGACTTTTTTTATTTTTGAACTATGAATTTACCAAAATTATTACTTGAAAAACTTCATTTTCGTAAAGAAAATAACGCTTTACGTGCATTAAAAAGACAATCTCAAAGCATTGACTTTGCAAGTAATGATTATTTAGGGTTTTCCCAAAACGAAGCTATTTTTAATAAAGTGCATCAATATTTGGCAACTAAAAGAATAATTCGAAATGGAGCAACTGGTTCTAGATTATTATCTGGAAATCATGAAGTATATTATGAAGTAGAATCCTTTATAGCTCACTTTCATCAATCTGAAGCCGCTTTAATATATAATTCGGGTTATGATGCTAATGTGGGTTTTTTTAGTGCAGTTCCGCAACGCAATGATGTTATACTTTATGATGAATTATGTCATGCCTCAATCCGTGACGGAATTCAAATGGGTTTGGCTAAAGCCTATAAGTTTAAGCATAATGACCTAGTCGATTTGGAAAAACTCTTGCAACGGTTTACAGTTAGTGCTACTGAAATTTATATAGTTACAGAGGCTGTGTTTTCCATGGATGGTGATAGTCCAAATATAGTAGAATTAGTAGCAATTTGTGAAAAACATAAGGCATTACTAGTAGTTGATGAAGCGCATGCGTTAGGTGTTTTGGGTCCTGAAAAAGGATGTCAAGGAGAAGGGTTAGTACAACAATTTCAATTGCAAGATAAAGTTTTTGCTCGGATAATGACTTTTGGAAAAGCCTTAGGTTGTCATGGAGCTGCCATTTTAGGAAGTCAAGATTTAAAAGAATACCTTGTTAATTTTAGCAGAAGCTTAATTTATACTACTGCTCTCTCACCGCATTCTGTAGCCACCATTTTAATTGCGTATCAGGAATTGGCTATTAGCCTTACAACAATAAAACAGTTAGAAAAAAACTCGGAATATTTTAATACGAATTGTCCTTACTTACAAACGCCCATTTCTCACTCATCAATAAAATCAATAGTGATTCCAGGAAATGAAAAGGTGAAAGAAATTGCTTCTTATTTACAGGAAAATGGGTTCGATGTAAAACCCATATTATCTCCTACTGTTCCTGAAGGTGAAGAAAGACTTCGGTTTTGTTTGCATGCCTACAACACTAAAGCGGAAATGGAACAAGTACTACTGCTTCTTAAAAAGAAATTATCTTAAATTGAAAGTCTTTTTAATTGTCTTTTATTGTATTCTTCCCGACCTTTGTCTGAACTATTTACCATTTATATAATGAAACTATTTATCACAGGAATCGGAACCGATGTTGGAAAAACAATTGCTTCCGCTATTGTAGTAGAAGCGCTACAAGCCGATTATTGGAAACCTATACAAGCAGGAGATTTAGACACGTCCGATACGCATAAAATAAAACAATATATTACGAATTCAGTCACTGTTTTTCATCCTAATAGCTATGCGTTAAATACACCTGCAAGTCCTCATTTTGCTGCAGAAAAGGATGGAATGATTATCCAATTGGAACAAATTCTGGAACCTGTGACTGAAAACCATTTAGTTATAGAAGGAGCTGGAGGAATTTTGGTACCTCTCAATAACGAAGCAACTATAGTCGATTTAATTCAGCCGGATTACAAGGTAATTGTGGTTTCAAGGCATTATCTAGGAAGCATCAATCATACGTTACTCACAATTGAAGCTTTACAAAACAGAAAGATTCCAATTGCTGGAATTATTTTTAATGGAGATGAAAATGAAGCAACAGAAGCTATTATTCTTTCAAAAACACAGTTGACTTGTTTAGGAAGGATTGAAAATGAGCCCTACTTTGACGCAAATGTCATTCGTTATTATGCTGATAAATTCAAAGAAAGTCTTATAAAAATTAAATAATAGTAAAATAGCAAAGAGAAAAGAAAACAGACTTTTATCTTTGTATACAATTTATTTTAACTTCTGATTTCTAAATTCAAACTTTAACATGACACTTTCAGAAAAAGATACTTTATACAATTGGCATCCTTATACACAACATAAAACGGCTTTTTCTCATCCTGTAATTATAAAAGGACAAGGCGCTTTACTTTGGGATGAACATGGAAAAGAATTTATTGACGCTATTGCGAGTTGGTGGGTAAATCCATTTGGTCATTCTAATACTTATCTTGCACAAGCTATATACAATCAATTAACACAATTAGAACATGTTTTATTCGGTGGTTTTACGCATGAACCGGTTATTCGACTTTCAGAAAAATTAAGTCAGATTTTGCCCTCTAATCAAAAGAAGTTTTTTTATTCCGATAACGGTTCTACTGCTGTGGAAGTTGCCATTAAAGCTTCCTTACAGTATTTTTATAATAAAGGACAAAAACGTACCAAAATAATTGCTTTTGAAGATGCTTTTCACGGAGATACTTTTGGCGCTATGGCTGCAAGTGGCATTTCTTTTTTTACAGATGCTTTTCAAGGTTCTTTGTTAGAAGTTGTTCGAGTTCCTGTACCAACAGAAGGAAACGAAGCCAAGGCTTTAAAGCAATTAAAAGCCTTGTTGGAAACTAACGAATATGCTGCTTTTATCTTTGAACCGTTGGTGCAAGGCGCAGCAGGAATGGTCATGTATTCGGCAACTGTTTTAGATCAGTTAATAGCACTTGCAAAAGAATATAAGGTCTTCACCATTGCAGATGAAGTCATGACCGGTTTTGGTAAAACTGGTAAAAATTTTGCTTGTGATTACTTGGAGCAACAACCCGATATGATGTGTTTGTCAAAAGCCTTAACTGGAGGAACAATTCCAATGGCAATTACCAGTTTTACGCAAGAAATTTTTGATGCTTTTTATGATGATGATACAAACAAAGCTCTATTTCATGGTCATACTTTTACAGCAAATCCAACAGGTTGTGCAGCAGCATTAGCAGCCATTGAGTTGTTACAAACCGAAGAAATTCAAGGCAATATCAATCAAGTGAACCAACACCATTTAGCATTTGCGGAACGTATTAAAAATCATCCTAAAGTACAAGCTACTCGTGTTTTAGGGGTCATTTTTGCCTTAGAAATAAAAGTAGAAGGAAAACAGGATTATTATGGAACACTTCGTAATACTTTGTATGATTTTTTTATAAGAAAAGGAATCATTTTAAGGCCTGTTGGGAAAATCATATATATATTACCACCTTATATCATCAATGATATGCAATTAGAACAAGTATATAGCGCTATCGAAGAAGCATTAACCTTGATTTAATTTTGTAAGGAACAAATGTCTCGGTATATTTGCATTCCATTTTCCTGCTGTTCACTATATCTTTTCTTTCGATTGTATCTCAAGAAAAGGATGTCGTTTCCATCAGGGTTATTCGAAAAACCATAAACCTTTTGAACCAAAAAATTGCCATAACCGCTTTAGCTTCAATTTCCGCATTAGGAAATGAAAAATCAACCATTTGGAAAGAGTATCTAAAGGATAAAACGGCTATTACTGAAAAAGAAATTGGGAAACAAAAAAATTGGGTTGCAACGCTTCCAAAAGAGATAAAAGCAGAAATTAAAGCGCTTCAAGAATCTGATGCAAAATATCGTAACTTAGATATTTCGGTTTTATATGCTCTATATGTTTCGAGACAGTTGATGCAACAAACCGGTTGGGAAAAAGAAACAGTTTTTGGTATTAATATAGGTTCTTCAAGAGGAGCAACCACATTATTTGAAAAATTTCATTCTGAATTTATTGCAACCAATAAAGTAAGTACTTTGGCTTCACCTACTACAACTCTAGGAAATATTTCGAGTTGGGTAGCCAATGATTTGCAAAGTTCTGGTCCTGAAATTTCACATTCCATTACCTGTTCCACTTCCTTGCATGCTTTATTAAATGGTGTAGCTTGGATGCAGGCAGGTATGGTTGAAAAATTTATCATTGGTGGTTCTGAAGCACCTTTAACGCCTTTTACTATAGCTCAAATGAAAGCGTTAAATATTTATTCAAAAAGAACGGGTGATTATCCATGTAGAGCTTTTGATTTGAATAAAAAAGAAAATACAATGGTCTTGGGAGAAGGTGCTAGTGTAATTGCTTTGGAAATAGGAGAAAAGAATAATGCTTTGGCCTATGTGGAAGGTATTGGCTATGCTACAGAAATTTTAGAGCACAATATTTCCATTTCAACCGAAGCCGATTGTTTTCAAAAATCGATGCAAATGGCTTTAAAAGAAACAGCTTTTAATAAAGTAGATGTAGTAGTGATGCATGCACCTGGAACCATAAAAGGAGATGTTTCTGAATATAAGGCCATACAAAAAGTATTTGGGGAAAGACTCCCTTTTTTAACCACAAACAAATGGAAATTAGGACATACTTTTGGAACTTCAGGAATGTTGAGTCTTGAATTAGGAATACTTATGTTAGAATATCAAAAAGCAATTCCAATTCCATTTTACGAACAAGAATCACCCAAACAAATTAGAAAAGTGCTGGTAAATGCTGTTGGATTTGGAGGAAATGCTGTGAGTGTTTTATTATCAAAATAAAGATAAATATGAATGCAATAATTAGTTATAAAAAGGAGATTCCTTTTGTGAAGCGTTTTTTTGGAATAGTACTTGTTCTTTTAGGAATTACAATGTTTTTAATAACCGGAAGTTTTATGGCTTTAATTTTCATTGTAATTGGATTGGGTTTGAATGTTGCTGAAGGTTCTGAGGTTAATTTGCCTGCAAAAACTTTTAGAACATTTAATTCGTTGTTTGGATTTAAAATGGGTCGTTGGGATAGTATTCCAAATTTTGAATATGTGTCTGTTTTTAAAACAAAAGAAAGCCAAACGGTAAGAGTAGTTACCGCTGAAACCACTCAAAAATATGATATTATTCTAGTGAATTTATTTTATAATAGGAATAAGCATATCACTTTTTACAAGACAAATGATATTAAAAAGGCATTTGAAGTAGCAGATCATTTTAAGCTAGCTTTAGATATTGACATTTTAGATGCTACTAGTAAAGAAAAAAAATGGTTATAAAAAAAGTCCTGCAACTGCAGGACTTTTACACTTTCTAGGTAATCAAAAAATAATTATGTATTATTCAATAACTACTACCTGAGCAGCTACTTTACCTTTTCTTCCTTCTTCTTCTTCGTAATTCACTCTTTCTCCTTGAGTTAATGTCTCAACTCTCATTCCACTAGCGTGTACGAAAATGTCTTTTCCAGTTTCTTCATCAGTGATGAAACCGTAACCTTTTTCTTCATTGAAGAATTTAACTGTGCCTGTTCGCATGTTGTAATATAAAATAATTAATAATATCCAAAGATATACTTATTTATGAAACAAACACGATATTAATCGAAAAATTATTGATTTTCAGACTTTTCTCTGTTTTTATCGAGCTGAGAATTTAAGAATTCTTTTAATTTACTTTTTTTATATCGGTGAATTATAAAAAGAGGCATTATTCCAAAAGCAATAATTAACACGCCTATTCCTATCCATTTATCACCTGATTTAGCAACTTCAGCATTCAAATAAGAGCCATAGCCTAAAAAACTAAAAAAAAGGACAAGTAAAATGATTAAGATATATTTCATTGTTGCTTACAGATTAAATTCATAACCTAACATCAGATTGAAAGAATTTGTTTTTACAGTTCCATTACCTTGAACAGGAACATCACTTATATTTAGTAAGCCTAAATTATCTCTCAATTCAATACTAAGTTTGTTTTTCTCAGTTATTTTAAATTTTTTACCAATTCCTAATGACCAACCGAAGTCTACCTTTTTAAATATATCATTACTATCTTCATTTATTTTGTCTCCATCTACTCTAGTTGTGGCATTTAGAAAAAAACCTATATATGGTCCAGAATTAATATAAAAATGACTTTCATTATCAAAATAGTAACGAAACAAAACCGGTAAGGTAATATATTGTAAAGTTACCTTTACTTTCAGTGTACCTTCATTAAAAACAAAAGGATCCATTGAGTTGGTAAAAAAAGCAGCATCAATTTCATTTTTGAAGCTCTTATTATCATAATTTAAACCTGTTAAAATGGAAATTTTATTATTAATAGGTTTTTCAATCCCAATTCCACCAACATAATTAAAATCATACTTGTTTTCTTCTGCAAAATCATTTCCCCTAATATTAGAAAATGTAGCACCTGAAGAAATACTTAAAATAATTTTATTTTGAGCTTGTGCCAATAAATTTGCTAAAAAGAAAACAAGTAGGATTGTCTTTTTCATGATAATTATTTCAACTTAATATGTAATTCTTCTAATTGTTTATCGTCAATTTTTGATGGTGCATCAATCATGACATCTCTACCTGAGTTGTTTTTTGGGAAAGCAATAAAATCACGAATTGTTTCTTGACCACCTAAAATAGATACTAATCGATCTAATCCAAAAGCCAAACCACCATGTGGAGGTGCTCCAAACTCAAAAGCATTCATTAAGAAGCCAAATTGCGCTTGTGCTTCTTCTTTACTAAATCCTAGTAAATCAAACATTCTAGATTGTAATGCTCTATCATGAATACGAATAGAACCACCACCTATTTCATTTCCATTTAAAACCATATCATAAGCATTCGCTCTTACTTTTCCAGGATTGGTTTCAATTAATTCAATGTCTTCTGGTTTTGGAGAAGTAAAAGGATGGTGCATCGCATGATAACGACCACTTTCCTCATCCCATTCTAATAATGGAAAATCAACTACCCATAAAGGAGCAAATTCATCTGATTTTCTTAATCCTAAACGTGTTGCCACTTCCATTCTCAAAGCGGAAAGTTGAGTTCTCGTTTTGTCAGCATTACCCGATAAAACTAAAATTAAATCACCTGCTTTAGCTTGAGTAGCTTCCGCCCATTTTTTTAAATCTTCCTGATCGTAAAATTTATCAACAGAAGATTTAAAAGTACCATCTTCTTCACATTTTACATATACCATTCCTGAAGCTCCAATTTGTGGTCTTTTTACCCAATCTATTAAAGCATCAATTTCTTTTCTAGTATAAGAAGCACAACCAGGAGCAGCAATACCTACTACTAATTCAGCCGAATTAAATACCCCAAAATCTTTGTGTTGTGCCACAGCGTTTAACTCTCCAAATTTCATATCGAAACGAATATCTGGTTTGTCATTTCCATATGTTTTCATAGCATAATCATAGGTAATTCTAGGGAATTTATCTACTTCAATGCCTTTTATTTCTTTTAATAAATGACGGGTTAAACCTTCAAACATATCTAAAATGTCTTCTTGCTCTACAAAAGCCATTTCACAGTCTATCTGAGTAAATTCAGGTTGACGATCAGCCCTTAAATCTTCGTCTCTAAAACATTTTACAATTTGGAAATATTTATCCATACCACCTACCATCAATAATTGTTTAAATGTTTGAGGTGATTGCGGTAAAGCATAAAATTGGCCTTCATTCATTCTACTCGGCACTACAAAATCTCGTGCTCCTTCTGGAGTAGATTTAATTAGGTAAGGAGTTTCAATGTCACAAAAACCTTTGTCTGAAAGGTATTTACGAACTTCCATACTTACTTTGTGACGGAATAATAAATTATTTTTTACTGGGTTTCTACGAATATCTAAATAACGATACTTCATTCGAATGTCTTCACCGCCATCTGTTTCATCTTCAATAGTAAATGGAGGAAGCATGGCTTCATTTAAGATGTTTAATTCAGAAACTAAAATTTCAATTTCACCAGTAGGCATATTAGGATTTTTGGATTCCCTTTCAATCACTGTTCCTTTTACTTGGATAACAAATTCACGACCTAGCGTTTTTGCTTTTTCGAAAACGCTTGTGTCTGTTCTCTTTTCATCAAAAATTAATTGAGTTATCCCATAACGATCTCTTACATCAACCCAAATCATGAACCCTTTATCACGGGTTTTTTGTACCCAACCTGCTAATGTTACTTCTGTATTTATATGTGAAGCAGTAAGTTCTCCACAAGTATGACTTCTATACATTTTATTAAAATTTATGCAAAAGTAATAACAAATATTAATTTTATCGAGTAAATTTATTAGATTTGAGGATTATTTTTAATTCAATTTAAGTGTTATGAAAAAATTGGTAGTCTTATTATTATTTGCAGTTTTATCGATACATGCTCAGGATGCTTCTAAAATGGTTTCATTTGAAGGTAAAATCGCAAATCGCAATTCAGATTCTATTGTTCTAGCATCTGGAAAAAACTTTAAGAAAACATTACGTCTTAATAAAAGAGGTCAATTTAAAGATGCTTTTGAAATTCCTTCAGATGGATTATTTCAATTGTTTGATGGTTCTGAAACGACTATGTTGTTTTTGAAAAATGGATATGATTTAAAACTTACAATGGATGCTAAAAGTTTTGACGAATCTATTAAATATGAAGGAAAAGGGTCAGTTGAAAATAACTATTTGGCAAAAAAAGCCTTAACGGATGAAGCTTTTGAAAAAGATTTGGATTTTTTATTTACGGAAGACGAAACTGCTTTTCAAGCCGGTTTAAACAAAAAGAAGTCAGATGATTTAGCTACCTTAGAACAAGCAGGAGTTGATACTTCTTTATCACAAATGTTAACAGCTATGATTCAGCAAGAATCCATGATGTTGAGTCAATTTTATGCTCAGAAGAAAATAGCAGAAAAAATGAATGGGGTTGCAAGTCCTTCTTTCAATTTCGAAAACCATAAGGGAGGAATGACTAAGTTAGAAGATTTCAAAGGGAAATATGTTTATATAGATGTTTGGGCTACATGGTGTGCTCCTTGTAGAGCTGAAATTCCTCATTTGAAAAAAATTGAAGAAAAATACCATAACGATAATATTGTTTTTGTAAGTATTTCTGTAGATACACAAAAAGACCATGACAAATGGAAAAAATTTGTTTCAGAAAAAGAATTAGGAGGTGTTCAATTATTTGCAGATAACAATTGGAATTCTGATTTCATAAAAGCTTATGGTATTAATGCTATCCCAAGATTTATCTTAATAGGTCCTGACGGTAAAGTTATTTTTGCTGATGCACCACGACCTTCTTCTGCTACTTTAGATAGTACATTGAAAGAGTTTTTTAACAAATAAAAGCAATTAAATATTAATTTAAACCAACGATTTTTCGTTGGTTTTTTTATGTCTATTTTTCCAATGTTACGAAATTGTTAAGTAAAAGTTTGTTTTATGTAAAATATTTTCTATATTTGTTATAGAATCGTTAACCTATTAATTTTAAAGATATGAAAAAGATAGTAATTGCAGCAGTTTTATTGGTTTCAGGAATGATGGCAGCTCAAGAAGTTAAACCAAAGTATGAAGTAGTAGATCAAATGGTGAAAGCAACTTATTTTTATGACAATGGTCAGGTTAAACAAGAAGGCTTTTATTTAGACGGAAAACTTCATGGGAAATGGGTTTCTTATAACCAAGATGGAACAAAACAAGCGATGGGAGAATATGAAAATGGGAATAAAACTGGAAAATGGTTTTTCTGGAATGATTCAGCTTTAAATGAAGTAGATTTTGCAAATAGTAGAATTGCAGAAGTTAAAAAATGGTCTAAAGAAGCTTTAGTTAGAAATTAAAATTTAAAATAACTAACCCAATATTAAAAAAGTCCCAAGAAATTGGGACTTTTTCAGTTTCATCCTTTTTTTGAAGTAATGAAACACCTAACTAAAATTTAAGCTTAACCAATAAAGCTAAAAGCTAAAACTAATTCCAGAATATAAACCTACTATATAAGGTTTAAAGTTTCCTGAATTGGAATTAAAAGTATTGATCTGGTATTTAAATACAGGTTGAAAATTAAATTGAAATGATTTCAAAAAATTGTAGTTAAAACCCAAACCGACATTACTACTAAAGTGTATGTTATTTAAATTGTTGGCTTCTCCAATAACCATTTCTGAACCATTAGAGACTAAGGATATATTGTTCTTATTCAATACTAAAGTACTCATTCCGCCAATAACTTCTATCCCAATTTTTTTGTCTAAAATTTTATAGGTCATTTCTAATGGAATTTCTATATAACCCATCTCTTGATTTAAACTTGCTTGAGTTGCTTCTGACATGTTTTCAACATCAGCTGATAAAATACTGGCATCAGCAGATGGAGCATTTCTCAAAACTAAATTTTCCGCGTTCACATTTTGGTCAATATTCAAAGAAATTGCATTAATTTGATTTAAAGTGCTGGAGTAATAAACATTATTGGTATTGTAATTTATATTAATTGCATTAATACCTGAACGAATACTGATTTTTTTATTAAGATTATATTGTAAACCAACACCATAACTTAAACTTGTGGCGTAACTTTTTTCGTTATTGCTAAATTGTTCATCAATGGGTGACCCATCCGAGATTGAATTGAAATAAACGGGTGCAGCATTACTACTAATCACCCATTTATCTCTTTTCTCTTTTTCTTTTTCAACAGCATTCTCTCCCGCTTCCTTTTCTTTTAGCAATTGTTCTAAAACATTTACTTCTGCCAAAGCTTCCGTAGTTGTTATAGTACTATCTTTATTGATTTCATTAGTACTAACTAATGCATTTTTTGAAATCCCATTTTTTTGAATTTCTGTAGTATAATCAATTGTGTTTTCTGTCGTACTTTTTGTTTTTTGATTGGGTTGTATTACATCTACAACTTTATCTTTAAATAATGTTTTCTCCTCAACTAAATTTGAATTTTTAGTGTTTTGATTTTCTACAACTTGATCTTCTGCCTTGCCTGAAATAGTATTAAGAGGATTATTGCTTGTAATATTATCATTTGAATTTGGCTTATCTTCAGATTTAGTTAAAGATTCTTTATCATTGTTAATTATATTTTTGTCGGTTAAAATGACAACTGCTTTTTCATTTGTTGATGTTACTTCTACTAATTTGTTTTTATTTTCAATAGTTTCTTTAGATGAATTGGAGTGGTTAGCTAATGCCTTATTTTCATTAGGGCTTACTTTACTATTAGTAATTATGGTGTTTGGAGTTTCTTGAGTGATTTGTTTTTTGTTGCCAATATGAATTGTATTGTTTTCTTCTTTTGAAACACTTACGATTGCATTATTTTTAGGTGTAGTAATGTTATCATTTGAATTAGAATTGTTAAGAATAGGATTCTCATTTAAATAGTTGTTTTTAGAAGAATTTTCTTCTTTTGAATTGAGAATATTATTTTCTTGTGTAACAACAACATCAGAATTGGATTTTTTAATTGTATTGTTGTAAATAGTGTTGTTTTTTTCTTCTTTATTGTTTTTATTATTGTTGTTTTTTTCTAAAACAATTTTTTCATCAGAATTAATAAAATTATTTTTATCGGTTTCAGAAGGAAGTAACAAGAAAATAGTGACAATCAAACAGGCTGCAATTCCAGCGGCTTTAAACCAAAAAGGAATAACTCTTCGTTTGTTTTTTTTCTTCTCAATTCTAGAAGCAATTACATCCCAAGCATCTTCCGGTGGATTTGCTTCAAAGTCTTTAAACTTCTCTTGAAATAAGCGTTCTATATTTTTGTTTTCTTTCATTTCGTTTTAGGAATTGAAGTATTTGTGTTCTCTTCAATTTTGTTTTTTAAAATGGCTTTGGCTCTTGCTAAATTTGACTTAGAAGTACCAATATTAATTTCTAACATTTCAGCTATTTCTTTATGGGAATAACCATCCATTACATAAAGATTAAATACTAACCGATATCTATCAGGCAATTCTTGAATGATTTTGGTTAAAAATTCAAGAGATACATTTTCCTCATCGACTTCAATTTCTGAATCATCTGGTAAATTTTCTGAAATTATTTCGAAAATTCCTTGATTTCTATATTGTTGAAGGATGTAATTGATTACAACTCTTTTTGCCCAACCTTCAAAAGATCCTTTAAAATGAAATTGATTTATTTTTTCATAAATCAAAAGAAATCCTTCTTGTAAATTATCTTGTGCTTCCTCATAATTTCTCGAATACTTAAGACAAACAGCAAATACTTTTGGACTCAATAGTCGGTATATTTGCTCAAAAGCCTTAGTATTTCCCTTTTTGCAATCATTTATGAGTTGGTCAATTATCAAAATTAATACGGGTTTTTATCAAATAACAGGAACTTCTATTTCTTCATATATATCTTCTCCGTTTGTATCTGTGCCTTTCCAAAATTTAAAAATATAGGAACCGTTGTTAGTTACATGAAAATTAAAAGTAACTTCTGTAAGTTCATTGTCAAAAGGGATACAATCATTTCTTTCATATACTATATTTCTAATGGCGATTGTTCTTATGTTTAAATATTTATCATAGTACAACCCGTCATATCCATGGCAAGTACTTGGTCTATAATATTTCAATGTAATTTCATAAGTACCATCGAGTTCAAAGCTGTCAGGTAAAATAGCTTCTTCAACTGCCGCAAGTTGAAAATGGTATTTTTCCACATCATCATTAATACTGCATGAGCTTAATACTAAAAACATGCTTAGTAAAAAAAATACTCTCTTCATAGGTTTAAAATTTAATTTAAGGACGCTCTGTAAAAATTGGCCTATTTATCTTTTTTAATTTTATTTCTTTAAATCTTTATAAAGGTTTAGTTTCTATAAAAGTAAACTATTATGGTAAGATTTTTTTATGTTCTTTATTTAATTGAAAGATGCGTAGAAGTAAAAAGGGTTGCGTGGTTTAAAAAAAAAATCACGATTTTTTTCGTGATTTTTTCTTTTTAAGCATTTGCTGCTTTAATGGTCTCTTTTATTTTCTCTTCTAATTCATCCATTAGTTCAGGATTGTCTTTTATTAAAGCTTTTACAGAATCTCGACCTTGTCCTAATTTTGTATCTCCATAACTAAACCAGGAACCACTTTTCTTTACAATTTCAAATTCTACAGCTAAATCAAGTACTTCTCCTACCTTAGAAACTCCTTCTCCATACATGATGTCAAATTCTGCAGTTTTAAATGGTGGTGCAACTTTGTTTTTTACTATTTTAACTTTAGTTCTGTTACCAATTACATTTTCACCATCTTTAATTTGCGAAGAACGTCGAATATCCACTCGTACAGAAGCATAAAACTTTAAGGCATTACCACCCGTTGTCGTTTCAGGGCTTCCAAACATTACTCCAATTTTATCACGCAATTGGTTAATGAAGAAAACAGTACAGTTGGTCTTGTGAATTGTTGCCGTTAATTTTCGTAAGGCTTGCGACATTAAACGAGCATGTAACCCCATTTTAGAGTCTCCCATATCACCTTCAATTTCACTTTTAGGTGTTAAAGCCGCAACTGAGTCAATAACTACTATGTCTACTGCTCCAGATCGAATTAAACTTTCAGCAATTTCTAGTGCTTGTTCTCCATTGTCTGGTTGAGAAATAATTAAATTATCAATATCGATTCCTAATTTTTCTGCATAAAAACGATCAAAAGCATGTTCTGCATCAATAAAGGCAGCTATTCCACCAGCTTTTTGCGTTTCAGCAATGGCATGTAATGTTAAAGTCGTTTTACCAGAAGATTCAGGTCCATATATTTCAATAATTCTCCCTTTTGGATATCCATTTACACCAAGAGCTAAATCCAATCCTAATGAACCAGATGAAATGACTTCTACTTCTTCTACAGCAGCATCTCCCATCTTCATTACAGTTCCTTTTCCGTAGGTTTTATCTAATTTGTCTAATGTTAATTGTAAGGCTTTTAATTTTGCGTCTTTATCTGTGCTCATAATTATGTATATTTTGCGTAAAAATACCTAATTTTTATCTTTTTGCAATGAAATTTTATTAACAAGTTGAATTTTTGCTTTAGGATGCTTTTTGAGGTGTTAAAAAGGTGATTTTCAGATGAAATTTTTTGAAATTGCTAGATGAGTTAAATAGTGTATAATTTAAAATTTGAATTTATTTTGTTTGTTTTTCACTTTAAAATAAAATTTTATCTTTGCAGTCAGAAATCCTTCCATTTAGGGTTTTATAAAATAGTTCTCACTTAAACGTTTATAGCATGCAACTGTATAACACCTTAAGCGCAGAAGAAAGAGCCGAGCTAATTGATCAAGCAGGTAAACAACGTTTAACGTTGTCTTTTTATGCGTATGCCAAAATTGAAAACCCTCAACAATTTCGTAACGATTTATTTTTAGCATGGAATCCTTTAGATGCTCTTGGGAGAATCTATGTGGCTCATGAAGGAATAAATGCCCAAATGAGTGTTCCAGCAGATAATTTTGAAGCTTTTAGAGATACACTTGAAAGCTATGATTTTATGAAAGGCATTCGTTTGAATGTAGCTGTGGAACAAGATGATCATTCGTTTTTAAAATTAACAATCAAAGTGCGTCATAAAATTGTAGCAGATGGATTAAATGATGCTACTTTTGATGTTACCAAAAAAGGAATACATTTAAAAGCCAAAGAATTCAATGAAATACTAGACGATCCCAATACGATTGTAGTAGATTTTAGAAATCATTACGAAAGTGAAGTGGGTCATTTTAAAGGGGCTATTACTCCAGATGTTGAAACTTTTAGAGAAAGCTTACCTATTATTAATGAGCAATTAAAAGATTTCAAAGAAACGAAGAACTTGGTAATGTATTGTACTGGAGGAATTCGTTGTGAAAAAGCGTCTGCTTATTATAAGCATCAGGGTTTTAAAAATGTGTACCAATTAGAAGGAGGTATCATCAATTATGCCAAGCAAATCAAAGAAGAAGGTTTAGAAAGTAAATTTATTGGTAAAAACTTTGTTTTTGATAATCGCTTGGGCGAACGTATTACGGAAGATATTATTTCACAATGTCACCAGTGTGGAAAACCTTGTGATAATCATACAAATTGTGTGAACGATGGTTGTCATTTATTATTTATTCAGTGTGACGAATGTAAAGCAGCTATGGAGAATTGTTGTTCAACAGAATGTCAAGAAGTAATTCATTTACCATTAGCGGAACAAGTAAAGTTAAGAAAAGGGAAGCAAGTAGGAAATAAAGTCTTTAGAAAGGGAAAGTCAGAAAAGTTAAAATTTAAACATTCTGGTGTATTGTCTGATGAGTCTTTAGAAGTCGTTTCAAAGACAAAAAACATTCGAGAAAAGATTAAAGTTAAAAAAGTAGTATTAGGTAAAGCTGAACATTATTTTGTAAAAGCACAAGTGGCTCAGTTTTTAATTGAAAATCAAGAATTAAATATTGGAGATAAAATTTTAATATCTGGGCCTACAACAGGGAATGAAGAATTACTACTTGAAAAAATGCTAGTAAATGGAAAAGAAGTCGCTCAAGCTAATTCTGGAGACAAGGTAACTTTTCAAGTGCCATTTCGAGTGCGATTATCTGATAAACTATTTAAAATGAAGTAACTAGTTTACGAGTATAAAAAACAGTTTTAAAAATATACTTTAAAAAACCTATTTGCGTTAAAATGTAAATAGGTTTTTTGTTTTAAAGCTAATTTTCAGTTTCTATCTATAAGTAAATTTATATTATCTTTACACTCAAAATACGTTTTAGACAAGTAGTGCTGTTTAAGCGCAATCAATATATATTCAAATTATGGCATGTAATAACTGTTCGACAGGAACTACAACAGACGGAGTTCCTAAAGGATGTGGCAATAAAGGATCATGTGGCACAGGAAGCTGCAATAAATTAACAGTTTTTGATTGGTTATCCAATATGACATTACCGCAAGGGCAAGAACCTTTTGGTTGTGTAGAAGTACGTTTTAAAAACGGAAGAAAAGAATTTTTTAGAAATCCTGAAAAATTAGCTTTATCCATTGGAGATATAGTGGCTACTGAAGCTTCACCTGGACACGATGTAGGTATCGTATCTTTAGCAGGAGAATTGGTTAAAATCCAAATGAAAAAGAAAAATGTAAGTATTGATAGTGAACTTGCAAAAATATACCGTAAGGCTTCTCAAAAAGACATTGATATTTGGAGTGAGGCAAGAAATAAAGAAGAGAAAGTACGTATGCGTGCTCGTGAGATTGCCATTTCTCTTAATTTGGAAATGAAGATTTCGGATGTAGAATTCCAAGGTGACGGTTCCAAAGCCACATTTTATTACACGGCTAGTGATCGTGTTGATTTTCGTCAATTGATTAAAGATTTTGCAAGAGAATTTAGCATTCGTATTGAAATGAAACAAGTTGGTTTTCGTCAGGAAGCTTCTCGTTTAGGAGGAATTGGTTCTTGCGGAAGAGAATTATGTTGTTCTACTTGGTTAACCGATTTTAGAAGTGTGAATACTTCAGCGGCACGTTATCAACAACTTTCCTTAAATCCTCAGAAATTAGCAGGACAATGCGGAAAATTAAAATGTTGTTTAAACTACGAATTAGATACCTATCTCGATGCGCTTAAAGACTTCCCAGATTTAGATACCAAATTGTATACTGAGAAAGGAAATGCACACTGTCAAAAAGTAGATATTTTCAAAGAATTAATGTGGTTTTCTTATGAAAATCAACCGGCGCATTGGCATGTTTTATCAGTTGCTGATGTGAAAGAAATTTTAGCTAAAAATAAGCAAAAAATTAGAATTTCTGCCATTGAAGATTTTGTAGTAGAAGCAACTAAAGAAATTGAGAAAAATTTCCAAAATGTGGTTGGACAAGATAGTTTAACCAGATTTGATCAAAAGCCTAAAAAGAAAAATAATAAAAATAAGAAACGTCGTAAACCAACAAATTTTAAAAATGGACCTAAAAAGGAGTAATTTTTTTATACTGATTTTTCTATGTATACTCTGTTTTTCTTGCGACGAAAAGAGAGTTTTTGATGAATATCAAGCTTTAAATGGGAAATGGAAACAAGAAGATGTTGTTCGATTCACTTTTGAACAGAATGACACTATTAATCCATATAATTTGTTTTTGAATATCAGAAATAATAATGATTATCCTTTTAGCAACTTATTTGTTACAGTTTCGTTAAAACAACCCGATAGTTTAGTTAAAATCGATACTTTAGAGTATGCAATGGCAAATCCAGATGGCTCATTAATGGGGGAAGGCTTTTCCGACGTAAAAGAAAGTAAATTATGGTATCAAGAGAATTTTGTGTTTAAACAAAAAGGAACATATACCATAGAAATACAACAAGCTTTAAGAGAAACAGGAAGTGTTACAGGTGTAGAAGAATTGAATGGTGTTACAGATGTGGGTTTCAGAATAGAAAAAACAAAATAAATATGGCAACAAAGAAAAAAGAAAACAGTGAATTTTCTAAGTATATAAAAATATTTTGGAAGACCTTTTTATTTGGGTTAGGATTTATTATTTTATTATTTCTATTTGCTTCTTGGGGCTTTTTTGGAGCGATGCCTACTTTCGAAACTTTAGAAAATCCAGATTCGAATATTGCTACAGAAATTATGTCTTCTGACGGAGTTGTTTTGGGAAAATTTTATGCCCAAAATAGAGTCCCGGTTACGTATGAAGAATTGCCAAAAGATTTAGTGCATGCACTAGTTGCTACAGAAGATGAACGTTTTTATGAACATTCTGGGATCGATGCAAGAGGTACCTTGAGAGCGGTTGTAATGTTAGGTAGAGATGGTGGTGCGAGTACGATTAGCCAACAGCTTGCAAAAAATTTATTTCATGGTAGTGATGGTTCTAGAAATATAATTTTGAGAATTGTTCAGAAAATAAAAGAATGGATTATTGCTACTAGATTAGAACGTCAATACACTAAAAATGAAATTATTGCCATGTATTTGAATCAGGTAGATTTTGTAAATGGAGCAATTGGTATTCGTTCTGCTTCCAAAATCTATTTTAATAAAGAGCCAAAAGATTTAACTACAGAAGAAGGAGCTGTTATCATCGGAATGTTAACCAATCCTTCTCGATTCAATCCAAAACGTTTTGAAGAGAGATCAAAAAACAGAAGAAATATTGTTCTTGGACAAATGGTTCGAAGTGGCTATCTTAAGGAAAGTAAAAAAATTGAATTACAACAAAAACCTCTTGTCTTAGATTTTAGACCTGAAGATCATAATCAAGGAATTGCAACTTATTTCAGAGAGTATTTGAAGGTGTACATGAAAGATTGGGTAAAAAATCATAAAAAAGAAGACGGTACTGAATACGATATTTATAGGGATGGTTTAAAAATTTATACTACAATCGATTCTCGCATGCAAAAATATGCTGAAGAAGCTGTACAAGAACATTTAACCATTTTACAAGCTAAATTTTTCGAATTAGCAAAAACGGAAAAGAATGCTCCTTTTATAAAAATCACAGAAGAAGAAACGGAGAAGATTATAAAAAGTGCGATGAAAAATTCGGAACGATGGAGAATCATGAAAGATGATGGAAAGTCTGAAGCAGAAATCTTGAAATCATTTGAGGTTAAAACGAAAATGAAAATTTTTACTTGGAAAGGTGAAAAAGATACCATAATGACTCCGAGAGATTCTATTCGTTACTACAAACATTTCCTTCAAACAGGTATGATGGCCATGGA
The DNA here is from genome assembly GCA_002862755.1 of Flavobacteriaceae bacterium. Lineage (GTDB taxonomy): Bacteria > Bacteroidota > Bacteroidia > Flavobacteriales > Flavobacteriaceae > Flavobacterium. The sequence continues at coordinate 35,138 of PKDY01000062.1, read as the reverse complement.
ACCACAAACGGGTCATATTAAAGCATGGGTTGGTGGTATTAATCATAAATATTTCCAATACGATCACGTAGGTCAAGGAGCAAGACAAGTGGGGTCTACTTTTAAACCTTTTGTGTATTCAACGGCTATTGAACAATTAGGGATGTCGCCATGTGATTCTATTATTGATGGGCCATTTACTATGCCAAAAGGAAAATGGGGGATTTCAAAAACTTGGTCGCCAACGAATGATGGAGGTGCTTTTAAAGGTATGGTTACACTAAAAAAAGCATTGGCTAATTCATTAAACCCTGTGTCTGCTAAATTAATGGACCGAGTAGGACCGCAATCTGTAGTAGATATGGCAAGAGATTTGGGAGTTACTACAGAAATACCAGTAACTCCAGCAATTGCATTAGGTGCTGTTGATATTACTGTGAAAGAAATGGTGGGTGCTTTTAGTACTTTTGCCAATCAAGGAGTTTATATTGCACCAACATTCATTACTAGAATAGAAGATAAAAACGGAGTAGTTTTAGATCAGGTAATTCCGCAATCCAAAGATGTAATGAACAGGGATGTAGCGTATGCTATCATTAAGTTAATGGAAGGGGTTACAGAATCTGGAACAGGTGCACGTTTAAGATGGGGTTCAGTAAATGGGTTAACCAATTACAAATATAAATTTACGAATCCTATTGCTGGTAAAACAGGAACTACTCAAAATAACTCGGATGGATGGTTTATTGGAATGGTGCCTAATTTATCTGCTGGTATTTGGGTCGGTAACGAAGACAGAGCGGCACATTTTAGGAGAACTTTATATGGACAAGGAGCATGTATGGCATTGCCAATTTGGGGGTTATTTATGGATAAATGTTACAAGGATAAAGAATTAAACGTGTCTCAAGAAAGTTTTGAAAGACCTGAAAAGATAAGTATTCGTGTCGATTGTACTACAGCTGCTCCAACAGTTGATTCTACTGATGTGGATAAACCAAATATGTCTGAATTCGATTTTTGAAAAAAACGCAAATAAAATATGATTAAGCGAACCGTAAAAAACGTTAGCGAAGCACTACAAGGAATTGAAAGCGGAATGACAATTATGTTAGGAGGCTTTGGTCTTTGTGGAATTCCAGAAAATAGTATAGCTGAATTAGTAAATAAAAAAGTAACCAACTTAACCTGTATTTCTAACAATGCAGGAGTGGATGATTTCGGATTAGGACTGTTGTTGCAAAACCGTCAAATAAAAAAAATGATTTCATCTTATGTTGGAGAAAATGCTGAATTTGAAAGACAAATGCTTTCTGGTGAACTTGAAGTCGAATTAACACCGCAAGGAACTTTAGCGGAAAAATGTAGAGCTGCCCAAGCTGGAATACCTGCTTTTTTTACGCCTGCAGGATATGGAACCGAAGTTGCCGAAGGAAAAGAGACAAGAGAGTTTAATGGAAAAATGCATGTTATGGAACTTGCATTTAAAGCAGATTTTTCTATTGTTAAAGCATGGAAAGGTGATGAAGCAGGAAATCTGATTTTTAAAGGAACCGCTAGAAATTTTAATGCTGTCATGGCAGGCGCAGCTAAAATTACGATAGCTGAAGTGGAAGAATTAGTGCCAGCAGGAACTTTAGATCCAAATGAAATACACATTCCAGGTATTATGGTAAATCGTATTTTTCAAGGTACTACATTTGAAAAAAGAATCGAGCAACGTACAACTAGAAAAAGAGCGTAATCATGGCATTAGATAAAAATCAAATTGCAAAAAGAATTGCAAAAGAAGTAAAAGACGGTTACTATGTAAATCTCGGGATTGGTATACCAACTTTGGTCGCTAATTTTGTAAGAGAAGATATATCGGTTGAATTTCAAAGTGAAAACGGCGTTTTAGGTATGGGACCTTTCCCTTTCGAAGGCGAAGAAGATGCGGATATTATTAATGCTGGAAAACAAACAATAACTACTTTACCTGGAGCTAGTTTTTTTGATTCCGCTTTTAGTTTTGGGATGATTCGAAGTCAGAAAGTCGATTTAACTATTTTAGGCGCTATGGAAGTAGCTGAAAATGGTGATATTGCAAATTGGAAGATACCTGGAAAAATGGTAAAAGGTATGGGTGGAGCTATGGATTTAGTGGCTTCTGCTGAAAATATTATTGTGGCCATGATGCATGTAAACAAAGCGGGTGAATCAAAATTGTTAAAGCGATGTTCTTTGCCCTTAACAGGAGTAGGTTGTGTGAAAAAAATAGTAACAGAATTAGCGGTTCTTGAAGTTACACCAGAAGGTTTTAAATTGTTAGAAACAGCTCCTGGTGTTACTGTAGAAGATGTGAAAAATGCTACAGAAGGAACTTTGATTATAGAAGGAGATATTCCAGAAATGATTCTAGATTAAATAAAATAATACAAATATAATAGAGCCACAATCCACTGTTTATAGTAGTGTGTTGTGGCTAATTTTTACAATATGAGTTATCCAAAAGTAATTTTAAAGAAAGGAAAAGAAAAGTCAATTTTAAGAAGACATCCATGGGTTTTTAGTGGAGCGGTATATGGAGTTAGTAGAGAAATCGAAGATGGTGAAATGGTAGATGTAGTTGATCATGAAAATGCCCATTTAGGAACTGGTTTTTTTAGTGATAGAGGAAGTATAGTTGTTCGAATCCTAACTTTTAATGAAGAAACCTTTGATTCTAATTTTTGGAAAAGAAGGATTGCTTCTGCCTGGGAATTACGATTGAAATTATTGAATTTAAATCAAACGAATGCTTTCCGCGTGATTCATGGCGAAGGTGATGGAATTCCAGGCTTAATTATAGATTATTATAATAAAAATTGGGTAATTCAAGCACATTCTTCTGGAATTTACTTGCAAATGGAAGCTATAGCAGATGCTATAAAAACAAGTTTAAAAGATTTTTGCGAAACAATTTATTGTAAAAGTAGCGGAACACTTCCAAATACTGGAAAAGATTTTTTCTTATTCGGAAATCAATCGGAGTGCGTTGCTAAAGAAAATGGAATCGAATTTCATGTGAATTGGGTAGAAGGACAAAAAACGGGTTTTTTCTTGGATCAAAGAGATAATAGAAAGTTATTAGGAACATTTTCAAAAGATAAAAAAGTACTGAATACTTTTTGTTATACTGGAGGTTTTTCAATTTATGCAATGAATGCAGGTGCTAAATTGGTTACTTCTGTAGATATTTCGCAAAAAGCAGTAGATTTAGCTAAAAAGAATATGGAATTAAATTTTCCTAATGCCAATCATACTGCAGTTGCTTCTGACGTGTTTGAATTCATGAAAGAACATTCTCAACAATATGATGTAATTGTTTTAGACCCTCCAGCATTTGCAAAAAATATAAAAAGTAAGCATACTGCTACTCAGGCTTATAAAAGGTTAAATATAGCAGGGTTAAAAGCATTGGCACCAAATGGGATATTGTTTACATTCTCTTGTTCACAGGTTATTGACGATGTATTGTTTTATAATACTATAGCTGCAGCTGCTATTGAAACTGGAAGAAATATTAGAGTTTTACACAAATTAAATCAAGGACCAGATCATCCTACAAATATTTATCATCCGGAAGGGCATTATCTTAAAGGATTAGTCCTTTTTGTTGAATAGTTTTTATTTTTTTAATAAATTTTAATATAAAAAAAACATTATTCTTTTCATTTTAACAAAAAATATATTTTTACTGTAATTGTTTGTGTTAAAAAATTATTATCTTTGTTTTTAACTAATCTTTAACAATCAAACAATTATGAAAAACAAACTACAAAAAGCAGTAGCATTGTCTTTGCTTGCTTCTTTTTCATTTTTATCCTACGGGCAAGAAGGGGATAAAAAAATCAAAGAGAAAATTTTAGATGAAAATGGGAAACCTAGTCTAATTGTATTCAAAGAAGGCGCTAACCTTTCTTCTTCAAATTTTCAAAGTATTCTAAAAGAAAATTTGAATCTTAAAAGCGGATTTACTTTTCAAAAAATTAAAGAAGAAAACGACAACCTAGGGTTTTCTCATGAAAAGTATCAACTTTTTTATAATAATGTTAAAATAGAGTTTGCCACTTATACAATCAATTCTAAAGGCGGTAGAATTGTTTCTATGAACGGTGAAATTTACAATCCAACTAAAATTAACATTAACCCAACTATTAGCCCAAACGTAGCTCTTGAAGCTGCTAAAAAAGCAACCCATAGTGCTTCCTTTTTATGGGAAAACGTAAAAGAAGCGGCCCTTATTGGTTACTCAAGACCTCTAGGAGAATTGGTTTTATTACCAGAATTAGAAAGTATAGGAAAGGAAGGAGTAGAACCGCAATTACAACTAGCCTATAAATTTGACATTTATGGAACCAATCCTATAAGCAGAGCTGATGTTTATGTAGACGCTAAAACTGGTAAAGTATTGTTTTATAACGCAACTATAAAACATGCAACTAATTTTGGACATGGTTCTGCACATCTTTTTGAATCGAATCATAATTGTTCTAGTCTTAAAAATTCAGAAAAAATTGCTAAGGCCTTTGAAGCATTAGTTTCTGGAACTGCAGCAACAAGATATAGCGGTTCTCAAAGTATTGAAACTACTCTAAGTGGAGGTAGTTATATCTTAAAGGATAATACTAGAGGAAATGGAGTGAATACCTACGATTTAAATAAAAGTACCAATTATAATTCTGCTGTGAATTTCACAGACAATGATAATAATTGGACAACTGCTGAGCATTCGACCAATAAAGATAATGGAGCTTTAGATGCACATTGGGGTGCTGAAAAAACATATGATTATTGGAGTGCAGTACACAATAGAAATAGTTTTAACAACTCAGGAGCAGCTATTAATAGTTATGTACATTATAGTTCTAACTATGATAATGCATTTTGGGATGGATCTAGAATGACATACGGAGACGGAAGTGGTACCTATTTCGATATTTTAACGGCATTAGATGTAGCTGCTCATGAGATAGGTCACGCAGTTTGTACATACACTGCTAATCTGGCTTACCAAAGAGAGTCTGGTGCTTTAAATGAAGCTTTTTCAGATATTTGGGGAGCAGCTGTAGAATATTATGCGGCTCCAAATAAAAGTACTTGGTTAATTGGTGAGGATATCGAAAGACGTTCAGGACATTTAGCGCTTCGCTCTATGAGTGATCCAAATAGTGAAGGACAACCTGATACATATGGCGGAACATATTGGACAAATCCTAATTGTGGAACACCTACGCAATCGAATGACTATTGTGGTGTGCATAGAAATAGTGGTGTTTTAAATCACTGGTTTTATATTTTAACGGTTGGTAAATCTGGAACTAATGATATTGGAAACACATATAGTGTCACTGGAATTGGAATTGATAAAGCTGCAAAAATTGCGTATCGTTTAGAAAGTGTTTATCTTTCTGCGAACTCTACATTTGCAAACGCAAGAACTTATGGTATTCAAGCAGCTACTGATTTATATGGAGCTGGTTCAGCTGAAGTAATAGCTACAACTAATTCATTTTATGCTGTAGGTGTTGGTGCTGCATACTCTGGCGGCGGCGGTGGTGGAGGTACCACTTGTTCTACAACAATTACTTCTTTTCCTTATGCTGAAGGTTTTGAAAACACTTTAGGAGCTTGGACACAAGGTTCAGGAGATGATTTCGATTGGATTGTTGATGCGAATGGTACTCCTTCAAGTGGTACAGGACCTTCAAGTGCTGCTCAAGGATCTTATTATGTATATGTGGAAGCTTCAAGTCCAAACTATTCTAATAAAAAGACAATATTAAACTCACCATGTTATAATTTAAGTAGCGCTTCAGCAGCAACTTTTACCTTTAAATATCATATGTATGGAGCAGCTGGAATGGGAGGATTAACATTACAAGCAAGTACAAATGGAACTTCATGGACCGATCTTTGGACAAAATCTGGAAATCAAGGTAATTCCTGGTTATCTGCTTCTGTTAACTTGGCTACTTACACAGGTTCAACAGTGCAATTACGATTTGTTGGAACAACTGGAAGTACTTGGCAAGGTGATATTGCTGTAGATGATGTAGCTTTATCAACTGGAACTGTAAATCCACCAACATGTACCAATGTGAATATCAATTTTGTATTTGATAATTATCCAGAAGAAACAAGCTGGCAGATTTTAAATTCTAGTGGACAAGTGGTTGAATCTGGAGGAACTTACGGTAGTCAAGCTGATGGATCTTCATTAACTATTACGAAATGTTTAGCTGCTGGATGTTATACTTTTAAAATTAACGACAGCTATGGTGACGGAATTTGCTGTTCTTATGGAAACGGAAGTTATTCTGTAACTTCTAATGGAACAACTTTAGCTAGTGGTGGTTCATTCGGTTCAAGCGAGTCAACAAACTTCTGTGTAGGTACAACTGGTTTAGTAACTGAGGTTTCTACAATTACGGAAACAAGTAAAGGTGTAGATTTTGTGATGTATCCAAATCCAGTTAAAGGAAATGTTTTACATGTAATTTCTAATGATGGTATGAAAGATTATAAGATATATAATGTTATGGGACAATTAGTATTGCAAGGACAAATTAAGAATGACCAAATTAACATCAGTTCATTAAATACAGGAATCTTTGTATTTGAATTGAATACTTATAAGGAAAAAATCACTAAGAAATTTATTAAGGAATAAGAATTAATTAAGTTAAGTTAGTTATATTCAAAAGGAGAGGCTACAATTTGTAGCCTCTTTTTTTATTTCTATATTATAATTTCTTACCGTGAATAGTTATAAGTTTGCAAAGAAATCATTTCCTTTATCATCGGTAATAATAAAAGCTGGAAAATCTTTCACTGTAATTTTTCGAACGGCTTCCATTCCTAATTCTGGAAAATCTACCACTTCTACTTTTAAAATATTTTCTTGCGCTAGAATAGCAGCTGGACCACCAATAGAACCTAAGTAAAAACCGCCATATTTGGCACAAGCATCTGTTACTTGTTTGGATCTATTTCCTTTGGCTAACATAATCATACTACCACCAGCAGCTTGAAATTCATCCACATAAACATCCATTCTTCCTGCTGTTGTAGGTCCAAAACTACCCGATGGCATTCCTTCTGGTGTTTTTGCTGGACCAGCATAATATACAGGATGATTTTTGAAGTAGTCTGGCATTGGTTTACCAGCATCTAATAATTCTTTAATTTTTGCATGCGCAATATCACGAGCAACGATAACAGTTCCGTTTAATTTCAAACGGGTTTTAATAGGGTAATTTGTTAATTCAGCTAATACTTCCTGCATGGGTCTGTCTAAGTCGATTTCAATAGCAGGCTGTAAATGAGGTGCTACTTCTGGTAAAAATTGTTTTGGATTGGTTTCTAATTGTTCAACGAAAATACCATCTTTAGTAATCTTACCTTTGATATTTCGGTCTGCTGAACAAGAAACTCCCAAACCAACCGGACAAGAAGCAGCATGTCTTGGTAAACGAATCACACGTACATCATGCGTGAAATATTTACCTCCAAATTGCGCTCCAATAGCACTTTCCTGACAAATTTCCTGTACTCGTTTTTCCCATTCTAAATCTCGAAAAGCTTGACCGCCCATATTTCCAGACGTTGGTAAATGATCTAAATAACCTGCAGAGGCTTTTTTTACGGTTGCTAAATTGGCTTCAGCTGAAGTACCACCAATGACTAAAGCTAAATGATAAGGAGGGCAAGCCGAGGTTCCTAAATCTTTTATTTTAGTACGAATAAATGTTTCTAATGATTTTTCATTTAAAAGGGATTTGGTTTGCTGATATAAAAACGTCTTGTTAGCGGAACCTCCACCTTTGGCTAAAAACAAAAATTCATACGAATTCCCTTTTTTGGCATAAATATCGATTTGAGCTGGTAAATTAGAGCCTGAATTTTTCTCTTCAAACATGCTGATAGGTACAATTTGAGAATAACGCAGGTTCTTTTTCTCATAGGTATTGAAAATACCTTTTGAAAGCCATTCGGCATCATCAGCTCCCGTATAAACATTTTCCCCTTTTTTTGCCATAACAATAGCCGTTCCTGTATCTTGACAAGATGGTAATTCGCCTTCTACAGCAACCGTAGCATTTTGTAATAAATTATAGGCTACGAAACAATCATTATCTGTCGCTTCAGGATCATTTAAAATATTTTGAAGACTTTGTAAATGCTTGGTTCGTAGCATAAAGGAAACATCATTCATCGCTACTTCTGAAAGCAATTCTAGTGCTTTTGGGTCAACAGTTAGAATTTCTCTATCTCCTATTTTGTCCACTTTTACATAATCAGAACTTATTTTTTTGTATTGAGTGTCATCCTTTTCAATTGGAAAAGGTTCTTGATATATAAAATCCATTTTTTGTGTTTTTTTAGTGGCGTAAATGTAAGGAAACTCAAGTAATTATAGAAATTCAATGGTTTAAATCATAAAATAAAGATTTAATTCCTTCTTGGTTTAGTGAGTATGGGGTTAGCATCAATGAAATTGTATCCAATATCGATTGTTTTTGTTGTATTGTCATTATAATAAAAAGTATAATAACGCCCATCAGTTTCTATTTTATGAAAAAGAAAGCCTTGATTATAGTATGAAAAATTTAAAGTATACTTTGGTTCGAAGGATGTAGTTGTTACTTTACCTTTTCTAAGTTCTAAATCTAATAAAAATAACTCGGAGTTATAAAGTGTGTGTTTGAAAGTTTTATTCTCCAAAGAAGGAAAATCAACACGGTTGTCAAAAATGAAATTTACAGTGTTGTAATGTGTTGCTTTTTGGAATAAATAGCTCAACTCATTATAAGCTGCATAAAAATCTATTGGGGCTTTTCTTGCATAATCTTGAATAGTTTTAACTATTTTACCATTTTTGATGAATGTAATGGTGTTATTTTGGGCATCTGTAACAGATCTTTGATAACTATTTTTCATTTTGAAAATATCAATCTGATCGAATTTTTCAAAAATGGGTTTAACTGTTTTTAAATCTAATTTTGCAATAAAATGATCTTCATTTGTATTAAAACCAGAACCTTTATAATATATTTCTCCTTTTCTATTAATATAAGTAGTATTAATACCAGTTAAGCCTAATCCGATGTAATCTCTATTTACTATAATCGCATCATATTGAGTTGTATCGTTATAGGTGTTTTTGTTCTTCACTAAACGATATTCCTTTTTATTTTTATCGATAAGATTTAGCGTGTCTTGATTTATTTTTTTAATGTGATAAGTATTCCAAATAGAATCTGTTAAATCCCAAAAAGACAATATAGAATCTTTAAGTTTAAACTTTGTTTTTGTTCCCAAAAAACGTAAAGCTTGAATGTTCATTTCTGTTGTGTCTCTATCAAAATGAAGGACTCTCATTTTAGTAGGTACATATTTGTAAAATCCAAATTGATATTCTAAAATACTGTCATTTAGAATATTTAATCCAAAGTTATCCTCGTTTTGATTTATAGAGTCTGCATTAGACCAATTGCCTATAAAAGGATTCTCTTCTTTCTTTTCACAAGAAAAAAGAAGTAAACATAAAAGGAAATACAAATAGTTTTTCATACTATTAAAAAAACCAACTGGCCACTAATACACCTGTAATCACGCATATTAAATCCACTAAAAGCATCATGCCTAGCGTATAGCGCGTGTTTTTAATACTTACTGAGCCAAAATAAACCGCGATTACATAAAAAGTAGTTTCGGCACTACATTGAAAAATACAACTTAAACGACCTGCAAAAGAATCTGGACCAAAAGTACGCATGGCATCAATCATAAAACCTCTAGATCCTCCAGAACTAAAAGGTCTTAAAATGGCTACAGGTAGTGAATCGGTAATTTCTTTGGCTACTCCTAAATGAGAAAAAATAAAAGATATACCCTGACTTATAATTTCAAACAAACCACTGTTGCGCAATAAAGAAATCGCAACTAACATTCCCATCACATATGGAAAAATCATAACCCCTGTTTTGAGTCCGTTATTGGCACCTACAACAAAAGTATCAAACATAGTGGTTTTGTGAGTTGTAAACCTTTTTTCATTTATAAATGAGAAAATTAAGGTAAAACCAATAATAGCGAGTAACAATACACCAGATAAATTAGCTGTAAAATAATTTTTGCCAATTAAATCTAAAGTGTTCACATAAAATAACAATCCTATTATGGCACCGATAAGTCCCATCAAAACAGCTAAAAGAGACACGCTTTTAAAGTTGATGCGCTGTTTCATGCCTACTAACAAGAATGCTGCAATTGTTCCTACAAAGGAAGTAATAATACACGGTAACATTACATCGGCAGGATTGGCTGCATTTTCGGCAGCGCGATAACCAATAATCGAGGTAGGAATTAAAGTTAGACCTGCTGCATGCAAACACATGAACATAATTTGGGCATCACTTGCTCGATCTTTATCTTCATTTAATTCTTGTAAGCTTTGCATTGCTTTTAAACCAAATGGAGTGGCAGCAGAATCCAGCCCTAAAAAATTGGCTGCAAAATTCAAGGTCATATACGATATGGATTCATGATTTTTAGGGATTGTTGGAAATACCTTTGCAAACATGGGGCTCAGTTTTTTGGCTAACTTTTCAGAAGCTCCTGAAATGATTAATAATTCCATGATGCCACAAAAAAAAGCTAAATAAGCAATTAAGGGAATAATTAAATCCAACAAACTACTTTTTGCCATGGGTAGTAATCCGTCGGCTTGTTGCACCCCACTATAAATTTTTACCGATTGTTTGTTGTACACATATAGGGTATCAGTAGTGGTTTTAGCTGTTTTAACTGTAAAAGTATTTTCTTTGGACTTAAGAATAGAGTCTTGAACGGCTTGAGGAATATCTTTTAAATATTTTTCAGCTATTAAAATGGGCTCTCCTTGTTTGCCATTTAAAACATAATCGATAGAATAATATTTATTGGTAAATAAACCAATAATTATAAATGCAATTGAAGAAACAAAAATAGCTAACCAAAATCTACTTAAAACCATAAAATTGAATTTTTGTAAAAGTATGAATTCAAATTGAATGAAAAAATCAAATGCCTATTATACATGAATGATTTCGTCAGATATTAGTAAATCTTCTCTTCTAAAGCGTAAAAAAATCTGTGCCACAGCAATTACATCTTTTTCGCAATAGGTAATGATTCTATCAATGTCTTTTTCTATATAATATACATGAGCCACTTCACTGCCATCAATATCATCCTTTGGAGAAGGAACCTGTAACACTTTTGTTAGCAATTTCAAGGAAGTAAAATGTTTGTAATCTCCAAATTTCCATAATTCTAAGGTGTCTAAATGAGGTACTTCCCATGGCTTTTTACCAAATAAATTCAGCTTGTTTGGTAAAGGAACGGAATTAATAATCATTCTTCTTGCGATAAATGGAATATCAAATTCTTTAGCATTGTGTCCGCATAAAAGATGTTGGGGCTGATTGAAATGATTGTTCAACAAGTTAGAAAAATCTTGTAATATTTTTTTTTCGTCTCCCCAAAAACTAGTTACTCTGAAGTTCCTAATGTCAGCTTTGTTAGTAAAATAGCCTACAGAAATGGTAATTATTTTTCCAAATTCAGCCCAAATTCCAGCACGCTCATAAAAGTCTTCTGGTGATACTTCGTCTCTTCTTTGGTATTGGGTTTTGCTTTCCCATAACTTTTTGGTTTCTTCGTCCATACCTAAGTAGCTGTCATATTCTGGTACGGTTTCAATATCTAAAAATAAGATATTGTTGAGGTTAATTTTTTCAATCATTTTAAAATAGTTTTATGCTATAAAAATTAAATTACATTATATTTTATAGCTATGGCGAATAATAAGAGTATAATTATTAAAAAAATTAAGCCAAATACAAAGGCTTGTCGTTTGTTTCTTTGTTTTATTTTTGTTTTAAATACTTGAAATTGTTCCTCAGTTAATGAAGGATAGGGTGTACTATTGTCTATAACATTCTTATCAGTATCATTTAACGTGTTTTTTCTGATTTCTAATTTTCTTTTCTTGCTTTTTTTTTAGTTGCAATTATTCGGTCCCTATTATGTAATCCAGAAAAATGACTATCCATTTTATATTTATTTTCTTTGGTCTAACATTTTATAACTTTCTTCAACATACGTATATAAATCATTGCTGTGAGGATCGGTTTCTGTTTGTACACCTTTAATGTGTCCTAAACGAACAATAATAAGATTGTCTTCGGGAATTACAATTACAAATTGTCCTAAATGACCTCTTAAATAAAATAATTTTTTATTGTTAATGGTGTGCATCCAAAAACCATAACCATACTGTGGACTTTCAGGAAAGCGAGGTGTTATGCATTTTTGTACGAAAGTAGAATCTAAAATTTGTTTTCCTTTCCAATTTCCATTATTTAAATATAATTTTCCTAAACGAGCAAAATCTCGAGCATTACTTGCAATACAGCAATACGCTTTTTCAATTCCATCTGGTTCATGATCCAATTGCCACAAAGCATTGTTTTCAGCTCCTAAAGGTTGCCAAAAGTTTTTGGAAACATAATCTGAAAGGTATTCTCCAGTTGCTTTTTCAATACACATGGCTAATAATTGTGTTGCGCCACTTAAATATTTAAAAGACTGTCCTGGCTTTTCATTTATCTCTAATCCTAAAATCACCTTTTTTAAATCATCATCAAAATAAGCACGGGTTACTATAGAAAATGGGCTATAGTATTTTTCGTCCCAACTTAAGCCAGATGCCATTGAAGATAAATCACCTACTGTAACTTCTTTGGCAAATGCACCTTTTAATTCTGGAAAAAAATCAGCTACTTTTTGATCCAAACTTTTTATTTTTCCTTCCATAATAGCTTTTCCTAAGGCCATAGTAACCACACTTTTTGCCATGGAGAAGGAATTGGATTTAGAATCTTTAGTATATCCATCAAAATAGCTTTCGTGAACAATACTATCATTTTTAATAATTAAAAAAGCAACGGTTTGTAGCTCTTGGTGGGTTTTATCCAAAGTTTCAGTTGAAGGAACTTGGTTGTAATCTTTAGCAATATTCCACGGTTGGGCCACTCCATTTTTTATTTCTCTATTTGGGAAATGGGTGTAATCTTCCAAAAAGGCTGTAGTATAACCTCTAAAATAAATTGTTCGGACGGCTCTTAATAAATAGTCTACATCAAAGATGTACATTAAAATGATAATGGATACAAGTATAATTGTAAACCACTTGAAGAATTTTTTTAAGAATTTCATAGTTGCTTATTGGTTTTATAAGCATAAAAATAAACAAAAAAAGGCTTGCTTTTAAAAATTTAAAAAAGACTTTCTTGCTTTACTGGATTTTCGTGCTCAAGTAACCATTTCTTTCTCCACAATCCTCCAGCATAACCGGTTAAAGAACCATCTGTACCAATGACCCTATGACAAGGAACCACGATCCAAAGGGGGTTTTTGCCATTGGCAGAAGCCACTGCTCTTATGGCTTTCACATCTCCTAATTTTTTGGATAATTCTAAGTATGAAGTGGTTTTTCCATAAGGAATTTCGAGAAGTGCTTTCCAAACTTTCTTTTGAAAATCGGTCCCTTTAGGATTCATTTCAAAATTAAATTGTGTTCTTTTACCTGCAAAATATTCTTGTAATTGCAGTACCACTTCTTTAAGTTCGGTAGGAATTTTTGTTGAAATTTCTCCTTCTTCTCTAATTGAAATTACAGAAACGCCATTTGTATCGCCTTCTATTTTGGCTGTACCTAAAGGAGTATTAATAAAGACTGTTTGCATTTTATAAATATAAAAAAACCATCTTATAAAAAGATGGTTTTTCGTAAGTAAGATATAAAAAAATTGTTGTTTTATTATTTGAACATAACAGATTTTTCTTCTTTTTTCTCTTCAGCTTTAACGCTTCCTTTGATAATTAATACCTTAGGAGCTGCACCTTCTTCACTAGTTGTAACTGTTACTGTTTTTGTAAAATTTCCTGGAGACGCTGCATTGTATGTTGCAGTAATACTTCCTTTTTCACCTGGTTTAATAGGTGTTTTTGTATAATTAGCTGCTGTACAACCACAAGATGGTTTTACATTTGTAATTAATATCGTTTCTTTTGTTGTATTCGTAAACGTGAATTCATATGAAACAGGTTTTCCTTTTTCAATTTCTCCAAATTCATGAGTTTCTGTATTCCATTTCATAGCAGAAGCTTTAGTTTGAGCTGGAGTTGCAACTGTATTAGGGGCCTTTGGTGCTACTTTTTTAGCTTCTACTGCTTGTGCAAAAGATAAAGAAGTGATGAATAATGCAACAATTGATAGTTTAAGCGTTTTCATATATAATGTTTTTGTAATTATTCGATATGCAAATTTAAAAAGGAATAGTAACTTTGTTGTTAACTAACGTGTAATGATTGTTAATGACTTGTTAACAGTTAAAAATCAAACAGCATTATTCGTACCATTACATAAAAAAACAAGGTGAAGTTTACGCGATTTAATATAGTTATTCTGGTTGGATTTCTTGCCATATTAGGCGTTATTGTGATGCAATTGTTTTTGCTTAATCAAGCGTATTCTTTTGAAAAAAAAGAAGTGGAAGACAAGATACATTATGCTTTATTAGATGTGGTGGAACGAATTTACGTAGATAATAATTCCGAATTAATCGTTACCAACCAAATAAAAAAAGTGGCTCATAATTATTATGTAGTCAATGTGAATGATGTGTTTGAAAATAACATCTTAGAGTTTTATCTAAAGAAAGAATTTGCCAAAGTAAAGTTAGATTTGGATTTTGAATATGCTATTTATGATTGTGGTTCAAATAATATGGTATATGGAAATTATATTACCGCTACGAGTCAGCCCAGTAAAAAATGTGTGGATTGTTTTACCAAAAATGACGATTTAATCTATTATTTTGCGGTTCGATTTCCAACTTTAAAACAAAGTTATTTTACAAGTTTAAAACAGTATTGGTTGTATACGGTAGTTTTGTTTGTAGTACTTATTGTTTATGTATATTCCGTTTTATTGATGTTAAAACAAAAGCGATACACGGTGTTGCAAAACGATTTCATTAACAATATGACACATGAATTCAAAACGCCTTTAGCTTCTATTTTAATTGCTTCTAACTATGCCAATAATCAAGAAGAAATAAAGAAAAACCCTAGGCTTTCCAAATACATTCAAATCATAATTAAGCAAAGTAATAAATTAAACGAACATATAGAACAGATTTTATCACTTGCGAAAACAGATAGTAACAATATTGAACTGAATAAATCAGCAGTCGATTTTAGGAAAATGGTGGAATTGACCAAAGAAAATATTTCTTTAAAATATACAAAACCAGTTCAGTTTGATTTTTTATTCTCGAAAAACCTAATGGTGCAAGCTGATGAATTCCATTTCTATAATATCTTTTATAATATTGTCGAAAATGCAGTCAAATATGGTCCTAAAAACCCGATTGTAACCATATCCGTAAAACAAGAAGAAACTTATTATTCCATTCAGATTGTCGATAATGGAGCAGGTGTTCCCAAAAAAGATTTGCCTTTTATTTTTGATAAATTTTATCGAGTAGAAAGAACAGATAGTAAAGAAATCGAAGGATTTGGTATTGGTTTGGCCTATGTTAAAAAGATTGTTCAATTACACGGGTGGAAAATAAAAGCTGAAAATATAAATCCGGGTTTGAAAATTTCTATTCAAATACCTAAATCAGAAATTCATGAGTAAGAAAAGAATTCTATATGTAGAAGACGATGAAACATTAGCATTTTTAACAGCTGATAATTTAGAACAACATTTTGAAGTGATTCACTCCAATAATGGTGCAGCAGCTTTTAAACTCTTTTGTGAACAAGAATTTGATTTGTGCGTTTTAGATATTATGTTACCTGATATGGATGGTTTTGAAATAGCTACAGAAATTAGAAAAAGAGATACTGAAATTCCGATTATTTTTTTATCGGCAAAAACGATGAAAGAAGATCGCATTAAAGGCTTAAAATTAGGAGCAGATGACTATTTAGTTAAACCGTATTCGATTGAAGAGTTAATTCTTAAAATTGAAATTTTCTTAAACAGAAGCCAGAAAAAAAGCGAGAAAGTTCTAACGAAATACACATTAGGCTCTTTTGAATTTGAATTTGAAAATTATATCTTAAAAAACAATTCAAAGCAAATTACTTTAACCGAAAGAGAAGCTTCTCTACTAAAATTATTCTTAGATAATAGTAATACGGTTTTAAAAAGAGAAAAGATTTTAACCTCTTTATGGGGTAATGACGATTATTTTTCTGGACGAAGTTTGGATGTATTTATTTCTCGAATCCGAAAAATCTTAAAGGAAGAACCGAATGTAAAAATAGAAAACATTCCTAGAATTGGTTTTAAGCTGGTAATTGATTGATTTTTATGTCGTTTTTATTTGTTAATAAAAATTGTTAATAAAATTTTGAAAACTATATTGTTTGTGTAATTTTGTAGTTATGTTATTAGACAAATATATATCCGAATTATTATATCGTTACCAATGTGTAACAGTGCCAGGTTTTGGAGCTTTTTTATCTGAAATTGAATCGGCAACTATTAGTGGGAGTGCAAGTACTTTTTTGCCTCCTAGAAAAGTTATTTCTTTTAATAGCAACATCAAAAATAATGATGGATTGTTGGCTAATCACATTGCATTAGCGGAAAGCATTTCTTACGGTAATGCTTTAATTCAAATTGCCACTCAAGTAAACCAATGGATTGCAGCTTTAGAAGATAGAGATAAAATTGTTTTAGAAAACATTGGAGAGATTTTTGTAAATGGTGAATACAACTGGGTTTTCCAACCTAGTCAAAATATAAATTACTTGATATCTTCTTTTGGTCTAAATAGTTTTGTAACTCCAGAAGTAAAACGTGAAGTATTATTACAGCAAGCTGAAGTTTTTGAAGTAAAAGAACCTATTGTTTTACAACCGAAACAATTGAAAAAGAACTATTCGTATTTAAAATACGCAGCTGCCATTACGCTATTTTTTGGTGCAGGTTTGTCAGCGTATAAAATTGTTCACGATCAACAAGTGGCTACTGATACCTTACGCGTTCAAAAAGAAGTACAACAAGAAGTACAACATAGAATCCAACAAGCTACTTTCTTTATTGATGCACCTATACCTACTGTGGAACTTGCTGTTAAAGAAGAAAAGAGACCGTATCATTTAATCGCTGGAGCATTTAGAAGTGAAAAGAATGCAGAAAAAGCTCAAAAAATGTTGGTGGATCAAGGTTATGATGCAAGAGTATTAGAAAAAAATAATTTCGGATTAGTGCCAGTAGCTTATGGTAGTTTTAAGACTATGGAAGAAGCTGAAAGTCTAAAAAATAAACTTTACAAAGAAGAAAGCATAGAATCATGGCTTTTGATTGATTAAAATCCCATTTTTGGGATTTTTTTATACAATGAATCTTTTAAGCTTATTATCTTTGCAAAAAAAAACAATGCAAGCAAAATACCCTTCTGACTCATTAACTACATTAACCGATTTAGTTTTACCAGGTGAAACGAATCCTTTGAACAATCTCTTTGGTGGCGAATTATTAGCACGTATGGATAGAGCTGCTAGTATAACTGCGAGAAGACATTCTCGAAGAGTTTGCGTTACAGCATCAGTAAATCACGTAGCTTTTAATAGAGCTATTCCTCTAGGAAGTGTAGTAACGGTTGAATCTAAAGTGTCTAGAACATTTAACACATCTATGGAAATTTTCATCGATGTTTGGATTGAAGATAGAGAATCAGGTATTAAAAACAAAGCAAATGAAGCAATCTATACTTTTGTGGCTGTAGATGAAACTGGAAGACCTATTCAAGTACCACCTATTGAACCGCAAACGCCTTTAGAAAAAGAGCGCTATGATGCAGCACTCAGAAGAAAGCAATTGAGTTTAGTGTTAGCAGGAAAAATGAAACCTAATGAAGCTACAGAATTAAAAGCCTTATTCTCATAACAAAAAGTCCGATTCACAAATCGGACTTTCTATTTTTTAAGCGGAAAAGAATTCTTCAAGTTCTTTCAAGGTTTCTGTTGTGGGTACTAAATCTTTTACGATGTTTCCTTTTTCTAAAACCACAATTCTATCAGAGACTTCAACAGTATGCTGCAAATCATGACTTGAAACCAAAACAGTAGTGTTACTATCTTCTGCTAATGATTTGATTATTTTTTTAAGACGAATTTGTGTAGTTGGATCCAAATTAGCAAAAGGTTCGTCTAAAATAATAATCTCAGGATTACCAATTAACGCTCCTATAATTCCTGCTTTTTTGGCATTCCCTTTTGATAAATCTCTCAAATATTTTTTATTATTTAAAATTTCTCCATTAAAGAAATCTTCATATTTCGTTAGAAAAGCATCTACATCTGCTTTATTCCAGCCTCTCAATTCTCCAATGAAATAAAAATATTCTTCTGGTGTTAGATAACCAATAAGAAAACTTTCGTCTAAGAATGAAGTAGTAAATACTTTCCAAGATTCATCTGTGTTTATCTGAATGTTATTAGAAGTAATTTTTCCGCTTGAAGGCTGAATTAAATCTAAAAGTAGACTAAAAAAAGTGGTTTTTCCAGCACCATTATTTCCCACAAGTCCAAAACTTTGTCCTTTTGGTATTTCTAAATTTTCAATATGTAGTACTGTTGTTCCGTTATATTTTTTGGATAAATTGTTTACTTGTATCATGTTACGGTAATTTCAAATAATTAATAATGAGTTCAAAAAAACTAACCTTTCTGCTTATATGCATCAAGAGTAATGTATTTTTCTTTTTTGTAAATTGATTCGATAATTTGGAAAACTTTATTTTTAAAAGCAAAGCCTAAAACACCTAATAAGGCTACTAATAAATAACCAAATTGCCAACCAAGGGTATAATGACCAATGGCATAAACAAGCATAGGTAATAGTAACTTTGGTAAAGAAATTAATAAGGTTTTTACATTAAAAGCCTTTTTGTCACCAAAAGCATTTTTATTCGAAGTTAAATCGATTGGAGTTTTAATATAAGCACCACCCAATAAAACCAAATGTGAATTTACTCCAATATTAAAAATGGCTCCTGTAAGAATCGCTAAATAGGTTTCTATCCCAAAAAACAAATACAAACTGGCTAAAAGAGTGGAAACTGTGGTTGCAATTACCATTAACCACCATTTCGATGATAAATAATCTTTATATGTAATGTTTTGTGTCATCATTAGAGGGTAATACGAACTGTCCCAGCTTGGTACAAATTGTCCGAAATTAAATAAGAAACCACCTGAAACAAAAATACCAGCAAAAATTTTCCAAACAGGTGCATTATAGGCTTCAATGGAATTTGTAAAGAACAATAATCCGTAGAATAAAAACATAACACTCATTAATAGCGTTGTTTTTGCTCTTTTATTTCTTTTTAACAAACGAATGTCATTTTTTAAGAAAGTACCTAATTTACCAAATTGATCTAAAAAAGTTAAGTTTTCAGTAGTCGCTAAATTTTGCTCAATGGATAAACCAGCATCTAAATACAAATTCGATTTAAAAAATTTGAAATTAAGATAATACAATAACGCTAAGATTGCAATTGGGATAAGTGCCCAAAAAGCATGGTTGTAAAAAGAAGCAAAAAAAGGATTAGAGTATAAACTGATATCAAAAATAGAATAATACTGAAGCGCACCAAAGATGGCAAAAACACCTACTATAGTGTAAAAAACTGCATCTTTTTTGTCTATTAAAATGGCTAAAAAATTATTAATGTATACAAAAAGAAGCATGCTTATACACCAAATCCATGCAGTTCCAGCATATCCTTTCATAACTAAAGTTATCGTAAATGGAATAAAGAAAAACCAATGGATAAAATTGAAAAAAGACAACATGGTCTTGTTCAAAACAAATCGAACGATATTATTTTTTCTAACATTTTGATTTAAAAAGGGTCGGATTGATAAAGTGGGCATTTTTTGAAAGAAAAACCGAATCACTAAATCGACTAGTAAGTAATACAAGGCAAAACTATTGATTGTATCAAAAGGATTTAGACCTGCTTTTTCTAAGATTTTATAAGAAAAAAAGCCTAAAGAGAGAAACATACTCATGAAATACAAGGCTCCTAGAATCATGAAAATTTTTAAGACAATATTAGTGGAAAAAGATGAAGATCGTATAAAGGCTTTCCACTCTAATTTGAGAAATTGTTTGACCATATTTTAGTTTTGTTGGTTTCTTATTGGTAGTCACTTGCACTAAAATGTTACGATTTTTTTTAATTTATCTATTAGTGAGGCGATTTTGTTTCTTATTTTTGTAGAAAATATAAAAGAAATGTCAACATTCTATAAATTAGTTATAAAAGAAATAAGAAGAGAAACCCCTTCTTCCGTATCAATACTTTTTAATGTTCCAGAAGAATTAAAAACTTTTTATCAATTTGTTGCAGGGCAATATGTAACCTTAAAATTAACCTTAGACGGTCAAGAAGTTAGAAGAGCGTATTCTATTTGTTCTTCTCCCAAAAGTGGCGAATTGAGAGTTGCTGTAAAAGCCGTTAAAAATGGTTTCTTTTCTAAATTTGCCAATGAAAATTTGAAAGAAGGAAATCTAATTGAAGTAGGTTTACCAGAAGGGAAATTTGTTTTCGAACCCCAATCAGACAGACAAAAAAATTATGCGGCTTTTGCAGCAGGAAGTGGTATTACACCAATTATGTCGATTGTAAAATCGGTTTTAGAAAGCGAGCCAAAAAGTACGTTTGTTTTAGTCTATGGAAATAAAAACGTAGAAGAGACTATTTTTCACAACCAGCTTCAAGAATTACATTTACAATATGTAGGTCGATTTTTTGTACATTATGTGTATAGTAAAATTAATGTTGATGGAGAATTATTTGGTCGAATTGATAAATCTGCTGTGAATTTTGTGCTTAAAAATAAACACAGTGAGAAAAGCTTTGACAAATATTATTTATGTGGTCCAGAAGAAATGATTAATTTGGTTTCGACTGTTTTAAAAGAAAACAATGTTTCCGAAAAAGACATTAAGTTTGAATTGTTTACTACAACTGCGAATGAAAATGCGAGTGCTGCGACTTTAGAAGGTCATACAAAAATTACAGTTGTGGTTGATGATGAAGAAACGCATTTTGAAATGAGTAAGAAACAAACCATTCTTGAAGCTGCTTTAAAACAAGGAGTTGATGCGCCTTATTCGTGTCAAGGAGGAGTTTGCAGCAGTTGTATTTGTAGAGTAAAAGAAGGGAAAGCTGAAATGAAGAAAAATGCCATTTTAACCGATGGAGAAATTGCAGAAGGATTAGTACTAGCTTGTCAAGCTGTTCCTACAACCGATAGCGTTTTTGTAGATTTTGATGATGTATAATAACAATAGTTGAAATAAAAAAAGCTCCGATTTTCGGAGCTTTTTTTATTATGATTAAATTACAATTATTCAGTAATTACCTCATTCTTGTTGTTTCTATTACGTAACCAAATTTTGAAAAGGTTTACCAAATAGAATAAAACAGGAACTACTATTAAAGTAAGGAAAGTAGCAAAGATTAATCCGAAGATTACGGTCCAAGCTAAAGGTCCCCAGAAAATTACGTTATCACCACCCATATAAATATGAGGATTACCGGTTGCAAATAAACTGAAGAAATCGATATTAAATCCTATCGCTAATGGAATCAATCCTAATACTGTTGTAATTGCAGTTAATAAAACCGGTCTTAAACGAGCTTTACCACCTGTTACAATTGCATTAAAGATATCTTCTTTAGGTAATTGAGTTGCTTTAGGAAGTCCTAATTCTTCTTTTCTTCTTGCAATTAATAAATCAGTATAATCCAGTAATACCACACCGTTATTCACCACAATTCCGGCCAATGAGATAATACCCATCATGGTCATCATAATTACGAATGGCCATCCAGTTACCATTAATCCTAAGAATACACCAATGAAACTTAAGAATACAGCCACCATAATAATTCCTGGTCTTGAAACAGAGTTGAATTGGAAAATTAAAATTAAAAAGATTAAGAATAAACCTGTTACTAATGCACCCATTAAGAAAGCCATTTGTTTTCCTTGTTCTTCTAACTGACCAGTGTAGTCAAATTTAACTGTTTTTGGAGCATCAAAATTACCCATTTCAGCTTGAATTTGTTTCACAACTGCTCCTGCATCTGTAAAGCCAGGTGATAAAGCAGAATATAAGACAACTACTCTTTCATACTGTTTGTGTTTAATCGCACTAAAAGAAGACGTATTCTTTTGAGAAGCTACAGTAGAAACCGGAATCTCTTTGATTTGGCCTGAAGCCATATCTCTAAAAGTGATATTTTGATTAAAAATAGCACTTTTGTTGTAACGATTATCTTCATTGAAACGTACATAAATATCGTAGTCCTCACCATCTTTCTTGTAAATACCTGCTTTTTCACCAAAAATAGAACGACGCAATTGATTTCCAACTTGTCCAGCAGAAACACCCATTTCACCAGCTTTTTCTCTATCCACAACCACTTTCATTGCAGGTTTGTCTTTGTTCACGTCTACTTTTAATTCGTCTACTCCTGGAATATTTTTGGTATTCAAGAAATCTTTCATTTTTTCTGCGGTTGCAATTAATTCATTGTAATCTTTTCCTTTAATTTCAATGTTAATTGGGTAACCCGCTGGAGGACCTACTGCATCTTTTTCTACAGAAATGATTACACCAGGATAAATATCTTTCAGGGTAGCTTGTACTTTTTTACGAAGTTCTTCTGAGCTTAAACCATTTCTAAATTTATACTCTCTCATTGAGATTGTAATCTTACCTTTATGAGGCATTTCTGCTGTAGAACCACCATCAGTTTGAGGATTTCCTGCTCCTTCACCTACTTGAGATACCGCACTTTCTACTAAATAGTTGGTGTTGTCTTCAGGATTCATAATTTCCTCTTCACCAAGTTTTTGATTCAGTACTGCATACACTCTTTTTTCAACAGCAGCAGTAATTTCATTTGTTTTGGTAATATCTGTTCCTTGTGGGTATTCGATGTACACAATAATTTGGTTGGGTGTATTGTCTGGGAAAAATTCCACTTTTGTACGACCACTACCTACGCTCCACCCAAAATACAATCCTAAAATTACAAAGAACATTAGCGCCATTCCTACTACTGTTAAGTAGGGTTTTTTGCCAGATAAAAAGTATTTTAACCCACTTTCATACCAATTCTCCCATTTTGTTAAGACTCTATTTTGGAAAGAAAGCGTCCAACCTTTAATTACATATTTATACAACCAGAACATTATGGCAGTAAAGATCATTACTGAACCTAAAGCACGCATACTGCCACCAAGGATTAAAATAATAGCTCCAAAACCTCCTAAAATAAGAGTTAATCGGATTAAGGCTTTACGAGATAATATTTTTTCATTAATATCCATGAATTGCGATACTAATACGGAGTTGAAGAAGATTGCCACAAATAATGAAGAACCTAATACAACAGATAATGTGATAGGGAAATATTTCATAAATTGTCCCATTACTCCTGGCCATAATCCAAGAGGTACGAAAGCGGCAACTGTTGTTGCTGTTGAAATGATGATTGGTAATGCGATTTCTCCAATCCCTTTCTTAGCAGCCTCTATACGATCCATGCCTTCATCTTCCATTAATCGGTAAACGTTTTCAACAACTACAATTCCATTGTCTACTAACATTCCTAATCCCATAATTAATCCAAAAAGAATCATGGTGTTCATAGTATATCCCATTGCATTTAAAATCATAAAGGACATGAACATCGACATTGGAATTGCAAAACCTACGAAAAGTGCATTTCTAAATCCTAAAAAGAACATTAAAACCCCTACAACTAAAATAATTCCAAAGATGATATTGTTTACTAAATCATCAACCTGATTCAAGGTTCTTGAGGATTGATCATTCGCAATCGTAATCTTCAGATCTTTTGGTAAATAATTTTCTTCAGCATCTTTTACAATTTCTCTAATTTGTTCAGCAGCATTAATCATGTTTTTACCAGCTCGTTTTTTTACGTCTAGCATTACAACGCTCTTCCCAAACTCTCTAGCGTAAGTGGTTTTGTCAACATCTTTAAAAGTTATTTTAGCAATGTCTTTCAAGTATACGGCACCGCCTTGTGTTTTAACCACAAAACTTTCTAATTCTTTCGGTTGATCCACTTCACCAAGAATACGTATCGTTCTTCTTTGACCATTGGCAATTAAATTACCAGCAGACATCGTTACGTTTCCATTTCTAATAGCATTAATTACATCATCAAAGCTTACTTGAGAAGCCATCATTTTGTAAATATCTACTGCAACTTCTACTTCTTTTTCTTGGGCACCACGAATATCCACTTGTTTGATTTCTTCTAATGCTTCAATTTCATCTTCTAAGTATTCACCAAAGACTTTTAATTTATCTACAGGATAATCTCCTTGAATGTTAATATTCATAATAGGAACTTCCTCAGAAAGATTCAAGTCAAACACATTCGGTTCTACTTTGGCACCGTTAAATGTTGGCCAATCTTCACCACCTGTTTTGGTGTCTATTTTATCTTTAATTTTTTGTTTTGCAGCTTCTACCGTAATTTTTTCGTCAAATTCTACAGTAATAATACCATAATCTTCTTGAGAGGTAGACAAAACTTTAACCACATTACTCACGTTTCTGATTTCGTCTTCTAATGGGTCAATGATAAGTCTTTCAATATCTTCAGCAGTATTACCTGGATAAACGGTACTAATATATATTTTCGTTTCTTTAACTTCTGGAAAATCTTCTCTAGGCATACTATAGTATGCAGACAGTCCAAGAAACAAGAACATTACCATCGCTACATATATGGTCATCTTGTTTTCGATGGCCCATGATGATAATTTAAATTCTTTGTTTGTATCTGTATTTGTGGTACTCATTCTTACACTTATTTGATTATGGATACTTTTTGTCCTTCTTTTACACTACGAGCTCCTTCACTAATTACTAAATCTCCGTCTTTGATACCTTCTGTGATTTCAGCATAGTTACCTTGAGTTAGACCGGTTTTAACGATTACTTTTTTAGCTGTTGCTTGACCATCTTTTGTAGTATTGTCTGCTACATAAAGATATTGTTCTCCTTCTGCATTTTCGGAGATAATACTAATTGGTACCACAATAGTTTTTGGATTCGTATAATCTTTAATTTGGATTTTAGAGGTTAAATTCGGTTTAATTTGACCGTTTTTACTTGGAACAGCAATTTGAATATTGAAAGAACGGTTCGCTGGATTGATGTAGTTACTAGCTTGTGTAACTTTTGCATTGAAAGTTTCCCCTAAGATTGGGAAATCTACAATTACTTCAGTTCCTTTTTTAACAGTTGCAATGTTTTTTTCAGGAACTTCAGCTTCTAGATACATATCCCCTAAGTTAACGATTCTTAAAATTGGTGTTCCAGGACCTACAACGCTTCCTTTTTCAGTAATGATATCATCAATTGTACCTGAAAATGGAGCTCTAACTACCGTTTTAGCAATTTGAGCTTTCATTTGAGAAACTGCTTTTACTTGCGCTTCATAATTTGTCTTAGCTTGTAAGAATTGAATTTCTGAACCAATTTTTTGGTTCCAAAGGTTTTGTTGTCTTTCAAAAGTGGTTTTTGCTAAAGCTGCTTGTGTTTCCATTTGCGCTAATTGCGATCCTAAACCACCATCGTCAATTTTAGCTAAAGTTTGACCTTTAGAAACTCTTTGACCTTCTTTAACATAAACCTGTTGTAAAACACCACCATATTCTGCATTTAAAACAATGTTTTGTTTGGTTTGAACGGTAGCTTGTAATTCTAAATAATGATTGAAGACGGTATCTTTCGCTTCTATAGTTGTAATTAAAGCTAGTTTATGATTTTCATCAAGTTTACCAATAGCTTCATCAATCTTTGCTATTTCTGCAAGTAAGGCATCAGATTGTGTGATTAATTCACCTCTTTTTGCTCGTAATTGAGTTAAGTCACCCTTTTCAATTACGGCTTCCGTAGAATTTTTTTTATCGCCACCACATGAAAGTAGTACTAGTGAAGCGATTACTGTAATATATATATTTTTCATTTGTAAGATTGTATTATTGAGGATTAGTTATTTTTTCTAAAGCTGTTTTTTTGTTGATTACATCAATCATAGATTGAAGATAGTTTTGTTGCGCAGTATACAATTGACGTTGCGCTTCTGTAAATTCAAAACTGGTCGAAAGACCTTCTCTGAATTTAATTTGTTGCTTATTTTCAATGCGTTCTGCTAATTTTAAATTGGATTTTGAAGTTGCATATTGCTCAATACTAAAATCATAATCACTTTTAGCGGATTCATATTGTAATTTCAACATTTGTTCCGTTTCAGTAAGTTGAGTTTCTGATTGTTCAAAAGCAATTTTAGCTTGTTGATTTTTAGCTCTTTTGCCAAAACTTCCAAAAATGGGGACATTTAAGTTGACACCTACGTATGAGAAATTAAACCATTTTTGGTCTTGTTGAAAGAAAGTAAACTCATTTGAAAAGGCATTGTATCCAAAATTAGCACTTGCAGAAAGTTTAGGTAAATAAGATGCTTTTTGCAATTTGTATTCCAATCTTCTTTGTTCTCTAAAGTTTTCTGCGATTTGATAATCAATATTGTTGGCAACATTAAAAGATTCACTCGTAGCTGCTAAATCAACTTTTTGTGTAGTTAAAGCATCTAAGTTATCTGTTAATATTAGTGTATCATCAATAGTTAGTCCTAAATTGATTTTTAGCATGTTTGTAGAAATGTCTACTAAACGATTCATGTTGCTTAAACTACTATTTACAGAAGCTAATGTAATTTGCAATTGTTCTACACTTTCTTCTTCGATAAGACCGTTTTTATAAGTTTCTTCTGCTTCAAAAACATTTTTTTCTAAAGTAGCTTTGTTTTTTTCAAGTATCGCTATGTTTTCTTTTGCTAATAAAACATTTCCATAGTAATTGGTTACCATTTCACGGGTTTCATTATCGGTTTTAACCTTATAATTTTGATAGTATTTCAAATAGGTCTTAGAAGCTTGTAAAGCAACAATATAAGAACCATCAAAAATTAATTGGGTTAAGGAAGCACTTGCTGTCATGTTGTGTTTTGTACCAAATTCAACTTCTGCAAATTCTCCAGGATTTCCACCAAAAAATTCTGCAGGAACTACCGATTTTTGAAGTACAATATTATTCTGATAATTTACATTTCCATTAATTTGAGGTAAACCCGTAGCGGTTGTTTCCCATTTTTTTTGTTTAGCAGCCTCAATGTCTCTGCTCGCATTTATTGCTTTATAGTTATTTTGTAACGCATAATTTATAGCTTCTTCCAATGAAAAAGAATAGGTTTGTTTTTCTTCTTGCGCACTTACAAAACTGACAAAAAGTAATAAGAGTATTACAATTTTATGTTTCATTTTTAATTATTTGGTTATTAGTTTATTTAAAATTTCAATTCCTTTTGCCGTACAAATACCTCTTAAATGGTATTCTAAATAGTTTAATTGGACTTCACTTGGACTAAATTTTTTGGGATCAAACATTTCTGCATCTTTAATACTTGTCATTCCTGCAAAATAAAAACGACTAATTAAGTCTTTATTAATATCACTTCTAAACATGCCTAACCCAATTCCTTTTTCTAAATTTTCAATCATACAATTTCCCATTTTATCAAATTGCTTTATCGTTAACGCTTTGTGTATTCTTGGGTAGTATTTTTGTAATTGATAAATAGGTGAGGTATTTTCATCTTTTAAATTTTGAACTACAAAATCTTTAATGGCAAAAAGTTCTTCAATGGGGTTTTTATTTGCTAAAATAATTTCATCAATTCCACATGATATCCTTTCAAATAAATTACTTGTTGTAGCTTTTATTAAACTGTCTTTGTTTGAAAAATGCTGATAAATTGTTTTTTTAGAAATTCCCATTTCAGAAGCAATATCGTCCATAGTTACACTTTTAAATCCAAGTGTAAGGAACATTTCGGTTGCTTTTTCTAAAATTTGGTCCTTCATAATAGTTATATATTCATTGTTATTTATGTTTAAATTCGATGCAAATATAGACAGGAAACTTTTAATACAAAAAAAGTTTCCTTAGTTTTTACATAAATTTAACATTACCTTAAGAAGTATATCTTGTCAGATATTTTCATACATACTCCAAATAAAAAAACTATTTTTGTGCGGAAATTTATTTACTCTAAACTATGCAGACTGTTAGTCAATTTCAAGAAATTATTAAAAATCATTTTGAAGCTTTACAAATTAATAAAGAGCCTAAAAATTTATACGAACCCATAGCCTATATTTTATCATTAGGTGGTAAAAGAATGAGACCTGTTCTAACCTTGATGGCTGCGGAAATTTTTAATGCATCTTGTGAAAAAGCAATTTCAGCGGCTACAGCGGTAGAAGTGTTTCATAATTTTTCATTAATACATGATGATATTATGGACGATGCTCCTTTGAGAAGAGGTAATCAAACCGTACATGAAAAATGGGATGTGAACACAGGAATTTTATCGGGTGATGCCATGCTTATTTTAGCCTATCAGTTTTTTGAAAGTTATGAACCCCAAATTTTTCAACAATTAGCCAAATTATTTAGTAAAACGGCTTTAGAAGTTTGTGAAGGGCAGCAATATGATGTGGATTTTGAAACTAGAGATGACGTTACCATTCCTGAATATTTGAAAATGATTGAATATAAAACGGCAGTTTTGGTGGGTGCAGCCATGAAAATGGGAGCGATTGTTGCAGAAACTTCTAATGAAAATGCCAATTTAATTTATGATTTTGGTTTAAATTTAGGAATTGCCTTTCAATTACAAGATGATTATTTGGATGCTTTTGGGGATCCAGAAACTTTTGGAAAACAAGTAGGAGGTGATATTATAGAAAACAAAAAGACCTATTTGTACTTAAAAGCTTTAGAATTTAGTAAAGCAGATGATAAAGAGCAACTGTTGCATTTGTTTTCCATACAGCCAACAGATAATACAAATAAAATTGTATCCGTAAAAGAAATTTTTGTGAGTTCAGGTGCAGCCAATGCTACTCAAGATGCTATAAAAGATTATACACTTAAAGCTTTTGATACCTTAGAAAAAATGGAAATTTCGGATGAAAAGAAAATGATTTTAAAGGTGTTTGGTGAAAAATTAATGAATAGAAACGTTTAATTAAATTCTAATCTCGAAAAGATGTTTTACATTTTTTGAAGATATGATTTATTTTTTGAATGATGTATATACAACCTGTAAATATAGATGACTTAATGAATCAATCAGAAGAAAATCACTTGTATTTTAAACTGATTGAGCAAACCAACAAAGATTTTGCTTTGGCAAACGAACCTATTGATATTCCTTTGGATATTTTTCCTTTTCAATTTAAAGAATTGGTACACGAAAAAATGTATCGTTTAATTCAACACAAATTTGCTGAATATTTAAACTTACTTTATATAATTGACGTTTCTGAAAGTGAAATTAAAAAATTAGATGGTTCTGATTTAGTTCTATTAGCAGAACAAGTTACTTTTTTAGTGCTAAAAAGAGAATGGCAAAAAGTGTGGTTTAGAAATAAGTATTAGTTTTTTTTAAAAATAAACTCTTATAAAAGGCATGAAAGCATTGGCATAAACACCTTGATTCTCCTTATATAAAACATTATAGCGTAAACCAAGGGTTACATTTTGAGTTCGATAACCTGCTCCTAAAAATAAGGCAGTATTCCAAAAATTATCAGTAAAATTACCATAATATTCTTCAAAAGTGGTGTTTACTCTCAATTGTTCTAGTTCAGCAGAAAGTTGGATTTGCTCTATAGGATTGAATAACCCCAATATACTTCCTCCATAAAGATTCGATTGGTAAACATTTTTCTGTTTCACATAACTATACTGTAACCCAAGCCCAGCCGAAAAATAGTCATTAAAGTTATAGATGGCACTTGGTGCAACAGTTACATTCGTATAATTATTGCCAAAACCAAGACCTAAACCACCACCAAATTGTACTTTTTCCCAAAATAAACTTCGTGATTTAATTGACTCATTTTCTTGTGCATTACTATGAAACACATTTGTTATTAAAAAGGTAAAAACCAAACAAAATGTTAAAAAAAACTGCTTATTCTTTTTCATAGGCCCAATTCTAAAAAAATTATGTTATAAAAGTACGATTTTCTTTAAAAGATTATAGCAAATGTTTTACTTTTGCATAATATTTTTAACCAAATCGTCATTAGACTAGATATATGGATAGGTTTTCCTTTTTAAATGCTGCTCATACAGCATTTTTCGCAGATTTATACGATCAATATTTACAAAACCCAGATACTGTTGAACCGAGTTGGAGAAGTTTTTTCCAAGGTTTTGATTTTGCAAATGAGTTTGCAAGTCCAGTGGAGCAATTGTCAGCCATGGCAAATGGAACTACAACTGTAAATGACAATGCTGAAAAAATACTTAAAGAATTTAATGTTCTTAAGTTAATTGAAGGATATCGAACGAGAGGACATTTGTTTACTAAAACAAATCCTGTAAGAGAAAGAAGGACATATTCACCTACATTAGCCATCGAGAATTTTGGATTATCACAATCCGATTTGAATACGGTTTTTGATGCTGCTAAAATGGTAAACATGCAACCAAGTACTTTAGCTGAAATTATCAAACATCTTGAAAGTGTTTATTGTTCTTCCATAGGAGTAGAATACATGTATATTCGTGACCCAAAAGTACAAGAATGGATTAAAAACCGTTTAGATATTAATGATAATCAGCCTAATTTTTCTGCAGAACAAAAGAAAAATATTTTAGGAAAATTAAACGAAGCCATTTCTTTTGAAACGTTTTTACATGCCAAATATGTTGGTCAAAAACGTTTCTCATTAGAAGGTTGTGAATCGGCTATTCCTGCTTTAGATGCTTTAATTGAAGCTGCCGCTGAAAAAGGTGTGGAGCAATTTGTAATGGGAATGGCACATCGTGGACGTTTGAATGTTTTGGCAAATATCTTTGGAAAGAATACACAAAATATTTTCTCTGAATTTGATGGAAAAGATTATGATGATGATATGTACTTTGATGGTGATGTAAAATACCACTTAGGATTAACATCAGACAGAAAAACAAATTCTGGAAAGAAAATTAATTTAAACTTAGCACCTAATCCTTCGCACTTAGAAACTGTTGGTGCCGTTATAGAAGGAATTGCTCGTGCAAAACAAGATCGAAATTATCCAGATAATGCTTCTAAAGTATTGCCAATTGCTTTGCATGGTGATGCAGCTGTTGCCGGACAAGGTATCGTGTATGAAATTATTCAAATGGCCAAATTGGATGGTTACAAAACAGGAGGAACCATTCACTTGGTAATCAATAATCAGGTTGGTTTTACCACAAATTATTTAGATGCTCGTTCGTCTACGTATTGTACCGATGTTGCAAAAGTGACATTATCTCCAGTATTACATGTGAATGCAGATGATGCTGAAGCAGTAGTTCATGCCATGTTATTTGCTTTGGATTACCGAATGGAATTTGGTACCGATGTATTTATCGACCTTTTAGGATATAGAAAATATGGTCATAATGAAGGTGATGAGCCTAAATTTACACAACCAATTTTATATAAAGCGATTTCAAAACATAAGAATCCAAGAGATATTTATGCTGAAAAATTGAAAAAAGAAGGTATTATTGATGCTAATTATGTAAAAGAATTAGAAGAAAAATACAAAGCAAAACTCGACGAAAACTTAGAAGAATCTCGTAAAAAAGATTTAACAGTGATTACCCCTTTCATGCAAAATGAATGGACTGGATTTGTACAAGTTTCAGACACTGGTATGCTTGAAAAACAAGATACTTCGTTCAGTAAAGAAAAGTTAACTGAAATAGCAAAAACTATATGTGAATTGCCTTCCGATAAGAAATTCATTAGTAAAATCACTAAAATTATCAAAGATCGAAATTATATGTATTTTGAGAAAGATAGTTTAGATTGGGCAATGGGTGAACTCTTAGCGTATGGTACTTTATTACAAGAAGGTTACGATGTGCGTATTTCAGGCCAAGATGTGGAAAGAGGAACGTTCTCTCATAGACATGCCGTAATTAAAGTAGAAGACTCAGAAGAAGAAGTAGTTTTATTAGACGATATCAAAGATAAAAAAGGTAATTTTTATATTTATAATTCTTTACTTTCTGAATATGGAGTAGTAGGTTTTGAATATGGATATGCCTTAGCTTCACCAAATACGTTAACCATATGGGAAGCACAATTTGGAGATTTTTCAAACGGAGCTCAAATTATGATTGACCAATATATCTCTGCAGGTGAAGATAAATGGAACAATCAAAACGGATTGGTAATGTTGTTGCCTCACGGATACGAAAACCAAGGTGCAGAACACTCCTCTGCTCGTATGGAACGTTATTTGCAAATGTGTGCGAAACACAATATGTATATTGCAGATTGTACCACACCTGCTAACTTTTTCCACTTGTTAAGAAGACAAATGAAAAGTAAATTCCGTAAGCCTTTAATTGTATTTACACCTAAGAGTTTATTGCGTCATGAATTAGCGGTTTCTACTGCTGAAGAATTGGCAAACGGACAATTCCAAGAAATTTTAGATGATCCAAATGTTACGGATAAAAAAGCAATAAAAACATTAGTGCTATGTACGGGTAAAGTGTTCTACGATATTATTACTAAAAGAGAAGATTTACAAAGAAATGATGTGGCTGTGGTACGTTTAGAGCAATTATTCCCATTAGCTATCGATCAAATTAAAACTATTATTGAAAGCTATCCAAATGTAGAAGATTATGTTTGGGCTCAAGAAGAGCCTAAAAACATGGGAGCTTACAGTTATATGTTAATGAATTTCGATTTAGTAAAATTAAGATTAGCATCACCAAAAGCATATAGTGCTCCTGCTGCAGGAAGTTATGAGCGTTCTAAAAAACGTCAAGCTAAAGCTATAGCCATGGTTTTCGATAAAACAATAGTTCAATAAAAAAATTCAAATGTCAGCCCTGTACTAAAAATGCAAGTATAGGGTCAACTTTTAAACTAAAAGAATATGATTTTAGAAATGAAAGTCCCATCACCGGGAGAGTCAATTAAAGAAGTAGAAATTGCAACTTGGTTAGTACAAGATGGCGATTATGTTGAAAAAGATCAAGCTATTGCTGAGGTAGATTCAGATAAAGCTACTTTAGAATTACCAGCGGAAGCAAGTGGTATTATTACTTTAAAAGCAGAAGAAGGTGATGCTGTTGCTGTTGGTGCAGTAGTATGTTTAATTGATACGGGTGCTGCAAAGCCATCTGATAGCGATAGCGGTGCAACAGCTCCAAAAGAAGAAGTAAAAACAGAAGTTAAAAAGGAAGAGGCACCAAAGGCTCCTGCGGAAACAGAAAAAACATATGCTTCTGGAACACCATCTCCAGCAGCTAGAAAAATATTAGAAGAGAAAAGTATTGAGCCATCTACTATTGTAGGAACTGGTAAAGGTGGACGCATCACAACTGAAGATGCTAAAAATGCAGTGCCTTCAATGGGAACACCAACTGGTGGTAACAGAGGTTCAGAGAAAACGAAATTATCCATGTTACGTCGTAAAGTAGCGGAACGTTTGGTATCTGCTAAAAATGAAACAGCCATGTTAACTACTTTCAACGAAGTAGACATGACTGCGATTTATGATTTACGTAACCAATATAAAGACGAATTCAAAAACAAACATAATGTTGGTTTAGGTTTCATGTCTTTCTTTACAAAAGCAGTAACTCGAGCGTTACAATTGTACCCAGATGTTAACTCTATGATCGATGGAGATTACAAAGTGGCTTACGATTTTTGTGATATTTCTGTAGCAGTTTCTGGACCAAAAGGATTAATGGTTCCTGTAATGCGTAATGCAGAATTATTGTCTTTCAGAGGTGTTGAAGCGGAAATCAAACGTTTGGCTTTAAGAGCGCGTGACGGACAAATAACTGTAGACGAAATGACAGGAGGAACTTTCACAATTTCTAATGGTGGTGTTTTTGGAAGTATGTTGTCTACACCTATTATTAATCCTCCTCAATCTGGAATTTTAGGAATGCACAACGTGGTGGAAAGAGCTATCGTTAAAAACGGTCAAATAGTAATTGCTCCAGTAATGTTTGTAGCTTTATCGTATGACCATAGAATTATCGACGGACGTGAGTCTGTTGGATTCTTAGTAGCGGTTAAAGAAGCTTTAGAAAATCCAGTAGAATTATTAATGGATAACAATCCTAAGAAAGCTTTAGAACTTTAATAAAATGATATTCTAAATTTTTAGTATAAACAAAACCCCAAATTCTATGAATTTGGGGTTTTTTATTTTGAGTAGTTTTACGTAAACTATTTCAAATACAAATAATGATTGGAATAATCAATGATTGCTTTTCCTTGTAACAACACATCTGCACCAATAATGCCGTCTACCGCTTTGGTTTTATAACTGTTCAAAGCCTCATTTACATGACTCATATCAAAAATAATAACCATAAGACTTGTAGTTTTCCAACGGCTCATTTGCAATACATTACTTTTTGAAACTTGTGTTTCCATTCCAGTTGCACCTGCTCCAGCAGCTTTTGTTTCTGAATTTTCAGCAAATAATTGGAACTTTGAAATGCCATCAATACCTACACAGCTATTACTCGCTCCTGTATCCAGAATAAAAGTGCCATTTACGCCATTTATTTTGGCTTTAATAAGTAAATGTTGGGTTTTTAAAACAGTGAATTTTATCTTTTTATATTTCTTTTCTTTTAAGAAATCTTGCAATTCTTCCATAACTCAAAAATAGTACAATTAGGAGAAGAAATCCTAAAACATAATAATAAATATAAGTTGTTTCTGAGCTGTCAATAGCTCCATAATATACAAATGCACTCCAGTAGTAAGGTGATTTTTTAGCATTTGAAATCGTTTGATCTTCCAGATACGCTATTTTTGAAGCATAGTTCG
>PKDY01000039.1 GCA_002862755.1 Flavobacteriaceae bacterium | reverse complement strand
CCGAAAAAAGCGAGATAACCACCTATTTTTCTCATAATATTAAAGTTTTTAGTTATACTGCAATATATAAAATAAAAAAAGAATCCAGCATAAAACTGGATTCTTCAATAATTAATTTATAGGATTTTTTATTTTTTTATCTTAGTAACGTTTTTGTCATTTATACCATAATAAGAAATAACAGCCTTATAATCATTAAAGTCTACAGGTGTTGCCGATCTATTACTTAAAGCAGCAGGTATAACAACCACTCGCAATACTTGATCTAATCTAAATTCTGGGTTTAAAGCAGGTAAATCAAAACCATACAAACTCACTTCTGCATCATAGCGTGTTGCATCATTTCTATAACCAAAGTCTAACGTTCCATCATCAAAATAATACGTTTCTGGTAACAATTTCCAATAATCACCTGTTCCTGAATTATAATTTGACAATCGGTATACTAATACCATGTCAGAACCATAAATAGTATAAGGAAAATCTAAAACTACTGAATATCCATTTGAACTCGTAAAATCAACATTAGAATATTCAAAAACTTCGCTTATAGTATCATTATCAACGGTATCATCAACAATAACTTCTTCTGTATAACAACTCTGTAGCGTAATCATCCCGATTAAAGCTAAAATTAAAGTAAATTTCTTCATATCTATTCGTTTTTAAAAATTGTTTCTATTTACTTACAACCAATAGTCGTGCCAAAAAAAATTGATGTGATATTTTTTTGATCTTATTTTAACAAAAACCTACAGCTGAACATATTTCTGAAGCTAAAGTTCCAACACCATAACCCAAAAATGCACTTACTCCTTGAATTATTGCCAATGCCTGTGTTGCTGAAGCTAAACCTAATGCATTCATTAAGCCTAAAACTACTGCAGACTCAGTAGTAAGCAGCGCAATTCCTGCTGTTCCCATTAAAATTAAAGCTCCAGCTGTAGCATAAGCTGCTCCTTTACATGCAGCACATCCTAATGAATATGTTGATATTTCTGTACCCATAGCACCAATCATCATTTTTTCTTTTTCTTCTTTAATGAATTGAATAAAATTATCTGGCTCTTGTAATATTGGTATTCCAAATTTGTACAATTGTTCTTTGGTTAAATTAATTTCAGTTGCTGCTGAACTAAACATTGATGCATTTGATAAAAAATAACTTTTAAGTTTATCTACAGTAGCTTCTTTATTAGTTTCTGTAAAATTACCTTGGATAGTTATAGCACTTTGAATTTGAAATTGAATGCTTTGGGGTTTAAGATCAGGTTTATTTGGTTTTGAAACTTCTAAAGCTATTAATACCGAATCAACAATGCCTTTCCATACTATAGGCTCCATACCTCCTGGCCAAAAAGTTGGATCAAAAGCTAAACCAGATTCTGTACCAATGTAATGATATGCTAAATATAATGTAATAGAACCATCAGCATTAAATATTCTACCTTTTAACCATTGAAAAGCCACACTTGCTAAACCTCCTAATGCTATACCTAAGGGACCTGCAACTGCTGAACCACCAGCAGTAATTGCTGCACAAACAGAATTTATGATTGCATCTATTGTATCGGTGGTACTTTTTATATGTTCTTTCTCGATTTTTAATACCGCAAACTTTTCTGTATAGGTTTGATCTCCATTTAGATAAGACATGGTATATTTATATGGCTTTGATACATATCCAGAAAAGCCATCTATTATTTTATAATTTGATTGTATTTGCATGATTTCTTAGTTTTTAATTATTATATACTTCAACAAAAATTTGTGTATCGGTAATTGTTAATTTTCTGTCGCCATCCGTTTTTTGCATTGGAGCAACTGCAAACCCACCATTAGAAAATCCATTTTTAGAATATCTTACCGTATTTCCATTCTGCCAAATTGAAATTTTTTTATTACTTTCTTCAAAAGTTATTTCAATTACTTTTTCATTAAATTCATTTTGATTGGTTACCCATGGCACCCAAATTTCATGTACCGATGTATTTCCTGAAAAAATTGTTAGTAAATCGTGATTCGGATTCTCCTTTTTAATAATATGCAAAGTCTCTTTGCTATTATTTATTATTTCTTTTATTGCTGTAATACCAATAGCCATCTTTTAAATAATTAATTTGTCCTACTCATAAGGCTTTTCGGTTACGCCCTGTTTGGAATGGTTTCTAGACTCCATATTTGTTTATTTGTTAGCTAACACATGGTAAAATTGCTCATTATAAAGCAAAAAAAAATCCCTAACGATAGGGATTTTTCTCATTATTATATTATATTTTATTTAATTAAAAATCATATTTTCTTTCAATAGCAAATCGAATCAAATCGGTTTTGCCGTAAATATTCATTTTTTTTAGAATATTTTTTCGATGGGTATCTATTGTACTTTTAGCAACAAATAATAAATCTGCAATTTCCTGAGAGGTTTTCCCTTCCCCTACTAACCGTAATATCTCTTTCTCTCTCGAACTTAAAATAATTTCTTCTTTGGTTACACTATCTTTGGTTACAATGCTATCATCATAAAAAGGAATTTGTTTAGCCACACTTTTAATACCTTCTATTAGTTTTTTCAAAGGTGAATTTTTCATAATATAACCAATGGCACCTGCTTCCTTCATTTGTTCAATTGCTTCCTCTTGATCAAACATGCTAAAAGCAATTATTTGAATGCTTGGATTTTCTTTTTTTATCAGTCTTGTTGCAGCAATTCCATCACATTTTGGCATTCTGATATCTGTTACAACCACATCTGGCTTTTTTTGATTAACTAATGCTAATAACATTTCACCATCCAAAGCTTCACCGATAACTTGAATAGCATCTTCATATTCTAAAGCGAGTTTGATTCCATCAATTAATGCTTGATGATCTTCAGCAATTACAATTCGTATCATAAGGGTAAATCTATAATTATAGTAGTTCCTTTTCCTAATTTACTATCAATAGTAAAGGATCCTGATAGTTGTTCTATTTTTCTTTCCATGTTTTTTAAACCTATTCCGTCTGTAGTTTTATTGGTTTCTTTCGTAAAACCTTTACCATTATCTTCTACCATAACGTTTATTTCATTATCATACTGATTTATATATATATTTACTTCGGAAGCTTGAGCATGTTTAATACAATTGGTAGCTAATTCTTGAATTATTCTGAAAAGCAATAACTCAACTGTATTATCAATTCTCTTATTTAGTCCTGATGGAATAACATTAAATATAATTTTATTGGGAACTGTCATTTTTGTTGCCATTTTTTTTATAGCAACCAATAGTCCTTCTTTACCTATAACACCCGTATTTTTCAAATGAGCAATATTTCGAACTTCTTTGTAGGCCTCATCGATTAATTGATTCGTTTTATCAAATAATGGTAAATTTGTTTCGAAATGACTTAATGTTTCAAAATTTATTTTCAAAGTTGCAAGTAAGCTCCCTAAATTATCATGTAATTCATCTGCAATTTTTTGTCGTTCTTTATCTTGAACTTCTAGCATTTTATCAATTTCATTTAATTGATTTTCGTTTAATTGATTTACCAAATTTGTAACTTCTATTTCTTTCTTTTGTTCAATGATTTTCTTTTTATTTTGTATATTTTTAAAAGCTAAAAAACCAATTAAAACAGATAATAATAGTATTATCGAAACGACAATCAATACTATCTTATTTTGAAAAATTACACCTCGCAAAGCAATATTCTCTTTCTCTTTTTCAGCAGTTCTATATTTTGTATCTATTTCTATAATGGCTTTTTGTTGCTCCTTTTCCCCTAAAATATCCAAATATACTTTCTGCCTATCCATATATTCAACAGCTTTTTTATAATCTCCAATTTCTTTATAGGCTGTCGCTAAATAACCATAGATGATTTCTTTATTTTTATTCTTAAATTCATTCACAGTTACGGAATCAGCTTTAAGAAAACTGACAATCGCATTTTCATATTTCTTTTGCTTATTATAAACGACACCTCTATTAATATAGATGTAGGACATATATTCTTTTAAATTCCTTTTTTTATAAACATGCATCGCTTTATCATAAAAAAGTAAAGCAGAGTCTAGTTTTAAAATTTTATCAGAAGCATAAGTGGCTCCTATGTTTTGCATTATTCTTGCACTATACACTTCATTTCCTATTGCTTCACTTTCACTTAAAGCTTTAAAAAAATATTGTTTCGCATGGTTTGGATTCGAATCATATAAAGATTTACCTAATTGCATAAAACCTTCACTTAGTAATTGCTTATCATTAGAGGTTTTTGCATATTTTAGAAACTCAGAAAGAAAATTATGATAATCTATTTTACTATCTTTCATAGCTAATACTAATGAGGTAATTTCAATATTTATTTTAGCTACTTTCAACAAACTATCTAATTCTATATAATATTTTTTGGATTGTAAATAGTTCTCAAATGCTACATCATCATCATTTATTAATTTATAAAAATTAGCTTTCCAATAGGCAAAATCTGCTTTTTGATAAAGATTCAATTGTTGGGAGTCTATTTGTGAAATGATTACTTTGGAAGAATCAATATTAGCTAATTGAACATTTTTCTTTAATAAATTAAGTTCTCTATTTTGTCCAAATGAAAAAGCAACAATAAAAATTGCTGCTAGAAATAGTATTATTTTTATGTTTTTCTTCATTAAGAACATCCTTCAAACGTGAGCACTCCTCCATTACCTACTTTTGGTTCTTCAATCAAATCAAAGTCAGGAAAATTAGGCAAACTTTTTTGAAAAGCTACTAAATAGTTGTCTGATAAATCTAAAACATCATCATGGAAACACATAAAATGTATAACATCTGAATTTTTTAATTCTGAAAAATTCTTACCTGAATTTAAAGACTTTAATTCTTTTAAATTTACAGGATTAGCATCTACTTGAATCTTTTTCAATACACCAGGAAATTCTGACAGGTCTTTATTAGGGCCGTTTTCAACATAAAGAATTCCTAAAATACCAAAATAATTTGCATTAGAAATATTATAATACTTAACATATTTATAAACTCCCTCATTTAGCTCTGGTAATGCAGTTTTTACAATTACTGTATTGGTTTGTAAATTTATTTTTCCGCAAGATTGATAGGTTTTCATATTCAATTAATTTTTTGTTTGATACAAATGTATCTATCTAAAATAATAAAAAAATCCCTATCAGTAGGTATTTTAGTAAAACTATAAATGAAAATAGTATAACACAACTTCAAAATACTGTAAAAACTATTCCTAATAAATCCTCTACTTTTGAAATACAATTAAGTAACAAAAACATAAATAAACCAAACAGTATGAAAGCAACAAAAATTATTGGAATCGTATTAATTGCCTTATCACTATATGTAGGCTATTTAGGAGTAAATAAAGTATCAAACAATACAGCAGAAGTTAAATTCTTAGGAATTGAAATTGACGCATCGAATGAATCAGGTCAAACTCAAGGCTTTATATTTATTGGATTAGCAGTCGCATTATTCGTTGGTGGTTTGTATACCGTTAAAAAATAAGAACAATTAACAATTACTTTACTTGTTTACTATTATGAAACATTTCAGTAAAGTTTTCAGAATAATTTCGTAATTTTTAAATAACGATTTCGTTACATCATACCAGTAAGTTTGTGGCACAACAATAAACTTACAAAATGAAAACAAAAATTACGCTATTCTTATTAATTTTAAGTACTGCTTATAGTTCAATACTATATGCCACAAATGAAGATGTAATCGCATCTGATATCACTTTTGCATCCGATTTTTATATCGTAAACGAAAATACCGCTACTGTAGATGTAGTTCTAAACTTAAACAGCCCTTCAACTGGTTCTACTCAAGTTGATGTGGCTGTTACTTTATTTGGTACAGCTATAAACGGACAAGAATACTCCTTCACCAATCAAACCGTTTCTTTTCCTTTAAATAGTACTTCGCAAACCCTAACGATTCCTATTATAAATAACTCGACTTTTAAAGGAGATACGTATTTTGTATTAACGCTTTCTAATCCTGTTGACGGAGCCATTGTGGGCAACTCTCAAACTACAGTTTACATTTTAGAAGATGAAGAAAATGTACCAACTACTTCTGCTGCATTAAATATCAATTACTTAACAAGCTATTTAGTAGATGCTGCAGGTTCTGCAGAAATAGTAGCACATGATCCTGTTTCCCAACGTTTATTTGTAATGAATTCCACAGCTTCAAAAATTGAAATTTTAGATTTTTCAAATCCGAATTCCATTACTTCTGTTCAATCGGTAGATTTAGCGGCTTATGGAATTGGTGGAACGAGTATTGCTCATAAAAATGGTTTAATTGCTGCTACAGTTCAAGGAGCTAATTATACTAATGGTAAAGTTATTTTCATGGATGTTAATGGAACTATTGGTGCTACCGTTGATGCTGGTATTTTACCAGACATGATTACGTTTACACCAGATGGTACTAAGGTTATCGTTGCAAACGAAGGGGAACCAAACGATGATTATACGATTGATCCAGAAGGAAGTATTTCCATTATTGATGTAACTGCAGGTTTAAATAACATTCAACAAAGTGATGTTACCCAACTTAACTTTAATGCTTTTGACAGTCAGTTAGCGACATTAAGAGCTAATAATGTTAGAATATTTGGAGTGAATGCTACGGTTTCAAAAGATTTAGAGCCAGAATATATCACAGTTGCTGCCGATGGTGCTACTGCTTGGGTTTCTTTACAAGAAAACAACGCAATTGCTACTATTGATGTAGTGAATAAACAAATAACAGACATTGTACCTTTAGGTTTTAAAGATCATATGCTTCCGGGTAATGAATTGGATACATCCGATCAATTCGGGGAAATTTTCTTAGGTAACTGGCCGGTTAAAGGCATGTATATGCCAGATGCAATTGCGAATTACACCGTAAATGGCACCACGTATTTAGTGACTGCAAATGAAGGGGATTCAAGAGATTATAACGGACTTTCAGAAGAAAAGAGAGTAAGCAGTGGTAGTTATGTTTTAGATCCAACCGTTTTTCCAAATGCTTCTTTTTTAAAAAATAATAAAAACTTAGGAAGGTTAACGGTTACCAATGCTACAGGCGATACAGATAATGATGGTGATTTTGATGAAATACATGTATTTGGTACACGTTCTTTTAGTATTTGGAATACTACTACCGGACAATTAGTGTATGATAGTGGTTCGGATTTTGAAAGAATTACTGCTGCTGATCCTGTGTATGGAAGTGTATTCAATGCAAGTAATGATAATAACACTTCTAAAAATAGAAGCGACAATAAAGGTCCGGAACCAGAAGGGATTACCGTTGCTGAAA
This sequence comes from Flavobacteriaceae bacterium, assembly GCA_002862755.1. Taxonomy (GTDB): domain Bacteria; phylum Bacteroidota; class Bacteroidia; order Flavobacteriales; family Flavobacteriaceae; genus Flavobacterium. The sequence continues at coordinate 70,804 of PKDY01000039.1, read as the reverse complement.
TTAATGGTGCAACCTATGCTTTTATTACATTAGAAAGAACTGGTGGTTTAATGGTTTATGATATAACTGACCCAATGAACGCTACTTTTATTTCGTACCACAATAGTAGAAATACCAATAGTTTAGGAGGCGATTTAGGTCCGGAAGGAATTATTTACATTGCTCCTGAAAATAGTCCGAGTAATAAAGGGTTAATCATAATGGCAAATGAAGTAAGTGCTACTTTAAGTCTATATGAAATTACAAATGATGTTTTGGCTACACCAAATTTCACAGAAAAAACCAATTCATTTGTTGCCTATCCCAATCCAGTTACAAACGGAGTTGTATACTTTAAAGAAAATATTACCATCAGTTTATATGATTTTACGGGTAAAAAAATTACAGAAAAGGAAAACACAAAAAGCTTAGAAATGAACTATCCAAAAGGTATTTATTTTCTAAGAACGAAAGATGGAATCGCACAAAAAGTAGTTGTTGAATAATTATAAATGTGTTATTGTTGATTCCAAAAAGACCTTCCGAAGAAGGTCTTTTTATTTTCTATTTCATTTGAATACAAAATCTAAACATTCTATAAAAATCTTACAAAATCCTATAACAAACAAGGAGTCATCGTTTCGTAATTTTACACTAACAAATTAATAGTTAAACAGTAAAAAAATTAAAATTATGAAAAAGAAAATAGCTATTTTGGCTACCAATGGATTTGAAGAAGTAGAATTAACATCACCAAAAAAAGCACTTGAAAAAGAAGGTTGGATTGCAGAAATTGTAAGTCCGAAATCGGGAAGTATTAAAGCATGGGCATCCACAGATTGGGGAAAATTATACCCAGTGGATAAAACCATAGACGAAGTTCATTTTTCCGATTACAATGCGCTGCTTTTACCTGGAGGCGTGATTAATCCTGATCAATTGCGTACCAATGAAAAAGCATTGGAATTTGTAAAAGCCTTTTTTGAAGCCGGAAAACCAGTAGCTGCCATTTGTCATGGTCCACAAACACTAATCAGTGCAGAAGTGGTAGCAGGTAGAAAAATGACTTCTTATCCTTCTATCAAACAAGATTTAATCAACGCGGGTGCCGAATGGCATGATAAAGAAGTAGTGGTCGACAAAGGATTAGTAACCAGTAGAAATCCTGATGATTTACCAGCTTTCAACAAAAAAATGATTGAAGAAATTAAAGAAGGGAAACACGAACCTGTATTGTAAACCTTTATTCTATTTTTTATATTACAAAAAGAAAGACCTTTCGCTATCGAAAGGTCTTTTTTATTTAGGAAAATATTCATTTTAAACCAAATAGCTTATCGCAAATACCTTTTTGTTACTAATTAATACCTTTTATTTTATAAATATAAGCTTTAAGGTTATAATTAGAACCTTTTTGGTTATTACTAATAGCTTTTTGCTTATAATTAATAGCTTTAAGGTTATAATTAATAGCTTTAAGGTTATAATTAGGACCTTTTTGGTTATAAATAATAGCTTTGAGGTTATAATTTGAACCTTTTTGATTATTACTAATAGCTTTGAGCTTATTATTAAGAGCTTTTAGGCTGAAATTAATAGGTTTTAGCTCTTATTAAATAAAAAAACCTTTCATTTCTGAAAGGTTTTTAATTTATACTATTTAATTTTTAGTCTTAGTTACCTCGTCATGCTCGGTAGAAGCGATTCGCACATTCCGGATAAAAATCAGAATTGGTTTTCTGCTATACTTCGGCAGGCTCAGTAGAAGCGATATGCAAACTTTAACTTCAGCTTTCGCCTCGTTTCAGATGCATCCTGCTTACATATTTCGTCTGTACTGACCTCCTACTTCAAATAAACCTGAAGTAATTTGTCCTAACGAACAATACTTAGTAGCATTCATTAATACTTCAAATATATTTTGGTTGGTAATGGCTGCTTCTTGTAATAAAGCAATTTGTTCTTTTACTTTATCGGCATGTGCTTTGTGCAAGTTTTCCAATGTCTTAATCTGGAATTGCTTTTCTTCTTCTGTTGCACGAATCACTTCCGCAGGAATAACCGTTGGGGAACCTTTCGAACTTAAGAAAGTATTCACACCAATAATTGGGAATTCTCCTGTATGTTTCAAGGTTTCATAATACAACGATTCTTCTTGAATTTTACTTCTTTGGTACATGGTTTCCATAGCACCCAAAACTCCACCTCTTTCGGTAATTCTATCAAATTCTGCTAAAACCGCTTCTTCTACTAAATCGGTTAATTCTTCAATAATAAACGAACCTTGTATTGGGTTTTCGTTTTTCGCTAAACCTAATTCTTTATTGATAATCAACTGAATAGCCATCGCTCTACGCACCGATTCTTCTGTAGGTGTTGTAATCGCCTCATCATACGCATTGGTATGCAAGGAATTACAATTATCGTAAATGGCATATAACGCTTGCAACGTTGTACGAATATCATTGAAATCAATTTCTTGTGCATGCAAAGAACGACCCGATGTTTGAATATGGTATTTCAACATTTGGGCTCTTTCATTGGCACCGTATTTTAATTTTAAGGCTTTCGCCCAAATTTTACGTGCTACTCGACCAATAACTGCATATTCAGGATCTATACCATTTGAGAAAAAGAACGATAAGTTCGGTCCGAAAGCATTGATATCCATACCTCTACTCAAGTAATATTCCACGTAAGTGAAACCATTGGCTAAAGTAAACGCCAATTGTGTAATAGGATTGGCACCCGCTTCTGCAATATGATAACCTGAAATAGAAACCGAGTAGAAATTACGTACATTTTGTTGGATGAAATATTCCTGAACATCACCCATTAATCGCAACGCAAATTCTGTAGAGAAAATACACGTATTTTGCGCTTGGTCTTCTTTTAAAATATCTGCTTGAACGGTACCACGCACTTGTGCTAAGGTTTTTATTTTAATATCTTGGTACACATCAGCTGGTAAAACTTGATCTCCAGTTACACCAAGAAGCATTAATCCTAAACCATCATTCCCTTCAGGCAAAGCCCCGTTATAGGTTGGCCTTTCTAAATCTTTAGCTTTATAAATCGCTTTAATTTTAGCTTCTACTTCTGCTTCTAAACCATTTTCTTTAATATACTTCTCACAATTTTGATCGATAGCGGCATTCATAAAGAAGCCTAACAACATAGGTGCTGGTCCATTAATCGTCATCGAAACTGAAGTTGCTGGGTGACTCAAATCGAAACCAGAATATAATTTTTTTGCATCATCCAAACAACAAATTGAAACCCCTGCATTCCCAATTTTACCGTAAATATCAGGTCTATGATCGGGATCATTTCCGTAAAGTGTTACCGAGTCAAAAGCTGTTGACAAACGTTTTGCTGGCATACCCAAACTCACATAGTGGAAACGACGGTTAGTACGTTCTGGTCCTCCTTCACCTGCAAACATTCGCGTTGGATCTTCCCCTTCACGTTTAAACGGATACAATCCAGATGCAAATGGGAATTCTCCAGGTACATTTTCTTGTAAATTCCATCTTAAAATATCACCCCAAGCTTGGTATTTTGGTAAGGCAATTTTAGGAATTTGTGTATGTGATAACGACTCACTATGTGTTTTAATTTCAATTACTTTATCCCTTACTTTAAACGAGTAAATAGGATTTTTGTATTTGTTTACTTTTTCATCCCAAGTTTGAATTACTTCCCAATTGTATGGGTCTAAATTCATTTTAACGCGGTCAAATTCTTTTACTAAAAGTGAAACGAAATCTTTGTTTGAATCGTTAATTTGTAATGATGATTCAACGATTCCTGCTTTATCAATTTGAGGGAAATTTCCGTTTACCGATTCTATTGTTTTGAAAATTCCATATAATTTTTGAGCCACTTCAACCTGCGTTAAAACAGTCTCATCGTATTTACGATTGTTTTCAGCAATCTCCGATAAATAACGTGTTCTATGCGGCGGAATAACGAAGATTTTCTCACTCATTTCTTTAGTAATTTCAAAAGTAGAGTGTAAATCAATTCCTGTTTTGTCGACAATTTTATCCATTATCGCTTTGTATAGCGAATTCATTCCAGGATCGTTAAATTGAGACGCAATAGTTCCAAAAACAGGCATATCATCTGGATTGGCGTCCCAAAGATTATGATTGCGTTGGTATTGTTTTTTTACATCACGAATAGCATCTAAGGCACCTCTTTTGTCAAATTTATTTAGTGCTACCAAATCCGCGAAATCCAACATATCGATTTTTTCCAATTGTGTAGCCGCACCAAATTCAGGTGTCATTACATACAATGAAACATCAGAGTGGTCCATAATTTCAGTATCCGATTGCCCAATACCTGAAGTTTCCAATACAATTAAATCGTATTTAGCTGCTTTTAAAACTTGAATCGCTTCCGCTACATATTTTGACAAAGCTAAATTAGATTGACGTGTAGCCAACGAACGCATGTACACTCTTGAATTATTGATGGCATTCATACGAATACGATCTCCTAATAAAGCACCACCCGTTTTACGTTTGGATGGATCAACTGAAATTAAACCAATTGTTTTCTCAGGGAAATCAATTAAAAAACGACGTACTAATTCGTCTACTAAAGACGATTTACCAGCACCACCTGTTCCTGTAATTCCTAAAACGGGTGTGGTTGACGTTTGGTTTTCTTGGTGTATCTTATCTAATGTGGCTTTCGCTATTTCAGGGAAATTTTCAGCTGCAGAAATTACACGTGCAATATCACGAGGATTTTTATTGATTAAATGATCTGCTTCTCCGTTTAGAGAATCTCCAATAGGGAAATCAGAACGTTTCACTAAATCATTAATCATTCCTTGCAATCCCATGGCACGACCATCATCTGGAGAATAGATTTTCTCAATTCCGTATTCGTGTAATTCTTCAATTTCAGAAGGAAGGATAACACCTCCTCCACCGGCAAAAATTTTGATATGACTTGCTCCTTTTTCGTTCAGCAAATCAAACATATATTTTAAATATTCGGTATGACCTCCTTGGTAAGAAGTCATAGCAATTGCATTGGCATCTTCTTGAATTGCAGTATTAACTACTTCTTCCACACTTCTATCATGACCTAAATGAATGACTTCACATCCTGTAGCTTGGATGATTCTTCTCATGATATTGATTGCTGCATCATGTCCATCAAAAAGTGAAGCTGCAGTAACAATTCTTACTTTATTAACAGGAATATAAGGTTGTTGTTGTTCCATTTGTAATTTTATCTCAAATTTAAGGGTGCAATTTACGAATTTAATAAATTTCTTTGCTTATTTCAGAGTAGAATTTCATGCTAAAAAAAAAGGCATTATATTTGAAGAAAAGTCCTAAAATAGTACACATGAAAAAAATTGTATTTTGCGTATTGGCATTTATTAGTTTAAGTTGTTCAGAGTTACAACAAGTAGTAAATCAATTACCACAAGGTCCTGGTGGATTAAGTCAGTTAGATATTGCGAATGGTTTGAAAGAAGCCTTAGATAATGGAATTGATAAACAAGTTACCAAATTAACCGCTGTAGATGGTTTTTACAAAAATGAATTGGTAAAAATTTTATTGCCACAAGAATTACAAAAAGTAGACAAAGGGTTGAGAGATATTGGTTTATCCAAATTAGCCGATGAAGGTCTAAAAGTTTTAAATCGTGCCGCAGAAGATGCTGTTAAAGAAGCGACTCCTATTTTTGTGGATGCAGTAAAACAAATGACATTTAACGATGCTAAAAATATTTTAATGGGAGACAATAGAGCGGCTACTTCTTATTTAGAAAGTACAACTTCAAGTGCGTTATATAGTAAATTCAATCCTGTTATTAAGAATTCTTTCACAAAAGTGGGAGCAGATAAAGTTTGGACTAATATTATAACCAAATACAACAGTATTCCTTTTGTAAATCAGGTTAATCCAGACTTAACAGACTATACTACTAATAAAGCTATGGAAGGCGTTTTTAAAATGATTGCTATTGAAGAAGGAAATATAAGAACCCAGCTAAGTTCGAGAACTTCAGATTTATTAAAAAGAGTATTTGCATTACAAGATAATAAGTAATTAAATTTTAATATTCAATAACATATATATAACACATTGTTAACACACCTTGGTCAAAAATAGTCGGATATTTGCAGAGTTAAAAGTAACAAATCTCATATTTGTTTGGTTAAGGTTAGTTAAAAAAATTACCACGTTTCCCGAAACGTGGTTTTTTTATGCTTTTAACTTTACTAATTTATTAGGTAATTTTCTCGTGTAATTTTTTAAAATAATCAAAAGCTTTAACCAATCGGCTTCCATACCAAGAAAACATTTCCCCATCTACAAATACTGTTTTCGCATGATGGGTTGCTCTACCTATTTCAAAAGCATGTTCGTCTTTAAAAGGAAAAGGTTCAGAAGATAAAAACACATAATCGGGATCGCCTTCTAATCTAATTTTTCTAAGTTCGACTTCTGGATAACGACTGTCTTTATTTTCATAAATATTATTAAAATGATTTAAGTGTAATAATTCATTGATGAAAGTAGTATTTCCTGCTACCATATATGGGTTTGCCCAAATAAAATAAGCCGCTTTTTTTATGGGTTTATCGGCAATATACTTTTTAAAATCTTCCCAAGCAAAATGGGTTTTATCGATCCATTTTCTAGCTTCCGTTCGTTTATTAAAGAGCAATCCGAAATCATCAATCATTTTCAAATTATCTTCAATAGTCAGAATATCAGTGACCCAAACCGGACAAACACTACTTAATTCTTCCACTATTTCTTTCGTATTCTCTTCTTTATTACAAATGATAATATCTGGTTTTAGTGCTTTTATTTTATCTATTTTAATCTTTTTGGTACCACCCACAATCGTTTTGGTCGCTTTTAAATGATACGGATGTATGCAAAATTTTGTAATACCTACTAAACTATCTTCCAAACCTAAATCATATAATAATTCGGTTTGAGAGGGTACTAATGAAACAATTCTTTTTGGAACAGTATCAAAAGTATGTTGGTTTCCTATTTGGTCGATAGATTTCATAATTCACAAATTTTAACTAATCCAACTCATTAATCTTTTAACTAAAACCCATTTATTATTTTCAAATTTATATATAGCCAAGTATCCTCCAATACAGTTTCCTATTTCAATAACAGCAATATCGTAACCCTCATTAAAAATTGGAGGTTTAACTGTTAACCAACCTTTAGGATAATACGAATAAATTTTATCTCTGCCTTTTGAACCAAATTCTTTTCGAATTTTAATTAAATCCTCTAAATAAATCACATTTCGATTTCCTAATATATTTTTAGTCAATTTAAAGCTACTTGATAATTTATTACATTTATCAAAAACATCATCATTTTCAATTTGCAAGGATTTTTTAAGCAAAGTTCTATATTCAATCTCTCGATCAACTGCTCCAAGAATTTCCAATAATGTTTTATTTGACTGTTGACTAAGTATATGCTCTTCATAACCATCATCTCCAAAATCAAGCAAAGCTTGCTTAATCAACTTTTCTGACTCTTTCTGATAAACTTCTTCATTATTGATTTTACAACCAACAATAAACAAAACAAGAATACAACTAACAAAGTATTTCACTATAAAATCATTTCATTAAGAATCTCACTCATTTCTTGTTGCAACTTCAATGCTTCAGCTCTAGCTTTTTCAGCAAAATCTTCTTGATTGGACGCATAAAGAATTCCTCTAGAAGAATTAATTAATAATCCAACATTTTCATTCATTCCATACTTACACACTTCAGACAAACTTCCGCCTTGTGCGCCTACACCAGGAACTAAAAGAAAACTTTCAGGTACAATTTTTCTGATTTCGGTAAAATATTCTGCTTTTGTAGCACCCACTACATACATTAAATTTTCAGCATTTTTCCATTTTTTTGAAGTTTCCAATACTTTTTTGTACAATTCCTTATCCTCTACTTGCAACGTTTGAAAATCAAAAGCACCTTCGTTAGAAGTTAAAGCTAACATAATCGTATGCTTGTTTTCAAATGCTAAAAAGGGTTCTACAGAATCTTTTCCCATGTAGGGTGCTACTGTAACACTATCAAATGCTAAGTCTTCAAAAAAAGCTTTGGCATACATAGAAGACGTATTCCCTATATCTCCTCTTTTAGCATCGGCTATTGTAAAAATATCAGGATAGTTATCATTGAGGTATTGTATGGTTTTTTGCAAGGATTGCCATCCCTTTATTCCATAAGCTTCGTAAAAAGCTGTATTCGGTTTATACGAAACACATAAATCATGTGTGGCATCGATAATGGCCTTATTAAATTCAAAAATAGGATCTTCTTTTTCTAATAAAAATGCAGGAATTTTGTTGAGATCAACGTCCAAACCAATACATAAAAAAGATTTTTTGGTTTGAATTTGATGCACAAGTTGTGTTGTTGTCATGTGAAAAAAATTGTTGTTGTTGCAAATCTACAAAGTTTAACGCATTAAAATAAATATTGTATAAATATCTATTGAAATTATATAAGTAAGAATAAGGCTACTCGCAATAGATTTGTATTATAAATATAAAACGTTATGAAAACGCTAGTATTATTCAATCGATTATGTGTCAGTACTTTTTGCATCCTTGTAGCAACTTGTACGAATGACCTTGTAATTCACGCCAAACAAGTGAATTATTTTGAAATGTTTTTACTTTCTTTTGTAGTAGAATGTAAAAGAAGCATTCAAGTGAGTACATCTTACCATACTATGTTACAAAAATTAGCAAAAACGAATACTTCCTTTGATTGGTCAAAATGGAATAGATTTTCAAATCCATTAACTCCCAATAACGCATAAAGATAAGATTAATTCCTTTTTTTATACTAAATTCACTTCGATTACTTCATTAGGTGTGAGTACATAAACTTTATCTTTTGGTGTAGGTTTTAGAGTATAATTTCCGGTAAATTCACCAAAAGCAGGCAATATAAGTTGGTTTTGCTTTCTAAAATAACACGGAATTTTTAAATATTGTTTTCCAAGTCCGGATAAAACAACTCTTGGATGAATGTGACCACAGAAATTAAATAGATTCTCCGTTTCAACTGGATGATGCGTTAAAAGAAAATCATCAATTTGTAAGCGCTCTAGAACCTCAACATGAAGACTTTCATAATGGTGTTTGGCAACAATGTCATGATTTCCTTCAATTAAAATGATTTTTTGTGATACGGATTGGACCCAATTATCAAAATAATACCATTCACTATTTAACGTACTGTGAAACAAATCCCCTAAAAAAATAATTTTTTGAGGTTGGTATACATCCAATAGTTCATTTAGTTTTTCAAAATTTTTGGGTATAGCTGAATTCGGAATGGCCAATCCATTTTTTCTAAAATGCGATATTTTTCCCAAATGCAAATCCGAAATTAACAAAATATTCTTATCCTTCCAATACAAACTACCAAAAGGGTGTAACATAAAAACTTGTTTCTTAATTGTAATATTCATAGAAGCATTTTCCTATTAAACTTTTAAATAACTCGCTGTCATTTTTGCGATACGTTCCGCTAAAGTTTCACTTGATAATTTTTCTCTCAATCGATCTGTAATTATAGGAAAACTGAAAGGTGTTGGTTTTTCACATCTTTTAACTACTATTTCCTGATTATTAATCCTCTCCAAAGCTTGTATTAATCTTCCTTCTTCCAATTGATGTTCGAAGGTTTCAATATAAGCTTGTCGCAACAACAAATTATCGGGTTCATAATCTCTAAAAACTTCAAATAACAATTGCGAACCACTTTGCAAGTGTTTGGTTTTTACAGGTTGTCCAGGTCTTCCTGTAAATACTAAACCTGCAATAACTGCAATATCTCTAAATTTTCGTCTCGCCATTTCGGTGGCATTCAAACTACTTTGCAAGTCATCATGCAAATGAGAAGTACTAAATAAATTATTATCAAATAGTGCTTCTAAATCCAGTATTTGATCGGAAAGCAATTCAAATCCGTAATCATTATAGGCTAAAGAAAAAGATATTGGCGACAATAAACTGATTCGATAGGATAAGAGACTGGCTAAAGCTTCATGAACGAACCGACCTTCAAACGGATAAAAAATCGTATGATACCCTTCTCTTGTTTTAAAAGTTTCAATGAGGAACTGATTGTCATTGGGTAGAATACTTTCTTTTTGCTGTCTCTCAAAAACAGGTTGTAACGCTTTCAATTCTGGAGTTAACAACCCTTGATTCACTTTGTATAATTCTTGCCGGAGTAGTTCACTCATTTGAGCAGAAAAAGTCATTCTGCCACCCATCCAGCTCACCGATTTCGATTCTTTTTTTCCATTAGCCAATTTCACTAAAACAATCATGTTTTTTATAGAATGAAATTCTAGTTTTCTACCTGCAAATATAAAAGTATCTCCACTTTGCAACTTAGAGGCAAACCATTCTTCTATAGAACCAATGTAACCACCACTTAAAAATTTAACGTTCAAGACCGCATCACTAACAATCGTTCCTATTTGCATACGATGTTGCATGGCGATTCGCTTATTATTAATTTTAAACAAACCGTTTGCCTCTATTTCTACTTTTTTGAATTCATCATAAGCTTGCAAACTTTGACTTCCTTTGGTTATAAAATTTAAAACCCATAGCCATTCTGCATCAGAAATATTTTGATAACAAAATGTTTGTTTTATCTCTTTGAAGATTTCATTGGGATAAAATCCGTCCGCAACTGCTAATGTATTTAAATATTGAATTAAAACATCATAGCAATTTAAATAGGGAATTCTGTCTTCTACAATAGTTTCCGCAGCCGCTTTTTTTAAGGCTGAAGCTTCAATTAATTCCATAGCATGAGTGGCTAAAAAATAAATAACACTTTCTTTTCCTGGTTGGTGACCACTTCTCCCTGCTCTTTGTAAAAATCGTGCGACTCCTTTTGGTCCACCAACTTGAATAATGGTTTCAACTGGGGCAAAGTCTACTCCTAAATCCAAACTAGAAGTACAGACTACCAACTTTAATTCTTCATTTTTAATAGCATTTTCTACCCAAATTCGGGTTTCTTTAGCAATACTTCCATGATGCATGGCAATTTCCCCAGCAAATTCAGGATAATGATCTAGTATCGATTGAAACCAGATTTCACATTGCGAACGTGTATTGGTAAAAAGTAAGGTTGTTTTACTTTTACGAATGATTTGTACCACCTCATCTAATAAATGCAACCCCATATGACCTCTCCAAGGATAGGTTTCCATCTTTTTTGGAAGTATAGATTTAACGGTTATTTTTTTCGGAAGATTTGCTTTAATTAAAACAGAATTTTTAAAAGCATCCGTTTCTTTTCCAAGTAACACTTCTTGTGCCAATTCTAAGTTGCCAATGGTTGCCGAAATTCCCCAAATTCGCATATTCTGAGAAATTGATTTTAATCTTGACAAAGCCAGTTCCATTTGCACACCTCTTTTACTACCTAATAATTCATGCCATTCATCTATAACAATAGCTGTACATTGTGCAAAAGTTTGAGCATAGTTTTTTGATGCCAATAACAATTGCAAACTCTCTGGAGTTGTAATTAATAAATCTGGCATTTTATTTTTCTGTTTGGTTCTTTCTGTTGTTGAAGTATCACCTGTACGAATCCCAACTGTCATTGGAACACCTAAATCGGTAATAACACGTTCAGCAGCTTGTTTGATTTCTGTGGAAAGTGCTCGTAAAGGTGTAATCCAAATGGCTTTCAATCCAGATTGCTTTTTTATTTTGCCTTTTTCTACTTGTTGGATATAATTTAAAATAATAGGAAACCAAAGCGCATAAGTTTTTCCGCTACCTGTGGGGGCATTCAAAAGACCGTTTTTACCTTGTAAGAACGCTTTCCATGTTTGTTTTTGAAAAGCAAACGGTTTCCAGTTTTGTGATTCAAACCATTTTTCAGCAATTTGATATAAGGCTGCTCTATTCATAACTTAAATAATCATGCTTTTTAAATCTTCAATAGAATTTGCTTCTTCGATTTTCTTATCCTGACGCCATCTTAAAATTCTGGGAAAACGAGTAGCGATACCACTTTTATGTCTTTTAGAAAGTGTAATACCTTCAAATCCAATTTCAAATACCAATTGAGGCGTAACACTTCTTACCGGTCCGAATTTATCAATCGTATTTTTCTTGATAAAATCATCTACTTTTCTAAATTCTGCATCCGTTAGACCAGAATAAGCTTTGGCAAATGTGACCAATTCTTTTTCTCCTTCTTCATTTTCTTGCCAAAGTGCAAAAGTGTAATCGGTAAAAAGAGTACTTCTTCTTCCACTTCCTCTCATAGCATAGGTTAAAACCGCATCGATGGTTAAAGGTTCTAATTTCCATTTCCACCAATCTCCTTTCTTTCTTCCTACTTGATACGTGGAATCTTTTCTTTTTAACATTAAACCTTCACTTCTTTTTTCTCGAGCTTGCATTCTTTCTGCAGTTACCTCATCCCACGAATTGATTTTTATTCGTTCTGATAGATAAAACGGCACTTTTTTATTTTCTAAAACTTGATATAATTTCTCTAATATATCACGCCGGTATTCGTAAGGATAATTTCGAAGATCGTTTCCTTCCCATTCCAATAAGTCATAGGCTTTTAAAATAACAGGTGTTTTTTTCAATAGTGCATTTGATATTTTTTTCCTACCAATGCGTGTTTGTAAATCGTTAAAAGTACCAATTTGATTGTCAGGAAAAGCTAAAATTTCGGCATCAATAACAGTCCCATTGGGAATTAAACCTATCAAATCGTGAAATTCAGGATATTTATCGGTCATTAATTCTTCTCCTCTTGACCAAATAAAAATTTGATCTGCTCTAAAAATAGTTTGGGAACGAATACCATCCCATTTATGTTCCATATACCAATCCTTTGGATTGCCCAAACTTTCAATTTCACCTTCTATAGGATAAGCCAAATAAAAAGGATATGGTTTTGAAATGTAATCACTACTCTTTTCCGCTAGAATTAAATCATGAAATGTAGTTGTATTAGGATTCCAATTTCCCATTAGCTTATACGCTAAAATGTTTTCATCTATCCCTTCTGCTTTAGATAAGGCTTTGGTCATTAATTTTTGACTGACGCCAATTCTGAAACTACCTGTAATTAATTTAGTGAATACAAAACGTTCGTAATAATTTAAAGCCAACCAATTTTCTTGTAAATAAGTTTTCTTTTCAGCTTCAGGTTTACTTTTTAAGGCTATAATTTCTTGTAGATAAGTAGTCAAGCTTTTGGAGGAGTGTGCTTCATTAGTAGGTATAATTAAAGCAATGGTTTCAGCTAAATCACCCACAATATGATAACTTTCTTCAAACAACCACATGGGAATGTTAGCGAGTTCATTTGCCCAAAGTCGTAACAAAGTTGTATTAACGGGTCTTGGAGGTCGACGATGTGATAAAATAGCTATAGTCCAAACTTTATCTTCTGGAGAAGCCGTTCTAAAATATGCTGTTAAAGCCTCTACTTTTACATTCGTTTTATTAGAACTATCAAGCGATTTAATTAAGTTGGCAAAATTCTTCATTTTGTAATTTTTAAGGGATTATTTTTTCTAAATCCTCTTCTTTGTTCATTTCTGCATTTTCTCCTTCATATTGTGTTTTTTCGGTACGTGCATCATACCCCAACTCTCTTAAATATTTGGAAAAGATATCGGTATATCCATGCGTACAAATTATTTTTTCAGCACCTGTAGCTCTTATACTGCTTAATAAACCATCCCAATCACAATGATCACTTAATACAAATCCTTTGTCTATGGCCCTTCTTCTTCTTGCTCCACGAAAAGCCATCCATCCACTAGCAGTTCCAGTAACAAAAGGAGTCATTTTCCGAATCCAAGTCGTTCCATGAGCACTTGGTGGAGCTAAAACAAGATTTCCTGAAATAGCTTCCTTTTTTGTTTCTCTAGTAATTAAAGTCGTTTCTGGTAAATCTACCATAGGTCGAATTACATTATTCATATTTTCAATGGCTCCATGAGTATATATTTTACCAATGCTAGTATCCAAATATTTCAATAAACGTTGGGCTTTGCCTAAAGAATACCCAAACAGTATGGATGTTTTTCCTTCTGCTTTATTTTCAGACCACCACTGGTTAATACTATTCATAACTTCAGTTTGAGGAGTCCATTTAAACACAGGTAATCCAAAAGTACATTCTGTTATGAAGGTATGACATTTAACAACTTCATAAGGAACCGCAATACCATCCTCTTCAGTTTTGTAATCACCTGTAAATACCCAAACTTCTCCTTTATATTCAACACGTACTTGGGAGCTACCAATTATATGTCCGGCTGGATGCAAAGAAAATTTCACATTATTAACTATAAAGGTTTCATTCCAATTTTTTCCTGTAACATGAATAGCACCTAATCGATGCTTTATAATGGGAACATTAGTATGATGAGTAATATAATTTTGATGTCCCCATCTAGAATGATCTGCGTGTCCGTGCGTAATAATTGCATTTTTAACAGGCCTCCAAGGATCAATATATACATCAGCTTGTGCACAATAAATGCCTTTATTATTAAATTGTAGAAGAGGTGGATTCATATATCTTAATTAATAAACGTTAAAATTAATTATTAAAAAGATTTAAATATTACATCTTTTCCGTCTTTTTTTATATAACTAACTGTATTGTTATCCAAAATGAATGGTAGTTATGTAATTCATAAATGAAATACTGTAACACCTACTTACTTATAATAAAATACTTTAGATACACTTTTAAAAAGTCCTTTTAAAAGTAATGAATAAATGATAAAATAACCATGAAAAACATTGCTATCATAGGAAGTGGAGCAACTTCAATTTATTTATTAAAACATCTTTTAGATAAGATGTCTATTTTAAAAAAAGAAATTTATTCTATTTCAATTTTTGAAAAGAACACGATTTTAGGTATGGGAATGCCTTATAATCCTATTACTACAGATTTATACAATTTGTCTAATATCTCCTCTGAAGAATTACCGCAATTAGAAATCACATTTGAAGATTGGTTGAAAAAACAATCCGTTACTTTTTTAAAAAAATTGGAAATAGAAAAAGATAATATAAGTAAAAGTGAAGTATATAATCGTTTGGCATTAGGCCAATATTTACAATCTCAATACCAATCTATTATCCAAAATATAAAAGATTTCGGAATTCAATGTATTGAATACCCAAATACTGAAATAATTGATATTACGTATGACAACACAACTAAAATGGTCAGTTTACATACCTCTATTAAAGTATATGAATTTGACAAAGTAATTATTGCAACTGGGCATCAATGGAAAGACGATGATCAAGAAAAAAATGGTTTTTATGCTTCACCTTGGCCTATACATAAAATTTTACCTCAACAAGGAACTTTCCACAATTTTACCATTGGAACACTTGGGGCTTCTCTTAGTGCTTTTGATGTAGTTTCTTCTTTATCTAGAAGGCATGGCAAATTTGTAACTGACTCAAAGGGCAACTATATTTACCAACCTTATAAAGGAACCGATAATTTCAAAATTGTCATGCACGCTGCTCACGGTTGGTTACCACACCTACAATATGAACAAGAAGAGCCCATTCGAGAAATATACAGACATTTTGATAGAAAAGCACTTTTTAATGCATTAGACAAAGGTGGATTTTTAACCCTTTCCACTTATTTTACAAAATTTTGCGTTCCAGCATTATCCAAAGCCTTTCAAAAAGACAAGCTGATGCAATTATCAAAAAAAATAACGAATACTGATTATACCTTTAAGGATTTCGTTACTGATATGGCAGATAAGCATGAATATGAAAATGCTTTTGAAGGCATGCGAGAAGAAATGAAACAAGCCTCTGTTTCCATTACTAAAAATAAACCTATTCATTGGAAAGAAGTCATTGATGATTTAATGTATGCACTTAATTTTCATGCTGAATTATTGCCTGCTGAAGATCATATTTTTTTCAGAAAAGAAATTATGCCATTTTTAATGAATGTAATTGCAGCGATGCCTATTCCTTCTGCAAAAATACTATTAGCGCTTTATGATGCTAAAAAAATAGAAATTGTTCCTGGTTATGTAAACATTTTGGAAAGCAAGGATTTTACAACAATTGAAGTGACACATAACGATAAACAAACCATTCATTTATACCAAATGTTTATCAACTGCAGTGGCCAAAGTGCTATTAGTGTTGATGACTATCCATTTCCATCTTTAGTCAAAGAAGAACATATTACTCCACCTCAAATTCCTTTTAAAAAGAACCCAGATACTATGGAATTAACCTCTGATGAAGAAAAAAAAATTACAATAAAAGAGAATACTCCATTCTATGAACTTCCAGGAATTACTATTACTAGTAGTTATTGCCTTGTAGATGCAAATGGAGATACAATTGAAGCGATACAAGATATTAGTTTTACACATAGTTCTGGTTTACGTCCTTATTCTTATGGGTTACAAGCTTGTAGTGCAACCAGTGAAATTGTAGTAGCAAATTGGGTAGCTTCTTTTCAGAATAAGAAATCTCCTAGTGGAGATTTAAAAGAAGTAAGTAAAATTTATGAAAACGATCCGCAATTATAATAGATAAGGCTCAACTTATAATTATATAAGTATTGTCAAAAATCATATAAGTATTTCCCTAACCACTCCACTTAACTTTGTAATAGATAAAAAACCAAATAAAAGAATACATCATGGAAACAATGTTAGCACCAAAAATTGGATTAGAAAAAAAAGAATTATCGCAAAGTATTAAAGACTTAACTGTGGTTTTATCAAATGAGATGGTTCTGTATGTTAAGAGTAGAAAATTTCATTGGAATGTAACTGGAAATAGTTTTATGGAATTGCATAAACTTTTTGAAAATCAATATAGTAAATTAGAAAAAACTATTGATGAAGTTGCAGAAAGAATCAGCAAATTAGGTGGTAAAACTATTGGTACAATGAAAGAATTTATTGAAAATTCAATTCTTAAAGAAGAATCAAAATATGTGAACCAAAATCAAATGCTGGAAGAATTATTAGACGACCATGAAAAAATAATTATCCAATTAAGAGAATTCATCGAAAAGGCAGAAGATGCTCACGATGCTGGAACAGCAGATTTCTTAACGGGTGTACTTCAAGATCATGAATCCAAATCTTGGATTTTAAGAAAATATTTAAGCTAAAATTTAGCATATATACAAACATGAAAAAAACCAAATATTAATTTTTAAATACAAACATTATGAACACTACAGAATTAAAAGGAAACTGGAACGAAGTAAAAGGTAAATTAAAACAAAAATATGCTGATTTAACAGACGATGATTTACTTTACGAAGAAGGTAAAGAAGACGAACTTTATGGACGTATCCAAAAGAAAGTGGGTAAAACCAAAGATGAAATTAAACAATGGATTGCTGAATTGTAATCTAATTATCAAGTAACACTACTGTCTATGGATTTATTAGTAACTTCTTAAGCTATTAATACATTTATAGACAGTTTTTTATATCAAGAACAATGAATACAACTATCCAAAAAACTCATATTGTAAAAGATTTATTTGCATTTATATTGATTGTATTCATGTCATATATATTGCAAGATTTTTTAATACCTATTTTATTTGCAATATTACTTAGCGTATTGGTTTACCCTATTGTAAAATTCTTTGAAACTCGATTATGTTTTAATCGAATCGTTTCAATAGTAATTGCTATTCTCATTTTTACCATCATTATTTTTGTCATTTTCGTTGCTATTGGAATACAATTTCAAGACATAATGGATAAAAGTGATACCTATTATGATAAAATCTTAGAGAAATTAAATATCCTAATTAAAGAAACTGAAAATTCCACAGGAATTGAAAGTGAGGATATTGTAGGCACTGATAAATTAGAAGTAAAAGAAATTGTAAAACAAAATTCAAATAAGATTTTAGATTTTATTACACGATCAGGATCGGTAATTAGCGATTTTCTTTTTACGCCTTTATATATGTTTTTTCTGTTGTTATACAGAAACTTTTTAATAAGTTTCTTATATAAAGCTACTGCTCGAATCAGTACTAAAAAAAGCATGCGCGCTATTTTAAGACAATTATATAAAGTACAACAAAATTATTTAGTCGGTTTAGTTAGTGTAATGGGAATAGTCGGACTTTTAAACAGTATCGGACTTTTAGCTTTAGGCATTGATTATCCTTTTTTCTTCGGTTTTCTTTGTGCCTTACTCCTATTAGTACCTTATATTGGAATTATAATTGGTTCCTTATTACCAGCTTTAGTAGCTTTGGCAATTAAAGATTCGTATTGGTATGCGATTGGTGTAATTGCTATTTTTGGATTCATCCAATTTATTGAAGGTAATTTTATAACTCCAAAAATAACTGGTTCCAAAGTATCGTTAAATTCTTTTGTATCGATTTTAGCCATTTTACTTTTTTCAATGTTATGGGGAATTCCAGGAATGATTCTCGCTTTACCCATAACAGCATCCTTAAAAGTATTATTTGATAATTCACAAAAATTTAAACCTATTGGTTTTGTTTTAGGTCAAGCCGATGAAAAATATTTTTGTAGCAAAGCTAAAAACCGATTGAAAATTTGGAAAAAAATTAGAAAAAACAAAAGCAAAGAAGTGCAATAATTCTTTACTTCATATATACATTAAAAAATGTCGGGACAATTAGAAAATATTAATGAAATACTCCAAGAAAGTTGGAATAATTTTTACAATTCATTACCTGCAATTTTATTTGCATTAGGTATTTTTATCATCGGATTATTTATCATTCGAAAATTAAAAATCGTGGCCTTTAATATGATTGATAAAAAATCAAAAGATCCTTTAGTTAGTGATTTTTTAGTGAATGTAATTGCATTGGTATTGACTATCTTTTTATTGGTTATTTCACTCAGTATTTTAGGTTTAGGTGAAATTACAGATAAAATATTAGCTGGTGCAGGAATTACTACTTTTATCATAGGATTTGCTTTAAAAGATATTGGAGAAAATTTCCTTTCAGGAATTATTATGGCTTTTAAAAGACCTTTTCGTATAGGAGATCTTATTGAAATTGATGGTTTCAAAGGAAAAGTAACCAATATGTCTCTGAGAGAAACCTTAATCAAAACTTTAGATGGTAAAGAAGTTTTTATTCCCAACGGATTGATTGCTAAAAATGGCTTGGTGAATTATACTTTAGACGATTTATTACGCACCGAATTTGTTATTGGTCTAGACTATAATGATAATACTGAAGAAGCGCTACAAGTGATAGAATCTATTTTACAAAATGAAGAAGGTGTTTTAAAAAACCCTGAACCTTTTGCTGTAATTGATGAATTAGCGACTAGTACCGTTAATGTAAGAGTTTCTTATTGGTATATGACAAATGATATTAAAGTTCCTGGTGTAAAACTAAAAAGTAATATTATGCTCAAAGTTTTTAAATCTTTATTAGATAAAGGGTTTGGATTACCTTCCGATATTGTAGAAGTAAAAATGCTTGAAAAATAATACTTACTTTTAAAAATTATTATAAACTAAAATAAATTAAAATGAAAAAGTACCTCATATTCACCTCATTCTTGTTTTCTAGTGCATTATACTATTCCTGTATCTCTTTAGATTCAGATATCAAACAAATTGATGTAACTGAAGTACAAGAATTTTCAAATAAATTAGATGAAGTTTCTGGAATGACTTATGTTAATGATACCTTATGGGTCATTCAAGATAGTGGCAATCCTGATAAATTGTATCAAGTAGCTACAGACGGAAAACTACTTCGCGAAGTAAAGCTTAATGGTATTAAAAATCACGATTGGGAAGCTTTAACTTCTGATGAAGAGGGAAATGTATATATTGGTGATTTTGGTAACAACAACAATAAAAGAAAAAATTTAGCCATTTATAAAATCAATCGAGCAGATTTAAAAAAAGAAGCTATTGATTCCATTCAAAAAATAGAATTTTACTATGAGGATCAAGAAGATTTCCCTCCTAAAAAAGATGAGTTATTTTACGACTGTGAATCTTTCTTATATAAAGATGGTTATTTCTATTTGTTTACCAAAAACAGAAGTAAAGATTTTGATGGAACGACTCATATTTATAAAATTCCAAATGAAATAGGCGAACATAAAGCCATTTTATTAAACAAATATGTTACTTGTGATAAGTTTACAACTTGTGCTATTACTGATGTAGCTATTAGTCCAGATGAAGATAAAGTAGTTTTATTAAGTAACAAAAGAATGTGGATTTTTTCTGATTTTGTGGAAGACAATTTCACTAAAGGTAGCCTAAAAGAGGTGCAGTTTAATTCTTTTACGCAACGTGAAGGAGTTACCTTTAAAGATAATGACATCTTACTTATTTCAGATGAAAAAACAAAGAAAGTAGGTGGTAAAATTTATGAATATAAAATTCAAGAATAGCTTTCCTACTTCGTATTAAAAATAACATACAGTAATATATTTATAAAAAGAGAGAGTAACGAATTGGTTACTCTCTCTTTTTTGCTTTATTTATTATTCCAATTTAGAATCCAAATTGTACTGCAAAAGTAACACGTCCTTTGTCATTCGGATTTTTAAAATAACCCAGTTTTGCAGTTACCATATTAATTCCATTTAACCAAAGAGCTCCACCATAAGAAGTATGCCACATATTTGAAGTATCATTACTGGTCCAAACTCTTCCATAATCAAATCCTCCAATAATTCCATATTTCATTGGAACAAAACTGCGTTTAATACTTCCTAAAGTCAATCGCACATCAGAAGTTTGATAAAAAGATTGTCTTCCAATAAAACGCTCATTTCGTAAGCCACGTATGCCATTATTTCCGCCAATCGCTGCAGCATGATAAAAATCAAAATTATCGTTTGTAATTATTTTCCCTCTCAATAAGGTTTCGAAAACCAAATTCCCTTTCGTAGAAATTTTATGAGAAAAATTAAATTTACTTTCTAAAGTGAAAAAATTCTTATTGGTATCCTCTAAATTACTTTTCCATTCGGCAGCCAATAAAAATCCCATGCCATAGGTTGGTAAAGAAACAATATCATAGTTTTCAAAACCATAACTTACTTTGGTACTTGCATATTGTTGGTGCGTAAACACGCGTTCTGCTACCACATTTGGTTCACTAATAAAACGATTCGCAGTTTTTTCAACTTCTAAATCTTCAAATCCTAATTGCCAACTTACTAAACTTCCTTTTTTTCCCACTCTATTTAAAGAAGGATAAAAATTGAAATTTCTTAATTTAACTCGATTATAATCAAATTCTATATCTTCATCTAAATCATTATAAACCGATTCATTGCCATATCCAAAATAATTAATGGTAAAATTCGGACTGGTAATTTTAGCATCAATATTAAAATCGAGTTGTCCTACTAATTTTGGGAAATGACCTTTATATTTTACTTCAAAACCGTTGGTTGCGAAAAAATAATTAGGCGTTATAGTATGCTTACTCGTATACGGATTTTGTCTAAAACCATTGTGAATATAATTCATAATTACTCCTAATTTCACACCATCATCCGGATTAAATCCACCTCCCGGAATAACAGAAAAGGAATTGTATTTGGCTTTTCTGTAGGTGTACACATTCATTTCATAATCATCACTCAAACGTGTATTCGTTTTTCCATCAATTTCAAAAGTATTGTCCTTAGTCTTATAATCATAAATCTTCACATTATGACCGTTTTCTATTTTATAAACGTCATTATTTTGACCACCAATAAGCTTCACATGAATTTTCGATCTAAAGTCACCTTCAACTATAAACTTATCATCATCATCTAAACCATAAATCCAAATTTCTTTGGTATTTTTAGAGGTAAATGTACGTTTCATGATAAACTGTTCTTCACCATCTTTCTTATTTCTAATCTGTGAAACTTCAATTTCATTGGGACTAATTTTTTTAATATAAAAATCTTCTTTTTTATCTGTACCAACAATAATCGCTCTCTTTTCTAATAATTTATGATATTGAACTGCATATTCTTTTAAATGATCTCTTCTCGATTTTAAATCCGATTTCAACTTATCACTGGTAGCGTCTTGTACCTCTTTTGGCAATTGTAAAAAGGCATTATCAATAACCGCATCGGTTAAATTTTCTTGAATAAAAACCGCTTGTTTTTCCCAATCTTCCTTTTTGTTTGATTGTAAAAAAGCAATATCCAATTGATAACCTACATGATTCAACCATTTTAAATTTTGAATTTCTGAATCATAAGATTGCATTTTTCTAAATTCAGGAAGATTTAGAATTAAGCTCATTAAAACGCCACCATATTTAGGAAAGGCTTGATCTCTGTCTTTTGGAATCGGTTTATAAATGACCTCATTATCTCCTTTTTTAAATTCCGACCATTTCCATTGATCTGCATGTCGATCCCAATCTCCTAAAAGCATATCTAAAAGTCGGGCTCTAATAAATGCTTTCTCATCCACTTGGTATTTTTCATCTTTTCTCAATTTTTTAAATAAATCATCGGTTCCAATAATATCATCTGGTTTACCAAAGGAAGATTCATCCA
Organism: Flavobacteriaceae bacterium; assembly: GCA_002862755.1. GTDB lineage: Bacteria > Bacteroidota > Bacteroidia > Flavobacteriales > Flavobacteriaceae > Flavobacterium. The sequence goes on along the minus strand of PKDY01000039.1, from coordinate 48,185 downwards.
ATTGACTATCCGATTCTCTTTCTTGAACCATGTACAGTTCATCACCAAAACTAGAATTAAATTTACCTAAAGCATCGTGTTTGGGTATGTAATACAACTTTGGATTGGCATGGTAAATACCAATATTCTTTGAAAGATCATCAATTATGAAAGAAGTAAAAGGATGTCCAGTTGTGAAAAAATCCATTAAAAAAGTTTCTACATACGTATCTTTCAAATCGTCTTGTACATATTGATCGGTAAATACAGCTGCTTGAAAAAAACGAGTTGCATTTTTCTTCACAGCACGCAAAACATATTCTTGTTTGTTTTTATCAATTACGCGTAAAGAATTTGATTGTTGTCCTCCTCCTTCTCTATCAATTTTTAAGCCTCCAAAAAGAGTATCAATAGTGGCTACTTTTGCCCTAATAGGTAATCCATAATAATTGCGGTAATGCTTGCCCCATAAAAAATTATAAAAACCAGATTTTTTAGTTTTTTCTGGCTCATATACAGTTGCTTCTTTGTATGCAGGAAATGTGTTAGGATAGTCTTTTGTTTCTGTATTAACTGGTTTTAAAATAGATTGTTTATAAAGCACAATTTCTTTATCATTCTCTTTCCCATAAAAAGTAAGAATTCCTTCTCCTGTTTTTAAGATTTCTAAAGTAGCAAAACCATTTTTTCCATAAGAAAAATCATTTGGGTAGATTGCTCTTGCGGCATTTATTTTGGTTCCAGAACCACTAACAATTTGTTTCACACCATTTTTCTCAATGTATTCCAAACTATGTTCGTGACCCGAAACCACAATAATATTTTCATTTTTTTGAATTAAGGTTTGGATGCGTTTGGATAAAGCGGTATAATCTTTATTTAAAACGTCTTGAGAACTAATTCCAGAAGTTTTTCGCAATAAATTATATAAAGTTCCTAATAAAGGTACTGGAAATGAATTTTCAGCCGATAATAACATTTTTCGTACTCCAAAATGTCCGCCATGAACTCCATTAGTAAACAACGGATGATGCATCGCAACCACAACAGTTTTATCTTGATTTTTATTTAAAAGGCTTTCAAATTCGGCAAAAAATTCATCTCTACTCTTTATATTACAATCATCGTTAATCGTTGGGTTTTTATTCCAATCTTCTAAATACCACTGACTATTAATCGTAATTAAAGTAATATTATCGTTAATTTCAAAGTCTTCAATAGCACAACCTTTTCGTGGTGAAAAGGATTCCTTATCTTTTAAGTAGGAAATAACAAAATCTTCTTGATTATTCAAACCTTTCAAGCCACTATACCAATCGTGATTTCCTGGGATAACGATTGTTTTACCTTTAAAATTTTTAGTAATTTTTAATTGGTTTTCTAAGATTTTTTCAGCAGTTTTATATTCTTCTGTATCTTTATCACCTGACATTCCTACTGGGTAAACATTATCACCTAAATACATTAAAGTACTGTTTTTGGAGGCTTTTTCCAATTTATTTTCTAATGGCAATAAAGCTTGCTTTGAATTTACGGCATCAGCATTTCCAGCATCACCAACTAAATAAAAAGTATGATCCACTTCTTGAGCTTCGACCTCAATAGGTGCAATTGGATTTTTAATATTTTTACCCGTTTGAACAGAATAAGTAGCACAAGAGTTCAGAAAGCCTAATAAAGCCAAAACACAAATTATTTTTACAAAAAAAAGCTTTCTAAAGTAATTAAATTTCATAATTTAGTAGTATAATTTTAATGGATGAAATTAGTAAAAAAAGCGGAACTATACGTTACAGAATTATTTAAAAATGTATTAGAATTTAAATATAAATACCATGATGTAACGCATACTAAAAATGTGGTCAATGCTGTTGAAGAAATTGGTCAGCAGGAACAGATTTCTGAAAAAGATATTGAGATCTTGCAATTGGCTGCATGGTTTCATGATACAGGCTATATTAAATGTAAAGATGGACATGAAGGAGAAAGTGTTAAAATTGCCACTACTTTTTTAGTTGCAAATGAAGTAGATCAAAACACTATTGATTCGGTTAGTAATTTAATTATGGCTACTGTTTTTAATCATGAACCCAAAACCATTTTAGAAAAAATAATGTGCGATTCCGATTATTACCACGTGGGTAGTGATGCTTATTTCTCTTTTTTAAAAGAATTACGCACAGAATGGAAACTCTGTGATGTAGCGATTTTTTCAGAGAAAGAATGGTTGAATGAAAACATCTCATTTTTAAAAGATAAACACCAATTTTATACCAATTACGCAAAGGAAAATTGGGAGCCAATCAAACAAAAAAACATACGAATTTTGGAAGAAAAACGAACAGAAAAAAGAGCAATAGAAAAAAATGAAGATCTTGTTGTAACGCCAAAAAAGAAAAAAAAGAAAAAGAAAAAAAAATTAGGACGTGGTGTAGAGACTTTATTTAGAGTTACCATTAATAATCACACTAGACTAAGCGATATTGCTGATAGTAAGGCTAATATTTTACTTTCGGTTAATGCTGTTATTATTTCAGTAGCCTTATCTGTTTTAATTCCTAAATTAGATAGTCCTGGAAACATATACCTTACCTTACCTACATTTGTACTTTTATTTTTTAGTGTGATTTCGATTGTATTTGCGATTTTAGCAACTCGCCCCAAAGTAACCTCAACCGAATTCACCAAAGAAGATATTTTAAATAAAAAGGTAAATCTATTATTTTTTGGAAACTTTTATAAAGTTCCCTATCAAGATTATGAAGATGAAATTAACAAAATGATGTTAGACAACGATTATTTATATAATTCTCTTACGAAAGATTTACACTATTTAGGAATCATTTTAGACCGAAAATATAAATTATTGAGAATTACTTATAATATTTTTATGGTGGGTATCGTCGTTTCAGTACTTACATTTTTATATGCCTATCAACATTCTTGATTTGGAATAGGCTTAATGGTAACTCGTAAAGCTTTTAAACCTGAAATACTTTGTAGTTCTTCAACATCAAATTTTTCAATTTCCTCTTCGAGCAAGCCTTTCGCTATAAGATATTTTAAGTATTTCATATACTCTACTTTTTCAGAATTTTGAGCATATACAATGGTAATTTTGTTTTCTTGTGTAATGCGTTCTTCTGAATTTTTAATGTGTGATTTATCAATTCTTTTTTTGACAACCTCGTAACGTGCATTGTAAGAACCATCTACATCAAATAATTTTTCATCCATTCTAAAACGAATGGTTAAAGGAGAACTAAAAACCAAAATTAAAGTCGTTACTTCTAAAGGAAAATCTAAAATATGTTTCCATTTTTGAAAATTATAAACGGTTTCACACAGCGATTTTAATTGCCATAATCTTAAATTATTGAAGAATAGCGGACTAAATTCCATTCTAGGATTAATGGAAGCACCAATGTACATATTGTGTTCTATGCCATCTGTTGCGTATCGTTCATAATAATGAGGAAATATTTTTTGCGCTTCTAACTGACATTCATCTAAATAAGAAGACATCTTTTTATTTAATAAAGCAACGGATTCGTCATACGCTTTTCTATTGTCATAAATAATATTCAGTTTCGGATCCAATTTTTCATAATAAGCCTTTACTTTTTCAGTAATAGTTTCAGAAAAAACCATGGTTTCCAAAACTGGATGCACTTCGCTCTCTACATATAATTTAAAAGTACTTTCGGAGGTAGTATCAAAATTATTTTCAATCTCAACAGAAAATTTATCCAATTCAAAAAGAATCTGATCGGCGATTAAAATTTTGTTTTCTTTAATAATAGATTGAAACAAGTTGATTAAAAGTTGTAATTGATTCCTAATATCCTCAATGGTAGCCAATTGTCTATTGTGAGAGGAGTTTTTAATATCTATTTGACCAAATAACGCAAAAACATCTTTAAACACAATGTCTTTAAATGTATATTCTTCAAGATTTTTGTCGGAATTCAAAAAATCTCTCACGCCTTGTTTGAATTTCCAATACACACTAGGATGAATAGAAGTGTATTCGTTTTGAATGATGGCATCAATTCGATTGGCAGTAGCTTCTAACGAACGCTCTAAAGTATTGGTTATAATCGGTAAAATCAATTTCAATCTACTCAAACTCTTTTTATTGATGGCATATTTGGTTTCCGATACCAATTCAATCGTACCAATAATTCCTTTTCTACTAGCAATGGGAGCAATAATAAAACTTTGAATATTTTGTTCCAACAATACATTTAACAATACGGATTCAGTACTTGAAATACTATATTGCTCTAAATTTTGAATAAAAATAGGTTCTCTTTTTAGAATGCTAGTCTTTAATAAAGAATCGCTCTTAAACTCAGAGATATTTTTACTCATTTTATCGTTTAATACAAAACTGTCAATCTCAACATCATTATAACTTGTTTTAATTAAAGTATTTTCTTCGCTATCGTAGATAGTTATACCAATTTTCAAATCGGGAATATCAAAAATAGATCTGAAAATTTTTTTAAAACTTTCATCATTTACTAAGGTGTCACTTTGAGAACTTAACAGATTCGTTTTCAATTGGGAAACCGCATTCTCTAACGTATTTTCTACCATAGTTAAAATACAAAAACCCTCTACATTCCAACTTCCTTCAGGAAAAATTTCTTTCCATAAATCTATATTATCCAAGTCGTTTAACAACATATTGATTTGTTCGGTTGTTGGATAACTGGAGGAATCTTTGGGATAAATTTTTAAAAAATCATTTCTATTAGAGATAAAAAATGTTTTATAAACCCCTTTGGTGTCTTTGAATTCAAAAATGATTTTATTGTCCAATGTTATTTTATTTTCGATAATCGAATTTAAAACAATCATGGCTTTCAACTTGTAAATTATATCTGGGGAAGCATCAAAAAAACGAATACTTTCTTTCACCGAACAGTCAATTTCGTTTAATTTTTCACTTCGAAATAAAATGGTGTTTTTTACAGGTAATACAACAGCTTTGTATTCATTTTTAGAAATATGTTCTGGAATTAGAATGGAAAAGAACTCCTCAAACAAAGAAGCATTATCTCTTACAATTCCTGTAATTTCTTTTTCTTTAACCAGTACATGTTGTATTTTAGAAAACAAATTTTGATAATATTCCTTTAGCTCTGGATTTTTCGGAAAAGTAAAAGTATCAAGAAAGGGTGCAATGGAAAATTCCACTTCATAAGGAGATAAAACTATGTTTTCTTTAGTAATCATTTTTATTTTTTGCTATCATCTACTTTATAACTAAATCCTATACTAAAATAGGCATTTGGTTTAAAGGAATCATTATAATAATCGGTAATATCATCAAAACTACTGTTGTATTGTTCATACAATCTTAGAATCGTAATTCCTGCTTTTAGAGTAACCCAAATATCTGAACCTAAGTTTCTTGAATAAGAAGGATACACAAAAACATTCATGTTTCTAAGATACGTAATATTATTGGGATTAACAGCAGGATCATCCGACAAATTTAAATGGGTTATATTACTTTCGGAATGATATCCAAAACCATAGGCATATTTTTCATTAGCAAATGTAATGGAAGCTTTTGAAGGAATGAAGGCACTAATTTTCATATTGTCTTTTTGATATTGAAAATAAGCGGTTGGCAACACTCTAAATTTCCCATTATTATTATTGAAATTAATCCCAATACCGTATTTGTAGTGCGGATTTCGAACCACATCTTTTACAAACATAGCTGTAAGAACTGGAAATAAATCACGATAGGTAAAATTACTCTTAAAATCGGTTCGAATATTTAACCTAGGCGCAATATATGCATTCCAATGTTCATTTATTTTTTGTCTAACCAATAACGTATATTTAAAATGATGCATGTTATCGGGATAATTATCAGATTCTGGGACTGGAGAGTCAAAATTATAGTCATATAATCTATAATTGATAATACTATTCAATTTTGTGTTTTTTCCAATTCGAATCGTGGGTGTAAAACTTTGAAAATCAACTTCCGTTAAATCGGCTCTAGCATCTGCATTTTTTAAATCCGAATTAGGAATGTGACTTACATTTAAATGAATTGCATCAGTATCAAATTGAGCATGAACCAATGATGCAAATAAAAGGGCTATAACTACTATACGTTTTTGGAATCTCATATATCTAAATTTATATAGTAAAATTAGAAATATGAGAACCGCTACTGTTACATCTTACAAGTCATGATTTACATAATTACAATAAAGGATGCCTAACCCTTCAAAATTATATTTGAATTATATAAAAGTTAGTCTGCATTATATAAAACAAATCATAACCTTCTACTGTTACTTTGTTTCATTGGAAAATAAACAGAGACAAAATGAGAAAGATAGCCCTTCTATTTGCTTTAGCACTGCCCTATTATCTTGTAGGTCAAAAAGAATCACCTTACAAAACTGATTTATTAACTGACGGTTCTATCATTGTTGGTGCTGCAGGAATAAACGCTTGGGGACTTTTAGTAATTAAAGATAAAAAACCACTCACAGAAGAAAAATTAAACGCATTGAATGCAGATGATATTTGGTTTGTAGACCGATGGTCAGCTGGAAATTATGATGAAAATGCATCAAACCAAAGCGACATTCCTCTTTATACATCTTTAGCAATACCCTTTCTATTTGCTTTAAATAAAGATACCAGACAACATGCAGGACAATTATCGGTCATGTATGTAGAAGCTGTAGGTTTATCTTTGGCTACATTTACAGTATCATCTGGATTTATTGAAAAATCAAGACCAAAAGTATATAATATCGATTTAAGCTTGGATGAAAGACTTGAGAGCAACAATCAAAGATCCTTTTTTAGTGGCCATGTAGCTGCAGCTGCCGCATCTACTTTTTTTGCAGCACAAGTTTATGCAGACTTTTATCCAAATTCCAAAGCAAAGCCTTATATTTGGGCTGGTGCTGCATTACTTCCAGCTGCAGTAGGATATTATAGAGTAAAAGGCGGAAATCATTTCTTATCAGATGCTATTGTGGGTTATGTTATTGGAGCCACTAGTGGTATCTTAGTACCAAGATTACACAGAAAAAAAGATAGCAACTTAAGAATTGCACCAGAAGTTGGTTTTGGGTATCAAGGAATAGGAATTCAATATACTTTCTAATTTTGAAAAAGAAGTTTAAAAAAGTTTTAAAAATAATTTTATGGATTATAAGTTCAATTTTTGGACTTATTTTGCTTTTAATACTAGCCTTACAAATTCCTTTTGTACAAAATAAAGTAAAAGACAAAGCAGTTCGCTATCTTGAAAGTAAGATTCATACGGAAGTTCGTGTGGGGACAATTGAAATTGGTTTACCCAAAAAAGTCATTTTAACTGATTTTTATTTTGAAGATCAATCAGGTGACACCTTATTATCTGGAAAAAAACTAGATGTAGACGTAAGTCTTTTTAAACTCCTTTCCAATACACTTGAAGTCAATCATGTTTATATGGATGGGATAACTGCTAAAATAAATAAAAACAAAGATTCAGTTTTTAATTTTGATTATATTATTCAAGCATTTGCATCAAAAGAGCCTAATACAACCTCTGAACCAATGGAAATAGATGTAAACAAAGTTAAAATTTCCAATACTCGCTTTTACTATGATGATGCCATTAATAAAAATGATCTTGCCACTTCCATAACCTATTTTGAAACTGAAATAGATGCTTTCGATTTAGAAAAGTTAGCCTTAGATATTCCAAAAATTCAATTAGACGGTTTAAAGTTAGAACTCAATCAAGGAGTTTCAGAAGCAATTGAAAAAGCAACAGATAAAATCAAGAAAGAGACTCAAAATCAAACAATTAAATTACAGTTAAAAGACATTGCTCTTTCAAAAATAGCGATAAAGTATAAAGATGAAAACACACAATTAGATACACAATTACAATTCCAAAAACTAAACACTAAGGTTAAAGAATTTGATTTAAATCAACAAAAAATAGCCTTACATGATCTTCAGCTCGAAGATACATATGGAAAGTTATCTTTAAATTTAGCAGACAATAAAGTTTCATCAAGCAATAGCTCAACACCTAGTAAAGGTTGGGAGTTGAGTGCTAATAAAGTTACATTTAAAAATGTGAATGTTGATTATGACAATACTGCTGTAAAGAAAAGCAGTTATGGTTTAGATACCAATCATTTATCTATTAAAAAACTCAATTGGGAAGCTACGGATTTAGTCTATACAACTAATATTATAAAAGGTACAATAAATAACCTCTCATTTATTGAAAGTAACGATTTTGAAGTTACCAAATTAAGCACGCAATTTGAATATGCATCACAAAATGCCTTCTTAAAAAATTTAGTACTAGTTACGCCCAATACAAACCTCGATAAGGAAACACTTTTATTAAAATACCCCTCAATTGCTTCACTTTCTAAAAATCCTGAAAGTATTGAAGTCCAAGCTAATTTTACTAATAGTAAAATTGGATTCAAAGATATTTTATTTCTTGTGCCAGATTTAGCCGATCAAGTTCCATTCAATACCAATAAAAATAGTATTGTAAATTTAACCGCGCAAGTTAGTGGAAAACTAAACAATTTAAAGATTAAGAAAGTTCAAGCTTCTGGAATAGGTTCCACTTCAATTGACATGAATGGAGTAATCACTGGCTTACCAAATACAAAAGCAACCTATTTAGACATTAAAATTAACGCATTGGTGAGCACCGCACAAGACGTCAATACCTTTCTTCCTAAAAATACAATTCCAAATTCAATAACCTTACCTGAAAATTTTGAAGCTACTGGAAATTTTATTGGATATTTAGATAATTTCACAACGCATATTGATTTAAAAAGTTCTTTCGGAAATGCCGTAGTCGATGCAACTTTGAATCAAAAGGAAGTGCATCAAGAACAATATACTTTAAATGCATCCTTAACACAATTTGACATTGGTAAACTCATTCAAAATGATAAATTAGGTAAAGTTTCGGTTAAAACGATAATTAATGGGAAATCTTTGGATCCCAAAACAATGAATACAAATGCTGATGTTACTGTTATTTCAGCAGATTACAATGCCTATAATTATAAAAACCTTATCCTAAATGGAGAAATTCAAAACGGCCATTTTGTAGTTACAACTAAAAGTAATGATCCTAATATAACTTTTCAATTAGAATCTAAGGGAGATTTTGATGGAAAATACCCTAAAGCGCAACTCCATCTAAATCTAGATTTAATCGATTTAAACAAATTAAATTTACATGCAGGTCCTTTAAAGATGAAGGGAAATATTACTGCAGATTTTGAAACTTTAGATGTGAACCATTTGAATGGTTCTTTAATGGCAACTAATTTTTTAGTAGCGCTTGAAAACGAACAATTTCCTTTAGATACCATTTATTTAAAATCGGTTGCAACGGAAACACAAGATTCGATTCTTTTAAAATCGCAATTTGTAAATGTTAATTTAAATGGAAACTATGAATTGGCTTCTTTACCAACAGCTGTTTCTCAATCGTTTAACCATTATTTTAATAGTACTTCATCTTCTGGTTCAAAAGCACCCAATCCACCGCAACATGTAAATTTTGATATCTATATAAAAGAAGAAGAAATTTTAAAAAAGATAGTACCTGATTTAGAAGAAACATCAGCTATTCATATCAATGGTAATTACAATTCGGCCAATGACAGTATCCGTATAAAAGGAACTATTCCTCATGTAAAATATGCTAATAATGAAATAAATGGGGTTACAATTTCTGTCGATAAAGAAGAAAAAGCATTAGTATATGATGTAGAAATTGGGAAACTAAAAAATAGTGATATAATCGTTCCAAAAACTCAAGTTTCTGGTAAAGTGGAGCATAATCAACTCGATTATCAACTTCGTATCTCAGATAATAAAGACGTTGAAAAATACAATTTTGCTGGAAATTATAAGCAAACTGATACAAATTCTACTATTCAAATTGATGCTGAAAAACTAGTACTGAACTATGAAAATTGGAATATTGATTCAAAAAATACCATTATCATCAATAAAAATGGAATTAACATACAAGATTTCATCTTAAACCATAATCAGAATAACTTAAAAATACAATCCGAAACGGAATCATTCGAATCGCCGATTCAAATAGATTTGAAAGATTTCGAATTAAAATCTATTACAAATATAGTAACTTCCAATTATGAATTTGGAGGAAGAGTGAATGGATTCACCACTATTGAAAACCTACATAAAACACCCGTTTTTGTAGCCGATATTACGATTGATGATGCGAGCTTCAAAAAAGATACCATTGGAACCATTGCTTTAAAAATAGATAATAAAATTGCCAATACTTACACTGCTAATATTAATTTAAGTGGGCAAAACAATCAAGCAGCAATACAAGGTGATTATCAAATTGGTACTGGAAACTTAGATTTTAAAGTGGCGTTAGAAAAATTACAAATGAAATCGATACAACCTTTTACCTCAGGAAATTTGACAGAAAGTGATGGGTATTTGAATGGAAATTTAACGATTACTGGGCAAGCCAATAATCCAGAAATTCAAGGCCAAATCAAATTTAATAATGTTGGTTTTGTTGTAGCTCCTCTTAATTCGAAGTTTAAACTAATTAATGACGCTATTGATTTCAACAATCAAACAATAACGTTCAATACCTTTCGATTTAAAGATGAAAATGAGAATGATTTAGAAATTAATGGTACTGTTAATAGCGCTAATTATGCTAATTTAGGGTTTGATTTAAAGATTAAAGCAGACAATTTTAGAGCAGTAAATTCAGAAGCAAAAGATAGTGATTTATTTTATGGTAAATTATATTTAGACAATAACCTTATCCTAAAAGGAGATTTTGAAAGTCCGATAATTGAAGGGAATATTAAAATTAATAAAGACACTGAATTTACTATTGTTTTACCACAAGAAGACCCTTCTATTGCAGACAGAGAAGGAATTGTAAAATTTGTTGATGAGGATCAGCCCGTTTTAATAACCGTAAAAGATCCTACCAAAGCAATTACAGAAACCGATATAAAAGGGATGAATGCCTCTGTAAATATTGAAATTGATAAAGATGCTGAAATCTCAATCATCATTGATAAAGCGAATGGAGATTTCTTAAAGTTAAAAGGAGAAGCAGAATTAAATGGAGGTATCGATCCATCAGGAAAAACTACCTTAACTGGTAAATATGAGTTTACTTCGGGTTCATATGAGATGAATTTTAACCTTATAAAAAGAAAATTTGATATTAAACCGGGTAGTTATATTGTATGGACTGGTGAACCAACAAGTGCTAATGTAAATGTAACCGCAATATACAAAACCGATATCGCTCCTATTGATTTAGTGAATGATCAATTAGGGGAAGTAACCGCTGGAGTGAGAAATACATACAAACAAAAAATACCCTTTGAAACCCAATTAAAAATGACAGGTGAACTCATGAAACCTGAAATTCATTTTGATATTGTTTTACCGGAAGAAAATAATGATGTTTCAGCTGAAGTTATTAATACGACTCAAGCAAAATTAGAACAAATTCGTCAACAAGAAGATGTTCTAAATAAACAAGTTTTTGCAGTTCTTTTACTGAATCGATTCATTGGAGAAAATCCATTCCAAAGTGAAACTGGAGGAATTAGTGCATCCTACTTGGCCAAACAAAGTGCCAGTCGAATCTTATCGGAACAACTCAATCAAATTGCAGGTGATTTAATTCAAGGTTTTCAAATTGACTTTGATTTACAAGCTACTGAAGATTACACATCGGGCCAAAAACAAAATAGAACCGATTTGAATGTGGGTATTTCTAAAGAACTAGTAGACGATCGCTTAAAAATATCTGTTGGAAGTAGTTTTGGAATTGAAGGTACTCAAAATGAAAATGAACAAGCAAATAATATTGCTGGTGACCTTACAGCTGAATATTTGATTACTAAAGATGGTAGATACAAATTAAAAGCCTATCGAAAAAACAACTATCAAGTTGCGCTTCAAGGACAAGTTATAGAGACTGGAGTGGCTTTCATAATTACTATGAATTATGATAAGTTTAAAGAATTATTCCAAAAAAACAAGGACAAAAAAAACGAATGAAGACAAGATATTCCATACTAATTTTTACTCTTTTGATTTTATATAGTTGCAGTGGTACAAAAAATATACCCGAAGGCGACTTACTATATACCGGACATAAAATAGAAGTAAATGGAGAAAAAACATCTCGTAGTGAAAGGAAAAAAATTGAAAAATCACTGTATGAATTGATTCGTCCAAAACCAAATCGTTCTATTCTTGGAATGCGACCTGGCATCTTCTTTTACAATTTAGCTGGTGATGTAAAAAAAGAAAAAGGATTTCGTCATTGGTTAAAATATAAATTAGGGGAAAAACCGGTTTTATTTAGTGAAGTAGATTTAGCATACAATAAGAAAATCATACAAAACCATGCAGAAAATAAAGGTTTTTTTAATGTAAAAACACAAGCTGATTCCACTAAAACAAGAAAAAAAGCTACTGCAGATTATGTGGTTAGTTTAAATTATCAATATAAAATAAAAGAAATACAATATCCTAATGATTCTACTTCTTTAGGAAAAGAAATTGTAGGATTGAAAAAAAACAGTCTATTGAAGCTTGGTGAATCCTATGATTTAGATAAAATTAAAACGGAAAGATCCCGAATAGATGTAAAATTGAAAGAGCTAGGTTACTATTATTTTAATGAAAACTTTATTCTAACGAAAGTGGACAGTACTGTAGGGAATCATGAAGTAAAATTATGGTTAGATATTAAAGAAACAACTCCCGAAAAAGCTAGAAAAGCCTATCATATCAACGAAATTTATGTGTATTCTAATTTTAAATTGGAACAAGACACCTTACAAAAAAATTCCTCTGCAACAGAAAAATATAAAGACTTTACCATTATTGATCGTGAAAAACTTTTCAAACCTACTGTCTTTGAAAACACCTTGAATTTTGAAAAAGGAGATTTCTATAATAGAACCAATCATAATTTATCATTGAATCGATTAATCACTCTTGGAACTTTCAAATTTGTAAAAAATCAGTTTAAAGAAAGTGATACCATAGGGAATTATTTAGATGCCTATTATTACCTCACACCGTTACCTAAAAAATCAATACGAGTAGAAGCCTTAGCAAAAAGTAATTCAGCCAATTATTCAGGTACCGAATTAAATATCAATTGGAGTAATCGTAATACCTTTAGAGGTGCTGAACTGTTAAGTATAAAAGCATTTGGTGGTTTAGAGGTACAAGTTTCTGGACAAAATAATGGATTTAATGTGTATCGTTTGGGTGGAGAAACCAGTTTAATTTGGCCTCGATTTATTACTCCTTTTAAAGTACATACAGCTAGTGGTTTTGTCCCTAGAACCAAAGCTTCCATAAATTATGAATACCAATTACGAACACAATTGTATGCCTTACATACATTTCAAAGTTCCTTTGGTTATATGTGGAAAGAAAATGAAAGAAAAGAACATAACTTAAATGTTTTTGATATTACATACACCAAGCCCAACAAAGTAACCGACTTGTACAGAGAGCAAATTCAAGAAAATTCTTCTTTGGAGAAAGTCATCCAAAAACAACTTATTTTTGGCCCTACCTACTCTTATACCTATACGAACACCATGTATACCCAGAAAAAAAACACTTTCTATTTTAAAGGTGCATTAGATTTATCTGCTAATGCAACAGGATTAATTATGGGTGCCAATGATCCCAATAATCCAAAAAGCATTCTGGGGGTTCCTTTTAGTCAGTTTGCCAAATTTGAAACCGATTTTAGACATTACTTAAACTTTGGTAATGAAACCAAATTAGCTAGTAGAATCATATTAGGTGTTGGTATTCCGTATGGTAACTCCAATGAACTCCCTTTTGTAAAACAATTCTTTATTGGAGGAACCAGTAGTATTAGAGCCTTTAGAGCACGATCTATTGGTCCTGGAACGTATATTGACACTACAAATAATACGTTTTTACCCGATCAATCTGGAGATATTAAATTAGAGTTTAATACCGAATTAAGAGCTAAAATTTATGATTTTATAAAAGGAGCCGTTTTTGTAGATGGAGGAAACATTTGGTTACTAAACGAAAATTCTGATAAACCTGGAGCTCAGTTTTCCAATCAGTTCCTAAAACAATTAGCTATAGGTACAGGTGTAGGATTTCGATTCGATTTTTCTTTTCTAATTCTAAGAACCGATTTTGCCTTCCCTTTACGAAAACCATACTTACCAAAAGGTCAAGAATGGGTAATTGATGAAATTGATTTTGGTGACAGAAATTGGAGGAAAGAAAATCTAATATTCAATTTAGCAATTGGATATCCTTTTTAAAAAGGTACTTTTCGAATCCTATCAGATAGTAAATTATATAAAATTTGAAAAAAATTATGTAAGCATACCAATTGGTTTTATATCTAGCTTTGAATAACTAATAAAAAACCAACCATGTCTTATTTAAAACCAAATAATTCATTCATAACCAATAGTTTTATGAATGATATCAAGCAAAAATTTATCGACTTTTTTATAGACGTTGCCAATGTAATGTATTATTTAAAAAGTGTGATGAAAAATATTTTTCATTCCTCATTTGAAAAAAGCGAATTCCTAAAACAATGTTATCAAATTGGAAATAAATCTGTTGGATTAATTTCAATTACAGGTATAATCATTGGATTGGTTTTAACCATTCAATCACGACCACCTTTAGTAGAATTTGGAGCTGTTGCTATGCTTCCAGGTATGGTTGCTATATCCATTATTAGAGAAATGGGACCTGTTATTACCGCGCTTATTTGTGCAGGAAAAATTGGTTCTAGTATGGGTGCAGAACTAGGCTCTATGCGAGTAACGGAACAAATCGATGCCATGGAAGTTTCCAATACGAATCCAATTAATTTTTTAATTGTTCCGAGAGTATTAGCCGCAACGGTAATGATACCTATTTTAACATTATATGCAGACGTTATTGGAATATTTGGAAGTTGGCTAGGTGTGAATATCAAAGACGATGTTAGTTTTACTTTGTTTATGCATCAAGCGTTTGATAGTGTTGAATTTATAGATTTACTTCCTGCACTTATTAAGTCATTCTTTTTTGGTGCCGTTATTGGTTTAGTAGGATGTTACAAAGGTTTCAACGCTGGAAGAGGAACAGAAAGTGTGGGTGTAGCTGCCAATTCAGCAGTAGTAACCGCTTCCTTATTATTAATTATCGTCGACTTAATTGCCGTTCAAATAACTGATTTATTATGAAAAAGGCATTAATCGACATAAAAGATGTAACCAAAAGTTTTGGAACACAAGATATTCTGAAAGGAGTTACTTTACAACTTTTTGAGAATGAAAACTTAGTGATTTTGGGAAAATCAGGAACTGGAAAATCGGTTTTAATCAAATGTATCGTTAATTTACTGCAACTCGATTCAGGAAGTATTAAAGTAGAAGATTATGAAATAGCAAATAGCACGGATGAAGATTTAATTGAAGTTAGAAAAAAGATCGGTTTCTTATTCCAAGGTGCTGCATTATATGACTCTATGACGGTAAGAGAAAATCTAACGTTTCCATTAACACGATTGGATAAAAAATTCTCAAAAGAAGAAATTACGCAAAAAATTGAAAAAGTTTTAGAGGACGTTAGTTTACCAGAAGCCATTGATAAAATGCCTTCCGAATTATCTGGAGGTATGAAAAAAAGAATTGGTTTAGCACGAACGTTAATCGTGAATCCAAAAATTTTGCTTTACGACGAACCTACGACGGGTCTTGATCCGATTACATCCGATGAAATTAGTCAACTCATTAATGAAACCAAAAATAAATTTAAAACTTCCTCAATTATTATTACACATGATATAAAATGTGTACAAACAGTAGCAGATCGAATTATAATGCTAAAAGATGGCGTAGTATATAAAGAAGGAACACTATCCGAATTTGAAAACGATGAGGATAGTTACATACAATCATTTTTCAACTAATAAAAAACAACAAACATGGAATCACAAAATAAATCATATAAAGTAAAATTAGGCTTATTTGTAAGTTTAGGCCTAACATTTTTAATTGTAATTATCTTTTTAATTGGTAGCCAACAAAATTTATTTAGCTCAGAAATAAAGATAAAAACCAAGTTCAGAAACGCGAGTGGTTTGCAAGTAGGTAGCTCTGTTCGTTTCTCAGGAATAGATGTGGGAACCGTTGATAATGTTGAAATTATTAACGATAGCACCGTACAAGTAGATTTATCTATTAAATCAGATGTTAAAAAGTTTATCAAAAAAAATAGCAAAGCTTCTATAGGTTCTGAAGGCGTAATTGGGGATAAATTATTAACTATTTCTCAAGGTTCATCTCATTCGAAAGAAATTCAAGATGGTGACACTATTGGTTCATACGAACCCGTTGAAATGGACGATATCATGGCTTCGGTAAAAGTAACCGCTGAAAACGCAGAAGTAATTACAGATGAACTAGCCATTCTATTAACTGATATTAATGATGGTGAAGGAACGTTAGGTAAACTAATGAATGATGAAAGTATGGCTCAAGATTTAGAAAAAACGATGGAGAATTTAAGAAAAAGTTCTAAAGGATTGAATGAAAATATGGAAGCGGCAAAGCATAATTTCCTATTAAGAGGCTATTTTAGAAAAAAAGAAAGAGAAAAAAGAAAAGCCCAAGAGGAAGCACAAAAAGAAGCAGAAAAGAAACAAGAAGCAGCAGATAACAAATGATAAAAGACTACTTTTTTGTTTAATAAAAACTATTTATTTATTAAACATTTTTCTTACTTTTACTAAAATTTAAAAACAGTACCGTGAAATTATTTTTAAAGCTTGACATCAATGTTTTAGCAAAAAAAATTTTAGAAGAAAAATTGAAAAGTTTCAATATTCGATTTGAAATTGTAAATGCTTCTGAAGTTTTGTTTTTAGAAAACATACCCACAGATACGTACCATCAAATTACAGCCTTATTAGAAGAATATGGTTTTGAAATAATTGAAAATCAGAAAAATATCTTGGTTCAAAAAATCAAGGATGCCATTATTGAAATGGTATTTAATGAAGAGGCCCCTAATGTAAAGAGTTCCGTTTATTTGGCAGAGAAATTAGACCATAGTTATGGCTATTTATCCAATATTTTTTCTGAAGTTACCTATACTTCTATTGAAAACTTTATCATCCTACAAAAAATTGAATTGACGAAACATTTGATTGTAAATGAAAATTTAAGTCTTACCGAAATTGCATTTAAATTGAATTATTCAAGTGTTGCGCATTTAAGTACTCAATTTAAAAACACTACAGGTATTACTCCTTCTGCTTTTCAAAGGATTATTACCAAAAGAAGAGAAATTGCTACAAAAAACATAAATTAATAAACTAAAACCATGCAGAAAGATTATATCTTAATTACTTTAGCCGATGATGACGAAGATGATCGTTTATTTTTTACAGATGCTTTTGATGAATTAAAAATAAATACAGTCGTCAATACTTTTAAAAATGGTAAAGAATTATTAGATTTTCTACATCACCCAGAATCTGTTTTACCAAATATTATCTTTCTAGATTTAAATATGCCTATTCTAAATGGAATCGAATGTTTAAAAGAAATTAAAAAAAATCAAAAATTTGATAATATCGCTATTGCCATCTATTCAACCTCATCGTCAGATCAAGATGTTGAGAATACTTTTGTTTTGGGTGCCAATATTTATATTAAAAAACCAAGTGATTTTAATACTCTAAAGAAAGTTTTATCAGAAGTAGTAACTATCAATTGGCAATATCATACTAGTGGTTTAAATAAAGATAATTTTTTATTACGTCTGTAAAGAAGAAGCTGTATGAGAGAAAATAAATTTAAAACTTCAAAAGTTCATAAAATTATCTTTACAATCAGTTTATTTGTGGTACTGTTTGTGGGTGCCGTAACGTATAAACATATCGAAAATCTCTCCAAATCATCAAAACTGGTTGTGCATACTTATGAAGTGAATCTAGAACTTGAACATTTATTTTCTTATATCAAAGATTCGGAAAATAGTATGAGAGGTTTTTTGATTACAAATGAAAGTATGTATCTAAACCCCTACTATACAGCTAATAGCAATATTAATGAATCGTTTGCCAAATTAAAAAGATTAACCAAAGACAATAAAAAACAACAACAAAATCTAAACGAATTATATGAAATTATTAAAAAGCGTTTAGATTATAACGGGGAATATTCTGATCCAGACACTAACAAAAGAATCCAAAAGACTAAAAAGTTTAAAGAAGATTTTAATGAAAGTAGTCGATTACTGGTTGCCATTCGTAATAAAATCAACCAAATGACTGAAATTGAAGATACTTTTTTAAAGAAAAGAAATTCAATTTATAACGAACAAATCAGTTTAACACCTCTATTGACTCTTGGTATTTTATTGGTTACCATACTTTTAATTGTTTATGCGTACTATAAAACTGATAAAGACTTAGAAAAATTAAAAGATGCTAATAATACATTAAATAAAGCTTTCTTTTTAAACTCTCAAGCTGAAATTCTATCCAATTTTGGTACTTGGGAATGGGATTTAGTTACGCATGTGACTAAATATTCTGAAAACTTTTATCGCATTCTAGGTTATGAACCGTTCTCCTTTCCTTCTACAAATGATAATTTTCTAACTTTTGTACATCCGGAAGACAAAGAAATTGTACTAGGAATCATGGACCAAACCGTAAGGGAGGAAAATTTACCTCCTACCACTTTTCGAATTATTCGACCCGATGGCGAAATACGCTATTTTAGAGCAACAGGAAAACTATTCGTAGAAAAATTAAAACATAAAACGGTTTTAGGAGTTACGCATGACATCACGGATGAAATCAATAAAAACAGACTATTAGAAGAAAACATTCAAAGTTTACAGAAATTAAATAACGAACTTATCATTTTTGATGAATCGAGTCGTCAAGCTGAAATTTTAGGTAACTATGGTAGCTGGATTTTTAATTTTGAAACGAATGAATTCATCTATTCTGAAAATAAATTCCGATTAATGGGATTTGAACCCAAATCTTTCCAACCTACCTTAGAAAATCTAATGGATCATATTTATGAAGATGATAGAGAGTTAGTCCAAAAAGCATTTGAACATGCCAATACAACTGGTGAGATTCCTGCTCTTAATTATCGTGTGGTGCGTAAAGATAAAGAAATAAGACATTTCAAAACGGTAGCCAAATCCTTTACCGACTTAAGTGGTTTAGAAAGTATGATTGGAACCACTCAAGATGTAACAGAGGATTACCACAAAAATGAATTACTGGAAGAACGAAATTATGAATTGGAACAAAATATTAAAGAACTAAGTGAATTTAATCATGTTGCCAGTCATGACTTACAAGAACCACTTAGAAAAATTCAAACTTTCATTTCTAGAATTAACGATAAAGAAAAAGAAAATCTAACCGATTTTGGAAAAGATTATCTCATTCGTATTGAAAAAGCTTCAAGCAGAATGCGTATTTTAATTAATGATTTGTTACAATATTCAAGGACTAACAGAGGTGATAATGTGTTCACCCAAGTAGATCTTAATGAAGTATTAGCAAATAGTATTCTAGAACTTTCTCAAAACATTGAAGACAAAAAAGCAATCATCAAATATGATTCTTTTGATGTTATTGAAGGAGTAGAATTTCAAATGCAACAACTTTTTACCAATTTAATTAGTAATTCTTTGAAATATTCTAAAGAAGAAGTTGTTCCTGAAATAGTAATCAAATATAAAAAGATAAAAGCTAAAAACGAACCTATATTAAACGAACCTACTAATGAAGTATATCATAAAATTAAGTTTACTGATAATGGTATCGGGTTTGAACAAGAAAATGCCGAAAAAATCTTTTTATTATTCAATAGACTTCATGGTAAGACAGAATATCAAGGTACGGGTGTAGGTTTAGCAATTTGTAAAAAAATTGTTGAAAATCATAATGGCTACATCTTTGCAAAAGGCGTACTTGGAAAAGGAGCAACTTTCACCATTTATATTCCTAAATATATTTAATAATGATAGATTTTAAGCGATTTTGGAAAGTATTGAAAAACACCTTTACAGGTTTTTTAGAAAAAAAAATCTTAAAGCTAAGTTCTTCCTTAGCCTATACCACTGTTTTTTCAATTGGTCCCTTATTGCTTGTACTACTCTATTTATGTGATATTTTTTGGGGAAGAGAAGCTATTGAAGGTAGTATTTATAACCAACTCAAAAATTTTGTAGGCGAAGAAAGTGCCATCCAGGTTCAAGAAATGATCAAAAACCTAAGTATTTCTAATAGTACTAGTTTAGCAGGAATAGTAGGTATAGTCATGTTAATTATTGGAGCTACTTCTGTTTTTGCAGAAATTCAAGATTCTATAAATACTATTTGGGATATTCGACCCAAAAAGAAAGCTTCTGGATTTTGGATATTTATTAAGGCTCGCTTATTATCCTTTGGAGTAATCGGTAGCATTGGTTTTATTCTACTTGTATCATTAGGTATTTCAGCTATTTTAGATGCTATTAGTAACGAATTGACTTCTTATTTTCCCGAAGTACTTTATTATGTCATTTATGTGATTAATTCTTTAATTTCATTTTTAGTCATTTCCTTCTTATTTGGTGCCATTTTTACCATTTTACCCGATGCAGAAATCAAGTGGAGACAGGTTAAGTTTGCTTCATTTACCACTGCTATATTATTTATTTTTGGTAAATTTTTAATCTCTTTCTATATCGCTAATTCCAATATTAACTCTGTATATGGTTCTGCAGGTTCTTTTGTAATCGTTATGGTTTGGGTGTACTACTCATCCATGATTTTATATTTTGGTGCGCAATTGGCAAAGTCCTATGCTGTAGAATACGCTGCTCCAATTCAACCTTCCTCCTTCGCAGAATTTATAACTACCACTGAAAAAAAAAGTAGTGTCCAAATCTTACACGAAAACCCAACAGACAAATAAGACACTTCAATAAATTTTCATAATCCTTATATAAAACGCTCTCCTTAAGAGCGTTTTTTTTGTTTTTTATGAATGATGGTACATAAAACTTAAAATTCTATAATCTTCCCTAAAAATGATATAACACAAACTCTTTGTATATGACGTAATTTTGTCTTGTAAGTTCTTAGAAATGAAATTGAAATTGAATTTGAGTTGGTAAATGGAAATGATATAAGCAATATAAAAAATGATGTAATAAAGAATTTTCCACAATACACCAACTTTGTAATGTAATTAAAACGAATAAAATGAGAAAGTCAAACCCCAAGAGAACGTTAAACTTCTATTTAATTCTGTGCAGTATTACACTATTAACGGTTACTTCTTGTGTTTTCACAAACAATACAAAAGAAGAAAGTATACTAACCAATATTAGTAGTAATACCAACAATTATAAAAATGTAGAAGCAGAACTATTGGCAAAGTTTAATGAAAAGAATCTAAACTTAATTACAATAAGTAATCATGTTAAGGAAAAAGAAGTTCCTTTTAGAGTGAAATGCTTAGCAACAGAATTAATAAAGGAACAGAGTAAGATAAATAAAGTAATCAGTAAAATTACTTCTGAAAAATTAATAATCATTCCAAACCTTAATGTAGAACAAAGCATTAATAGATTGGAAAAAGCTAAAAAAGACAATTACAACAGTGTTTATTTGGAAACGGTATCGAAAATTTTGTCCAATCAAATTCAAGATTTAACGGAACTATCAAAAACAACTAATGATGTAGATTTTAAAATTTTAGCCTTACAAACTATAGTAAAACTAAATACATCCTTAGATAAGGTAAACCAAATAAAAATTGCAGAAACATGAAAAAATGGATAATAGCATTAGTTGTATTTATTGTCTTTACACTAATCGCAAATGCCACAATAATAATGAACAATTAAATTAATAAAAACCAAATACAAACATTAAAAAACAATTGACATGAAAAGAAGAAAAAAAATTGTAGCCACATTAGCATTAGCCTTAATGACTTCACTAGGAGTTAATGCACAATCAGAAGACTCTAATGCTGAATTCGGAGTTAAAGGAGGAGTCAATTTCTCCAACATGTACACAGAAGATGTAGATGACAACAATGTTCTTACAAGCTTTAACGCAGGTTTCTATGCAAAATTACCAATTTCTGATGCTGTAGCCATTCAACCAGAGTTATTGTACAGTAGAAAAGGTGCTGAGTTAGTATATGACAACGCTTTTGCTGAAGGTACAGCTAAATTTAAATTAAATTACATTGAATTACCAATTTTGTTAAAATTAAACATTACAGATAGTTTCAATGTACACGCAGGACCTTATTTAGCATACCTTGTAAATGCACAAGTTACTAATGAAACAGACAGTGGAACATTCGATTTCGAAGACAATTATGACAATGATGATTTCAACAAATTCGATTACGGTTTATCGGCTGGTGTAGGTCTAGATTTTCAATCCATTGGAATAGGAGTTCGATACAACTATGGTTTACAAACCGTTGGAAAAGACAGAGAATTTGCTGGAACAACATATACAGTACCAGATGGAAAAAATAGCAACCTAAGTTTATACTTAGCCGTTCGTTTAAATTAATAACAATTAAAATTTAATCAAGATGTCAAATTTATTATATCTCGTTGCAGTCATATTGATTATTGGCTGGGCACTAGGATTCTTTGTGTATAGCGTGGGTTCATTAATCCATATATTATTAGTAATCGCTATAATAGCAATTATCGTTAGAATCATTCAAGGAAGAAGAATTTAAAAAAACAATATTAAAAATCTAAAAAAAAGAAATTATGAAATCAAATAATGCAATATTAGGAGTAGTAGCTGGATTAGCAGCTGGAGCAGTTATCGGAGTATTATTAGCACCAGATAAAGGTTCAAACACAAGAAAAAAAATTGGTAAAAAAGCCAATGAGTTAAAAGATAACTTAAAAGAAGGTTTTGATAACACCGTAAGTACACTTGAAAAAAAATATGGTGAACTTCAAGAAAAATATAATTTCCTTTCTGAAAATATAGACGAAAAACTTCAAGAAGGTAAAACAAAAATTAAAGAAGAATTATCAAAAATTTAAGTAAAACAAGATGGAAAAGATAGCTACAAATTTCGAAATGCTTTTAGAAAAGGCACAAGATTATACAAAGTCTAGCATTGAATTATTTAAATTGAATGCTATTGATAAAACAGCAGACATAACTGCCTCTTTAACTTTTAGATTAGCATTTGGTTTAATTGTAGCTATGTTCTCCTTGTTTATCAATATTGGAATTAGTTTATACATTGGAAAACTTCTTGGAGAAATGTACTTAGGTTTTCTTATTGTATCTGGATTTTATTTAGTTCTTGCCATTCTATTATTTGTTTTTAGAAAACAACTAATTAAAGTGCCAATAACAAATATGGTTATTAGAAAACTTTTAGAAACTAAAATCAGATAATTATGAAAAGGATAGACGAAAATCAACTTCTAGATGAAAAAATTAGATTACTAGAAATTAAACGAAATCATGATTTTGAAGTTTTACGTAATCAATTTAATGATACTGTAGATAGTTTAAAACCAGTAAATATTGTAAAAGAAACAATTGCTGATTTTAAAAAATCGAAAGAAATAAAAAGTTCTTTATTGGAAACAACTTTAGGAATTGCAGGTGGCTATTTAACCCGAAAAATGATGATTGGAAAATCTGCAGGAACCTTAAAAAAAATATCTGCTACAATTGTACAATATTTGGTTTCCAACTTTATTACAAACAAGGCAGAACAAATAACTTCAAAAGAAAAAGAAGACAGATTAGAACCCAGTCATATTCAACAAAATTAATAATTGTTATTTATGATATCAGTGCATTTTAGACATTAATATTTACTGTTTTTAATGTATGTTTTCAAAATAAAAATTATGTAAAGGATTACAAAAATTATATAAAAAGTAATCTAATAAACTGGACTAATTTTACACTATAATAATAATATAAATAAAAAATAAAGATGAAAAACTTAAAAATCACATTAGGACTATTAGCTGTTGCAGTATCGTTTACTGCATGTACAGATGAAAAAAAATTACAAGCTGAAAAAGATGTTGCGATGTATGCAAATTATGTAGACTCAGTAAGCAACGTTGAAATGAATGAAGCAGCCAACGATTGGGATGAAATTCAAAAAGATTACGATCGTTTAAAAATGAATGCTGAAAATTCTTTAACTGGTGTTGAAGAAGACCAAAAATTAAAAGAATCTATTGATAATGCTACTGTTAGATATGAAGAATACAGAGTAAAAGTAGTTACTGAAAAAGAAAAAGCAGACGCAGAAAATGCAAAAATGACGATGCGTAAAACGCTTTTAGGACCAACGTATGACGGTTCTGCAGATATGACTTTTGCATGGGTTAATAAAGATAATATTTTAAGTGTTTATGACAACTTTGTAACTACAGTTGAAAATAATAAAGATTCTTATTCAAGAGAAGATTGGGACGAAATCAAATTACTTTATGAAGCGTTAGACACAAGAAAAAATACAGTTGAAAAAGAAGGTTTATCGTCTGAAGATAATAGAAAAATTGCAGCTTTAAAAATCAAATTTGCTCCAATGTATACTGTAAACAGAATTGGTGCTAAATCTGAAGAAAATGAAGAAGCTAAAAAATAATCCCTTGGGATAAAAGTAAAACAGCAAGCTTTTACTTGCTGTTTGTTTTTTCAATAAAAAGGTTTTAGTTATTGAGAGCCGTTTGAAATTTACTTTCAAACGGTTTTTTTATTTATCATTATGATATAATGGAATTTTAATACCTAAATGCACATCCACTGCATTCGAATAACCAAACAAGCCATTAAAAAGAGAACCTGAACCTAAAGTAATGGGTCCTGCTCTAAATCCAAATCCAGATAAAAATCCTGAATCTTCTACAACTGAAAACGGCAAATAGATACTAAACCATCTCGTTTCATATCTTGGAGTCATACTAAATGTGTTCTTAATATAATTTGAATTAGGCTTAGTCTCTTTATTCATATTTAAATCGGTATTTAGATTCAAATAGAACTTATCATAGGCATTCCAATCTGCGTTAAAATGAAGCGCTGTAGGTAAAGAAACGTTAAACGATTTACTTTCACTAATTCTTGAATAGTAAGAATCGAAATCATCATTAATTGCATATTCAGCATCGGTATAAGACGCATCCGCTTCATATACCACTTTTTCACCTTCTTTAAACTTGATACTTCCAATATCAGTTACAGAAACTCCGAATTTTACTAAATACTTATTATAAGCTTTACTAGAATTAGCATTGGATTCATTTGTTCTTAATTCATAGGTAAAACCAATATCAGTTCCAAAACCACTTCCTCGATTATCAATAGGATCGTCAAAATTTTCTAAACTACTCACATTTCCAGTTTCTATTTCACCTGAAGTCGTGGTTGTATTGGTTAATTCTAAACCGGTGTAATCATACGTAATTGACAAATTTCTGGCTTTAATATAGCCTGAATACAAACCACCAATGTATTTTACCGAAACACCTCCTTTTATAAAATGTCTTTCATTATTAAATAAAATTCTTGCATAGGACAAACCCACTTCAAACCAGGAATTCGTAGCAATACTAAAATTTTGATTTTGAATATCGATATCTTCTTCAATATCTTCTTGTATTTTTTCTAAAAATAACCCATTGATTTCAGAAGCATGTCCAATTCCTCTAGCTCTTGTAAAGAATCCGAAAGTACTATTATCATCAATATTTAATAAAAAAGAAGGACCTAAAAAATCAACATTAGTATACAAATTATTATTATCTGAAGGTGTCTTCTTTGCATACGCTTCAAAGTCAGAATTACTTAAAAGATCTCCTATTTTAACTGCATAATAGTCGCTACCTGCAAAAAAACTACCTGAAACTATATTAATATCCGACTTAAAACGTGAATCTGCAATATTCGCAGGGTTATTCATAACACTGTAAATTCCAGCATAATTATCATATTGGCTCCCAAAAAAAGATTGGGATTGCAACGTATAACTCAGTAATAAAACGATTACTAGAAAAGCATTCTTTATCATAAAAATTGGATTTAGGGTTATAAAAAAAGGCTATAAACATTAGTTTATAGCCTTTCAAAAATACTATTTTTTTTTAAAATACTTCGGTCTCTTTTAGTTTTTCTGTATTAGCAACTAACTGAAGTTCATCTACAATTTTATGAATATCACCGTTCATGATATTACCTAAATCATATAATGTTAAACCAATTCTATGATCTGTAACACGTCCTTGTGCATAGTTGTAGGTTCTAATTTTTGCAGAACGATCTCCACTACTCACTTGAGAAGTACGTTTTGAAGCATCTTCTGCTTCTTTTTTTGCCAATTCTAATTCGTACAAACGAGAACGTAACACTTCTAAGGCCTTATCTTTATTTTTATGTTGCGATTTTTGATCTTGACATTGTGCCACTAAACCTGTAGGAATGTGAGTTAAACGCACAGCCGATTTTGTGGTATTTACAGATTGACCTCCAGGTCCTGAAGAACAAAAGAAATCAACTCTTACATCGTTCATATCAATTTGTACATCAAACTCTTCTGCTTCTGGTAAAACCATAACAGTAGCTGCAGAAGTGTGTACTCTACCCTGTGTTTCCGTTTGAGGAACACGTTGTACTCGATGTACTCCTGCTTCATATTTTAAAGTTCCATAAACGTCTTCTCCCGTCACTTCAAAAATAATCTCTTTAAAACCACCTGATGTTCCTTCATTCATATCTACTACCGATGTTCTCCATCCTTTGGACTCGCAATACTTGGTATACATTCTATACAAATCTCCAGCAAAAATAGAAGCTTCATCACCACCAGTACCGGCACGAATTTCCACCATTACATTTTTAGCATCTTCAGGATCTTTAGGAATTAACATGAACTTAATTTCTTCTTCCAGTTGAGGCAATCTTTCTTTCGCTTCATCTAACTGCATTTTAGCCATTTCTACCATTTCTGGATCAGAACCATCTGCTAGAATTTCATTCGCTTCTTTAATATTACCATCTAATACGATATATTCGTCACGCTTCTCAACTAAAGCCTTTAAGTCTTTGTATTCCTTATTTAATTGTACATAACGTTTTTGATCTGCAATAACATCAGGTTGAATAATCAAATCCGATATTTCATCAAAACGTTGTTTCACATATTGCAATCTATCTAGCATAGTATACTTTTATTTGGAGTGCAAAGTTAATAAAAAAATCATTCTCTTATTGCAGTTTATAATTGACATTTTTACTATCTGAAAATGTGCTTTTTATAAATTTTATTTAAAATAAGTCTAAATAAATTTTGCAAACTAAATTTCACCTATTATTTTTGCGTCATTATTTTTATTAAATCTAAATAAGCATGAAAAATAGATTCTACTTTGCCACAATATTATTGGTAACTACCCTTGCTTCTGCTCAAGACAATTCGTTTTTAGATCAAGAAACTGAAAAGGATACAGTAAAACCAAAAAAATACATTTTAGAAGAAGTAATTGTTGCTGGTTCGCACCAAAATACGCCTAGCGTAAGTAAATCAAACATAAAAGAAATGGATTTGCCTCAAGCTACAAGTAGTATATCTTCTGATGTATTACAAAAGCAACAAGCCAAAACTCTTAGCGATATTTTAAAAAATGCTAATGGTGTTTATATCATGGGAACTAGTGGTGGTTATCAAGAGGAAATTGCTTCCAGAGGTTTTTCTTTACGTAGTGATAATACGTTTAAAAATGGAATTCGATATTATAATGGTATGATGATTGAAACATCAGGTCTTGAAAAAATTGAATTTTTAAAAGGTAGTGCTGCTATGTTATATGGAAACGTTGCACCAGGTGGTGTTCTGAATTTGGTTACCAAAAAACCGAAGAAAAACTTTGGTGGTGCAATTGGTTTTGCTCAAGGTAGTTTTAGTACTTACAAACCCACATTTGATGTTTATGACGGCCTTGGAGCCAAAAAAAATGTAGCTTTTCGAATTAACGGAACTTATGAAAACGCTGAAAGTTATAGAAATTATGTAACCTCTGAAAAATATTACATCAACCCTTCTTTTTTTTTCCAACTATCTGAAAAAACTGAATTATTAGTAGAAGCGGACTACACCAATGATTCTAGAACTCCAGATTTTGGAGCAGGTGTTATTAATTATAAAATTGTAGCACTACCTAGAAACCGCTTTTTAGGTGTTAGTTGGGGAACATATGATGCGGAACAACTATCAAGTACACTTACTTTAACCCATAAAATCAATGAGAAATGGAGTGTGAATTTTATAAACGGAATTCGCTACTATCAAACCAAACTTTTAGCAAATGCGCGTCCGAATACAGGTGGTTTAATTTCTGAAAATGGGGATTGGAATAGAAGCATACAAAAAGCAGATTCTAAAGATAATTATTTCACTCAACAAGCCAATTTAAATGGATTAATTGCAATTGGCAAAACGAAACATAATGTTTTATTTGGAGCTGATGTTGAAAATTTTAAAAATTATGCCACTAGATACAACAATGCCTCATATGATACGATAAATATTTTTGAAGACTATAATCCGGATACGGAAACAGCAATTCCAGATATTACAAAAAATAGATTAACCACTACTCCTATCAGTCGTTTTGGAATTTATGTACAAGATTTAGTAAGTCTTACTGAAAGATGGAAAGTGTTAGCAGGTGTACGATACAGTTATCAAGATACAGAAACGAATGTAGTAACGTATAACAATAATACCTCAACAGCGACAAATAACTATGATGATGCTTTTTCTCCGAGAGTGGGTTTAATTTACCAACCTACGAAGAATCATACCGTCTTTGCAACGTATTCCAATTCATTTGACGTAAATACAGGTGCCGATATTAATAACGAACCGTTAAAACCTTCTATCATTGATCAATATGAAGTAGGTTTTAAAAACAAATTATTTAAAGAAATTATCCAAGCCAATGTTACTTTTTATCAAATTAACAATAACAACTTAGCACAAACTTCATTAGTGGATCCAAATTTTAAAGAATTGGCAGGTTCCATTAGAAGTGAAGGTGTAGAAATTGACATTATTACCAAACCTTTTAATGGTTTACAAATAGTGGCTGGATATAGCTTTAATGAAACAAAATACGTAAAAAGTAATACCTATATAGAAGGCAGTTTATTGCGTTATAATCCAAAAAACACGGCTAATCTTAGTGCAAACTATAGCTTTGAAGCAGGACGTCTGAAAGGTTTAAACCTAGGTTTAATAAACACTTATTTTGGTGAAAGATATGCAGGAAGATCTACACAGGTAAGAGTTGCAAATGATACCCGACAATTAATATATTTGCAAGATTTTTTTCAATTAGATGCTACTGTTGGTTATCAATTTAAAAAAGCAACGCTAAGAGCCAAACTAAGCAATGTTTTTAATGAATTAAGCTACAATGCTCATGATGATAACAGCTTAAACCCAATAGCTCCTAGAAATTTTTCAATTGCTTTACAATACAATCTTTAATATTAATTAGAAATGAAATCAACTACTGTTAGAAACCTCCATAGAGATTTAGGCTATATATATCTCGGTTTAATTATTTCCTTTGCTTTTTCTGGAATTATGATGAATCATAGAGAAAATTGGCATCCTGAAAAATATACGTTAGAAGCCAAAGAAATTCATGTTATGCTTCCAGAAAATGAAAATGATATTAATGATGTATATGCTGAAAATCTAGCAAAAGAATTAAAAATTGAAGATAAAATCAGGAGACATAATGTAAGAAAAGGTAAATTTAGAATGCAATTTGAAAATACAGAAGTTGAAATTGATTTAAAATCAGGCGATGGTGAAATTGTTTCTTTTATTAAAACACCTATCATTAGCCAAACCATGTTTTTACATAAAAACACTTCGAACTGGTGGATTTATTTTTCTGACATTTTTGGTATTTCTCTAATCCTAATTGCTGTAACTGGTGCGATGATGATTAAACATGGAAAACATACTTTTAAAAGAAGGGGTTGGAAATTAACACTAGCTGGTCTACTCTTCCCTATCCTATTTTTGATTTTTTCATAAAAAAAATTCAATTCAAAATCCTCAATACAAAATTCTATTGAGGATTTTTTTTCTGTGTATATAACTAAATATTGCTTTCTAAAAATTCACAACATTAAAGCATTATTTTGTTATAAATTTATATTAAATAAGTCTAAATAAATTTTGTGTAGTTCAATAAACAAGTTTATTTTTGCATTATTATTTTAATTTAATCTAAATAAAATGTATAAACAAATTTTACCCGCTATTCTAATTTTTTCATCCTTCTCACTCTTTAGTCAAGAGACTAATGAAACTCAAAAAGATACCGTTAAGAAACTAAAAGAAGTTACCGTTACCAGCAATTATAAGTACGGCAGAGAAAAAAGTAACACAGTTGCAAAAATGCCGCTTAAAAACATAGAAAATCCGCAAGTCTACAATTTAGTTACTAATGAATTATTGAAAGAACAAGTAGTCACAAACCTTAATGACGCTTTAAAAAATGCTACAGGCGTAACTAGACTTTGGGAATCTACCGGCAGAAATGGCGATGGTGCAGAATTTTATTCGATGCGTGGTTTTTCCGTTCAACCTTCTATGATAAACGGATTACCTGCTTTAAGTAATACTACAATTGACCCAATTAATATTGATAATATTGAGGTAATTAAAGGCCCTTCAGGAACATTATTTGGTAGTAGTGTTATCTCCTATGGTGGTTTAATTAATATTGTTACCAAAAAACCGTATTATAAATTTGGAGGTGAAATCAGTTATAATTCTGGAACTTATGGATTGAACAGAATCACAACCGATCTTAATCTTCCTTTAAATGACAAAGCTGCAGTAAGGGTCAATGCAGCTTATGAAAATGGAGAATCCTTTCAAGATGCTGGTTTTACCAATTCTTTGTTTGTAGCACCTTCCTTGAAATATCAAGTAAATGACAAATTAACGTTCTACATCAATACCGAAATCTATAAAAATACCTCCGCAAAAGCGGCTATGATTTTCTTGAGTAGATATTCCCCATTGTCTTTTGATTCTATGGATCTATTTGAAAAAAATTATACAAAATCATTCACCGCAAATGATTTAACCATAAACACCAATTCCTTCAACTTACAAGCTCAAGCCTTCTATACATTATCTGATAAATGGACTTCTCAAACGGTATTATCAAAAAGTACCACTAAAACGAATGGGTATTACCAATATTTATGGGATTCGGCTAATGGTGATGAATTTACACGTTTTATTTCTAAAGCTATTGGTACCAATTATACAACGGATATTCAACAAAACTTTATAGGTGACTTCAAAATTGGTTCTTTACGTAACAGATTAACTATTGGCTTAGATTATTTTAATTCAAGACTAACAAATGGTGGTCCAGGCTGGGTAAGCTATGGAACCGTTTCTTTAGTGAATGGCACCGATTTAAATGGTAGCAATCCAACTGTTTTAACACAAGCAGGTGTGGACAATGCTTTGGTAGGTTCTTTTAGTCCCAACTCAGAAGCTACGCAAGAAATTTTTAGCGCTTATTTTTCAGATGTACTAAATATTACGGATAAATTAGCTGTAATGACGAGTTTACGTTTGGACAGTTTTAGTGGAAAACCTTCAGAATATGATCCAGAAGAAATTGATAATCAAACTTATTTATCACCTAAATTCGGTCTAGTGTATCAAATCATAGAAAATAAGGTTTCTGTTTTTGGAAATTATATGAATGGATTTAAAAACATTACACCACAAACAATTGCTAATGTGGACGGTAGCAACCAAAGAATAGCTTCTTATGACCCAGAACATGCTAATCAGTTAGAATTTGGTGTGAAAACCAATTTATTCAAAGACATTTTAACAGCAGCTGTAAGTTATTATGATATTTCTGTACAAAATATTTTAATGGCTGATCCTAGTAATCCAAATAGTTTTACACAAGGTGGAGCAGTAGAAAGTAAAGGTATTGAACTGAGCTTAATTGTAAACCCAACAAAGGGATTAAACATTATTACAGGTATTAGTAATAACAAAAGTGAAGTGACTAAAGAAACACCTGGAGGAGGTTACTTAGGTTTACGTCCAGAACAAGCAGGTCCAGAAACCTTACTTAATTTATGGGCTAATTATACCTTTACAGAAGGTTCGCTAAAAGGTTTTGGATTAGGTTTAGGAGGGAATTATGCAAGCGTTTATAAAACTTTAAATAGAGCTAATATTGGTACTTTTGAAATTCCTTCTTATACTGTTTTAAATACGGCTTTATCCTATAACACATCTAATTTCAACTTTGCATTAAAAATCAATAATCTATTGAATGAAAAATATTATGCAGGTTGGTCAACAGTTACACCACAACAGTTACGAAATGTTGTGGCTGGTTTAACCTATAAATTTTAATACTTCATTTCTAAGACGTTTCTACCCATTGAAACGTCTTAGTTTTTAATAAAAGAATCATGAATTTTAAAAAAAGTATTCGAAAAATACATCTTTGGTTAGGTTTGGCTTCCGGTATCATTGTTTTTATTGTTGCAATAACAGGTTGTCTCTATGCTTTTCAAGAAGAAATATTAAATCTAACAGAAACTTATAAAAAGGTTGAAAAACAAGAACAAGATTTTTTACTACCTAGCCAATTAAAAAGTATTGGTCAACAACAACTACCTCACAAACACATTCATGCGATTCAGTATAAAGGAAAAGAACAAGCCGCAGAAGTTATCTTTTATAATGCAGAACCTTTATATTATGATATTTGTTACATTAACCCATACACAGGAGAAGTACTTCAAACCGTAAACGAACTTTCGGGTTTTTTCAGATTCATATTAGACGGTCATTTTTATCTTTGGCTACCTGAAAAAATAGGGCAAACTGTTATTGCTTCTGCCACATTAATTTTTGTACTACTCATTATATCAGGTTTCATTCTTTGGTTTCCCAAAAATAAAAAAGCAGCCAAACAACGTTTTTGGTTTCAATGGAAAAATACGACGAAATGGAAACGTAAAAATTATGATGTACACAATATTACTGGTTTTTATGTTTTATCCATTGCACTCATCTTTGCTGTTACGGGTTTAGTTTGGGGCTTCCCTTGGTTTGCCTATTCCTATTATACGGTAATTGGTGGTGAAAAATCATTAGTGTATGAAGAACCTGTTTTTACTAAGTCCAATTCTCCTTTAATCGTAGAAAACCCTTTAGACAAAGTATGGTTTAAAATGCAAGAGGAATATCCCAATGCATCAGCTATTGAAGTACATCCACCTGAAAGTGCAGATGGAATAATTGCGGCCAATGCGAATTTAGGAAAAGGCACCTATTGGCAAACCGATTATCGCTATTTTGATTATTACACTTTAGAAGAAAAAGAAGTGGAACACATTTACGGAAAGCTTGATCACGCAACTGCTTCAGACAAAATTATGCGAATGAATTATGATATTCATACAGGTGCAATTTTGGGTTTACCTGGAAAAATTTTTGCTTTCTTAATTAGCTTACTCATTGCCAGTTTGCCCATAACAGGTATTCTTATTTGGTGGGGAAAAAGAAATAAATAAAAACATTACTTTTTAAGTCAATTAAAGCAATTTTCTATTTTAAAATATCCTGTAATTAGATAATTCAATATTTTATATCTTTGAATAACTTAGAATTTACAGGATTTTGTGGTATAAAGGAATCATATTGCTTTTCATTTGTAGTACTTCTTGGCGTGTAACTGCGCAAGAAAAAAAAGCAATTGATTCTACTTATATCAAATCGTTTCCAAATAAAGTTTCGATACGCATTAATATCGATACTCAAGAAGATTTTTTTTCCTTAAACAATTCAGACGATAATAGCCAACTCACCTTACAATCCAACAATAGTTTTAAACTTTTTATTTCTTTAGATTATAAATTTATTGGAGGTAGTGTTGGTTTTGCACCTAAATTCTTTTCAGATAACAATGATGAATATTTAAAAGGTAAATCTTCGTATACCAATTATAAGTTTCGATTTTTCTTAGGCAAATGGGTACAAGGTTTTGAGTTTTCCAAAGTTAGAGGTTTTTATGTTGAAAATTCACAAGATTATGTTGAAAATTGGACCGAAAATAAAGATCCTTACATCCAATTTCCGGATTTAAAATATTTGACTATTGGTGCTAATACGAGTTATGTTTTCAATCCAAAATTTTCTTTTCGAAATGTTCTCTTTCAATCGGAATGGCAACAAAAAAGTGCTGGAAGTTTTGTACCCACTTTATACTATGATTATAACAGAACTTCCTTACCACTTGAAACCATCAAAATAGCGGAAGATTTTTTTAATCTTCGATTGGCTTTGGGCTATTACTATACTTTGGTGATTCAAAAAAAAGGGTTTATTTCTGCTTATTTGGCTCCAGCCTATGGCATTCGCTTTTCTGAAACCACCAATTCATCTCCAAACGAAATCTCAATATCTAAAGCAACTTATAACACTCAATATTTAGATGGCGGCTTACAATTAGGATATAGTTCGGATCATTTTATTTTTGGTAGCCAACTGAATTTTTCTGCTAATGCATACAAAGAAGAGCAATCAAAAACAGTAAGTCAAGGAAAAACCTATTTGCTATTTTATGTAGGTTATCGATTTGATCCTCCTAAAGCAGTAGCGCGCTTGGTTGATAAAATAAGTCTAAAAAAGAAAAGCGACCTGTAATTCTTTTTAAATTATATAACATTTTAAGAAAAAACTATAACACTGTCCGGCTATTTTACAAGTACTTTTATACTATGAAAGACCCAAAAAAAATAGCATTTTATAAAAGAAAGCGATATATTTTTATCGCTATACTGTTATTAGGTCTTCTAATTTTCAGAATATATTTACCCACATTGGTAAAAAACCAAATCAACAAAACATTGGCTACAATTCCTGGTTATTATGGTTATGTAGATGATGTTGATATTGCTTTAGTTAGAGGAGCTTATGTTATTAAAGGGTTGTATTTAAATAAATTAAATGCTAAAACTGAAATTCCTTTTTTAAAGTTTCCAAAAAGCGACATTTCTATTGAATGGAAATCGCTGTTTAAAGGCAAAATTGTAAGTGAAGTAATACTATACAATCCTGATGCTATTTATGTCTTTGAAGACCAAAATTCAAAAGGTAAAGAACCCGATGTAGAAGATTGGACCAAAGCATTAACTGAAATTATTCCTATAGATATCAACCATTTTGAAATTCATAATGGAAAAGTTGCTTTTGTACAAATACAAGCCAGTCCAGATATCGATTTACATATTGAAAAAATTGAAATGTACGCGGATAATCTTAGA
The DNA here is from genome assembly GCA_002862755.1 of Flavobacteriaceae bacterium. Lineage (GTDB taxonomy): Bacteria > Bacteroidota > Bacteroidia > Flavobacteriales > Flavobacteriaceae > Flavobacterium. Next base: position 12,670 of record PKDY01000039.1, on the reverse strand, counting down.
AATGTGGTAGCCAAATCTCGCACTTTACCCTCTCCTTTTCATGCCACTGGAGTATCTGTTGGCAATGGAAAAATGACATTGGATGGGAATATCAATTTAATTAAAGAAATTCCTGATATGGATCTTACTTTTTCACTTCAATCTGCCCAAGCAACAGCTTTGAACGATTTGTCAAAGCATTATGCTGGTATTGATTTTGAAAAAGGTACTTTTGAATTGTATAGCGAAGTGGCTATTGCTGATGGTTATTTAAAAGGATATATCAAACCTCTTTTAAAAGATTCAAAATTAATTGGAAAAGAAGATGGATTTTTTGAAAAAGTATGGGAAGGTTTTGTTGGTTTCTTTAAATTTGTCCTCAAAAATCAACGTACCAATACCTTAGCTACTAAAGTTCCTATTGAAGGAGATTTAAAAAATGTAAAAGCAGGAGTTTGGCCCACTGTTATTCATATTTTTCAAAATGCTTGGATTGAAGCTTTTAAAAGACAAGTGGATAATGATGTCGAATTTAGAGATGCTTTTCAAGAAGCGCAAAAGGAATCTAAAAAAGAGAAGAAAAAATAATGCAGAAAATCATTTTTAGCTTTTTTAAAATTGTAATTATACTCTATGTACTGCTTTGTAGTGTTTTGTATTTTTTTCAAGAAAAAATCATTTTTTTACCCACAAAATTAAACCCTAATTTTCAATTTAAATTCAATCAACCTTTTGAAGAACGAAGCTTTATCACTAGTGATGGAAAAAAATTAAATGGTTTGCTTTTTAAAGCTGAAAATTCAAAAGGACTTCTCTTTTATTTGCATGGTAACGCAGGTAATTTGAGTTCGTGGGGTTTTGCTGCTGAAACCTATACGCGTTTACATTATGATGTTTTTATTTTAGATTATCGGGGTTATGGTAAAAGCGAAGGTAAAATTGAAAACCAACAACAACTTTTTGATGACGTTACATTGGTCTATACTACCTTAAAAAAAGAATATGAGGAAAATAGTATTATAATTACGGGGTATTCCATTGGTTCTGGAATTGCTTCCTATCTAGCGGCAACGAACCATCCGAAGAAGCTAATTTTACAAGCTCCCTATTATAATTTATCAGATATGATGCGACAAAAGATGCCTTTTATACCCACTTTTATTTTAAAATATAAATTAGAAAACAATCAGTATCTACAAAATTGTAACTGTCCAGTGTATTTATTTCATGGAAAAGAAGACACCGTTATCCCTTTTCAATCCTCGCAAAAATTACAAAAAGAATGCAATTGTGTTTCCCAACTCATTTTACTAGATAATTTAGGTCACAATGGTATGAATGAAAATAGTATGTATCAATCTGAAATTGAAAAAATACTACAATGACAGAAGAATATCAAAAAAGAATAAATGCGGTTTTTGAATTTATTGATGCTAATTTGGATAACGAATTGTCATTAGAAACAGTAGCACAAATCGCTTACTATTCGCCTTTTCATTTTCATCGTATTTTTAAAATGATTACCAATGAAACCCTGAACCAATATATCATTCGCAAAAAAATCGAAAAAGCTGCATCTTTATTATTACACAAAAAAGAACTTACGATTGCTAGCATTGTTGATCAATTGGGTTTTACAAGCAATGCTGTTTTTACGAAAACATTTAAAAACTATTACCATCAAAGTCCTTCTAATTTTAGAAAAACACATCTACACAAATTTAGCAAGATAAGTCAAACAGATAGCAAGAATAGTCAACAAATGGAAAATTATGAAACCTACATTTGTAACCTAATAAATCTTAAAAATTTTACGACTATGTATGCAAAAATTGAAATTAAAGAATTGGCTACCCAACCTTATGTTTATGTTACCCATATAGGTGTGGAAGAATTAGAAAAAGCTTTTCAAAAAATAGTTCAGTGGTGTACTCCTAATCAAATTTTAGAAAACAACCGTTCCAAAATCATTCGTGTATTTCATGATAATTTTAAAATTACTGCTCCAGACAAAGTACGCATGAGTATTGGGGTTACTTTGATAGAAACTATTGCCGTTAATGGAGAGCTTAATATAGGACACTTACCAAAAGGAAAATATATTGTAGGTCATTATGAATTGTTAATTGAAGATTTAGAAAAAGCTTGGACTGGTTTATTTATATGGATGAATGAAAATGGCTATAAAAAAGCAGATCACAATCCGTTTGAAGTGTATCATAATGATTTCAATAAGCATCCTGAAAAAAAAGCAATTCTCGATTTGTATATTCCTGTTGAATAATACTTTAATTAAATTTGCACTCCGTTTTTTTATATATTTGAAAGAATAAACAAATTAACTTTCAATATATTATGATTAAAAAATTACACGTACTCTTTTTTAGTTTCCTTTTTAATTTCATCTTTTCACAATCTTATACTCCTTTTTTAAATAACTCAAAGTGGAATCTAACTGTTGCAACATTTGGTGGCCCATATAATTTAGTAATTGATGAAGGAGTTGATGTTGTTGTAGGAGCTTACACCTATAAAAAATTTGTGGATCCATTTTTTAATAACGAGGTCTATATTCGGGAAGATGTAGCGTCAAAAAGGGTGTATAGACTCGTAAACTCAGTGGAGCAATTATTATATGATTTTAACTTACAAGTCTCAGATATGATAACACTTTCTAATGGCATTACCTACACTGTTACTTCAATTACTGACGTTACTGTAGATGGTGGTACTAGAAAAAAATACAATTTATATAATTTTGCTGGTGGAGAAACTTGGATTGAAGGTGTAGGTAGTAATCGTCATCCTTTACTTCCTACTTATGAATTACCTAGTGATCCTCATATTTATCTAACTTGTAGTTCGCAAAATGATCAAGATGTATACAATCATGGACTTGCAAATGGGTCTACTCCTACAGATTGTTCTATGTTAAGTATCGATTCTTATCATTTGAATGATACTACAATAAATTTCTATCCTAATCCATTTCAACAAGAAGTAACAATCTCATCAGAAACGCGTCTTCAAAATGCAAAATTGATGTTGTTTAACTCATTAGGACAACTTGTTAAGTTAATTGAAAACATAAATGGTAATTCATTCACAATCAACAGAGAAAATTTAAATGATGGAATCTATTTATTTGAACTAGTGGAAAATTCAAAAGTGATTAAAAAAAGTAAAATAATCATTAAAAATTGATTTCTTATTCTTTTTTCCTTTTAATAGATTTTGGTTATTCCTTTATTTTTAATAAATTTAAACTACTAAATTAGTTGTCATGGAAACTACCAAACGATTTGATACTGCTGTAAAAAAACTATATCAAGCTTTTCATAGTAATACGTTGCATCCAGAATCGTGTACTCAATGTGCTGTAGGTAATATTTTGGATAATACCGAATCTTGGAAACATTTATCAGACGATCATGGTTCCCTGCAACTCAACTATGTGGGTTTAGTAAATCAACGTTTAGGGAAACGTTTTAATGGGTACACACCGCTTGAATTATTACAAATTGAAAGGGCATTTTTAACCCATTGTGGCTATAGTTTACCTTTACAATTGAGTCGTAAAACTAGTAAATCACTTTCCAAAGACACACTATTTAAAGGTTTAGAAGCCGTTGTGGCTCAACTTTGTACATTGGATCATATTCCAAATGTAATGGATTGCTCTCAATTATTTCAATACCAAAATACGAAAGCAACAGCAATGACATTCGTATAAATCATACCAACATTACTAAAGAATCTAAAACACCAATTAGTACTGCTTTGGTGTTTTTTTTATATTTACTTTATCAACAAAACAAACAAATGATGAACGATACGTCCAAACCACGACTTTTAGCTTTAGATACTTTGAGAGGATTTGATATGTTTTGGATCATTGGCGGTGATTTGCTTTTTAAAGCATTAGGACAAGAAACCAATTGGGTTTGGGCAGACCTTTTTGCAAGACAAATGGATCATGCTAAATGGGAAGGATTTTATGCTTACGACTTGATTTTTCCTTTGTTTATGTTTATCTCTGGAGTTGCTATTCCTTATGCATTATTCAGTCAGTTAGAAAAAGGAAAAACGACAAAAGAATTGTATCCCAAAATTCTAAAAAGAGCATTCATTCTTATCTTATTAGGAATCATTTACAATGGTGGTTTGAATTTTCAATTCGATACGTTGCGAATTGCTAGTGTTTTAGGACAAATCGGTATTGCTTATGCTATAGCAGCTTTCATCGCGATACATTTTAAAAATTTTAAAAATTTACTTTTTTGGGTAATAGGAATTTTAGTGGGTTATGCAATTTTACAATTGGTTGTTCCAGTACCTAATTTTGGAACAGGAAATTTAACACCAGAAGGAAGTATAAACAGCTATTTAGACCGGTTATTACTTCCTGGAAAATTGTATGGAACTGTCTTTGATCCAGAAGGCATTTTGTGTATTATTTCGGCTTCAGCCATTACCTTGATGGGAGCCTTAGCTGGTATTATTTTACGTTCCAATTCTTTTACTGCTTACAAAAAAGTACAATTCTTTATCATAACAGGAATCGCTTTAATAGGAATCGCTTTACTGTTACAAAATGTCTACCCAATTATCAAATCGATTTGGACATCGACTTTCAATTTGTTGACTGGAGGTATCAGTTTTCTTTTATTAGCACTATTCTATTTGGTTATCGATGTTTGGAAATACCAAAAATGGATCTTTGTTTTTAGAGTCATTGGTTTAAACTCCATTGCTATTTATATGGCTGTCGCTATGATTCATTTTCAAGCCACCTCTAATTTTATTTTTGGAGGAATAGCCTCGTTATTTGGAAATTACCAACCCATTATTCTAATCCTTGGATTACTTATTGTAGAATGGTTCTTCTTATACTTTTTATATAAAAAGAAAATTTTTATTAAAGTGTAAGTTTGTTGCATTAAGATATGATGAGAATTTATTTAATATAAAAAAAAACCTCGTTTTAAACAAACGAGGTTTATACTATTCACTATTAACTTTATACTAACTAGTTTTCACTGGAATATTCTCTAAAATTTCCAATACAAATTTCCAGTATTTTTGAGCTGAAGAGATACTTGCTCTTTCGTCTGGACTGTGTGCACCATGAATGGTTGGTCCAAAAGAAATCATATCCATATCAGGATAATTCGTACCCAAAATACCACATTCTAATCCTGCATGACAAGCCACCACATTGGCATTACTTCCATTTTGCTTTTCATAAATAGTGGTTAGCACATCTAAAATTTCAGAATTAGCATTTGGTGTCCAACCTGGGTAACTTCCTGAAAAATCCACTTCACATCCCATTAATTCAAAAGCAGAACGCAGCGCATTTGCCAAATCAAATTTAGCTGTTTCAACAGAAGAACGAGTCAAACACTGAATGTTTAATTTTCCTTCACCTACGGTTACTTTGGCAATATTGTTTGACGTTTCTACTAAATTATCAAAATCTGCACTCATTCTATACACACCGTTATGTGCGGTGTATAAAGCACGTACTAAATAATATTGTGCCATTGGAGGCATTACCTTAGCAGGAGTGGTTTCCGATTTTTCAATTACAATTTGTAAATTCGGTTCAGTAGTTTTTAATTCTGTTTTGATTTCATTAATAATATCTTGCATATCAAAAACGAAAGCTTCATCATATACATTGGCAATAATTACCTGAGCCACACTTTCTCTTGGAATTGCATTTCGTAGACTTCCACCTTTAATAGAAGCAATTTGCAAACCAAAATTATCAAAACCATCAAATAATAAACGGTTCATAATTTTGTTTGCATTTCCTAATCCTTTATGAATATCCATACCCGAATGGCCTCCTTGTAATCCTTTTACGGTAATAGTATATCCTACCGAACCTTCAGGAGTGTCTTCTTCATCGTATTCTGCTACAGCTGTAACATCTACTCCACCAGCACAACCAATATCAATTTCGTCGTCTTCTTCGGTATCTAAGTTTAGTAAAATTTCACCTTCAAGCATACCGCCTTGCAAGCCCATGGCACCTGTCATTCCTGTTTCTTCATCTATGGTAAATAGCGCTTCAATAGCTGGATGTGGAATATTGGTACTTTCTAAAATAGCCATGATAGTTGCTACACCTAAACCATTATCAGCTCCTAAAGTAGTTCCTTTAGCACGAACCCAATCACCATCAATATACATTTCAATACCTTGTGTATCAAAATCAAAAACGGTATCGTTATTCTTTTGATGTACCATATCTAAATGCGATTGCATAACAATCGTTTTTCTGTTTTCCATTCCTAGAGTGGCTGGTTTTTTTATTATGACATTTCCAACTTGGTCTTTTATGGTTTCAAAGCCTAGCTTTTTTCCAAAGTCCATCATAAAAGCAATCACGCGCTCTTCTTTTTTCGAAGGTCTTGGTACTGCATTTAAATCGGCAAATTTGTTCCAAAGTGCTTTAGGCTCTAAGTTTCTTACTTCTTGACTCATGTTATTTTATAATTTCAAGGTTTTAACATGCCAAAGTTACAAAGTTTAAATGCTTTACTAAATGATTTCTAATTATATTTACGTTTAAAATTGATGCTTTGAAGAAAAAATATATTCTACCGCTTTCTTTACTCCTACAAATTCTTATTGTAAAACTTATTGCATTATTTCCTGAGGGAGTTGAAAAGTGGTACAGTAACGGTTTATATCCAAAAATTGCCTTTGTTTCTAGGAATAGTTTGGGTTGGATTCCTTTCTCTATTGGAGATGTCATTTATTTCATTCTTATCTTTTTTTTATTGAGATGGTTTTGGAAAAACAGAAAAAGCTTTTTTAAAAATTGGAAAACCAATGGATTAACCATCATGAGTTGGTTTGCGATATTCTATTTCTTCTTCAATATTTTATGGGGTTTGAATTATTATCGGGTTCCATTAAACAAAAAATTAGGTATTCCAAAAGAATACACCTTGGCACAATTAGAAGCTTTCACCGATAAAATGATTCTCAAAACCAATGCCTTGCAAGAAAAAATTACGGGTACTGATTCGTTAGCTGTAGCCATTCCCTATACAGAAGCAGAAATCTTTACGTTAGCGATAAAAGGGTATCAAAACTTACCTGAAAACCTAAAAGAGTTTCAATACAAGCATCAAAGTATAAAAGGTTCATTATTGAGTTACCCTTTAAGTTATATGGGTTTTGGTGGTTATTTGAATCCGTTTACCAATGAAGCACAAGTAAACACCTTAAAACCAAAATACAATTGCCCGATGACTGCCTGTCACGAAATGGCACATCAAACTGGTATTGGAAGCGAAAGTGAGTGCAATTTTATTGGTTTTCTAGCTGCAATAAAAAATGAAGATGTCTATTTTCAATATTCCGCTTATAATTTTATCACACGCTATTGTTTAGGAAATTTAGAAAAAATAGAAGAAGGCAAAAGCAAACCTTTTTTTGAGAAACTTAACAAAGGAGTGGTGAAAAACTTAGATGAAAACGAAGCTTTTTGGGAAAGTTACCACACTCCTATTGACACCTTTTTTGAATATTTTTATGATAACTTTTTAAAGATGAATCAACAAAAAGACGGTTTAGAAAGTTATAGTAAATTTGTGGGCTTAATGATTGGGTATGAAGAAATAAGCTAAAATGAAATTAATTAATTTGTTTTCAAATAAAAGAAGCTATGTCATAAGAGTATTAGTTGGAATGCCTCTTTTTATAATTACATCCATATTGTATTTAAATTATAGTTATGCTTCAGAAACATATTTGAAAATAATATTGAAATTATTGATACCGTTCAAAAAAAGAATGATGATGACAAATTAGATTTTTACGTGTATGTTAGATTTAGAAGCAAACCTGTTAGAGTAAAAATAACCCAACAACAATTCACTCAATTCGAAAAAAAGGATGTATTGACAATAATTTATAAAAAAGGATATTTTGGATTTTATATTATTGAAAATGTTGAGAAACGAAAAACAAGTTCGATATAAATTTATGATAACTTTTTAAAGATAAACAACAAAAAGACGGTTTAGAAAGTTACTGTAAATTTGTGTGTTTGATGATTAGGTATAAGAAATTAGTGGTTAGCGAGTAGTTTGAATAGATAATTGTAAAGTTTTTACAAATAAATTCAGTCAAGTTAATTTTCTTTAATTAACATAATTAGAATATCTCTTAACAATTTCCCATTTATCATTATTCTTTTTATATAAAATTAATTCACCTCCTCCACAAAGGCTTCCACAGTGTCCAGCTCCAAATACAATGCAATAAGAGTATTTGTTAAAAAAGATTGGAGCTGATAATTCTAGGTAACTATTTCCATACTCTTTATGAAAATATGTCCATCCATCATCTAGGTTACCATTAAAGATCGTTCTTATCTTTTCTTTTTCTAATACTTTCCCATTTTTAAAATAAGAATCAGACCATTTAGTAATAAGAGGTTCTTCCAAATCTTTTAAAATTTCAGAAATATTAGATTTGCTAAAATTTAAACTGTCCTTTTTTATTACCTCAAGACAAGATAAATCTAATTGAAAAGGTTCTGAACTAATTAGTATTTCATCATTATATTCATCAAAATTAAAAAGTAACTTAACTTCTCGATCATATATTTCTTGAGAAGTTTCTTTTTTAGTACAACCAATTATAGTAATTACTAAAATAGTAATTATATGTTTTTTACTCATAAAATTTCTAAAATAAATTACTAATCACTAAATAAATCTTTAAATCTCATCAGTAGTAAAAGTGGCTATTTGTTTCTTTTTATAAGGTCTGATGATTAATCGAGCTTCTCTGTCAAAACGAACATAATTATAAACCCAATTTAAAAAGACAACGGCTTTATTTTTAAAACCAATTAAAGAAAAAAGGTGTACAAACATCCATACAAACCAGGCAAAAACACCCGAAAAATGATAATGTGGTAAATCGACAACCGCTTTATTTCGACCAATGGTTGCCATGGAACCTTTGTCTTTATATGCAAAAGGTTTCATTTCTTTTTTCTCTAACAAACGCGCTAAATTTTCAGATAAATGCTTGCCTTGCTGAATGGCAGGTTGTGCCATCATTGGATGTCCTTGTGGATACTCTTCTAAAGACATGGAGGCAATATCTCCAATAGCAAAAATGTTATCATAACCTTCTACTTGGTTGTACGCATTAACTTTAACGCGATCGGCTCTAGCAATTAAAGAATGTACATTAAGGCCGTTAACCAAAGCACCTTGCACACCCGCTGTCCAAATTACTGTAGCACTATCAAAAGTTAAATCGGAATTAGTTGTAACTACTCTACTGTCATACCCTGTCACACGGACATTTTTCCAAACACTTACGCCCAACTTAATTAAGAACTCTTCTGCTTTTTGAGAAGCGTTTTCACTCATAGTATTTAAAATGCAGTCTCCACTTTGAATAAGATTGATTTCCATTTTTCGAATGTCTAAATCAGGATAATCTTTGGGTAAAATGGCTTTTTTCATTTCTGCTAAAGCTCCAGCCAGTTCTACACCTGTTGGCCCACCTCCTACTAAAACAAAGTTCATTAAACTATGTCTTTCCTCAATATCATTGGTTAATAAAGCCTGTTCAAAGTTTTCTAAAATAAGACTACGAATGTTTAACGATTGCGGAATGGTTTTCATAGCCATACAATTGCGTTCCATTTCTTTGTTACCAAAAAAGTTCGTTTTTGAACCAGTAGCAATTACGAGGTAATCGTATTTTAATTCACCAATATCGGCGATAATTTTATTGTTATTGGAGTCAATTTCTTTTACGTCAGCTAAACGAAAGTAAAAGTCTTTATGCTCTTGCACTACTTTACGAATAGGATACGCAATAGAATCGGGTTCTAAACCACCTGTAGCAACTTGATACATTAAAGGTTGGAAATTGTGGTAATTGTGTTTGTCTAATAATACCACTTGCACTTTTTTATTTCTTAATCTTTTGGCTAAAGCGATGCCTGCAAATCCTCCTCCTATAATTACAATTCTAGGAAAACTACTACGAGGTATATTCATTTTTGAGATACTTAATTTGGTATACCCAAAGATACGCATTTATTGATGGATTTTATACTATTCTAAATTCATTTATAAAATCATTTGAAGGAATAAATAGTTATAAGTATTGAAATGAGTCCTATAAAAATTGAAATTGCTATTCAATTTGTTATTGCTATTGTTATTGTATTTCTAGCCCTGATAGTAGTGGAAATCTTTTTGAAATCCTTTTCTTATTTTTGTTAAAAGGACAAAACGACCCTAGGAAGTTCTTGTGCTTGTTAGAAAAATACAAAATGATTTCAAAAAATTGTAACGAATAGCAGGAAATAGCTACTTATAGTTCTATGAATCCAACATCGGAAGAAATTTTTGTAAAACAGTTGCAGGAAAATCAGAATATAATCCACAAGATTTGTCGGTTATATACTACTGATGAGGATGCGCATAATGATTTGTTTCAGGAAATTACCATCCAATTATGGAAGGCGTTTCCAAAATTTAGAGGAGATTCAAAATTTACCACTTGGGCGTATCGAGTAGGTTTAAATACCGCCATAACTTTATATAGAAAAAAGAAAAAATCAATAAACACTATAGAATTTGACAGTACCTTTCATAAAGTAAAACAAGAAGATTACAATTATGAAGAGGAAGAGCAGTTAAAACTTTTATATAGTGCTATAAGCGAGTTGAATGATATAGAAAAAGCATTGATATTTTTATATCTAGAAGATAAAGACTATGCTGAAATTTCAGAAACACTTGGTATTAGTGAAGTTAATGCCAGAGTAAAAATGAACAGAGTAAAAGGAAAATTAAAAAAAATATTAAATCCGTAATTGAATGGATGAATTAGAGATATTAAAAAAAGATTGGAAAAAAAGAGAACATTCTTTTAACCAACTTACCGAAAAAGACATTTATAAAATGCTTCACAAAAGATCTTCTTCTATTGTGAAATGGATTTTAATTATCAGTATTTTAGAGATTGTCTTATGGCTTACCTTAAGCTTTTTTACAACCGACGAACATTATTTCAAAACGCTAGAAATCTATCATTTAAATAAAATTATACCTGTAATTACTATTATTAACTATGGTATCATTATATTCTTCATCTTTCAGTTTTATAAAAATTTTAAAAATATCAATACTACTGAAACGGTAAAAAAACTAATGCAATCCATTATTAAAACTAGAAAAACAGTAAAATACTATGTATGGTATAATCTAATGATGTCATTTATTCTGTTTATTCTTGTTTTTACATTTCAATTTAAATATGATCCCAATTTAAATGAAGTTATAGAAAAAGCAACACAAAATGTGAATCCGAATGTATTCTATACCCTTTTATTTGCTGCATATACAGTTTGTGTATTAATTATTATAGGTGTGATATGGTTGTTTTACAAACTACTGTATGGTATTTTATTAAAACGATTGAATAGAAATTACAAAGAATTAGAAAAATTAGATTTATAACAAAATATATTTCATTATGATACGAATTATTGTTGATCTTGTCAAATTTTCAGTAGTATTTGCTCTTATGATTTTTAGTTATTTAGCCAATGCACAAAAATTGGAAAATAGCCTATTATGGAAAATTTCTGGTAATGGCATTGAAAAACCATCCTATTTATACGGCACCATGCATGCAGTATGTGAAACCAATATAGATGATGAAGTTTTAAAAGCATTTGATGAAACATCGCAACTCTATCTAGAGATTGATATGGATGATCCCAATTTACAAGCTACAATGATGCGTAAAGTTATGATGAATGATGGAGTAACTATTAGTTCGCTAATAACAACAGATGAAGCAAAAAAATTAGATACTTTTTTAAAGGAAAATATTGGTTTTACTTTACAGATGATTGATACATTCAAACCTTTTATGATTAGTTCTATGTATTTACCAAAGCTATTGGATTGCCCAATGAAAACTGTTGATATGGAACTTATGAAAATTGCAAAGGAGCAAAATGAAGAGATTTATGGATTAGAAACTATTGAAGACCAAATGAATGTTTTTGATAAAATACCTTACAAATTACAAGTAGAGGAACTCTTAAAAGCTTCAAATGATAATTTAGTTTCAGATAAAGATGAAATGGCCAAAATGCTTGCCGTTTATAAAAGCGAAAATATTGAAGGTATGCTAACTCTATCTAAGGAATCAGAAAGCAAGATGTTTACTGAATATGAAAATGATTTAATAGTACAAAGAAATAAAAACTGGATTCCTGTAATTGAAAATGTTACTCAATCAAAACCCACTTTTTTTGCTGTTGGTGCGGCTCATTTAGCAGGTGAAGATGGCGTCATAAAATTACTTAGAAAACAAGGATATACAGTAGAAGCTGTAAAGTAAAATGTTATTTATATTAAACTTTATAAGAGGCTAATTAGGCCTCTTTTTTATACAATTACTTTTGATTGATATGTAGATTGTACTCGTGTCAACTTTAAACACACACACTACCTTCAAGAGTATTTTTAACTCTAAGTCTAATGATCTTGTGGTTTATTTCTCAAGTGTAAGGAACTATGCTAATAAAATCAACTGGATTTTAGATACCGCTAGTGTTTTAAAAGACAAAACTATTCCTAAAAGACTAGATGAACTGGTTAAATTAAAAGGTATT